>NZ_LR880474.1:684574-1369148 GCF_904066215.1 Microbacterium sp. Nx66
GCTCGACGACGACGGGGCCCTCCGTCTGGATGCGGCCGCGGAGCTCATCTCGGAGCGCACGAAGCTCGTGGCCTTCACCCACGTATCGAACGTGTTGGGCGTGATCAACCCCGTCGAGACCCTCGTCGCGCTGGCCAGGGAGGTCGGCGCCCTCACGCTGCTCGATGCCTGCCAGTCGGCTCCGCACCTGCCGCTGGACCTCCACGCGCTCGGGGTCGATCTCGCCGTCCTCTCCGGCCACAAGATGCTCGGCCCCACCGGCATCGGGGCGCTCTACGGCCGTCGCGAGGTCCTCACCGCGATGCCCCCGTTCCTCACCGGCGGTTCCATGATCACGACCGTCACCACGACCGAGGCCGAATACCTGCCACCGCCGCAGCGCTTCGAAGCGGGCACGCAGCGGGTGTCCCAGGCGATCGCGCTCGCCGCCGCGGTCGACTACCTCTCCGCGGTGGGGATGGATCGCATCGCCGCGCACGAGGCCGCGTTCGGGCAGCGACTCGTCGACGGGCTCGGGGCGATCGACGGCGTGCGGGTCCTGGGCGCGGGCATCGAGCTGCCGCGCGTGGGGCTCGCAAGCTTCGACGTCGCCGGGATCCACTCGCACGACGTCGGGCAGTTCCTCGACGACCAGGGCATCGCCGTGCGCGTCGGGCACCACTGCGCGCAGCCGCTGCACCGCCGGCTCGGTGTGACCTCGTCGACGAGGGCGAGCACCTATCTGTACACGACAGCGTCCGAGGTGGATGCCGTCATCGAGGCGGTCGCCGGGGCGATCGCGTTCTTCGGGAGGGGCGCATGAGCGACCTGCAGAGCCTGTACCAGGAGCTGATCCTCGACCACTCGCGCACGCCGCACGGCTTCGGGCTTCGCGAGGAGATCGCGGCGCAGTCGCATCAGCTCAACCCGACCTGCGGCGACGAGATCACCCTGCAGGTGCATCGCGGCGCCGACGGCGACGTGGAGGCGATCGCGTGGGAGGGGCACGGGTGCGCCATCTCCCAGGCGTCCGCCTCCCTGCTCGCCGAGCTCGCCGAAGGCCTCACCGTGGACGAGCTCGAGGTGCGCATCGCGGCCTTCCGCGAGGCGATGCGCTCCCGGGGCACGATCGAGCCGGACGAGGAGCTGCTCGGCGACGCCGCGGCCCTCGGCGGGGTCTCCCGGTATGTGGCTCGCGTGAAGTGCGCCATGCTCGCCTGGGTGGCGGCCGAGGACGCGCTCACGCGCCTCTGACCTCGTCCGCTCCTGTCTCGGACCGGGAATAGCATCGGGCGGCAGACGTTGGCCCGAGCATGACAACTCTCGGAATCATCGGAGCAGGCAACATCGGCAGCCAGGTCGCCCGAGTGGCGGTGGCCAACGGCTATGACGTCGTGATCGCGAACTCGCGAGGGCCGGAGACCTTGGCCGACCTCGTCGCAGAGCTCGGGCCGCACGCGAAGGCGGCGACGGCGGAGGAAGCGGCCGCCGCGGCGGACGCGGCCGTGGTGACGGTGCCGCTGCACGCGATCGATCAGCTTCCCGCCGCACAGCTCGCCGGGAAGATCGTGCTCGACACGAACAACTACTACTTCGAGCGCGACGGGCACATCGAGGCCCTCGACAAGGGCGAGACCACCACGTCCGAGCTCGTGCAGGCGCAGCTTCCGGAGTCGAGGATCGCCAAGGCGTTCAACCACATCTACGCCGCGGACATCACGACCGACGGGACTCCGGCCGGTACGCCGAACCGTCGGGCGCTGGCCACCGCGGGTGATGACGCCGAGGCTGTGGCCTTCGTGACCCGCTTCTACGACGAGGCCGGCTTCGACACGGTCAACGTCGGCCCGCTCAGCGAGTCGTGGCGGGTCGAGCGCGACCGTCCGGCGTACGTCGTCCGGCAGAACGCGGAAGAGCTGACCGCGAACGTCGCGCGGGCGAACCGTCTGCCCTGAGTCGGCTCGCGCCTCCGGTCTGGGATACCAAACTTGGCCAATCCCGGGCCGGGGTGCGAGAATGCCCGGATGGCGGGGGCTGTGGGGGTAGGCGGGGAACTCGAGTCGGTCAGGGTCACGAGGATCCTCCGAGACGACATCGTGCTCGGGCGACGCCCTCCGGGATCGCGTCTCGTGGAACGGGACATCGCCGCCGAGCTGCAGGTGTCGCGTCTCCCGGTGCGGGAGGCGATCAGGACCCTGGTCGCGGAGGGCGTGGTGGTCGCACGACCGCGGACGTGGGCGGTCGTGCGGGAGTTCACCCATGACGACATCCGCAACTTCGCCGAGGTGCGGGAGGCGATCGAGACCCTCATCTTCGTCTTCGCGGCCGAGCGGCATGACGCCGCCGGGCTCGCACGCCTGCGGGATGCCTATGAGCGCGAGGCTGCGGCGGCGCGGGCAGGAGACGCCGAGACCGCGCGCACAGCGGCGGCGGAGTTCCACGAGATCGCCGTCGATCTGGCGGGCAACGAGATGCTGGGCGAGCTCATCGCGGTGTTCCTGACCCGCCTGCGGTGGCTGTTCGGACAACACGACGATCTGGCGGCGATGGCGGACGAGCACCGCGTCATCCTCGAGGCCGTCGCCGCGCGGGACGTCGAGGCGGTGCGCCGGATGGTCCCCGCTCACCTGGCCAGCGGACATTCGGCAGCCGAACGACGGCTGGCGCAGACCGTGACCGGCTGAGCGCGTCCGTCTGCGAAGACACCCCACCGCGCGGAAGGCCGGTTGTATCCTTGTCCGGTCGGAGTCGGTCCGGTCTGTTCGCGCTGTCCTGGGGAGCGAGATGCGAAATCTTGCTGTCGTCGTCGGGGGAATCCTCCTGCTCGGCGGTGCTGCGCTCCTCGTCATGGCCGACCAGGAGCGTGCCGCGGACGTCGCCGCTGTGAAGGCCGAGATCGCTCGGATCGAGGACGTGCTCGACGAGTCGCAGACGGAGAACCTCGCCCTCGCGGAGCGTCTCACCGAACTCCGGTCCCGTATCGCTGAGCAGGACGCCGATCTCTCGGACACGACGGGCTTCCTGCCGTGATGCGCCGGAAACTGGCGGTGACGGTGTCGGTGGCCGTGCTCCTCGCGGCGGCCGTCGTCGCCCGGGCCGACGCGCTGGACCACGAGCGGGCGGAGGCGTTGGCGCAGCTCTCCGTTCTGGCCGACCGATCGCACGACGCCGCGCAGCGCACCGACCACCTGTCCGGCGCCGTCGCGCAGGCCGAGCAGGACACCGCGGATCGGGCCGCCGTGCTGGCCGTGCGTCCCGCGTTCCTCGAAGAGCTCTCGACGCTCGCGGCCGTCCTCCGTGGTGCGGACGGCAAGGTCGACACCGCGGCGCATCTCGCGTCCGCCCGGTCGGCTCAGGAGACGGTGCGCGCCGAGCGCCACGATCCCGACACCGTGGTCGCGGCGACCGCGACGGTCGAGGCGCTCACGCAGAAGGTCGGCACCGAGGTCGCAGGGTGGCAGGCATCGCAGAGCGCCGGTCCCGGCGGGCCCGTGTGGACGTCGAGCGGGCCGGACGGCTATGCGCGGGTGCGCGCGGCCCTCGACCGGGTGGGCGGCGGGGGCGTCGGGCTGTACGAGTCGTCGTCGTGTGCGGGCGGCACATCGCCGGCCTGCGCCAACAGCAACGGCTACATCAAGTACCGTGCCGACATCACCGGGTGGAGCGACGGACGCCTGAACTGGGCGATGGCGCACGAGCTCGCCCACATCCATCAGTTCCGGGTCTGGGGTGCCCTCACCTCGTCCGGCGCCTACGCGACGATGTTCGGCGGCGATCCGGAGTTCCTGGCCAACTGCATGGCCGTCGTCCGCAGCTTCCCGGGTTCGGTCGGGTGCTCCGGCGAGCAGCAGACCTGGGCCTCCGGTATCTGGGTCGGGGTCGTCCGCTAGCCCCGGCCCGACACGGGCTTCGATGTCGGAGGTGTGCGGCATGCTGATCCAGAGCCAATCCGGCCGAGACTGCGCGGCATCGGTACCGGTACGCTCGAGAGAAGGAGGTGCCGGTGGGACGGACTGCGGATGCCATCGCCGAAGGCGTCGCGATCGCGACGGCCGCTGCGCGCCTCGCCGTGAAGAATCACATCCTCATCGGCACCATCGCCGAGGACGGCGTCTTCGACCTCGACAAGTACGTCGAGGATGCCAGGGCTGCTCTCGGCGCGATGGCCGAGGAGTCGGAGGAGGCCGCGGCCACGGTCACGGCCCTGCGCAAGCGCGCCCGCGGTCGGCATTCCGACCCGGTCGGCACCCACGACTACCGCGACCGCGATGTGCGCAATCTCCGGAGGCGGGCGAAGCAGTCGCTCGGCGTCGCGCAGCGTCTGCGCGAGATGATGGATGACCGTGCCCAGCTGGAGAGCATCGTCGAGGAGGCGCGCGCGGCGGCCTGGGCCGACGTGCGGCACAACCTCGACCGTCGACTGCGCGTCGAGGGCATGCGACCCGATCAGGATCCCGACTACGCACGTATGCGTGAGGCGCGGATGCAGGCACTGCGGCTCGTCGACCTGCAGGCGCTCTCCTCGCAGCAGCGGGCCAGGGAGAAGCGGCGGAAGAAGCAGGAGAAGGTGGCCGCGAAGGGGGAGTGAGCCCTCGTTTCGCTTTCCGGTCTCGTCTGTTGTAGGCTGGTCGTCGGCCCGCTGAGCGGTAAAGCACCGCGGGTCCTGCGCCTCTAGCTCAATGGATAGAGCATCTGACTACGGATCAGAAGGTTGGGGGTTCGAGTCCCTCGAGGCGCACACTGTGTTGAGACAGTACGGAAACCCCCGTCGCGGAAGCGGCGGGGGTTTTCGCTGTCCGGGGGCAGGTGCCGCGGTCAGAGCAGGCTGGTGATAGCGGGATCGCGTTCCGCGAGGTCGGCCGCCGTCGCCATGATCGCCGACCGCATCGCGGCGACCGCGACGGCGGGCGTCACGTCGGAGCGGTGGGCGAGGCTGATCGTCCGGGACATCGCGGGGTGGGCGAGACGCGCGGATCGCAGTGCGGGGCGTTCGTACAGCACCATCGCCGGGACCACCGCGACGCCGACGCCGCGCTCGACGAAGCGCAGCACCGCATCCATCTCCGCGCCCTCCAGCGCGAGGGTCGGGGTGAGATCGGCGGCCCGGAAGACGGCGTCCATCGCGGCGCGCAGTTCGTAGCTCTCGTCGAACTGGATGAGCGGGAGCGTGGCGAGGTGCGCCAGGCTCACGGACGAGCCGTGGGTCACCGGAGGGGCCGCCGCCGACGAGATCACCACGAGCTCCTCGGCGAGCAGCGGGACGTGCGTGAGGCTGACCCCTGCCGGCACCGGACCCTCGGACTGGGTCACGAGGGCGATGTCGACCGCGCCGACCGCGAGCTGCTCGACGAGCAGGCGAGAGCCGCCCTCCGTGAGGTGCAGATCGATGCCGGGGTGGGTGGCATGGAACGAGCTGAGAGCTTCCGCCACGAGGCTGATGCACAGGGTGGGCGGGGCGCCGAGTCGCACCCGTCCACGGCGGAGCCCGGCGAGCTCGGCCACCTCGTCGCGGATGGCGTCGGCTTCGGCGAGCATGCGCTGCGCGCGAGGGAGGACCGTCTCCCCGGCCGCCGTCAGGGCGATGTGGCCGCGCGCGCGATGGAACAGCTCGGCGCCGAGCTCGCGTTCGAGGGTCGAGATCTGACGGCTCAGCGACGGCTGGGCGAGGTGGAGGTGCTCGGAGGCGCGGGTGAAGTGGCCGAGGCGGGCGACTTCGACGAACCCGCGGAGCTGCTCGAGGTTCATATCCATAGCGTACCCGCATGGTTTCCAGACAAACTATGCATTGGAGTTATTAGGATCGCCTAACTAGCGTCGAGAGCATGAATGCACCCGAACGTCAGATCTCCACCACGGTCCTCGTGATCGGCACCGGAGGCTCCGGGCTCCGCGCCGCGATCGAGGTCGCCGAGCACGGCGTCGACGTGCTCGCCGTCGGCAAACGCCCGCGGCAGGACGCCCACACGTCGCTCGCGGCCGGCGGCATCAACGCCGCTCTCGGCACGATGGACGCCGAAGACAGCTGGCAGCAGCACGCGGCGGACACGATCAAGGAAAGCTACCTCCTCGCCAACCCCCATACCGTCCAGATCGTCACCCAGGGCGCCGAGCGCGGCATCCGCGACCTCGAGCGCTGGGGCATGGACTTCGCCCGCGAGGGCGACGGCCGCATCTCGCAGCGCTTCTTCGGTGCGCACACCTACCGCCGCACCGCCTTCGCCGGCGATTACACCGGCCTCGAGATCCAGCGGACGCTGGTCGCCCGCGCCGAGCAGCTCGACGTCCCCATCCTCGACAACGTCTACATCACCCGTCTGCTCGTGCGCGACAACGTCATCTTCGGCGCGTACGGCTTCGATCAGGCGGACGGCACGCGCTACCTCATCCATGCGGACGCGGTGATCCTCGCCGCGGGCGGGCACAACCGCATCTGGCGCCGGACGTCGTCGAGGCGTGACGAGAACACCGGAGACTCCTTCCGGCTCGCGGTCGAGGCGGGGGCGCGACTCCGCGACCCCGAGCTGGTGCAGTTCCATCCGTCCGGCATCATCGAGCCCGAGAACGCCGCCGGCACCCTCATCTCCGAGGCCGCGCGCGGGGAGGGCGGCATCCTCCGCAATGCCCGGGGCGAGCGGTTCATGGAGAAGTACGACCCCGAGCGGATGGAGCTGTCGACGCGCGACCGTGTCGCGCTCGCCGCCTACACGGAGATCCAGGAGGGCCGCGGTACGGAGAACGGCGGCGTCTGGCTCGACGTGTCGCACCTGCCCCGCGAGACCATCATGACCCGGCTTCCGCGCGTCTATCAGACGATGATGGAGCTGCAGATGCTCGACATCACCGCGGACCCGATCGAGATCGCGCCGACCGCGCACTACTCGATGGGCGGCGTGTGGGTGCGGCCGGACGACCACCAGACCGACGTCGACGGGCTGTACGCGATCGGGGAGGCGTCGAGCGGACTCCACGGCGCGAACCGTCTCGGTGGGAACTCGCTCATCGAGTTGCTCGTCTACGGCCGGATCGTCGGTCAGGCCGCCATGGCCCACGCCGCGGGGCTCGACGCCCAGCGCCGGTCGGCCGATGCGGTCGCCGCCGCTCGTGCCGAGATCGACGACCTCCTCGCCGCGGAGGGGCGCGAGAACGTGCGGGCTCTGCAGCGCGCGATCCGCAACCTCATGACTGAGTACGCCGGCGTGGTGCGGTCGGAGGACGGGCTGAAGGCGGGCCTCGCCGACCTCGACATGATCGAGGGGCGCATGGAGGACATCGGCATCCACCCGGACATCGCCGGATTCCAGGACCTCGCGCACGCGTTCGACCTCAAGGCCTCCGCGCTCGCCGCCCGGGCCACGCTGGAGGCGGCGCGGGAGCGTCGGGAGACTCGCGGATGCCACAACCGCAGCGACTTCCCGGACACCGATCCCACGCTGCAGGTGAACCTCGTGTGGTCCCCGTCCGCCGGCGTGACCCGCGAGGAGATCCCCGCGATCCCCGAGGAGATCGCCGAGCTCATGCGCGACGTCGATACGACCGGCAAGCTCGTCGAGTAGACCCCCGAGACCCCGCTCTCGCGTCGAGACCCCGCCCTGCAGACGTCTGCAGGGCGGGGTCTCGGCGGTAGTCCGGGGTTTCGGGCCGGGTCAGTCGACGCCGAGGCCGACGGCCTCGTGATCCGGTTCCGGGTCGTCGCGCTTCGGGGCCTTCGGCTCCTCGCCGGGGGACTTCTCGGTGCTGGGCTCCTCCAGCTCCTCGGTGCTCGGGACCTCGGCCGGGTCCGCGTCCTCCGGGGAGTCCGCCTGCTCCGGCGTCGTCGCCTCGCCCTCCGAGGTGTCGGACGCGGGGGTCGGCGTGGGGGTCTGCGCCTCGGGCGAGAGCTCGTCGTTCGCGGTCGGTTCGGGAGTGTTGTCGGTCATGATCGTCCCTTTCTGCGATGTCGTGCTCTCAGCCTGCCTCCGCCTCGACGCGAGATGAAGGGCCTTGACGCGGACCCGTCGGCGACGCGGTTAATCGCGGTGAACCGGATCCGCGAAGTCGGCGTAGCCTGGAGGGGTGACTGCGTACGTCTCGGCCTTCGACCTCTTCTCCATCGGCGTCGGCCCGTCCAGCTCGCACACCGTCGGACCGATGCGGGCGGCACTCGACTTCGCGCGCCGGCTCTCCGGCTCCGGCGAGCTCGACCGCATCGCCCGGGTCGAATGCACGCTGTACGGCTCGCTCGGCGCCACCGGCATCGGCCATGGCACCCCGGACGCGGTGGTCGCGGGGCTGCGCGGTCTCGCACCCGAGACCTGTGACCCGGCGGCGGTGCGCGCGGCCTGGTCCGCCTACCCCGAGGGGGAGCCGCTGCGGATCGACGGCGCCCACGCGGTGCCGTTCCGGAAAGACGACATCGTGTTCGCGCCGCGGACCCGCCTCCCCGGTCATCCGAACGCCATGACGCTCATCGCCCGTGACCGGGACGGAACCATCCTGTTCGAGCAGACGTACTACTCGATCGGCGGCGGGTTCATCCGGCGCGAGGGGGAGGAAGCGCAGCTCTCCACCGGCGCCTTCCCGCAGCCGTATGCCGATGCCGCCTCGCTGCTCGCCCTGTGCGACGAGCTCGGACTGTCCATCGCGGAGGTCGCCCGCCGCAACGAGACGGCGCTGCGGAGCGAGGAGGAGGTCGCCGCCGGCCTCGACGCGATCTGGGATGCGATGTCGGGCTGCGTGGACGCGGGGCTCCACGCCGACGGGGTGCTTCCGGGCATGCTGCAGGTGAAGCGCCGCGCCGGCACGATCCGCGCACAGCTCGAGGCGGTCGAAGCCGAGGGGCACCGAGAGCTGCCCGGCGAGTGGCTCGGCGCGTTCGCGCTGGCCGTGAACGAGGAGAACGCGGCGGGTGGGCGCGTCGTGACCGCTCCGACCAACGGCGCGGCGGGCATTCTCCCCGCGGTGGCGATGTACTGGTGGCGCTTCCTCGCCGACTCGGGGCTCGGCGCCGGGAACGCGGTGACGCCGTACGGGGAGCTCGTCGGCAGCGCGCTGCTCGGGTTCGACGGGGCCCCGCCGCCCGCTCCCGCACTCGACGGGGAGGACGCGGAGATCGCGGAGGCCAATCGCCGCCGGGGCATCCGCCGGTTCCTGCTGACGGCTACCGCCCTCGGGTCGCTGTTCAAGGCCAACGCCTCGATCTCCGGCGCCGAAGGCGGGTGTCAGGCCGAGGTCGGCTCCGCGTGCGCGATGGCCGCGGGTGGGCTCACCGCGGTGATGGGCGGCACGAACCGGCAGATCGAGAACGCCGCGGAGATCGCGATGGAGCATCACCTCGGCCTCACATGCGACCCGATCGGCGGACTCGTGCAGATCCCGTGCATCGAGCGCAACGCGATCGCCGCCTCCACCGCGGTCACCGCCGCACGTCTCGCGCTCCGCGGCGACGGGAGCCACTATGTCTCGCTGGATGCCGTCGTCGAGACGATGCGCCAGACCGGTCTCGACATGTCGACCAAGTACAAGGAGACCAGCGAGGGCGGTCTGGCGGTGAACGTCATCGAGTGCTGACCTCGCCGACCCACCCCCTCTCGTGCGTTCCGGCCCGTTGCGTGCGCATGAAGAGGGGTGGCAGGCACACAGAGGGGTGGGTCGACGGAGGAGGGAAGGGAGAGGCATATGCGGCAGCAGCCGGTCGTCGCGGTGCGGGCGAACGACGAGGCGCCGACCCCGGACGGGACGTGGCCGACGAACATCCCCGCGGTGGCGCAGGTGCTGCGCGAGGGACTGGATCTGGGACCGGGAGTGACCTTCCTCGTCGGCGAGAACGGCAGCGGGAAGTCCACCCTCGTCGAGGGCATCGCGATCGCGTACGGTCTTTCCCCGGAAGGCGGATCCCGGCAGGCGCAGCACCGGACGCGTCCGACCGAGTCGCCGCTGTCGGACTGGCTGCGCCTCCAACGGGGCGTCGGCGCGCACCGCTGGGGATTCTTCCTGCGGGCCGAGACGATGCACTCGTTCTACACGTACCTCGAGGAGAACCCCTCCCTGCGCGGCGACGTGCCCTTCCACGAGATGAGCCACGGGGAGTCGTTCCTCGCCCTGCTCGACAGCCGCTTCGATGATCCGGGGTTCTACTGCCTGGACGAGCCGGAGGCCGCCCTGTCGTTCCATTCGACTCTCACGCTGATCGCCGTGCTGCAGCGCATCGCCGACGAGGGCGGCCAGGTGCTGTGCGCCACGCACTCCCCGGTGCTCGCGGCGCTCCCGGGCGCCACCATCCTGGAGGTCGGGGAGTGGGGGCTCCGCCCTGCCGCCTGGGAGGACCTCGAGATCGTGAACCACTGGCGCTCGTTCCTCGGGCAGCCGCAGCGGTATCTCCGGCATCTGCTCGACGAGCGAGGCTCCGCGGAGCCGTAGGCTGACGGGCATGACCGAGCAGAGGGCGCCGAGACGACGCGGGCGCCCGCGCGGCGGCACCGACTCCCGCGAGCGCATCGTGTCCGCGGCCGTCGACGAGTTCGGCGCGCAGGGGTACGACGGCGCCACGGTGCGATCGATCGCCGCCCGCGCCGGGGTCGACTCCGCACTCGTCCACCACTACTTCGGCACCAAGGCCGACCTGTTCGCAGAGGCCGCCGGGATCCCGTTGCGCCCCGACCTCGACGTCCCGGAGATCCTCGCGGGGCCGAAGGACGAAGCGGGGGCCCGGCTCGTCCGCTACGTGCTCGACGCGTTCGAGAAGCCCGACGTGCGCCGCCGCGGGGTGCTGCTCCTGCGCACGGCGATCGGGAGCAGGCTGACGACCCCCCTGCTCGCCGGCTTCCTCTCCCGCGAACTGCTCTCCCGCGTGGCACGACGCCTCGACGTGGAGGACGCCGACCTCCGCGCCGCCCTCGTCGCCTCGCAGATCGCCGGCATGCTCATCGGTCGCTACGTGCTGCAGCTCCCCGCGCTCGCCGGAGCCTCCGTCGAGGAGCTCGTCCGCCGCGTCGGCCCCACCGTCCAGCGCTACCTCTTCGACTGACGCCCGCGTCCCCGGGCACGGCTGCGGAGATCTCGACCGCCGCGCCGGTCGGCACGGGCCGGCGACGGCGTGTCGATCCGGCGCTCCGCAGCTGTGCCCACGGAGCCGTTGACGCCCGACGAGGCGAGGCGCATAATTCATCGCATGATGAATAACGCGGCGGTCGAGATCACGCAGCTCCGCGTGCGGCGTGGGGCCGTATCCGTGTTCGACGGCATCGACCTCGCCGTCCCCCGCGGGCAGATCACGGGTCTCCTCGGCCCCTCGGGGTGCGGCAAGACCACGCTCATGCGGTCGATCGTCGGTGTGCAGCGGATCGCCTCCGGCGACGTGACCGTTCTGGGTGAGCCGGGCGGTTCGCGTCGGCTCCGGCACCGCGTGGCCTACGGTACGCAGGGCGCCTCGGTCTACGGCGACCTCAGCGTGCGGCAGAACCTCTCGTACTTCGCGTCGCTCCTGAAGGCGCCGAAGGGCGATGTCGACCGGGTCATCCAGGAGGTCGGCCTCGGCGCACAGGCCACGCAGCTCGTCGATGCGCTGAGCGGCGGCCAGGCGACGCGGGTGTCGCTCGCGGTGGCTCTGATCGGCTTGCCGGAACTGATCGTGCTGGACGAGCCGACCGTCGGACTCGACCCCGTGTTGCGGGCGGAGCTCTGGACCCTGTTCCGCCGGCTGGCCGACCGGGGCGTCACGCTCATCGTGTCCAGTCACGTGATGGACGAGGCGGTGCGCTGCGACCGGCTGCTGCTGATGCGGGAGGGGAGGATCATCGCCGACACCACGCCGTCGTCCCTGCTCACCGACACCGGCACGACCGACGCCGAGGCCGCGTTCCTGGCGCTGATCGAACGTGACAGGGCCGCCGGCGCCGCGACCACCCGGCGGGCGCGGCGAGAAGCGCACGAGCGCCAGGAGGAGGACGCGACATGAACGGCCGCCGGCTGTTCGCGACCGCCGGCCGTGTGCTCACGCAGCTCCGACACGACCCGCGGTCCATCGCCTTGATGCTCATCGCCCCGAGCCTGCTCGTCGGTCTCTTCGCCTGGCTGTTCAGCGAGCAGGACGGTGTGTTCGATCAGTTCGGGGGTGCCATCCTGGCGCTGTTCCCGTTCATCGTGATGTTCCTCATCACGTCGATCACCACCTTGCGCGAACGCCGTTCCGGCACGCTCGAACGGCTGATGACCACGCCGCTCGAGAAGGCCGACTTCATCCTCGGGTATGCGCTCGCGTTCGGGCTGATGGCCGTGCTGCAGGCGGTGATCACGGTGTCGTTCGCGGTCGGGGTGTGCGGGCTCGACGTCGACGGACCGCTGTGGCAGCTGGGCCTCGTCGCGGTGGTCGACGCACTGCTCGGCACAGCCCTCGGCCTGCTGGCGAGCGCGTTCGCCCAGACCGAGTTCCAGGCCGTGCAGTTCATGCCGTTGCTGGTGTTCCCGCAGATCATCCTCGGCGGGTTGTTCATGCCGCGCGACCAGATGCCCGACGTGCTGTACGCCATCTCCGACTGGCTGCCGCTCAGCTACGCGATCGACACGATCAACGCCGTCACGGCGGGGGACGAGGGGAGGGACGTGTTCGGTCCGCTGCTCATCGTCGTGGCCTTCGCCGTCGGCGCGCTGGTGCTCGCCGCCCTCACCCTGCGGCGGCGCACCCGCTGAGCCGGAGTCCTGGCCTGGGTCAGCGCGCGGCGCGGTTCTTGGTGTGCTTCGTCGGCACGGCGGCCCAGGGGTCCTCGGGCCAGGGGTGCCGGGGGTAGCGGCCGCGCATCTCGGCGCGCACCTGGGAATAGGGGCCGGACCAGAACGAGGCGAGGTCGTCGGTCACGGCGAGCGGCCGCCCAGCCGGGGACAGCAGGTGGAAGAGGACGGGAACGCGGCCATCCACCAGCCGGGGAGTCTCCGCCCACCCGAAGCACTCCTGCAGCTTCACCGCGACGACGGGGCGTGCGGTCGGATCCCCGTCGGGTTCCGGGTAGGTGATGCGGACGCGGGAGCCGCTGGGGACCTCGAGCCGCTCCGGGACGAGGGCCTCGAGGTGCACGGCCTCGGGCCAGGGCAGCAGACGGCGCAGCGCCGAGGACAGATCCAGCCGACTCGCGGGGGTGCCGGATGCGAGAGCCTCGAGCTCCGGTGCCATCCAGGCATCGAGGGCGTCGATCAACCCCGCGTCCGACACATCGGGCCATGGCTCACCGAGCTCACGTCGGAGCAGCGCGAGTCTGCGGCGGAGGGCCTCCGCCCCGTCGGACCAGGTGAACATGCCGAGGCCATCGCGTCGGACCGCCCGGGCCACGGCATCCCGCCCTGTCGATGCCGCCGCTCGCACCGGCACCGAGGAACGCAGGATCGCACCGATCCGGCGCTCGCGGCGGGCCTGCACACGACCTCCGACGAACTCGGCTTCCACGCGGTCGCTCATCAGGGGGCCCGCCGCGCGCTCCGCCTGCTCCTCGGTGAGGGTCGCCGCCGTGCGGATGACCGCACCGGAACCGGCGGCCGCCCGGGACGAGGCGCGGGCGACATCGGCCACGGCGAGCCATTCCGAGGACGCGAGGGAACCGCTCACTCCGGCCCGCGTGCCGGAGGCCAGCAGGAACGTCGCTCCCGATCCCGATTGCTCGACACGGTGGGCGATACGCTCGGGGAAGGCCAGCGCGATCACGAGACCGACGCCGTCGAGACCCGCGCGGGTGTCCGGTGTCGGATCGGCGAGGCGTTCCAGACGACGCGCGTCCTCGCGCCAGCGACGGGCCTCCGCAGTCCCGCCGCCCCGCAACGCGACAAGAGCGTGGGCGACGTCGGCATCCGGGACGCGCTGATCACCGCCCAGAAGCGCGACGACCTCGGCGGCGAGCCGGCTCCCCACCACGGGGCTGCCGTCCCGTAGCGCCCTGGCCAGCCGGGGGTCGGTCGGGATGCGGGCCAGCACGCGGCCCTCGGCCGTGGCGCGCCCGTCGTCGTCGATCGCTCCGAGACCGCGAAGCACCGCGACGGCGTCGGCGAGACTGTCGGCTCGCAGCGGTTCGATCAACCGCAGGCCTGCTCCGCCCGGGGCACCCCAGCACGCCAGGAGGAGGGCGGCGCCGGTGAGGTCGGCCGTCGCGATCTCCGGGGACGGACGCGCGGGAGCCGCCGCGTAGGCGCGCTCGTCCACACACCGGACGACGATGCCGGGGCCCTGACGCGTCGCGCGTCCGGCACGCTGCACGCACGAGGAACGGGAGGCGGCGGTGGTGACCAGACCCGTCATGCCGCGGGCGGCGTCGCGCTGCGGCTGCCGGGACAGACAGCTGTCCACGACCATCCGCACACCCGGCACCGTGATCGACGACTCGGCGAGCGAGGTGGCGACGATGATGCGGGGCACACCCCCCGGTGCACGACCGCGGATCACGGCATCCTGTTCCGCCGGCGGGATCTGGCCGTGCAGCTCCCGCACGTCGAAGGCGCCGTTCCGAGTGCGGACGCGTCGGGCGATCTCCGACACCTCGCGAGCGCCCGGGGCGAACACGAGCACGTCGGCTTCGGGGTCTTCGCGGACCAGCTCGGTGGCGGCGGAGGCGGAGACACTCGCGATGTGGTCGAGGAAGCCGCGGGTGACTCCCCGTTCGTCGAGGCGGGGCGTGGGACTCGGAGCCCAGCGCTCGGTGAGGGGGAAGGCCGGGACGTCATGGTCGACGATCGGCGCGGGGGACTCGGCGGTGCCGATGACGGCGGCGAGCCGGGCAGCGTCGAGGGTGGCGGACATCGCGACGACGACGAGGTCATCCCGCAGCTCCCGCACCTCCGAGAGCAGGCCGACGAGGAGGTCGGTCTCGAGGGCCCGCTCGTGCACCTCATCGATGATGACCGCACTCACGCCGTCGAGTCCGGGATCGTCCAGCATCCGTCGCAGGAGCACGCCGGCGGTGACGAACTCGACCCTCGTATCCGGCCCGGCTGTGCGCTCGCCGCGGACGGTGAAGCCCACCCGGGATCCGAGCGGGGAGCCATCGAGGTGTGCGAGTCGGCGGGCGGCGGCACGCGCGGCGACCCGGCGGGGTTGGGTGACGATCACGCGGTCGGTGGTTCGTGAGGCGAGGAGCGGCGGTACGAGGGTGGTCTTGCCCGTGCCCGGCGGCGCGGTCACCACCACGGATCCGCTCGCGTCGAGGGCTGCGGAGAGCTCATCGAGGGCGCCGGCGAATGACAGGCCGGCACCGATGGCGGCGAGGTCGAAGGCAGCGCGGGTCACCCGTCCAGTCTGCCCGGTCGATCGGCGCCCGGAGCCGTTCACAACTCAGGAGATCCGGGGGGATTCGGCGCACAGGGAGGGATCGCCGCGTCCGCGCCTGCCGATCTCCTGAGTTGTGAACCGGCAGAGGCGGTGCCCGACGACAGACAGCGGATGCCGCGACCGAGTCGGTCGCGGCATCCGCTGTCCTGTGCTGCTTACTCCGCGTCGGGAGCCGGGGGAGCGGGTGGCGGCGGGGTGGTCGGTGCGGGCGTGCGCGGCGCCGGGGTCGGTGCGGACGCTTCGGCGACTCCGGCTCCGAAGCCGCGACCGACGGCCTGCCCCTGGATGATTCCGGCCAGGTCGAGGCCTGTCGCGGAGTGCACGCTGTCGAACACCGAGCGCATGGCCTTCGCGCTGTCGGCGCCGACGACGTTCGACGCGCCGTCCTCGGCGGATCCGCCGACGATCGAGACGCTGCCGATGGCGGCGTAGCCCTTCGCGAACTCCGACATGATCGACGGCAGCACTTCCAGCACGCGCTGCGAGAGGAAGGCATCCTGGTTGGAGGCGATGGCCTTGGCCTCGGCCTCGACAGCGGCTGCACGGGCCTCACCCTCGGCGCGGATCGCCTCGGCCTCGGCGTTGGCGCGGAGGCGACGGGCCTCGGCTTCGGCCTCCGCCTGGGCGCGCAGAGCATCCGCGTCACCGGTCGCCTTCGCGATCGCGGCGGCAGCCTCACCGTCGGCGCGCGCCTTGTCGGCCTGCGCCTGCTGCTCGGCGATGCGGGTGCGCGCCTCGGCCTGCTTGACCTGCTCGATCGCCGCCGCCTCGGCTGCCCGCTCACGCGTGTAGAGCTCGGCCTGCGCGCGGGTCTCCGCCTCGTACCGCTGGGCGTCCGCGACGCGCTTGACGTCGGCGTCGAGCTGCGCCTGCTTGTTCTCGGCCTGTTGCTGCAGCACGGCCTGCTCGGCCTGGGCGCGGGCGAGCTGCTCGGCCTGCTCCGCCTCGGCGCGGGCCCGGCCGATGCCGGCGTTGGCGTTGGCGGTGTTGGTGTCGAGAGCGGTCTGCTCGACGAGGTTCGCCTCCTGGTTGGCGATGTTCTTCTGGTTGATCGCGCGGTCGGCGTTGGTCTGCGAGATCTCCGCGGCCTGACGCTTCGCCTGGATCTCCGGCGCACCGAGGGACTGGATGTAGCCGACCTTGTCGGTGATGCCCTTGATCTGGAAGGAGTCGAGGATGAGGCCCTGTTCGGCGAGCTCCTGGGAGACGTCGGCGGCGATCTGGTCCGAAAACTTCTTGCGCTCCCGCATGAGCTCCACGACGGAGAGCGTCGCGACGATGCCGCGCAGGGCGCCCTCCAGCTGCTCGGTGGTGAACTGCTCGATGGCCTTGTCCTGGGAGGCGAAGCGCTCGGCGGCCCGGCGCACCAGCAGCGGGTCGGAGCCGATCTTGACGATGGCGACGCCGTCGACGTTGAGCGTCACGTTGTCGAGCGACTGAGCCTCGGCGTTGAGCGACACCTGCCGTGAGCGGAGGGAGATGATCTCGTGGCGCTGGGTGATCGGGTTGACGAGCGACTTCCCGTTCACGATGACCGTGACGGGCGATTCCGACATCTCCGAGCTGCTCGTGCCGTCGGCGCCGATCACGGCACGCTGCACCTTCTGCTTGCGTCCGGAGATGACGAGCGCTTCGTCGGCGCGAGCCACCTTGATCCAGCTGCGGGCGAACAGCAGCAGGATCAGCAGGACGACGATCGCGGCGACGACCGCGATCCCGATGACGATGAGGATGCCGACGATTCCGGCGATCTCCATGGATGACCTCCCTGGTTCCCCCCGAGGGGGCGGTCCGATATGCCCACGGTCGATGTGGGCGTGCGCAACCCACCCTGCCAGAAAAGAGACGCCCGCCACCGCGTCGGGCGCCATCATGCCGGTATCGGTGGGCGTTCCTCCCGCCGCCCTGCCTGTGGAGGAGGGGAGCGGTCAGCGGGTGCGGAGTTTCTCCGCGAGGTCGCGCAGCAGGCGCAGCTCGTCGTCGTCGAGGCGTGACATCCGGTCGGCGATCGACCGGCCGTGCACGGTCGCGAGCGCACGGAAGGCCCGGGCGCCCTCGTCCGTCGCGCGGATCAGGGCGCCGCGGCCGTCGTCCGGGTCGGCGCACTTCGCGACCAGTCCCCGCGTCACCATCCGGTCGACGAGGCGGGAGACGCTCGGCTGGCTGATGAGCATGTTGGCGGTGATGTCGCGCAGGCGGGCGGTCATCTCCGGCGAGCGCGTGACGGTGAGCAGCACGTCGTACTCGGCCTGCGTGATGTCGCCGGTGTCGAAGTCGGCTGCCATCTCGGTGAACAGTTCGTGCTGCGCGCGGAACAGGCTTTCCCAGGCCTCCAGCGCGAGCTTCCGATCGGTCATCCTCACAGAGTACCGGGCGCAGTAAAGGGCCGGTCGGAGAGGCTCCCGACCGGCCCTTGTCCCTTGCACCAAGAGTGTCCTGCAATCACATGCGGTGGATGCCACAGCAAACATTCACCGTGCGATCACTGTATAACGGCGAGGTAACGAATGCAACGGTTTGATCACAAATGGCAGGCCCCCCGCGACGATGGTCCGCGCATCGCCTCAGCCGATCACATCGCGGCGTCGCAGCACCCAGGCGCTTCCGGCGACGAATGCGACGTTCACCGCCCAGAGCGCCACGGTGCCGCGGGGATCGAACCCCTCCGCGAGCGGAGCCTGGTGGAACGCCCAGGAGTACGGTGAGATCGCCCGGAGCCACTCGGCGTTCTCCACCTGGTTCGCGATCGCGTTGAAGGCGTACCCGGCGACGGCGATTCCCGCGCCCCCTGCGACAGCCCAGGAAGTGCGACCGAAGAGAGCGCCCAGCAGGAGCGCGGCGCTCCCCGAGAGCATCGTGAGGCCGACGAAGACGACGGTGGTGTCGATGATGCGGATCGGATCGATGTCGAGCTGTGCCGAGTCGTTGAGCAGGGCGACGACAGCGCCCGCGAACACGCCCAGCCACGCGAGCCGGGCGAGGATGGCGAAGGCGGACGCGATCGCGTATCCGACCCGTCCCACACCGTGAGCCAGGTCGAGTTCGAGGCGCCCTGACGCCTCCGCGCCGGCGATGGCGCCCGCTCCCCAGGACGTGCCTGCGATGGTCAGGAGGAGGAAGCCGATGAGGCCGTAGAAGGTGCCCTGGGCGTAGCCCGCCCCGGTGCCGATCTGGTCGTAGCCGAGTGCTCCCACGAGCTCCGGGGGCAGGCTGTCGATGATCTGCTGCATCTGCCCGTTGCCGCCGATGCTCGGGAACAGCGGCAGGTACAGGAACAGCACCGCCGCGACGCCGATGGTCCAGCCCACCGTTCCGCGCCAGCTTTCGCGGAGAGCGCGCCGGAAGATGGGAAGCGCGTCACGCATCGCCCTGACCTGCCTCGAGACGCGAGGAGTCACCGTAGAGCCGCAGGACCGATTCCTCCAGGTCTGGTTCCTCGATCGCGAGGTCGAGGACGTGGTGCTGCGCCAGCACCTTCACCAGCGGGTCGATGGCACCTTCGACGGTGGCATTCACCTGCACGATGTCCGTCTCGCCGCGGACGTCGAGCTCGGAGATCTGCGGCAGTGCACCGAGTTGCTCCCGGATCAGGGTCGCTGCCGTCGTATCGAGACCGACGCGTACGCGCCGGATCGCGCCGAGTCTGAGTGAGGCCACATCACCCTCCGCCACGACCCTTCCTCGACTGAGGACGGCGACGATGTCGGCCGTCTGCTGGATCTCACTCAGCACATGGGAGCTCAGCAGCACGGTCTGGCCGCGATCTCTGGCTTCGGTGACGAGGTGGAGGAACTCTCTCTGGACGAGCGGGTCGAGCCCGCTGGTCGGCTCGTCCAGCACGAGCAGCGGCGGTTCGTGCATGAAGGCTTGGACGATCCCGAGCTTCTGCTTGTTGCCCTTCGAGAGCGCGCGCACCGGTCGACTCAGATCGAGGTCGAGTCGGTCCGCGAGGCGGTCGATCGTGCCGGGGTTCACCGGGCCGGACACCTCGGTGTAGAAGTCGAGCATGCGGCGTCCCGTCGTGCGGTCGTCGAGTCGGAGCTCGCCGGGGATGAAGCCGATGCGTCGTCGGAGGGCCGGGCCGCCGCGACGCGGGTCTTCGCCCAGGACCCGGATAGCGCCCGACGTGGGGCGGATGATGTCGAGGATCATGCGCAGCGTGGTGGTCTTTCCTGCGCCGTTAGGGCCGATGAGCCCGAACACGGTGCCGGGATCGACGCGGAGATCGATGGAGTCGACCGCTGTGTGCCGACCGTACTGTTTGCGAAGGTGAGTGAGTTCGATGGCAGGGGTCATGGCCCTGCTCCTTTCGGAGGGTGAGGGGGACCAGGTTCGGAGATCTCGTCAGCGGGGAGGATCCGGGTCCTGATTCGGGTCGTTCTCCCCCTTGTCCGAGGAGGGCCCGCTGCTTCTGGCGAGCGCTTCCTTCGCGGCGACGAGCAGATGGTCGTCGGCGTAGAGCCCGTGCGTGTAGAGCTCCAGCACGGGAATGGTCGAGCGTTCCAGCAGCGATGTCGTCAGCGTGCTCTCTCCGAAGGCGCGCGCGAGGTGCCGCCGCAGGATGACGGGACCGAGACCATAGAGAGTCATGTACACGGCAGTGGCTTCCAGGTCGGACTGCTCGCGCATCGTGCCCGCGGCGATCTGTTCGCGCAGCATCTCTCTGGTGCTGGCGAGGAACATGTCGAAGAGGTGGTCGGACGCGGCGGAGTCGTCGAGGAGCATCCGGGCGAGGTAGTCCAGTGCGACATTGCGACCCTCTAACGAGTCCAACGCCTCCCGCATCAGGCGCGCGGCGTCGGCACCCGTCATGCCGTCTCGCTCGGCGAGGAAAGTGCTCACGACGTGCGCGTCGCACACGTCGCGCAGTCCTTCCTTGCTTCCGAAGTGGTGCAGGATCAGCGCCGGGCTCACGCCCGCATCCTGCGCGATCTGCCGCAGACTCGTGCCGTCGAATCCGCGCTCGCTGAACCGGACGATCGCGGCGTCGCGAATGCGCGCCCTGGTGGTGAGGTCGTCGGCTCCTGAACGCATAGTCAGCATGCTAAACGAGCGTTCAGTCCGGGGCAAGAGTCAGGTCATCTCCGTTCCGTCGGTCTCGCAGACCGAGCGTCTGAGGCGGCGATGGATGTGGTCATCGCCGACGCGACGCGGGGAGATCGATCGGCCCCGTGACCGACAACTCGTCCTCCCAGACCTCGATCCCGCTGACCTCGGGAAGACGTGCCCTCGTGAAGACCGGGTCCAGCCCTTCTCGTCGTTGCTGGGTGTAGTCCTTCAACAGCTTGAAGGCGATTCCGGACAGCAGCGCGATCGCGACGAGGTTGACGAGGGCCATGAATCCCATCGCGCCGTCGGCGAAGTTCCACACGACATCGGCGGAGACGAGGGCCCCAGCGAACACTGCGGCGATCGCGAAAAGACGATAGCCGAGCAGGACTCCGGTGCGGGAGGTGATGAACTCCACGTTGGTCTGCCCGTAGTAGTAGTTGCCGAGGATCGAGCTGAACGCGAGCAGGAAGATGATGACGATCAGGAGGATGTTCGACCAGGTGCCCAGCGCGCTGACGACCGCGCCCTGCGTCAGCCCGATGCCGCGTTCGGCGCCGGCCAGGTCTGGAACCGAGACCAGGATGATGAACGCGGTGATCGAGCAGACGAGGAAGGTGTCGAAGTACACGCCCAGCGTCTGCACGAGACCTTGTTTGACCGGGTGCGTCACCGCCGCGCTCGCTCCTGCGTTGGGGGCCGACCCCAGTCCGGCTTCGTTGGAGAACATCCCCCTCTTGACGCCGGTGAGGATGATGTAGCCGAGCGCTGCGCCGACGACCTCGTTCGGGCCGAAGGCTTCGAGGAAGATCGTGGCGAAGACTCCGGGAAGGCGCTCGATGTGCATCGCGACGATCACCACGCCGAGAAGCAGATACAGCAGTGCCATGATCGGGACCAGCGTCTGGGTGACGGAGGCGATGCGGCGCACGCCCCCGAAGATGACGAGCCCCATGAGCAGTGCGAGTGCGCCGCCGGTGACCCACGGCAGCCAGGCAGCAGACTCTCCGCCGAGGCTGCCCGCGATCGTCGCCTGGATGGTGTTCGCCTGCAACGAGCTGAAAGCGATGGGGAAGCAGATGATGAGGATGACGGCGAAAAGCACGCCCATCCATCGCGCTCCGAGTCCGCGTTGCATGTAGTAGGCGGGGCCGCCGATGAACCCGTCCCTATCGCGCCTCTTGTACAGCTGTGCCAGCGAGGACTCGATGAACGCGGACGCTCCACCGATGAATGCCATCAGCCACATCCAGAAGACCGCGCCGGGACCGCCGATCGCGATCGCGGTTCCCACTCCCGCGATGTTGCCGACGCCCACTCGTGAAGCGGCGGAGATGGTGAATGCCTGAAAGGAGGAGACCGATTGAGGCTCGCCGCTCTCCGTGCGGGGCGTTCGATCCTTCAGAGTGCGGAACATCTCCGGAATCAAACGGAACTGCACGACGCCCGAGCGAATCGTGAAGTAGAGCCCGAGGAGGACGACGATCGGAAGGACGATCCATGTCCACAGGTTGTCGCCCCAGGTCAGCAGTCACTCGTTAACAGCATCCATCCGCACAGTATGGCGACGTCGACGCCGGCTCACCAGGCTGAGAAAAATCCAGGAGCTGAGAAGCTGCCGGGTCCGCCGGTGTCTTCCCGCCCGGCGGAAGACGAGGAAGGTCCCGATCGGGCGGATACTGGAAGGGACGGTATCGAGAGCCCCCGCCTCCGCACCGCGCGGCAGACCTCTCGAACGCCAGGAAGAAGATGCTCATGAAAGCTCTCCGCTACGTCGAGATCGGCAAGCCCCCGGTGGTGGTCGACATCCCGATTCCGAAGCCCGGCCCCGGCCAGGTCCTGCTCAAGATCACCGCGGGTGGTGTCTGCCACTCCGACGACTACGTCATGGGCCTCCCCGAGAAGGACTACCACGAGCAGGGTTACCCGCTGCCGCTGACGCTCGGGCACGAAGGCGCCGGCATCGTGCACGAGATCGGCGAGGGCGTCGACTCGACGCTCAAGGTCGGGGATGCCGTGGCCGTCTACGGTCCGTGGGGCTGTGGTCGCTGCCACAACTGCTCGATGGGCAAGGAGAACTACTGCACGAACGCCGCCGCCGAGGGCATCCGTCCTCCGGGGCTGGGCAGCCAGGGCTCGATGGCCGAGTACATGATCGTCGACGACGCGCGCCACCTCGTGCTGCTCGGTGACCTCGACCCCGTGCAGAACGTCTCGCTGACCGACGCGGGTCTCACCCCGTACCACGCGATCAAGAACTCGCTTCCGAAGCTCGGCGCCGGCACGTTCGCCGTCGTGATCGGCACCGGCGGTCTCGGCCACGTCGGCATCCAGATCCTCAAGGCCATCTCGGGGGCCACGGTCATCGCCCTCGACGTGAACGACGAGAAGCTGAAGCTCGCCACCGAGGTGGGCGCCGATCACGTGCTGATCAGCGATGCATCGGCTGCCGAGAAGATCCGCGAGCTCACCGGCGGTCTCGGCGCGAACGCGGTGTTCGACTTCGTGGGCGCGAACCCGACGATCGCCCTGGCCCAGAGCGTGGCCGCGCTCGAAGCCGACATCACCATCGTGGGCATCGGCGGGGGCAGCATGACGCTCGGGTTCGGCTCGATCGCCTACGACGCCGCCGTGCGCATTCCCTACTGGGGCTCACGCGCCGAACTGATCGAGGTGCTGGACCTCGCCCGCGCCGGGAAGATCCACGTCCAGACCGAGAGCTACACGCTCGACGACGGCCCGAAGGCGTACGAGGACCTCGCGTCGAACAGTATCCGCGGACGCGCCGTCATCGTCCCCTGACGCCGGCCTCGAACGCCTGGGAGGGATCGCCCTCCCAGGCGTTCTCCGTTTCCGTGCGGCCTCAGGCGCGGCGTCGCCGGTCGGCGAGGAGGGCGAGCGCCGCGTCGATCGCACTCGCCGCGGCGTCGGGGGTCACGCGGACGAGGGCGAATGCGGAGACCACCAGACCCGTAGAGGCGTCCGCCAGGGTCGCGACTTCCGTTCCCGCGAGCTCGGGGAGGGCGGCCCGGACGCCGCGGGCGAACGCCGCACGGAGCTCCGCGCGATAGGAGGCGACGACCCGGGCGACCGCGTCGTCGGTGCCGATGGGGGCGGCGGCGGTGTTGACCAGCAGGCAGCCGCTCGTCGCCGGGAGGCTGCCGGCTGTCAGCAGTGCCGTACGCAGTCCGCCGAGGTAGGTCTCCAGAGCCTCCGGCGCCACGCTCTCACCCGTCAACGGGGCGAGGCGCGGGCGGATCACCTCGTCCAGATAGCTCTCGACGGCGGCGTCGAAGAGTCCGCGCTTGGAACCGAAGGCGTGATAGATGCTGGAACGACTGAGGCCGGTCGCGCGCTCGAGCTCCGGCAAGGGAGCGCTCTCGAAGCCGCGCTCCCAGAACACGCCGCGTGCCGCGCGGACCGCTTCCGCGGTGTCGAAGGTCTGTGTGCGCCCCATTCGCCGTGCTCCTGCCCCTTTTGTGAATCGCTCGATCCAGTATATATTGGAACGACCGATACAGAATGCGCGGCCTCGCCGCGTCGAAGGGGGACTGTCATGGTCATCGCCGGACTCGTGCTCGCAGGCATCGCAGCACTCGTGCACGTCTACATCTTCTGGCTCGAGTCGTTCGCCTGGACGAGCGCGCGCGCTCGCCGCACGTTCGGCACGGGCACGGCGGAGGAGGCCGCGCGACAGAAGGAGCTCGCGTTCAACCAGGGCTTCTACAACCTGTTCCTCGCGGTCGCCGTCCTCCTCGGCATCGTCCTCTTCGCCACGGGAGCGACGGCCGTCGGCGCGACTCTCGTCTTCACCGGCGCCGGATCGATGGTCGCCGCGAGCCTCGTGCTGCTGCTGTCGAGCCCCGACAAGGCGTCCGCCGCCCTGAAGCAGGGCGTCATCCCGGCGCTCGGCGTCATCGCGCTCGCCATCGGCCTCCTCGTCTGAGTCCGGCCGCAGCACCCCTAGATCCTCACGAAGGAGAGAAATGTCCCACGCCATCAGCACGCAGATCCAGCTCGCCCGCCGCCCCGAGGGGTGGCCGACCCACGACGACTTCCGCACCGTCGAGGTGGAGCTGAGCGATCCGGCGCCGGGGGAGGTGCGCGTGGCGAACGAGTTCGTCTCCGTCGACCCCTATATGCGCGGGCGGATGAACGACGTCCGCAGCTACGTCGCCCCCTACGCCCTCGACGAAGTCATCGCCGGTGGCGCCATCGGCCGGGTCGTCGCCTCTGCGGCGGACGACCTCCCCGTCGGCACCGTTGTGCTGCACCAGCACGGCTGGAGCGATGTCGTGCAGGCGGACGCGTCGACCTTCCGGGCCGTGCCCGAGGTGCCCGGCATGCCGCTGTCGCTGCGCCTGCACATCCTCGGCATGACCGGCCTCACCGCGTACGTCGGGCTCACCGCGATCGCCGGACTCGCCCCGGGCGACACCGTCTTCGTCTCCGGCGCCGCCGGTGCCGTCGGCACGGCTGTCGGTCAGATCGCGAAGCTCCTCGGCGCCGGCCGTGTCATCGGTTCGGCGGGATCGGCCGAGAAGGTCGCCCTGCTGACCGAGAAGTACGGCTACGACGCGGCGTTCAACTACAAGGACGGCCCGGTGCGCAAGCAGCTCGCCGGGCTCGCGCCCGAGGGCGTGGACGTGTTCTTCGACAACGTCGGCGGCGACCACCTCGAAGCCGCGCTCGACGTGATGAACGACGGCGGTCGGATCGCGCTGTGCGGCGCCATCACGAGCTACAACACCACCGAGCCCGTGCCCGGCCCCGACAACATGGCGAACATCATCACGCGCGGCCTCCGCCTCCAGGGATTCACCCTCGCGAACTACCTGCACCTCTCGCCGGAGTTCAGCGAGAAGATGACCCGCTGGTTCGCGGAGGGCCGCATCGCCTACGACGAGACCATCGTCGACGGCATCGAGAACACGGTCGACGCGTTCCTCGACATGATGCGCGGAGCCAACACGGGGAAGATGCTCGTGCGGGTCGCACCCTCCGCCTGACGTCCGAAGCGGGCCGCCCGCGCATTTGAGATATATTGCTTGAGACGTAGAACTTCACTCTCCATGACCCCCACTGGAGGCAGTGTGACACTCTCTGGCGGCCCCCTCGAACGCCGGTCGATGAGCGACGAGGCTTTCGTGCGCCTGCAGGATGCCATCATCAGCGGCGAACTCCAGCCCGGCGAGCGCCTGCGCGATTACGAACTCGCCGAACGCCTCGGCACCTCGAAGACGCCGATCCGTCATGCCCTCGACCGCCTGGCCGACAACGGCCTCGTCGAGATGCAGCGGAACCGGTACACCCGCGTGGCCCCGATCGATCTGGAGCGCGTGCGGAACGCGGTCGACCTGTTCGGCGACATCTGGATCGGCTCGGTCCGTCACGTCATGCCGGTCATCCAGGACGACGATGTGGCCTACCTCGTCGAGCTGGCCGACGACATGGCGGCGTCGGTGCAGGAGCGGGACATCATCGCGTTCGGGGCGGCGCTCCGCAGCGCGGCGACGGGCTTCGCCCGGATCGAGGGCAACGCCACGCGCGCCAACTCCATCGAGCGCCTCGGGCCGCAGATCCGTCGTTTCACCCAGCATGCGAAGGACGCCGTGGACTGGTCCGCCGTCGAGGAGTTCGTCGGCGCGATCCGCGAGGCGACGTCCGAACGGGACGCAGTCAAGACCCGGGCCGTCCTGGTGAGCTTCTTCGACGAGACGCTCCCCGCGATCATCGATCGGGCCGAGCAGTCGGGGCTGGCCGAGATCACGGAGTGATCCGCCGCTGACGAACGAGGGCGACCGCACACCGCGGTCGCCCTCGTCGCGTCCCGGGCCTACGGCGTGAGGCGATGGACGTCGCGCGGGAACAGCGTCACCTCACGCACGTTGGTAGCCTCGACCAGTCGGCCGACCCAGCGCTCCAGTCCGATCGCGAAGCCGCCGTGCGGAGGCATCCCGTGCGCGAACGCCTCGAGGTAGCCGGCGTACGCCGAGGGCGACTCGCCCCGAGCTTCGATCGCCGCGATGACCTCGCTGTGCCGATGCAGCCGCTGTCCGCCGGTCACGAGTTCCAGACCGCGGAACAGGAGGTCGAAGCTGTTGCTCCCCTCCGTGTCGTCGGGCTGCGGATGCGTGTAGAACGGGCGCTTGCGCATCGGGTATCCCTCGACGGCCAGCACGTCGCTGCCGAACTCCTCCTTCGCCCACGCCCCGAGCGTCCGCTCGTGTGCGGGGGAGAGGTCGGGCTCGTCGGCCGGAGCACCGACCCGGCGCAGCGCATCCCGGAAGTGCACGACGGGGATGTCCTCGGGGATGACGGGGAGCGTCACGTCGAGCAGCGCGAGTTCCTCCGCGGCGTCGGTACGGATGCCGTCGAGCATGCCACGCAGCACGTGGCCGAGGAGGCGCAGGACGTCGCGGTGGTCGCGGATGAACCCGAACTCGACGTCCAGCGACACGTACTCCGAGAGGTGCCGCACGGTGTCGTGCGGCTCGGCGCGGAAGACGGGACCCACCTCATAGACGCGCTCGAACACCCCCACCAGCTGCTGCTTGTAGAACTGCGGACTCTGCGCGAGATATCCGGTCCTGCCGAAGTAGTCGACCGGGAACACGTTCGCTCCCGACTCCGTCACGGTGTCGACGATCTTCGGGGTCTGCACCTCGGTGAAGTCCGCGGCGTCGAGCACCCGGCGGAACGCGCGCACGCTCGCCGCGGCGATCTGCCAGGTCGCGCG
The DNA here is from genome assembly GCF_904066215.1 of Microbacterium sp. Nx66. NCBI lineage: Bacteria > Bacillati > Actinomycetota > Actinomycetes > Micrococcales > Microbacteriaceae > Microbacterium > Microbacterium sp. Nx66. Next base: position 711,622 of record NZ_LR880474.1, read on the forward strand.
GCGTGCCGGATGGCGCCAGGTCACCGCGGCGTGGTCGAGCAGCGTCGGCAGACTCGTTTCGAGTGTCGGACGCCACAGTTCCACGACCGGCGGTGCGGCCGGCTCCGACAGGCTCTCGATCTGCGGGTCGACGATCTCGACGCCGCCCGGGGCCTGCGGGTTCGCGGCGACGGTCCCCGTCACGCGGACGACCGTCTCCTCCGGAGGGAGCCCGCCGGCCGGAGCCTGCGCGGGGCGGACGACGACCTGTGCGAGTCCGGAACGGTCGCGGATGATCAGGAACGCGACGGTGGCGAGCTCCCTCCGGCGGTGGACATGGCCGAGCAGCGTGACGCGGTGGTCGGGGGCGGCCTCGGCGAGCTCCGCGGCGAGCGTGCGGGCGGGGTCGGGTGATCTCATTTCTCCTCCAGGTTGTGGGAGCCCTGGAGGTGTGGGCGGGGGCCAGATCGCGGTGCCACCACACCTTCGCCGGTGAGAAGCCGGCCTCTCGTCGGTACGCCGGACGCGCGGGGACCGCCTGCCCGGAGGCCGGAGGTCGTCACGCTCCGGCGGTCGCCGCGTCCAGTCTAGGGGCGCTCTCGGCAGATCCACAGAATCCCGCGGGCACCGTCTCGTACCCTGGATTATCCAAGGGGAGTACTCCGACACGGTCGGGTCGTCATTACGGATGCGTCTGCATCCCGGCCCACCGGTCCCGCTCGGCGGGATGGGGAAGACTTTGGCGCTGTTCCGTCACGCCCGAGTCTGGAGTACCCGTTGGAAATCACCCCCTTGATCTGGGTCATCACGATCGCGGTCACCATCGCGTTCTTCGTGTACGAGTTCTTCGCGCACGTCCGCAAGCCGCACGAGCCGAGCATCGGCGAGTCCGCACGCTGGTCGATCTTCTACATCAGCCTCGCGCTGCTCTTCGGCGTGGGCATCGGCATGGTGTCCGGCTGGACGTACGGCGGCGAGTACTTCGCCGGCTACCTCACCGAGAAGGCGCTGTCGATCGACAACCTCTTCGTGTTCCTCATCGTGATGACGGGCTTCGCGGTGCCGAAGATCTATCAGCAGAAGGTGCTGATGATCGGCATCGTGATCGCGCTGATCCTCCGCGGCATCTTCATCGCGGTCGGCGCGACCCTCATCGAGAACTTCTCCTGGATCTTCTACGTCTTCGGCGCGCTGCTGCTCTTCCTCGCGTACCGCCAGGCCTTCAGCAGCCACGAGAGCAACCCTGCGAACGGTCGCTTCATGACCTTCGTCCGCCGCCACCTCCCCGTCAGCGAGGAGTACAACGGCGACAAGCTCACGGTCGTCCAGAAGGGCAAGCGCTACGTCACGCCGATGCTGCTGACGATCATCGCGATCGGTTTCATCGACCTCGTCTTCGCCGTCGACTCGATCCCCGCCATCTACGGCCTCACGGACGAGGCGTACATCGTGTTCACCGCGAATGCGTTCGCTCTGATGGGTCTGCGTCAGCTGTACTTCCTCATCGGCGGCCTGCTCGAGCGCCTGGTCTACCTGGCTCAGGGCCTCGCCGTCATCCTCGCGTTCATCGGTGTGAAGCTCGTGCTGCATGCCCTGCACGTCAACGAGGTGCCGTTCATCAACGGCGGCGAGCCGATGCTGTGGGCGCCCGAGATCCCGATCTGGTTCTCGCTGCTGTTCATCGCCGCCACGATCGCGGTCGCCACCGTCGCGAGCCTGATGAAGACGCGCCGGCACCACAACACCCTCTCTTCCCCGACCGATTCCACCCCCACCATCGACAAGGAGCACTCTTGAGCGCGCAGCGCTGTTCTGACTCTTCGGACTCTGACAGTACGAGCACCCGGTTCATCCCGGGTGCTCACCCCGCCACCGAGGAGGTCGCCCGCTGATGGGCGATCTGCTCTGGAACATCGCCCTCGTCCTGCTCTTCGTGCTGATCGGTGGTGTCTTCGCTGCGACGGAGATGGCGCTGGTCACGCTCCGTGAGAGCCAGCTCAACGCGATCGCCGCTCGTGGCCGTCGCGGGGCGAAGGTCGCCGCTTTGGCCCGCAACCCCAACACCTTCCTCTCGGCGGTGCAGATCGGCGTGACCGTGGCGGGCTTCGCGTCCGCCGCCTATGGGGCGACCTCGATCGCGCCGTCCGTCGCGCCGCTGCTGGAGAGCTGGGGCGTCGCACCTCCGCTCGCGATGACCCTCGCCACGATCGTGCTCACGCTGATCATCGCCTACCTGTCGCTCGTGCTCGGCGAGCTCGTGCCGAAGCGGCTCGCGATCCAGCGCAACGCGCAGTTCGCGTATGCGGTGGCGCCGGCGCTGAACGGCTTCGCGACCGTCATGCGTCCGGTGATCTGGCTGCTGTCGGTCTCGACGAACGCCCTCGTCCGCGTGCTCGGCGGCGACCCGCACAAGACGAGCGACGAGCTCACCGATGAGGAGGTGCGCGATATCGTGGCGACCCACCAGGGCCTCCCCGACGACGAGCGCCGCATCCTCGACGACGTGCTCTCGCTGCGTGGGCGCCAGGTGAGCGAGGTCATGCGCCCGCGACCGGAGGTCGTGGCGCTGGACGAGGCTGCCACGGTCGGGGCGGCGGTGGAGCAGGTGCGCGAGCTGCCCTACTCCCGGTACCCGGTGTCGCAGACGTCGATCGACGACATCACCGGCTTCGTGCACGTACGTGACCTCTTCGAGGCTGCGGCGGACGACCCGGAGCGCCCGCTGCAGGGGCTCGTCCGCGACATCCCCTACATCCCGTCCACGGCGGGCGTGCTGCCGACTCTGACCCGCATGCGGGCGGAGGGACACCACATCGCGGTCGTCGTGGACGAGTACGGTGGCACCGACGGTCTGGTCACGCTGGAGGACCTCGTGGAGGAGGTCGTCGGTGAGATCTTCGACGAGTACGACGCCGAGGTGTTCCTCTCCGCCGACGACGGGCTGGACGGGCGCCTCAACCTGCAGGACTTCGAGGAGGCGACGGGGCTCGCGATGCCCCGTGGCTCCTCCGACACCATCGCCGGATTCGTCACGGAGCAGCTCGGACGGCTTGCCGTGGTCGGCGACACCGTCGAGGTCCCGGGTGCGACGATCCAGGTGGTCGAGATCGATCGCCGCCGCATCGCGCGGGTGCGGGTCTCGATGCAGACCGATCCGGCAGCGGGACGAGGCGCCGAGGACTGATGCGCGACCGGGTGGCGGAGTGCGTCAGTCGCGCGCCCCGCTGCCCAGCTCGCGCAGTCCGTCGTGGAGGACCTCGGTGAGGAGCCGCGCGTAGCGGCCATCCGGATCGAGGTCGGGATCGAACACGGTGATGCTGGCTCCGATCGCCCGCGGGGCGAGGGCGCGCAGGAGAGCGGTGAGCTCCGCCGCGTCGAGACCGCCGGGGTCAGGGCTGTCGACAGCAGGCATCACCGACGGGTCCAGCACATCGACGTCGAGTTGCAGCCAGTAGCGGCCGCCCGCGGACGCCGCGGTCTCGGCGGCGACCGCATCCGCTCCTCGCGCCAGCACATCGGCCGCAGGTGTGACACGTGCGAGGAGACTGCGGACCTCCGCCTGCTCCTCGTCATCATCACGGTGCCCGATGTGGGCCGTGCCAGCGGGGGAGAAGTACGGCGCGAGCCCCTCGATGTCGGCGATGGCCGGCCAGTGCGCGCCGACGGCGGCCGCCAGCGCTTCGCCCGCCACGCTCGCGCACTCGTCGCTGTTGCCCGGGTGGCGGAAGTCGGTGTGTCCGTCGATGTGCACCAGGCCGGCCCCGCCGCGGCGCTTCACCGCGATCCCGGCGGCGACGAGGATGCCGCAGTCGCCGCCGATCACGAGCGGGGCGCGGCCCTCATCGAGGGCCTCGCCGATACGTGACGCCAGGCGGAGGGAGTGGTCGACGAAAGCGGCCTCGTTGCGCACCCGGTCGGCGGGCCGGGTCGCGTCGTCGTCCACGTAGCGCCCGGCCAGCACGATGCCGCCGTCAGTCGCTCCCCGGTCGGTGAAGCGCCGGAACAGCCCCGCTTCGCGGAACGCTTCCGGCGCCTTCGCGGAGCCGGGCACGCTGCCGGGCTCCGGTGGGCGCAGGCCGAGATTGCTGGGGGCCGACAGCAGTGTGATCATGCGCTCATCCTGCACCGGGCGTCCGACATCTCGACGCTCAGCGGATGGCGTAGACGGCGCTGCCGACGATCACCGCGATGACGGTCGTCCAGCCGATGATCGCGACGGCCTGCCACACGAGGATGCGCCCCTTGCCGATGCCGGACGCGGCCAACATGGTGGCGGTGAAGTGGGTCGGCAGCAGCAGCGGTCCCAGCAGGCTCACCCCGGGGACGCCGTAGCGCTCGAAAGCGCGCTGGAACTTCTCGCGGCGGGCGGACCCGCGTCCGGTCTCCGCCGGGACGCCGTCGGCCTCCAGGCTCGTGCCGCCCACCGTCACCGGCTGCTTCGCCCGCGAGCGGTCCACGATGGCCCGGCGGGCGCCCGCGCTGGCGAGCACCAGGATCGCGACGCAGAGGAAGTTGCCGACCATCGCGGCGATGGCGGCGACCACGGGCGGGATGCCTCCGAGGATGCCGATGCTCGCGGCGCCCTCGCCCTCGACGAAGGGGACCGCCCCGGCGAGGGCGACGATGAGCGGCTGGACGAGGTCGGGGACCTGGGCGACGAGGTTCTGGAAGGTCTCGATGAGGTTCATGGGGGAAGCTCCGGGTGTCGGTGCGGACGGTCTCTCCGTCGCGATGACCCCAGTCCAGTCGAAGCGGCCCCGGCGCGGCAGTGCCGCCGCGTCACCGCTCTCCATGCGGTTCGCACCGGATCCCGTGACATGTGTCACGCCTCTATCGTGGGGAGCGTGAGCAGTCCTTCCCCCGCCCTCTCCGATCCCGGCCCCGGTGCCCGCCAGCTCGCGCGGGGAATCACCGCCACCTGGTGGTACACGGTGGGTGGGGTGATCTTCATCGAGCTCATGCTGGTGGCGGCCTGGCTCGGCATCGCCGTGGCGCTGGATCGCTCGGGCGTCGCGCTGCTCGTCGTGGGAGCCGGGGGCGTGCTCTGGGCGGCGTCGACCGTCCTGCTGCTGGTCGACTACCGCCATCGCGTCGAATCCGGCCCCGGGGTGGGCTGGGCTCGCCTGGCCGTGCCGACCCTCGTCGCCCTGATCTACGGCGGCGCGGCGGGGGCTCTCGTCGGCAGTTGGCAGCTCGCCGCGATGCCGGTGGTGCAGGTCTTCGTGCTGGTGAGCTGGCCCCGCGGGATCCGGGTGCGGGTGGCCGTGGCGGCGACGGTCGTGCTCGTCGCTCTCGCGCTGCTCGACTCGACCACGACCTTCGGCTCCGGCGTCCCGGTGTGGGTGCCGGTGCTCTACGGAGTCATGCTCCCCGGGATGACCGTGAGCTCGCTGTGGTGGTGGGACGTGCTCATGGCCCTCGATCGGGCGCGGGCCTCGGAGGCGCGACTGGCGGCGACGCAGGAGCGCCTGCGCGTGGCGACCGACGTGCACGACCTCCAGGGGCATCATCTTCAGGTGATCGCCCTGCAGCTCGAACTGGCGGAGCGTCTGCTGCCCACCGATCCGCAGGCGGGGATGGAGCAGCTCCGTGCGGCCCGGGCGAGCGTGGACGACGCGCGGCAGGGCACCAGAGACCTCGCCACGCGGTTCCGCTCGGTACCGCTCGGCGATGAGCTGGCGAACGCCAGGGACCTGCTCACGGCCGCTGGGCTCATCGTGGATGCGCGGATCCACCCGGATGCGGACGCGGCGCCCGCGGCCGACCTCGGCCCCGTGATCCGGGAGACGACCACGAACGTCCTGCGGCACGGAGGCGGTGGTCACGCGCGCCTGATCCTCGAACGGACGAGGGATGCCTGGCGGTACGAGGTCGCCAACGACGCTGACCCCGCGTCCGAGGACGGGGCGGGCGGCTCCGGGCTCGACGGTGTCCGCCGGCGGATCGGCGAGGCGGGCGGCACGTACGAGCAGCGGAGGGACGCCGACGAGTTCGTCGTGACGGTCACCGTGCCAGCGCAGGCGGAGATCGTCCGATGATCCGGGTGCTGCTCGCCGACGACGAGGGGATGATCCGCTCCGCGCTCGCCGCTCTGCTGCGCCTCGAGGATGACATCGACGTCGTCGCGGAGTGCGCGGACGGCGAGGAGGCCGTCGCCGCCGCCACCCGGCTCGAACCTGACGTGTGCCTGCTCGATCTGGAGATGCCGGGGCTCGACGGCGTGCAGGTCGCCGAGAGACTCAACCGCACGATCCCCACCCGCTGCATCGTCGTCACCCGGCACGCGCGTCCAGGGGTGCTCCGGCGGGCGCTCGCCTCCGGCGTCTCGGGTTTCGTGCCCAAGTCGCGGGGCGCGGACGAGCTCGCCGCGATCATCCGCCGCGTCGCGGCCGGCGCCCGGTACGTCGATCCGGAGATCGCCGCGGATGCGCTGAGCGACGAGCGCTCGCCGCTCACGGACCGCGAACTGGACGTGCTCCGCGCCGGGCGCCGAGGGGAGACCACGGGACAGATCGCGCGGGCGCTGGCGCTGGCGCCGGGGACGGTGCGCAACCACATCTCCGTCATCCTCGGGAAGCTCTCGGTGAGCACCCGTCAGCAGGCCGTGCTCGTCGCCGAGGAGCGCGGCTGGATCTGACCGTCGTCACGCGTCCGTTTCGGTGGCCACGGCCTGCGAGAATGGAGGCGCCGAGTCCCGAGCCGAGGAGCACACGTGCCGTTCATCTCCACCCGCGGCGGCATGCAGCCGCAGTCGTTCAGCGAGACGCTGCTGGAGGGCCTGGCGCCCGACGGCGGTCTGGCCGTTCCCGATGTCATGCCGGAGGTCGACGGCGAGACGCTCGAGCGCTGGCGGGCGCTGACCTATCCGCAGCTCGCGACCGAGGTCCTCGGCCTCTTCGCGACCGACATCCCGCGAGAGGACCTCGCGCGGATGACGGCGGCGGCGTACGCGGACTTCCCGGACGGCGTGGTCCCGCTTCGTCGCGTGGACGACGACCTCACGCTGGTCGGCCTCTCCGAAGGCCCGACGCTGGCGTTCAAGGACATGGCCATGCAGTTCCTCGGGCAGGTGCTGGAGTACACGCTCGAGCGCCAGGGCGCAGTCCTCAACATCCTCGGCGCGACCTCGGGCGACACCGGCTCGGCTGCGGAGCACGCGCTGCGCGGCAAGGAGCGCGTCGCGGTGTTCATGCTCTCGCCGCAGGGCCGGATGAGCGCGTTCCAGCGGGCGCAGATGTTCTCGCTCGACGACGCGAACGTGCACAACATCGCGGTGGAGGGCGTCTTCGACGACTGCCAGAACCTCGTGAAGAAGCTCGCCGGCGACCTCGACTTCAAGCGCGCCCAGCACCTGGGGGCCGTGAACTCGATCAACCTCGCCCGCATCACCGCGCAGACCGTCTACTACTTCTGGGCATGGCTGCGCGCGACCGACGCCGGCGGCTGGACCGAGGTGTCGTTCACCGTCCCCTCGGGGAACTTCGGCAACATCCTCTCCGGGTTCTTCGCGAAGCAGATGGGACTGCCGATCCGGCGGCTCGTCCTGGCCGCGAACGAGAACAACGTGCTCGACGAGTTCTTCCGCACGGGGGTGTACCGCCCGCGTAGCGCCGCGCAGACACTGGCGACCTCGAGCCCGTCGATGGACATCTCGAAGGCGTCGAACCTCGAGCGGTTCATCTTCGAGCTCGTGGACCGCGACCCCGCGCGCGTCGTCGGCGCCTGGGACGACCTGGAGGCGCAGGGCTTCTTCGACTTCTCGGCCGAGCAGGCGCGCTTCACCGAGGAGTTCGGCATCGTGAGCGGCACCTCGACGCACGAGGACCGGCTCGCGACGATCCGGGACGTCTACGAGACCTCCGGCGAGGTGATCGACCCGCACACCGCCGACGGGGTGAAGGTCGCGCGGGAGTATGTGGAGCCCGGAGTGCCGATGCTCGTGCTGGAGACGGCCAAGCCGGAGAAGTTCGCCGAGACCATCCACGAGGCCATCGGGGTCGAGCTGGCGTACGCCCCCGAGCTCCGCGCCATGCTCGACGCCGCTCAGCACGTGACCGAGATGCCCGACGACGAGGACTCTCTCCGCGCCTTCATCGAGGCGAACGCTCTGCACTGATCCGCAAGACCCCGCTTTCGCGCCGAAACCCCCTGTCCCCGACGCCGGAGACAGGGGGTTTCGACGTGAAGCCGGGGTCTCGGCGAAAAGAGGAGGGGGTGGGCAGTATGCACAGGAGGAAGGGAGATCAGGGCGGAGTGCACATGTCGGGAAGGTGGCGGCGTGAGTACCGTGGCGGACAACCCGTTCCCTCCTCCCGAAGGACTCCCATGGCACGCACGGCGCACGCAGACGACTTCGCGCTCTCCCGAGTGACTCCCGAGGCCCGCAAACCCTGGTTCGGAATCGCCGTTCAGCGATTCGGGCAGGTCTCGGCCCTCTCGCAGTTCCTCCTCGGCGCGACCCTCGGTTACAGCATGACCTTCGGCGAGGCCGTCCTCGCCTTCCTCTTCGGCTCGCTCATCCTCGAAGTGATCATGTGCGTCGTCGGCTTCATCGGCCAGCGCGAGGGTTTGAACACGGCGCTCCTCGCCCGCTGGACCGGCTTCGGCGAGATCGGCGCCTCGCTCGTCGGCCTCGCGATCGGCATCAGCCTCATCGGCTGGTTCGGCATCCAGTCCGCGATCTCCGCGCAGTCGCTCGACGCGCTGATGCCCGGCGCGCTGCCCGTCTGGGCCTGGAGCCTCATCTTCGGCCTCGCCGTCACCGCGATCGTCGCCTTCGGCTTCGTCGGCATGCAGTGGCTCGCCAACATCACGGTGCCGCTGTTCCTCATCCTCGTGGGCTGGTCCGTCATCTCCGAGCTCACCCGCCACGACATCGGCGAACTGCTCACCGGCCCGGCGCCCGGCCCGACCATGAGCGTCTGGGCGGGAACCGGCATCGTCGCCGGGGGCCTCATCGTCGGCGCCATCATCACCGGCGACATGACCCGGTTCAACCGCTCGCGGGCCGACGTCGTCAAGCAGACGGTGCTCGGCGTCTCCCTCGGCGAATTCGTGATCGGACTCGCGGGCGTCCTCCTCGCCCACGCGGCGGCGACCGGCGACATCGTCGCGATCGTGACCTCGTCCGTCGGCTTCATCGGTCTGTTCATCGTCCTCACCGGCACGCTGAAGATCAACGACTGGAACCTGTACTCCTCCACTCTCGGCCTGGTGAACTTCATCTCCACCGCCTTCGGCAAGAACCTCCACCGTGTCACCACCACGATCGTCCTCGGAGTGGTCGGCTCGGTGCTGGCCGCCGTCGGCATCCTCGGTCAGTTCACCGAGTTCCTCGTCGTGCTCAGCGTCGCGTTCCCGCCGATCGCCGGGATCATGGTCGCCGAGTACTACGTGGTGCGCCGCTGGCGTCCCGAGCTCGACGCGACCCGTGCCGCGGGGACCCTGCCCGCCACCGCCCCGAGGATCGTCCCGGCCACGATCGTCGTCTGGCTGGTCTCCTCGCTGGTCGGCTACTTCGTGACCTGGGGCATCCCGTCGCTGCTCAGCCTCTTCCTGTCGATGGTGCTCTACACCGTCGCCGGCAAGCTCGGCTGGGTGCGCGGCGTCGGCGTCGCGACCACCCGGCAGGCGAGCCCCGTCGACAGCGCCCCCGCCGCGGTCTGAGCAGACGCGCCGGAAAAGAACCACCTCCACGAAAGCGAGCACCATGCACATCGGCATCGACGTCGGCGGCACCAACACCGACGCCGTCCTCATGGACGGCACCCGCACCCTGGCCGGGGTGAAGCACTCCACGACCCCGGACGTGACGAGCGGGATCGTCCAGGCCATCGAAGACCTCCGTGCGGGGCACTCCTTCGAGGGGGCCGACATCGACGCGGTGATGATCGGCACGACGCACTTCATCAATGCGCTCGTGCAGGCGAGCCGACTCGCTCCGGTCGCGGCCCTTCGACTCGGCCTGCCCGCGACGCGGGCCCTGCCGCCGCTGATCGACTGGCCGGAGGTTCTCGTCGCGGCCACCCGGGCGCGCAGCTACCTGGCGCACGGCGGCTACGAGTTCGACGGCCGTCCGATCTCGCCGCTCGACCCCGATGAGATCCGCGCGCACGCCGAGGACATGAAGGCGCACGGCATCCGGTCCGTCGCCATCTCGTCGGTGTTCAGCCCGGTCAACCACGACCTCGAAGTGCAGGCGGCCGAGATCGTCGCCTCGGTGCTGGGGGAGGACGCCGCCATCTCGTTGTCGCACGAGATCGGCCGCATCGGTCTGCTGGAGCGCGAGAACGCGACGATCATCAACGCCGCCCTCCGGGAGCTCGCGTCGGAGATCGTCGACGGGCTCACCTCGGCGGTCCGCGCGCAGGGCATCGAGGCGCCGATCTTCCTCAGCCAGAACGACGGCACGCTGATGGACGAGGACTACGTGCGCCGGTACCCGGTCGCCACGTTCGCGTCCGGACCGACGAACTCGATGCGTGGAGCCGCGGCCACGAGCGGACTCGTCGACTGCGCCGTCATCGACGTGGGCGGCACCACCGCCGACATCGGCCTGCTCATCAACGGCTTCCCGCGGGAGACGGCGAACGAGGTGAAGGTCGCCGGCATCCGCACGAACTTCCGGATGCCGGACGTGCTCTCCCTCGGCATCGGTGGCGGCAGCATCGTCGACGAGGAGACCGCCGAAGTCGGCCCGGCCTCGGTCGGCTACACGCTGACGACGGAGGCGCTGGTCTTCGGCGGCTCGACCCTCACGGCCACCGACATCGCGGTCGCCGCCGGTCGCGCGCTGGTGGGGGACCCCGCCAAGGTCGCGCACCTGGACCCCGCTTTCGTGGAGCGGGTGCTCGCCCGGATCGCGGAGCGGGTGGCGGAGGCGGTGGACCGCATGCGCACGTCGCCCGAGCCCATCGCGGTCGTGGCGGTCGGTGGCGGGTCCATCCTGCTGCCCGACGAGCTGCCCCTGTTCGGCACCGTGCATCGGCCGGAGAACTATGCGGTCGCCAACGCCATCGGCGCCTCGATCGCGCAGGTGGGTGGCGAGATCGACAAGGTCTACGCGATCGAGCCCGGCCGTCGCGATGAGACCATCGCCGAGGTGCGCGCGGAGGCCGTCGACAAGGCCATCGCGGCCGGTGCCAAGCCCGCGACCGTGACGATCATCGACTTCGACGAGGTCCCCATCCCGTATCTTCCCGGCAACGCCACGCGCATCCGCGTGAAGGCGGTCGGCGACCTCGACATGGGGGCCTGACATGAGCACCACGATCACCGCGGCCGACATCGACGGCCTCGCCCGCGGCGCGGCCGTGCTCGGCACCGGCGGGGGTGGCGACCCGTACATCGGCGCCCTCCTCGCCCGCCAGGCCCTCGCCTCCGGAGACGTCACGGTCGTGGCGCTCGACGAGGTGCCGGACGACGCCCTGGTGCTGTTCGTCGCGATGATGGGCGCGCCCACCGTCATGGTCGAGAAGCTGCCGAGCCTCGCGGAGGTCATCGAGCCGGTCAAGGCGCTCGGCGTCCACCTCGGCCGCCCGGTCACGCACATCGCCTGTGCCGAGGTCGGCGGGGTGAACTCGACGATCCCGATCGCCGCCGCCGCCGCGCTCGGGCTTCCGCTCGTCGATGCGGACGGCATGGGGCGCGCGTTCCCCGAACTGCAGATGGTGCTCCCGACGCTCTACGGCGTGACGGCCTCGCCGCTCGCCTTCAGCGACGAGAAGGGGAACACGGGCGTGCTGCAGACCGCCGACAACTCCTGGACCGAGCGCATCGCCCGTGTCGCGTGCGTCGAGATGGGCTGCTCCGTCATGATCTCCGGCTTCTCGATGTCTGGTGCCGCCGCACGTCAGTCGCTGGTGGCGGGATCGCTGTCCCGGTGCATCGACATCGGTCAGCGGATCGCGGAGGCCCGCGAGGCGAAGACCGACCCGGTCGCCGCTGTCGTCGAGCTTCTCGGCGGTCGCGAGCTGTTCGGCGGCAAGGTCGCCGACGTGAACCGGGCCACGACCACCGGCTTCGCGCGCGGCAGGGCACGGATCGATGGAGACGGCGGCACCTCGCTGACGCTGCAGTTCCAGAACGAGCACCTCGTCGCCGAAGCGGACGGACGGGTGCTGGCGACCACTCCGGACCTCATCATGGTCCTCGACGGCGAGTCGGGGGAGCCTGTCACGACCGAGGGGCTGCGCTACGGACAGCGCGTCCGCGTGATCGCCGCTCCGGCCGACGAGCGCTGGCACTCGGATGCGGCTCTCGCGATGGTCGGCCCGGGGTACTTCGGCTACGACATCCCGGCGCATCGCTTCGACGGCACGGTCTCCGCCGGAGACGCCGCGGCAGGGGCCGCCGCATGAGCTGGGAGCTGACGGCGGCGGACCTGCCCGACCTCGCCCGCGGTGCGACGCTGCTCGGCACCGGCGGCGGGGGCGACCCCTACATCGGCAAGATGCTGGTGGAGCGGGTGCTCGGCGACGGGACCATCACGATCCTCGATCCGGACGACCTCGCCGATGACCTCTTCGTGATCCCGACCGCGCAGATGGGGGCGCCGACCGTGATGGTCGAGAAGATCCCCGCCGGCACCGAGCCCACCCTCGCGCTGCGCACCCTGGAGGACCACCTCGGACGTCGGGCCGATGCGACCATGCCCATCGAATGCGGCGGGATCAACTCGATGATCCCGCTCATCGTCGCCGCGGAGACCGGACTGCCGGTCGTCGACGCGGACGGCATGGGACGCGCCTTCCCCGAGCTGTCCATGGAGACCTTCGCGGTGTACGGCGTCCACGGCTCGCCGCTCGCCCTCGCCGGAGAGCGCGGGGAGCGGGTCGTCATCGACACCGGGGAGGACGACCGCCAGATGGAGTGGCTCGCCCGGGGCATCACCATCCGGCTGGGTGGCGTCGGTCACATCGCCGAGTACGCCATGAGCGGCGCCGACGTGCGACGCACAGCGGTGCCGCGGACCATCTCGATGGCCCTCGCGCTGGGTCGGGCGATCCGCCTCGCCCGGGAGGAGCACCGCTCGCCGTTCGAGGCCATCGCCGCGACGCTGTCGACGACGCTCTACCCGCATATGCGCGAGCTCTGCGTCGGGAAGGTGATGGACGTCGAACGACGGACCACCGAGGGTTTCGCGAAGGGGCGGGCGGTCATCGCTCCGCTCGGTGCCGCGGAGGACGACACGTTCGAGATCGCGTTCCAGAACGAGAACCTCACCGCGCGGCGGGCTGGACGGCTCGTCGCGATCGTCCCCGATCTCATCTGCGTCGTCGACCACGAGACGGCCGAGCCCATCACCACGGAGGGCCTCCGGTACGGTCAGCGCGTCCGGGTGCTCGGCATCTCGACGCCGGCGATGATGCGCACCCCCGAGGCGCTGGCCGCCTTCGGGCCGTCGGCCTTCGGCCTGACCGAGGAGTTCGCTCCCGTCGAGGGGATGGCCGCGTCCTAGGCTGGATCCCATGAGGCTGGAGCGGGACGACCTGGAGGCGCTCGCCCGCGGGTATGCCCTGCTCGGCTCCGGCGGCGGCGGTTCCACGACGATGCTCGAACTCATCCTCGACACCACCGCAGGATGGCCCCTCGAGGTCGCGCCCGTGGATGCGCTCGATCCCGGCACGCCCTGTCTCGGCGTGGCCTTCGTCGGGTCGACGATGCTGCTCGGCGAGCGGATGCCCGGCGCCGCGCCCTTCGCCCCGCTGCTGCGGGCGGTGGAGCGGTGGCTCGGGCATCCCGTCCCGGCCGTGTGCTCCCTCGAGGGCGGCGGCATGAACGGCCTCGCGCCGCTCACCCTGGCCGGATCGCACACCGTGGTGGACGCCGACTGCACGGGGCGTGCGGTGCCGGGACTCGATCAGATGTCGCTATTCGTCGACCGCGTGCCGGGACTGGTCTTCGCGTGCGAGACCGGCGCCGACGGGGTGGCGCTGGTGGAGGCGACGAGGGCCATCGACGCGGAGCGTGTCGTGCGTTCGGCCATCATCCAGGCCGGGGGTGTCGGCTGCGCCGTGCTCGCCGGCTTCACCGTCGGCGACCTGCGGGAGCACGCCATCGCCGACCACCTCGCCCGCGCGCTCGCCCTCGGTCGCAGCTTCCTGGCGCACCGGTCGGCGCCGCTGCCGGTCCTGGCCGACGTGCTCGGCGGGACGCTGCTCGCCGAGGGTCGCATCGTGGCCGGTGCGTCCTCCGGCACCGATCCGCACGTGAACGCGGTCGAGATCGCCGGACTCGGCGGAGCGGTGCACCGGATCGTCACCCGTTCCGAGACGTTGGCGGTGCTCACCGACGGCCTGCTCGTCGCCGCGGCCCCCGAGATCATCGTGCTCCTGGATGCCGTGTCCCGGGAGATCCTCGAGGTCACCGAACTCGCCCCCGGGCGCACGGTGGCGGCCGTCGCCCTTCCCGCGCCGGAGTGGTGGAACGCCCGCCCTGAGCGGCGGGCCCGGGTCGTGCCTTCCGCCTACGGGCTCGTCGATCTGGACGCCGCGTGAACGACGCGCTCGCCCTGCGGGCCCTTCTGGCGCAGGAGGAGAACGGCGTCCTCCGTCATGTCGCCGGCCCGCGCGACGTCGGGTGGGACGCGGTCGTGGTGGAGGCTGCGGAGTCCGACCTGCCGGACGAAGGGGCCGCCCGGCTCGCCATCCTCACGGCGGGGGCACCGCTCGCCACCTGGCAGCAGGACGCGATGCTGCGCCGGGTGCGCGACCGCGGGTTCACCGGACTCGCGCTCCCCGGTGCCGCAGGCGTCGATCCCGGAGCGCTCCGCCTCGCGGACCGGATCGGTCTCGCCCTGCTCGACGTGGAGAGACCGGTCCAGCTCGCCCGCGCCTGCTGGATGCTCATCGAGGCGAGAGACGCCCTCACGCTCACACGGGTGCGGAAGGTCGCGCAGTCCTTCGAGTACGCCGCCGACGACCTCGGCGACCTGCTCGGACACCTCGCGGCGAACCTCGGTCTCGGCGTCGCCCTCGTCGACGCCGCGGGAGTGCTGCGTCAGGCCGGAGGACATCTGGGTGCCGACCTGCACGCGGCGATCCGCTTCGACTCGTGGAGCGATGGCGCCAGGGCGGGGGAGGGCGCGGCCGCCTCGGTGCGCGTGGACAGCCCCGGCCGGTCCGGTCTGCGCCTGGTCCTGTTCGGCGACGGCTTCGGAGAGGCGCAGCTGCAGTCGCTCCTGGTGGCCGCGGAGGTCGCAATGCCCGCGGTGGCCGCCCGCATCCTCATCGACGAGATCGCGGCCGTCAACGACGTCGCCGCGTCGTCCGGGCTGCTGCGGGACTTCGTCGAGCTCCGCGGAGCCGCCGATGCCGATGTCGAACGGCGCATGGCGGAGCGGGGGTGGCGCACCGGTGGGCATCACCTCGGGTTCCGCATGGTGGCGCGCAGCCGGGTGGAGCCGCTCGCGCTCCTTCGTGCGATCAGGCCGGGGCTCAGCGCGATCGACGCCGAGGCGCACGCGACCACCGCCGGTCGAGGCCTCAGCGGTTGGCTCTCCTTCGCCGAAGCCCCCGGTCCCGACCGCATCGAGCGGGCCGTGGCGGCGCTGCGCGACCTCCACCTCGCGGCCCTGCGCGACTTCGCGGTGGCGACCGGGGTGGGCTCGGCGCAGACCGGGCCGGAAGGACTGGCGGCGACCCTCGACGAGGCCGGCGACGCCGCACGGATCGCCGCCGCCCGGTCGGCGACCGGATGGTTCGTCCGCGTCGACAGCCTCGGGCTCGAACAGCTCCTGCTCGCCTGGACCGGGAACGACACCTTCGTCCCGGCCGCGCAGTCGCTGCTGGCACCCCTGGGGGAGGGGAACGGCGAGTTGCTCACGACGCTGTCGGCGTACCTCGACCATGAGTCAGGCATCGCGGCCACGGCGGCCGCTCTCGGGCTGCATCGCAACACGGTCGCCGTGCGGATCCGGCGGGTGCAGGAGCTCCTCGGGATCGACATGAGCGACCCCGAGGCGCGGCTGGCGTTGCACCTCGCGTGTCGCGCCGTGCTGCCGCGCTGAGCCCGGCGGTCACTCCGGGTCGCCGTGCAGCATCCAGGCGATCCCGAAGCGGTCGACGAGCATGCCGAACGTCCCACCCCACGGCGGCACGTCGAGCGGCATCGTGATCGTGGCGCCCTCGGAGAGCCGGTCCCACACCTGTCGGGTGACCTCCTGTGTATTGCCGCTCAGCGAGACGGAGATGCCCTGCGGTCTCTCGTAGGTCATGCCCTCCGGAGTATCCGAGGCCATGAGCACGAGACCGTCGGGGGTCGTGAGCTGCGCATGCATCACGAGATCCTTCTGGCTCGGATCCTGCACCATGTCGGGGAAGTCGCCGAAGACCGTGATGTCGAGGTCTCCGCCGAGGACTCCCCGGTAGAACTCCATGGCCTCGCGGGCCTCGGTGCGGAAGGACAGGTAGGGATTGAGGTTCGCCATGCGTGCTGCTCCTGGTCGCTCGACTGCTGGAAAGACCCCCGCCCCTCCTCAGTCTGCGCGCGCCGGGACCGCTTCGGCAAGCCATTCCGCGAACGTCTGCGTCCCGCGAATCGCGTCTGGTCCCGGCAGCGCCTTCCCCGCGCGCATCCCCGCCATCTGCGGACCTGGCACGTTCAGCGCCGGGATCCAGCCGCGGTACCCGATGCGTCGCGCGTACGCCCGCACCATGTCGGCGAGCTGCTCTTCGCGGGGGCCGGCGAGGTCGGGCACTCGGCCCCGCGCGTCCCCGGTCGCGAGCGCGACGAGCCGTTCCGCGACCTCTCGGGCCGCCACCGGCTGCGTGCGCGCACGCGGGGCGAGATGCAGCGGACCCGCCTTCGCGCGCGCGAACATCTGCGCGGCGAACTCGTGGAACTGCGTGGCTCGGAGGATCGTCGAGGGGACGGCGGACGCGGAGACCAGCTTCTCCTGGGCCACCTTGCCCGCGTAGTAGTCGTAGGGGATCCGGTCGATGCCGACGATGGAGAGCAGGACGACGTGTCCCACGCCGGCGTCCGCGGCGGCGGCGAGGAGGTTCCCGGTGGCGGCCGTGAAGAACTCGATCGCCGTGCTCGCCTTCAGCGTCTCGACGCTCACGACGTCGATCACGGCGTCGGCCCCGGTCAGCGCCGCCTCCAGCCCGCGCCCGCTGACCAGGTCGACGCCGTGCGAACGACTGAGCACGACGGCCTCATGACCCGCGCTCCGGACGGCCGCCACCGTGGGCGTGCCGACGACGCCGGTTCCTCCTGCGACGACGATCCTCATGCGTCGATCCTCACTCCCGATCCAGTCCGAAGGTGCGCTTCACGAGCGCCTGCACATCACGATCGAGTCCGTCGATACGGGCGTTGACGCCGTCGATGCGGGTGCCGACCGCGTCGAACCGGGTGTTGACCGCGTCGAAGCGCGCGGTCATCTCGTTGCGCAGGCCGCCGAGCTGACCGTTCATCTCGTTGCGCAGGCCGCCGATCTCGCTGCGCAGGACGCGGATGAACAGCGTCGAGACGACCGTGAGCATGCCCATCATCAGCGCCGTGAACGCGCCGATCATGGTCCAGACCTGTGCACCGTCCATGGTTTCCATCCCCTCATCGTGGCACCGGATCCTTCAGCCTGCCAGCATCCTGGCGGACGCCACGCTCGGCGACCCGCGCTCTGTGGAGATACCGGGAATCGCGCGGATTGGGGAGGAAGGGCCGGGCGAGGATCCCTCTCACCCGGCCCTCGGTCAGTCGCCCTTCACGTTGACGAGCTGCCGCAGCGTGTGCCGGATCCGCACCAGGCTCGCCGCATCCGCCATCACGCGATCGATGGGCTTGTACGCCTGCGGGATCTCGTCGATGAAGGCGTCGGTGTCGCGGAACTCGATGCCGGCCATCGCCTCGCGCAGCTGCGCATGCGTGAACGTCTTCCGGGCCGCGGACCGCGAGTACTCGCGCCCGGCGCCGTGCGGTGACGAGTTCAGCGACAGCGGGTCGCCGAGCCCTTCCACCACGTAGGACGCCGTGCCCATCGACCCGGGGATGAGTCCGGGCCGACCCGCATCCGCCTGGATCGCGCCCTTCCGGGACACCCAGACGCGCTTCCCGAAGTGCATCTCCGACTCCGTGAAGTTGTGGTGGCAGTTGATCCGCTCCTCCTCCTCGACCGGGGTGCCGAGGAACTCGGAGAGCTGCCGGATGACGCGGTCCATCATCTCCTCGCGGTTCAGCAGCGCGAAGTGCTGCGCCCACCTGAGCTCCCGGATGTAGCGGGTGAACTCCGGCGTGCCCTCGACGAGGTAGGCCAGGTCGGGGTCGGGGAGGTCGATCCACCATTGCTTCGCCAGACGCTGTGCGACGGCGATGTGGTGCCCGGCGATCCTGTTGCCCACGCCGCGGGAACCGGAATGCAGGAACAGCCAGACCCGGTCGAGTTCATCCGCCGACACCTCGATGAAGTGGTTTCCCGACCCGAGGGTGCCGAGCTGGAGCCGCCAGTTCTTCGCGTAGCCCTCGGGGTCGAACTCGGCCGCGGTGGCCCGCTCCTCCAGCTCGACCACGCGAGGAGCGGCCGTCCCCACGACCTTGTTGTTGTAGCGCCCGGCAGACAGCGGGACCGCGCGCTCGATCTGCTCCCGGAGCGCGGCGAGGTCGCGCCCGTCGAGGTCGTCCTTCGTGAACGGCGTGCGGACGGCGATCATGCCGCAGCCGATGTCGACCCCGACGGCGGCGGGGATGATCGCGCCGAGCGTCGGGATGACCGACCCGACGGTCGCCCCCTTGCCGAGGTGCGCATCCGGCATCAGCGCCAGGTGCGGGTGGATGAACGGCATGCGTGAGGTGGTGCGCGCCTGATCGAGGGTCTTCTCATCGATCAGGGACGCCCACGACAGCAGCCGCGCGGAGAGCCTCTCCATGATTCCTTTCCTTGTGGTGATGTCCAGCCCACAGGTCAGGGGAGTCTTCCGACGGAAAACGCCCCGGACCTGACGGTGCGGGGCGTTGCGAGAGCGGATGCTGTCACACGGCGCGCGCCGGAGGGTACGACTCGTCGCGGTCATTGCGCTTCTGCGGAAGCGGCAATGCCGTGATCGGGTGGAGATTGCGCGGGGCGGTCATCCGTCGTCTCCTCGGCTGGTGTGCGGCGCCGGTCGGCACAGCCTTGCCACCCTAGGCGGCGACACGCCCGGGCGTCAAGCGTCCCTCGGCGGGTTGTACATGAACTCGAGCCGGATGCCGTCGGCGTCCTCGACGAAGGAGGCGTAGTACCGGTCGCTGTACCGCGGATATTCCTTCGGGTCCCGCACGGCGGTCCAGCCGGATTCGAGCGCGAGATCGTGGAGCCTGTCGACCTCGGCGCGCGACGGCACCGCGAAAGCCATGTGCTGCCAGCCCACGCGGCCGTGCCGGTGGGGCGTGGAGTCGTCGTCCCAGGTGTAGAGGATGATCTCGGTCTCGTCGCCGGTGTGCCAGGAGATCGAGTGATCGTCCTCGCCGCCGAGTTCGTAGCCGAGCGCGGTGAGCACGGGATGGAACTGCGCCCGTCCGCGTTCGAGGTCGGCGACGGTGATGCCCAGGTGATCGAGGAGAGTCATGCGCCCAGTCTGTCAGCGCATCGACCCGGTGTCAGTGGGGAGCGTGGTATTCGGCCTCGCCGCGCTTCCAGTAGCCCTTCACGACGGCGTTCGCGTTGTCCACGCCCCAGCGTGCCAGCAGGGCCCGACCGGGCTTCACGATGGACTGCTCGGCGGCGATGAAGACGAACGGGTCGGGTCCGACGACCTCGTCCTCGGTGAGCGCGTCGAGGAAGGAGATCAGCGCAGAGCCGGCGGGAGCGGCGCCGCGGTGCAGCCACTCGACAGCCACCGGAGCTTCGAGAGCGACCTCGCCGGCTGCCGACGTGGTCTCGATGACGATGCGTGCCGGCGTGCCCTCGGGGACGAGGGCGGCGAAACGGCGGATCGCGGGGATGGCCGTCTCGTCACCGACGAGGAGCCACGATCCCGGCTCTCCGGTGAGGACGGCGGCGCCGCGCGGCCCGCCGACGCCGATGGTCGACCCCAGCGGGGCGTTCGCGGCCCACGGTGCGGCCACGCCCTGATCGCCGTGCACGGCGAACTCGACATCGAGCCAGTCGTCACCCCACGCGAGGGGCGTGTACTCGCGGCTCGGGGCGGCGCGCAGCTCCTCCACCGAGCCCACGGGGCCGCTCGGGAAGAAGAGCCGCATGTGGTCGTCTGAGCCCGGGGAGTCGAAGTCGGCGAGGTCGGGGCCGGACAGCCGGACGCGCACGAAATCCGGAGCGAGCCATTCGCGGGCGCTCAGCGTGACGTTGCGGAAGCGCAGCTCGAGGCCGCGACGCTCGATCGAGAAACCGGATTTCGTATCGCTCATAAAGTAAGGCTAACCTAAAAACCGACGCGGTCGGCTCGCCCGCCCGTCGGACCGGCGCCCCACGAGGGTGCACACATCCCCGCAGAACAGGAGTCTCTCCATGTCCGTGCCCAGAACCCTCACCGCCACGAGCGTCGCTCTCGTCGGCCTGCTCGCCCTCTCCGGCTGCGCGTCCGGCGGCGAAGCCGAACCCGAAGCGACGACCGCGGGATCGGGGACCGTGACCATCGAGGACAACACCGGCACGCATGAGATCACCACGCCGCCGACCTCGGTCGTCGCTCTGGACAACCGGACCTTCCAGACCCTGTCCGACTGGGGTGTCGAGCTCTCCGCCGGTGCGGTCTCCCTGATGCCGGAGACCGTCTCGTACGCGAAGGACGAGGACATCGTCGACATCGGCCTGCACACCGAGCCCGACCTCGAGGCCATCGTCGCCGCCGACCCCGACCTCATCATCAGCGGTCAGCGCTTCACGCAGCACAACGAGGCCATCGCGGAGCTGGTCCCGGACGCGACGATCATCGACCTGGAGCCCCGAGACGGCGAGCCCTTCGATGAGGAGCTCAAGCGGCAGACGACCGTCCTGGGCGAGATCTTCGGCACGCAGGACGAGGCCCAGAAGCTCGTCGAGGAGTTCGACGCCGCGGTGGACCGCGCGAAGGCGGCCTACGACGACGCCGACACCGTCATGGCCGTCAACACCTCGGGCGGCCAGATCGGCTACCTCGCTCCGACGGTCGGCCGTTCCCTGGGTCCGATCTACGACATGCTCGGCCTCACGCCGGCACTGCAGGTCGACGACGCGAGCGACGACCACCAGGGCGACGAGATCTCGGTCGAGGCCATCGCCGCCTCGAACCCCGACTGGATCCTCGTGCTCGACCGCGACGCCGTGTTCGCGGCGGAGACGCCGGACTACGTGCAGGCGGCGGAGATCATCGAGAACTCCGAGGCGCTCACCGGCGTCACCGCGGTGAAGGACGACCAGATCGTCTACATGCCCACGGACACCTACCTCAACGAGAGCATCCAGACGTACACGACGTTCCTCAACGACCTCGCCGACGCGCTCGAGAAGAGCGCCGACAAGTAAGGGCTGGGCGGCGGCGTCCCGACCGGGGCGCCGCCGCCGGCATCCCCCCATGACCTCTCCTCTCCTCACCTCGACACCGCGATCGTCCGCACGGCTGTTCGATCCGAAGCTGCTCATCGGCGTCCTCGTCGTGGCGGTGCTCCTGGCGATCTCGCTCTTCACGGGCGTGTACGACATCGCCGGCGCGGACGACGGCGCGCAGATGTTCCAGATCACCCGCGTCCCCCGGACGATCGCGCTCGTGCTCGCCGGCGCGGCGATGGCGATGGCCGGTCTCGTGATGCAGCTTCTCACCCAGAACCGCTTCGTCGAGCCGACCACCACCGGGACCACCGAGTGGGCGGGACTCGGGCTCCTCACCGTCATGGTGCTCGTGCCGCAGCCCTCCCTTCCGCTGCGTATGGCCGGCGCCGTGCTCGCCGCCTTCGTCGGCACGATGGTGTTCTTCGCGTTCCTCCGCCGGGTGGCGTTGAAGTCGTCGCTCATCGTGCCCATCGTCGGCATCATGCTGGGCGCCGTGGTCGGCGCGATCACGACCTACTTCGCCCTCGTCACGAACTCCCTGCAGATCATCGGTGTCTGGTTCGCGGGCAGCTTCACCTCGGTCATGCGCGGACAGTACGAGATGCTGTGGATCGTCGCCATCATCGGCGTCATCGTCTTCCTCGTGGCCGACCGACTGACCATCGCCGGGCTGGGGGAGGAGATCGCCACCAACGTCGGGGTGAACTACAACCGGATGATCCTGCTCGGCACCGCGCTGATCGCGGTGACGACCGGTGTGGTCACCGTCGTCGTCGGCAACCTTCCCTTCCTGGGGCTGATCGTTCCGAACATCGTCTCGATGGTCCGTGGCGACGACCTGCGCAGCAACCTGCCGTGGGTGTGCCTGCTCGGCATCGCGATCGTCACCGTCTGCGACATCATCGGCCGGACGATCATCATGCCGTTCGAGGTGCCGGTGTCGCTGATCCTCGGTGTCGTCGGCGCCGTCGTGTTCGTGCTCCTCCTCCTGCGGCAGCGTCGTCGTGGCTGAGGCGACGATGACGGCGACGACGGCCCCGCGGACGACGCGCTCGGCCGGGGCGTTCACGACCGTGCGGGCGCGTCGCCGCTATATCGTCGTGCTCGTGGTGCTCGGCGTGCTCGCCCTCGGTTCCGCGTTCGGTCTCCTCGCCTGGGACAACCCGCTGCCCGTCGGCACGCCCGGGTTCTGGCGCATCGCCCAGCACCGCGCGACCGCCGTGGTCGTGATGGCGCTCGTCGCCGTCGCCCAGGCCGTCGCCACGGTCAGCTTCCAGACGGTCACGAACAACCGGATCATCACTCCCTCGATCATGGGCTTCGAGTCGCTGTACCGTGTCGTCCAGACCACGACCGTGTACCTCTTCGGCGTCGCCGGGCTGGTGGCGATCCAGGGCGTCGGCCAGTTCGCCCTCCAGGTGCTCATCATGGTCGCGCTCGCCGTCCTCCTCTACGGGTGGCTCCTGTCCGGGCGCTACGGCAACCTCCAGATCATGCTGCTCGTGGGCATCGTGATCGGGGGCGGCCTCGGGGCGATCGCCACGTTCATGCAGCGGCTGCTCACCCCCAGCGAGTTCGATGTGCTCGCCGCCCGGCTGTTCGGCAACGTCTCCAACGCCGATCCCTCGTATCTCCCGCTCGCGATCCCGCTCGTGATCGCGGCCTCGACCCTCCTGTGGCTGCGGTCCCGGCGTCTGAACGTGCTCGCGCTCGGCCCCGATGCCGCACGATCGCTCGGCCTCGACCACCGGCGGGAGCAGTTCCTCGTCCTGACCCTCGTCGCCGTGCTGATGGCCACCTCCACAGCCCTCGTGGGTCCGATGACCTTCCTCGGCTTCCTCGTGGCGACGCTCGCGTACCAGTTCGCCGACACGCACGACCATCGGCTGATCTTCCCGGTCGCCGTCCTCACCGCGTTCTCGATCCTGGCGGGGGCGTACTTCGTCATGAAGAACGTCTTCTACGCGCAGGGCATGGTCTCGATCCTCATCGAGATCGTGGGCGGCACCGTGTTCCTCATCGTCATCCTCCGAAAGGGCAGACTGTGATCGCACTCGACGGCGTCCGCCGTGACTACAGCAGCGAGGTCGCGATCGGCCCCGTCGACCTCCGCATCCCCACCGGCGGGATCACCGCCCTCATCGGGCCGAACGGTGCGGGCAAGTCGACGCTCCTGACCATGATCGGCCGGCTGAACGGGATGGACGCCGGGGCCATCGAGATCGCGGGCCTCGACGTCGCCTCCACGAAGTCGAAGGACCTGGCCAAGGTGGTCTCGATCCTCCGCCAGGAGAACCACTTCGTGACCAGGCTCACCGTGCGGCAGCTCGTGGGTTTCGGCCGCTTCCCGCACTCCCAGGGCCGGTTGACGAGAGCCGACGAGGAGGTCATCAGCCAGGCGATCGACTTCCTCGATCTGGGGGCGCTCGAGGGGCGCTACCTCGACGAGCTCTCCGGCGGGCAGCGGCAGCGGGCTTACGTGGCCATGGTGCTCGCGCAGGACACGGAGTTCGTGCTGCTCGACGAGCCCCTCAACAACCTCGACATGCGGCACGCCGTGCAGATGATGAAGCACCTGCGGCGCGCGGCGGAGGAGCTCGGGCGGACGATCGTCATCGTGTTGCACGACATCAACTTCGCCGGACACTACGCCGACCACATCTGCGCCATGAAGGACGGTCGGGTGGTGGAGTTCGGCCCGCCGGCGGCGATCATGACGGACGACGTGCTGAGCCGCGTGTTCGACACCCCCGTGCAGGTCGTGGACGGACCCTCGGGCCCCCTCGCCGTCTATTACTGACGCGGGCCGGCGATCCGAGGGGCCCGGAGGTCGTCGTTCTCCACGATCACCGCGGCGTGCCGCTCCGGGTCGTCCTCTCGCAGGTACATCCGCTGACCCTCGACGTAGCGTCGGTCGCTCGCCGCCTCCGGGGCCACCGTGGGGTGCCGCGGCGCGAGGAGTTCGGCGATCTCGTCGGCGAACACCGTCTTCCCCGAGCCGTCCACGCCGTCGATGCCGACGAACACGTTGCGGCGGAGATCCTCCGGCCGCGGAATCACCGACACCACGGCCGTGAGCACGGCGCGACGGCCGGCGCTGGACTGCCGCTCCATGGCGTCAGAGCTCGACGCCGTGGTCCTCGTCGTTCACGCCCGCGTTGTGACCGCGGCGGGACTCGTAGCCGAGGAACCAGCCGAACCACACGATCGCGGCGAGCAGCACGCCCAGCCACACGTTCTGGAAGATGAGGCCGAGGACGACACCGGCGATCAGCAGGCCGACCGTGACGAAGATGCGCAGGGCGGTACGGGACATGCGCTCAGCATACGTCGGCCGCTCCGGGAACGGGCCGGTCAGCGTCGGCGGTGGTCTTCCGGGGCGAGCCGGGGTCCGCGCCGCGCCTCGGCGACGCCGCTCGCGAAGATGAGCCGGATGACGCGCTGCCGGTGACCGGCCCAGGGAGCGAGCAGCTCGACCATGCCGGCGTCATCCGTGCGGTGCCCCGTCAGGGCATGTCCGACCTCGTGCGCCAGATGGTAGTCGCCCACGCTGACGGCATCGGGGTCGCCCAGCGCACGGATGCGCGTCTCCGCAGCGGTCCAGACGCCGACTCCGGGCAGGCTCGTGAGGACGCGGTCACGTTCAGGGCCGGTCGTGGCCGCTCGGACGGCATCGGCGATGCGGTCGCCGCGCTCCGCCGCCCGCACGATGGTCTTCGACTGCGGCGGCTCCACTCCGGCGCGGTGCCACGCCCAGGAGGGGATGCGTCGCCACTGCGCCGCCGTGGGAGCGACGGCCATCGGTCGCGGCGTCGGCCCCGGCGCCGGGTCGCCGAAGCGCGACACGAGGTATCGCCAGGCGCCGAAGGCCTGCATGGAGGTGACCTTCTGCTCCAGGATGCCGCAGGCGAGAGCATCGAAGACCTCATCCGTGCGCGCGAGCCGGATGCCGGGGTGTCGCCGGGCCGCCTCGGCGATGAGGGGGTGCAGGGAGGGATCGAAGCCGGTCGGGTCGTCGCCGGCACCGCACAGTGCCGGCACGAGGGCGAGTGCGTGCTCGGCGCCCGGACCCCAGGCGGTCGCCGTGACGTCGTTCCCCGACATCCGCAGGGCCAACGTCGACGGACCCTGTGGCGTGCGGACCGCGCGCCAGATGACGGGGCCGTCGAAGACCGTCGTCGGATCGGTGCCGCCGCGGCGCAGCATGCCGACGGTTCGCCGGAGATCGAGCGGGTGCGGCGGGCGGTACGTCGTCTCCCGCGGAGCATCCGCGCGGACGGCGCCCGCCGTCGCGGGGGCGGCGGCGAGGGTCATGCGCCCACCCTACGCGCGGCTCCTGACACCGGCCTCCGGGCTGAGCAGGAGCGGGTCAGAAGCGGTCGGGCGACGGGGTTCCGTGGCCGTAACGGATGACGACGTCGGCGTGACGGTCGAAGCGGTAGCCGATGCCGCGCACGGTACGGACGATGTCCTCGTAGCGCCCGAGCTTCGCCCGCAGCCGGCGCACATGCACGTCGATCGTGCGCTCGCCAGGGGTCTCGTCGTCCTGGGCCTGCCAGAGGGCGGCGACGAGCTCGCTGCGCTCGATCGTGCGGCCCTCGCGGAGGACGAGGTACTGCAGCAGCTCGAACTCCTTGTAGGTGAAGGCGGCCGACTCGCCGTCGATGAGCACGCGCTTGCGGGAGATGTCGACGGTGACGCCGGACTCCTCCGGCGTGGTCTCCTCCTCGGCGGCGGCCTTGGTGCGGGCGATCGCGCCGGGCTCCTGCAGGGCGAGACGCACGACGTCGAGGTCGCGGCCGCCGGAGCCGTGCGGGGCGAGGGCGACGGTGGCGTGGGTCTCGGCGCCGGGCGCGAGCTCGGCAAGCGTGCGGCGGAGGGCGTCGACGAGCAGCGGAAGGCTCACACCGGCTTCGGCGGCCTTGATCTCGTCCAGGCCGACGTAGAGGGCGAAGCCGCGGGGCGAGCGGACGGCGGGGAGGTCGGCGCCGGTCGGGGCCAGCGGAGCCGACGACTCGGCGGGTCGGACGGTGCGGTTCGGGGCGGTGACGGCGGGACGCTCGAGAAGGGCGGAGTTCGACATGATGATGGGTCCTCAGGACGTGAGCCCGACGGGAGGGGGCTCGGATGCGTTGCACGAATGACCGGCGGAGCCGGGGAAGCGAGCACGGGTGTGTGCTCGGGACACTGCTCTCGCAGATGGCGAGGAGTCAGGTCAGACGAGGTGGCTGTTCGTTCAGCGACACATTCGGCAACACATGTCAACGCGACCGGGCATCATCATCCCGGCAGTCCCGTTCGCCTCCTGGGCGGACAAAGGGCGTGCGTTGATGGTCATGGGGGGATTATGTCCGATCGTGACGGGACATGTCAAAACGCCCGGGCGCGTCGCAAGAGGCGTAACGTGACACGGATGACGATCTCGCACACCGTCGGCGGCTTCATCCTGACCGACGAGAAGGACGCATCGCGGTACACCCTCACGCGCGACGGGAAGCTCGTCAGCGTGCTCGACTACCGGGACGACGGCCACACCGTCGCCCTCACCCGGGCCTACACGGTCCCGGCATTCCGCGGAAACGGATACGCCGGGAAGGTGGTCGAGGGGGCCGTGGCCGACATCGCGGAGCGCGGCGACCGCAAGGTCGACGCGGTCTGCTGGTACGTGGCGGAGTGGTTCACCGCCCACCCCGAGCAGTCCGGACTCCTCCGCTCACGCTGACGCTCCGGCTGTATGACGAACTGTTACGGCCGCCGCCTGCGAGGATGAGGGCATGAGACTCGCCGAAGCCCTGGCCGCCCGCGCCGACCTGCAGCGCCGCATCGAGCAGCTGCGGGCGCGCATCGTCGCGAACGCCCGGTACCAGGAGGGTGAGGAGCCTGCGGAGGACGCGGCGGCGTTGATCGAGGAGGCCGATGACGCACTGACTCGGCTGCAGAGCCTCATCCGCCGCATCAACGTCACGAACTCCCGCCTCGACCTCGGCGCGGACGGCACGATGACCGACGCGCTCGCCGCGCGGGACGTGCTGCGCCTGCGCCACTCGGTGCTCGCCGACGCGGCGGCCGCCGCGTCGGGGGCGAGCGAGCAGTACCTGCGTCAGATGCGCTCGGAGCTGAGGCAGGTGTCGGCGCTGCCGGTCGCCGCGCTCCGGGCCCGGGCGGACGCCGTCGCCCAGGAGCTCCGTGCGCTCGACAACCGGATCCAGCAGGCGAACTGGTCGCACGACCTCGAGGAGGAGAGCGGAAGTCGGTAGTCGCGACGGAGCGGGCACAACCCTCAGCCGGCGGGGCAAGCCGGCACCTGTGGGCGGAGGGCAGCCTTGATCTCGCATCGCGCAGCCCCGCACGTCGCACAGGTGAAGATGCACGGTGCATCTCGCATCACCACGTGCCGGTCGTCGCGACGAGGGTGGGTCAGGGGACCTTCCGCCTTCTCCTCGGCCGTCGGGAGACGGCGGTCCCGGCACGCCTCGGACGGAATGTCCGAGGGGCTTCGTACCGTGGGGGTATGCGGATCCTGCACACCTCGGACTGGCACATCGGCCGGACGTTCCATGGCAACTCGACCATGGACGCGCTCGCCGAGGTGCTCGCCGCCCTGACCGCGCAGGTCAGGGAGCACGAGGTCGACGTCGTGATCGTCGCGGGCGACGTGTTCGACTCCGCCACGCCCTCGGCCGCCGCCTATACGCTGCTCGGAGACGCCCTCGTCGATCTGCATGAGACGGGTGCACGGGTGGTCGTCACCAGCGGGAACCACGATTCCGCCGCGCGGCTGGGGTTCCAGGCCCGGCTGCTGCGCGACGGCATCCACGTGCTCACCGACCCCCTCGCGGTCGGTACCCCCGTCACGATCGACGACGCTCACGGTCCGGTGCATTTCTTCGGGATCCCGTATCTGGAGCCCGCGATCGTCCGCCAGCACTGGCCGGAGGGCGACGCCGAGGGACGGCAGCTGCGCACGCAGGCGCAGACCATGACGCACGCGATGACCCTCGTCCGCGCGGGCATGCAGGAGCACGCGGGTCGGTCGATCGCGATCGCCCACTGCTTCGCCGCGGGGGTGGAGCCGACGGAGGGTCTGGAGCGCGAGGTGCGACAGGGCGGCCTCGACGTCGTGCCGCTCCGGGCGTTCGACGGCCCCGACTACGTCGCACTGGGTCATATCCACGGTCGTCAGCAGGTCAGCGAGCGGGTGCGATACGCCGGCGCTCCGCTGCACTACAGCTTCGGCGAGCAGCACAAGCCGCGCGGCTCCTGGCTCGTCGACCTCGATGCCGACGGGCTCGCGGGCGTCGAGTGGCTGGAGCTGCCGGTTCCGCGGCGCCTGGTCACCCTGACCGGCGCCTTCGAGGAGATCCTCTCCGCAGAGAACATCGCCGCGCACGCCGACGCCTGGGTGTGCGCCGTCTACACCGACGCCGTACCGCAGACCGAACCCATGCGACGGCTGCGCGAGGCGTACCCGCACTGCGCCATGGTGCAGCATCAGCCCGCGACGGTCGGGGAGGAGCGTGAGCGGTCGTACGGCGAGCGGCTGCGCTCCGCGGTGACCGACGCCGACCGGATCGAGGCGTTCCTCGAGCATGTGCGGGCGGGCCAGGGAGCGACCGAGGTCGAACGCGAGCTGATCCGCGAGGTGCTCGACGACCGGGTCCGCGCGGAAGCCCTCGTCTAGTGCGGCTGCATCGGCTGGAGGTCGAGGGTTTCGGGCCGTTCCGCGCGCGTCAGACCGTGGACTTCGACGCCTTCGCCGACGACGGGATCTTCCTCATCGCCGGCCGCACCGGAGCGGGGAAGTCGAGCATCCTGGACGCGGTCTGCTTCGGGCTGTACGGCGGGGTGCCGCGGTACGACGGCGGGGAGAAGAGGCTCCGCAGCGATCACAGCGAACCGGACGATCCCTCCGAGGTGGTCGTCGAGTTCAGCACGCCCTCCGGTCGCTACCGGGTCACGCGTTCGCCCGAGTACCTCCGGCCGGCTCGGCGCGGCGGAGGCCTGACCAAGCAGGCGGCTGCGGTCTCCCTGGAGGAGCTCACGGACGACGGCTGGGTGGGTCGCGCGGCGCGGGCGGTCGACGTGGCGCACGAGCTCGATGACATCCTCCAGCTCAGCCGCGAGCAGTTCCTGCAGGTGATCCTCCTCGCGCAGAACCGCTTCTCGGAGTTCCTCCTGGCGGGCAGCCGGGACCGGCAGGCGCTGCTGCGCCGGCTCTTCGGCACCGAGCGTTTCGAAGACGTGCAGGCGCGGTTCGACGAGCGGCGGCGCCACGCTGAGCAGGGGCTCGGCGCGCGCCTGGCCACCGTCTCCGCGCGGCTGGACGAAGCGGAGCGCCTGGTGGTGGATGCCGACCTCGGGCGCGACGGCGGTGACGACGAGGGCGGCATCGCGTCGGAGGTGCAGGGCGCTGGCACCACGACCGCCGATCGCCTGGCGGAGCTCGAACGGGCGCAGGCGCGCGCTGCGTATCGGGCGGAACGGCGCGCCGCCGATCGCCTGGAGGCGGAGAAACGGTTCGAGGTCGCCGATGCTGCTCTGGCTGCGGCGCGCGAGGATCAACGCGCGCAGAAGGAGCGAGACCGTGCCCGCGCGGCGATGACCCGTCTGGATGCCGAGGAAGCGGCGGTCGCCGCGGCGAAGGCGGAGCTCGCCAGGGCGCGGGCAGCCGAGGTGCTCCGTTCCTCGATCGCCGCGGCCACACGCGCGGCGGCGGCAGCGGACGAGGCGGCCGCCACGGAGGAACGAGCACGCGCGGCCTGGGCCCGGCTCGGCGTCGAGACCGACGACCTCGACGCGTGGATCGCGGAACGGACGCGTGAGTCCGGGATCTGGGAGCGCGCCGTCACGCTGGAGGCACAGGCGTCGTCCCGCGCCACCGAGCGCGGGACGGCGGAAGCGGCTGTCGTCGCCGCCGAGCGCCGGTGCGAGGACGGGCAGGCGGAGCGCGCTGCCCTCCCCGGGCGGATCGCGGCCGCAACCCTGGAACGGGACGACGCCCGTCGACTCGCCGACCGCATCGCGGAATGGGAGAGCGTGCGCATCGCCGCGGCCGTTCGCCGCGAAGCCGCGGTAGAGGCGGAGACCCTGCAACAGGAGTGCACCTCCGCCGAGCGGGTCCTCGCCGAGGCGACGTCTGCACAGGCCGCCGCACAGTCGGCTCTCGCTGACCTGCGGCAGCGCCGGATCGACGGCATGGCGGGGGAGCTGGCCTCCGCCCTCGTCGACGATCACCCCTGCCCGGTGTGCGGTGCGCGAGAGCACCCGGCCCCGGCAGACCACGGCGCGACGGTCTCCGCGGAGGACATCGCGGCTGCGGAGGTCCGGAGGGACGAGGCGGCGCGGCGCGAGCAGCAGGCGGCGTCGACCTGCACGACGTTGCAGGTCCGACTCGCCGCCGCCACGGCGCGCGCGGACGGACGGGACGTCGAGACGGCGGGAGCCGAGCTCGATGCCGCCCTTGCCGCGGAGAAGGAAGCCCTCG
This sequence comes from Microbacterium sp. Nx66, assembly GCF_904066215.1. Lineage (NCBI taxonomy): Bacteria > Bacillati > Actinomycetota > Actinomycetes > Micrococcales > Microbacteriaceae > Microbacterium > Microbacterium sp. Nx66. The sequence goes on from NZ_LR880474.1 coordinate 742,551, forward strand.
CCGCCGCCGAGACCGCGCGGCGACGCGATGTCGTCCTCGCCGAGCTCCGTGAGCAGCAGGACGCCCTGGAGCTCCGCCGTGTCCAGGATGAGGCGGCCCTGGCCGCAGCCCGCGAGCAGCTGGCTCTGGTGGTCCAGCGAGACGATGACGCCCGCAGGGCGATCGACGAGGCGCGAGGGAGCTACGCGTCGGTCGCCGAGCGGACGGCGGAGACGACCGCCCACCTCGCCGTGGCCCGACGCCTCCGGGACGCCGAGGCCGAACGTGCGCGGAGACAGCAGGCGGCGACGGAGGCGGCCGCCGAGAGGGACGCGGCACTCGATGCCTCCGAGTTCTCCGACGTCACGGCCGTCGTGGAGGCGTTGCGCCCGCCGGCGGTGCAGGCGGAGCTCGATGAGCGGGTGACGACGCACGCGGTGCAGCGGGAGAAGGAGCGTGCACTTCTCTTCGACCTCGAACTGCGGACCCTGCCGGAGGAGCCGATCGACCTCGCGCCGATCGAGCAGGCGGCGCTCGATGCGAGGGCGGCGTGGACCGCCGCCGTCGACGAGGCCACGAGGACGGCGGGCGACGCTGCGCGGCTGACCGGCCTCATCGACGCCGCGAAGGACGAGCACGCCCGCACGGCAGAGGACGCGGCGGCGTTCGAGGTGCTCCAGGCCCTCGCCGACACCATCGCCGGACGCGGAGCGAACACACGCAAGATGACGCTGGAGACCTTCGTGCTGGCGGCAGAGCTCGAAGAGATCGTCGACGCCGCGAACCGCCGCCTCCACGACATGTCGGAAGGACGCTACCGGCTGCAGCACTCCGATGCCCTGGCGGCACGCGGTGCCGCGTCCGGACTGGGCATCGTGGTCGCCGACGCGTTCACCGGGCAGACCCGCCCGCCACAGTCGCTGTCCGGCGGCGAGACGTTCCTCACGTCCCTGGCGCTCGCCCTCGGGCTGGCCGAGGTCGTGACGGCCCGCGCCGGCGGCATCCGCCTGGACACGCTCTTCATCGATGAGGGATTCGGCTCGCTCGACGGCGACACACTCGACGTCGCGATGCGCACGCTCGACGAACTCCGGCAGGGCGGGCGCACGGTCGGGGTCATCAGCCACGTCGAGGCCATGCAGGAACAGATCCCGGCTCAGCTCACCGTCCGCGCGCTGCCGAACGGGCCGAGCGTCATCGAGATGCGCTGAGCTCAGACCCCGTATTCGGCGCGGATGACTTCGCGCAGCTCGATGCTGCATCGGGCGATGGCCTCGCGGAAGTCGGCCAGGGCGCCGTCCTCGGCTTGGTCGGAGACGGCGCGGAAGGCGCGGATGGGCACGCCGAACTGCCCCGCGACCCAGATGTACGCGTAGGTCTCCATGTCCACCAGTGCGGCGCCCATCGGCCGGATCACCGCCGTGACCTCGGCGTCGTTCACGAAGTGGTCACCCGTGGCGATCACGACGCCCTCGCGGCCCGTGGTCACCTGCGGCGGAAGCGAGACGTGCCGTCCGACGACGCCGTCGAGATCGATCACGTCGTGCTGCACCGCCGTCGCGATCTCGTGCACCGCGTACGGACGCCCCTTCTCGATGGAGCCCGCGGTGCCGACGACGACGACCTCGTCGTAGGTCTTCGCGTCGAGGGCCCGGGTCAGCGCGTACGTCGCCGGCAGCTTGCCCGGGCCGGTGACCAGACGGTCGAAGCCGTCGAGCTCCTCGGGGAAGGCGGACAGTTCGGACTCGAGGGCGGCGACGAGGAGCTTCACCGCTTCAGTCTCTCAGGTCGCGGCTGGATACCGCGTCCTGGCGCAGTGGCGTGACCCGCAGGAAACACGGAAGGGCGATACTGGAGTGAACCGATGAGCGGAGGACAACGTGTCGTTGCAGAAGCAGATCGCGGAAGACCTGGGCGCCCGGCCCGACATCGACCCCGAAGCGGAGGTGGAGCGTCGCGTCGGCTTCCTCGCGGACTACCTGCGCACGACGGGCGCGAAGGGCTTCGTCCTCGGCATCTCCGGCGGACAGGACTCGACGCTCGCGGGGCGCCTCGCCCAGCTCGCGGTGGAGCGCGTGCGTGCCGAGGGCGGGGAGGCGACCTTCCTCGCGGTGCGCCTGCCCTATCGCGTGCAGCACGACGCCGACGACGCGCAGGCCGCGCTGGACTTCATCGCGCCGGACTCGTCGATCGAGGTGAACATCCAGAACGGGGTCGAGGGTGTCGAGAAGGACATCGAGTCCGCCGTTTCCAGCGACATCTCCGACTTCAACCGCGGGAACATCAAGGCCCGCCTCCGCATGGTCACCCAGTACGCGCTCGCCGGGCACGAGGGTCTGATCGTGATCGGCACCGACCATGCCGCCGAAGCCATCACGGGCTTCTACACGAAGTTCGGCGACGGCGCGGCCGACGTCCTCCCGCTCGCCGGGCTCACGAAGCGACAGGGTCGCGCCCTGCTCCAGTTCCTCGACGCCCCGGAGCGCCTGGCCTTCAAGGTGCCGACGGCCGACCTCCTCGACGACCAGCCGGGGCGCACCGACGAGGACGAGCTCGGGCTGACGTACGAGCAGATCGACGACTTCCTCGAGGGCCGGGAGGTCGACCCCGAGGTCGCCGGGCGCATCGAGGCGCGGTATCTCGTGACTCAGCACAAGCGTCATCTGCCCGTGACGCCCGACGACACCTGGTGGCGCTGACCCGGGGCGCCTCACGCGGGACCGCCCGCTTTTCGCCGTGTCGGATGCCGCGGATAGTGTCGAAGCAGCCGACAGAACGGGAGAATCGTGCGGATCGACACAGAGGCGCAGCGGGTCATCTGGAGCGCGAGCGACCTCAAGGCGGCCGCCGAGTGCGAGTTCGCCTGGTCCCGCGCGATCGATGCGAAGCTCGGTCGGGTCCCCGCGGTGGAGGAGCCGGAGGACGCGACGCTCCTCCGCGCGGCCCAGCTCGGAGACGTGCACGAGCAGAACGTGCTCGAGCGCTTCATCCGGGAGCTCGGCGACGAGCGGGTGCATCGGGTCGCCAAGGTCTCGTCGAGCGATCCTGACGCGCTGGCTGCCGCCGTCGACGAGACGTTGAGCGCTCTGCGGTCCGACGCCCTGGTCGTCTTCCAGGCGGCCTTCGCCACCGACGAGTTCGTCGGGTTCGCCGACTTCCTCCGCCGCGATGCGGACGGGCGTTGGCGCGTGCAGGACTCGAAGCTGGCCCGCAAGGCCCGGGTGACCGCGCTCATGCAGCTCGCGGCATATGTCGACCAGCTCGACCGGCTCGGCATCCCGCGTGCGGACGAGGTCGACCTCATCCACGGCGACAACAGCGTCAGCACGCATGCGGTCGACGACCTCCTCCCACTGTTCCGCGTGCGCCGGGCGCGGCTGCGCGCTCTGATCGCGGACCGCGCCGTGGCCGACGGCGCGGCCGGGGCGCCGCTCGCGTGGGGCGACGACCGCGGCGATCTGCGCGTGGTCGCCTGCGGACGTTGCGCCACGTGCGAGGAGCAGGTGCTGGCCCATCGCGACCTCCTCATGGTGGCCCGCATGCGGCCGGTGCAGCGGGCCCGTCTGCGCGCCGCCGGGATCCTCACCATCGACGACCTGGCCGCGGCGACCCAGGCACCGGAGGGCATGAACGTCGACACGTTCGAGAACCTCCGCGCCCAGGCCCGCGTGCAGCTGCGGGCGGATGCCGAGGGCGCGGCGACGTACGACGTGCACTATGCCGCGGCGATCCACACCCTCCCTGTGCCCAGCCGCGGGGACATCTTCTTCGACTTCGAGGGCGATCCGCTGTACACCGAGCCCGCTCCCGACGGCGAGGCCGAGTGGGGCATCGACTATCTGTTCGGCTGGGTCGACAACGCCGACCAGTACACCGCGCTCTGGGCGCACTCGTTCGCGGAGGAGCGTCGGGCACTGGAGACCTTCCTCGATTTCGTGAAGGTGCGTCGCGCCGCCCACCCCGGCATGCACATCTATCACTACGCCCCCTACGAGACCTCCCACCTGGTCGCGATGGCCGCCCGCCATGGGGTGCGCGAGGGTGAGGTGGACCGCCTGCTCCGCGAGGGCGTCTTCGTCGACCTGTACCCACTGGTGCTGCGCACCGTCCGCGTGGGTTCGCGGTCCTACTCGATCAAGAAGCTCGAGCCCCTCTACATGGGGGAGGACGTGCGCACGAGCGACGTCCAGAAGGGCGACGACTCCATCGTGCAGTACGTCGCGGCGCGGGAGCTCGCGGCAGCGGGGGCGCAGGCCGAGGCCGACGCGGTGCTCGCCGACCTCGCCGACTACAACCGCTACGACTGCGTCTCCACCCGGCGGCTGCGCAACTGGCTCATCAACATCGCCCGCGCGGAGGGGGTCACGCCGGCCCCGCCGGACGACGCGGACGAGGTCATCTACGAGCCGTCGCCGCGTTCGCTCGCGCTGCTCGGCGACGCGGAGCGTGCGGTGGAGGTCGGTGGCGATGGGCTCGTGCACCGGCTCGCGGCGGCCGCCATCGACTACTTCCCACGCGAGGCGAAGAGCTTCTGGGTCGCGCACTTCCAGCGGCTGCGGGAGCCGGTCACGATGTGGGACGGCACCCGCGATGTGGTGAAGGTCGATGCGACCCGCTCGCGGGTCCGCCGGGACTGGAGCATCGGCGAGGGCCGCAGAGTCCTGTCGCGCGAGCTGGAGATCCGCGGCGAGGTGTCCCCTGGAACGACGCTCGGTCCGGGTGCCCAGCCGTTCGCGCTCTACGACGTCCCGGCGCCGTTCGACACCGACGTCCCGTCGCGCGCGGTGCACGTGCCGCACGGGGTCACGGTCGTCGAGGTGCTGGACGACGGCTATCTCGTGGCGGAGTCCGCGGTCCAGGGGCAGACCTGGGATGACCTCCCCGTCGCCCTCACCCCCGCCGCGCCGCCACGGGTGGTGTCGCTGCAGCAGGCGATCGACGAATGGGCCGATGCGGTGCACGCGGCCGCTCCGGACTTCCCCCAGGACGCGGCGACCGACATCCTCCGCCGCCTCCCTCCGCGCACCGTGTCGGGGAACGCGCTCCCGGCCGCCGGCGACGACCCGATCGACGCGATCGTCCGCGGGATCCTGGACCTCGACCGCAGCTATCTCGCCGTACAGGGGCCTCCAGGCACGGGGAAGACCTACACGGGCTCCCAGGTGATCGCCCGGCTCGTCACAGAGCACGGCTTCCGGATCGGCGTCGTCGCGCAGTCCCACGCGATCATCGAGACGCTGCTGGAGCGCGTCGTCGCCGACGGTGTCGCCCCGGGTCACGTGGCGAAGTGCCCCAAGGACGCGAACGCCGACCCCGGGTACACGGTGATCCCGAAGACCGGCATGGCCGCCTTCCTCGCGGAGCACGCAGACGGGGGCGCCGTCGTGGGCGGTACCGCCTGGGACTTCAGCAACACGCAGCGGGTGGCCAGGGGAGAGCTCGACCTGCTCGTGATCGACGAGGCCGGGCAGTTCTCGCTCGCCTCGACGATCGCGGTCGCCACGGGCGCGCAGAGGCTTCTCCTCCTCGGCGACCCGCAGCAGCTGCCTCAGGTCAGCCAGGGCGCCCACCCGGAGCCGGTGGACACGTCCGCGCTCGGCTGGGTGATGGACGGCGACCCCGTCGTGCGCCCGGAGTACGGCTACTTCCTCGCGCGCTCCTGGCGGATGCACCCGCACGTCGCGGCTCCGGTGTCGAAGCTCGCCTATGCCGGGAAGCTCGCCTCCGCCCCCGGTACCGAGCGGCGCGCGGTCGAGGGCATCGACCCGGGCCTCCACGTGGTGCCGCTGCGCCACCGCGGCAACGCGACCCAGTCGCCGGAGGAAGCAGAGGAGGTCGTGCGCATCGTCCGCGACCTCGTGGGCCGCGCCTTCCACGACAACGATGCGGCGGGCACCGTGCGGCCACTGACGCCGGAGGACATCATCGTCGTGGCGCCGTACAACGCGCAGCGGCAGCTCGTGCACGACGCGCTCGCCGCGGCGGGTTTCGGCGGCGTCCCGGTGGGCACGGTCGACAACTTCCAGGGCAAGGAGGCCGTCGTCTCGATCACGACGCTCGCGGCGTCGAGTGGCCGAGACGCTCCCCGGGGCCCGGAGTTCCTGCTGCTGCAGAACCGGCTCAACGTGGCGATCTCCCGGGCGCAGGTCGTGGCCTACCTCATCCACTCGCCGGCGCTGCTCGACGACCTGCCGTACACGCCCGAGGGCGTCGCCCGGCTCAGTGCCTTCGCCCGCCTGGTGGGGGCCGCGGAGGAGGAGGGTTCATGACGACGACGGTTCCTGCACCGGCCGCCGACGGCACGCCGACCGAGGCGGACATCCTCCGTGCCGCCGCCGCGTGGGCCTGGTTTCCGCGCGGCAGCGAGCATGTCCGCGGCGACCTGCTCCTCGTGCGGTACCCGGAGCGGTTCGGGGGCGGCGTCCGCGGCTCGCAGGTGACGTCCGCGCGCCCCGCCGCCGAGGTGCTGGACGGGGCGCTGGAGCGCACCAGAGCCTGGGGCGAGAGCGTGTTCACGTTCTGGACGAATCCCGCCGACGACCCCGACCTCGAAGAGGAGCTCCGACGCCGCGGTGCCGTGCACTTCGACACCGTCACCGTGTTCGCGCGTCCGACCAGTGGAGCCGCGGTCGACGTGACGCCCGGGGTCTCCGCCGAGGTCGTGCGGGCCGTGGATCAGCTCCGCGAGGTCGATGCGATCAACGTCCCGGTCTGGGAGCAGCAGCCCCTCGACGACGACGGTCTGCGTGCCGAGTTCGCCGAGCTGACCGAGGCTCTCGATGCCGGTACCGGTTTCCGGGTGCTCGGGCGCATCGACGGACGCGCGGTGAGCACGGGCGGATGCACCATCGTCGACGGGTTCACTCGACTCTGGGGAGCGGCGACGCTCGAGGCCGATCGTGGTCGCGGCGTCTATCGAGCGGTCCTCGCGGAACGCCTGCGGCAGAGCGCCGCGCGCGGTGCGAGGACTGCGCTCGTCAAGGGCCGTGTCTCGACATCGGCGCCGATCCTCGCGAGAGCCGGCTTCACGCGCTACGGCGACGAACGCGGCTACCGCCTGGCCCTCTGACGTGGGAGCGGCGGCGACGGCCTCAGACGGTGCCGTACAGCCGGTCTCCCGCGTCGCCGAGACCGGGCACGATGTACCCCTTCTCGTCGAGGCGCTCGTCGAGCGCTCCGAGGACGAGGGTCACGTCACGGTCGCCGGCCATCGCCTCGATCGCCGCCACACCCTCCGGGGTGCCGAGCAGGCAGATCGCGGTGACGTCCTTCGCACCGCGATCGAACAGGAACTGGATCGCGGCGGCGAGCGAGCCGCCCGTCGCCAGCATCGGGTCGATCGCGAAGCACTGGCGGTCGGAGAGGTCGTCCGGAAGGCGCTCGGCATAGGTGGTGGGCTCGAAGGTCTCCTCGTCGCGGACCATGCCGAGGAAGCCGACCTCCGCGGTGGGGAGGAGCTTGACGAGGCCTTCGAGCATGCCGAGACCCGCCCGCAGGATCGGTACGACGATGGGTCGCGGCTCGGAGATCTTCACGCCTGTGGTCGTGGTGACCGGCGTCGTGATCTCGATGGGAGTGACCTTCACATTCCGGGTCGCCTCGTACGCGAGGAGCGTCACGAGCTCTTCGGTCAGCTGGCGGAAGACCGGCGACGGGGTGCGCGCGTCGCGCAGCACCGAGAGCTTGTGGGTGATGAGAGGGTGGTCGGCGACGTGAACACGCATGGATACAGGCTAATGCGCCCCGCGTCCGCGCACGACATCGGGTGCCGTGGCGGACACCGCGCGCTGTCGTAGGCTCGGGGCATGACCGCCGCCGACCGCCGTGCGATGCAGCGTGCCCTCGAGCTCGCTGCCGAGGCCGCGGACGCCGCGGAGATCCCGGTCGGCGCCGTCGTCCTCGATGCCGACGGGAATTTCCTGGCGGAAGGACGGAACACCCGCGAGACCACGCACGATCCGACCGGGCACGCCGAGATCGAAGCCATCCGGGCTGCGGCGGCGCTCCAGGGATCGTGGAATCTCGACGGCTGCACGCTCGTCGTCACCCTCGAGCCCTGCGTGATGTGTGCCGGCGCGATCCTCCAGGCACGCATCGGCCGCGTGGTCTTCGGCGCGTGGGATGACAAGGCGGGAGCGGCCGGCTCGATGTACGACGTGCTGCGCGACCGGCGCCTGCCCTACCGCGCCGAGGTGATCGGCGGCGTGGACGAGGGGGCCTCGGTCGCTCTGCTGCGCGCGTTCTTCGAGGACCGTCGCTGACGGTTCAGTCCGACGACTTGAGGACGAAGACGTCGGTCGAGGGTTCCGGATCGATCGCGGGACGGTAGACGTCCGGCTCGATGTAGACGACCCGGGCGACCGGCACGGCGGCGCGGATGCGGGCCTCGATCTCGTCGATGTCATCGGCGACCTCGCGCAGCGGCTTGTCGGCGCTGAGCGCGATCTTCGCGGCGACCATCAGCTCGTCAGGCCCCAGGTAGAGGGTCTTCATGTGGATGATCTTCTCGATCTCCGGGCCGTCGTTGATCGCGTCCACGATCCGGTCGTAGTCGGCGGGGGTCGCTCCCTCGCCGACGAGCAGACTCTTGGTCTCCACACCCAGCACGATCGCGATGAGCACGAGCAGGACGCCGATCATCACGGTGCCGAGGGCATCGAAGACGGGGTTGCCGGTGAGGAGCGTGAGACCGACGCCGAGCAGGGCGAAGGTGAGTCCGGTGAGGGCCCCCACGTCTTCGAGAAGGACGACGGGGAGCTCCGGCGCCTTGGACCGTCGTACGAAGGAGAACCACGACTGCCCCTTCTCGCGCACGACGTTGCTCTCGCGCACGGCGGTGCGCAGCGAGAACGACTCCAGGCCGATCGCGATGAACAGCACGACGAGGGGGAGCCACCACCAGGTCTGATCGATCTCATGCGGATGGGTCAGCTTGTCCACACCCTCGTAGATCGCGAAGAGCCCGCCGACGGAGAAGAGGATGATCGACACGACGAAGGCGTAGACGTAGCGCTCGCGGCCGTAGCCGAACGGGTGCGAACGGTCCGCATGGCGTTTCGCCTTGCGCCCGCCGAGCATCAGCAGCAGCTGGTTGCCGGAGTCGGCGACGGAGTGGATCGCCTCCGCGAGCATCGATGCCGAGCCGGAGAGGGCCCACGCGAGGAACTTCGCGAGGGCGATGCCCAGGTTCGCCAGGAACGCCGCGACGATGGCCTTGCTGCCTCCGGATGCACTCATGCGACGAGTCTAGGACGGCAACCCGGCCGCCACAGGAGCGCCCGCCGTAGGATGACGACATGGCTGATGCGCTCCCGTCTCTCGCGTTCCTCGGTGCCGGATCGATGGGAGGAGCGATCCTCCGCGGCGTGCTCGCCTCGGGGGTCCCTGTGGACGGAGGGATCACCGCGACGAACCGCACGCCGGAGAAGGCGGAGGCGTTCGCGGGCCTGGACGGCGTCACCAGCATCGCGCTGTCCGAGCGGCCGGAGGGCAATGCCGACGCCGTGGCCGGCGCACGAGTGGTCCTGGTCGGGGTGAAGCCGGCGATGGTCCCGGACCTGCTCCGCGAGATCGCGCCGCACCTCAGCCCCGAGACCGTCGTGGTGAGCCTCGCCGCGGGAGTCACGCTGCAGACCTTCGCCGACGTCCTCGGGACGGAGGCCCGCGTCATCCGCTCGATGCCGAACACCCCGTCGACGATCCGCAAGGGGGTCACCGGGCTCGCGGCCGGCGCCGCGGCGACCCCCGACGACCTCGCCCTCGTGCGTCGTCTGTTCGAGACGGTGGGCGCGGTGGTGGAAGTCCCCGAGTCGCAGATCGATGCGCTCTCGACGATCTCCGGCTCCGGTCCCGCGTACGTCTTCCTCCTCATCGAACAGTTCACCGCAGCCGCGCGGGAGATGGGCTTCGCCGACGCGGACGCCCGTCTGCTGGCCGAGCAGACCTTCATCGGCGCGACCGCGCTGCTGGATTCGACGGGGGAGGACCCCGCGGAGCTCCGCCGCCGGGTGACGAGCCCGAAGGGGACGACGGAGCGCGCGGTCGCCGTGCTCCAGGACGCGCACCTGTCCGACACCTTCGCCGCTGCTGCCGCCGCCGCCCTCGCTCGCGCGAAGGAGCTCGCCGCCGGCGTCTGATCCCCGCCTGTTCTCGCGCGCTTCCATCCCGCGGGAGCAGGCGATCACGCGAGTTCAGGCAGCCAGCACTCCTGGAGCCTGAACCCGCGCGAGGGCCTGTTGTGGCGAGGGCGGCGGGGAGCAGGCGACCACGGGAGTTCAGGCGGCCAGTGTTCCTGGAGCCTGAGCTCGCGCGAGTGCCTGTTGCGGGCGAGGTGTCGTGCGGCTACGCGTCGCTGGCGACCTCGGTGAGCACCTCGGGCCAGCGCCGTTGCAGGACGCGACCGCCGAGCACCGTGCCGCCCCAGAGGGCCGCGCCCCCGAGGACGACGGCGGCCGCGAGGCTCGCCCAGCCCAGGGGCGGGATCCAGATCGACGCGATCGTGAAGCCGAGGGCGGGGCCGCCGAGCAGCAACGTGATCGGCGACATGATGAGCATCGCCAGGAAGGACTGCGCGCCGCCGGAGGACCCGCGTCCGAACGGGTTGGCCTCGGGTGCCGGAGCCCGTCCTGGCAGGAACGCCCCCACCCAGGACCCCGCTCCCGCCGACACTGCCATGAGCCCGAGAGCGGCGCCCAGGCTGCCCGGAAGCAGATCCGCACGCCCGGCCAGCAGGCAGCTCGCGACGCAGAGGAGGACCGTGATCGGCACCGCGATCAGCGCGAACCCGAGCAGCCGTCCGACGCGGTCGGCCGCGCCGCTCACCCCGGTGAGGATGTGCAGCGCGACGGCGTCGTTGTCGTAGGCGATCGCCATCTGCACGATGCTCCCGGCGAGGAGGGCGTTGATCGCCGGAATGAGGGTGATCGCGGGCGCGAAGCCGGCACTGTCCTGCTGCATTCCGTTCATGAGCGCGAGTCCGAGGAAGATCGCCGGGAGCAGCAGGAGCATCACGATGTTGACGACCTGACGCGGATCGCGGCGGAAGTAACGGAGCGTCCGTCCCGCGATGGCACCGACGGGGCCCGCGGGGAGCAGGCGGTCGAGCAGGCCGCCCGAGCGCACGCGTCCGCCGCCGCTCGACTGCAGCGGCGCGACCAGGCGCGCATCGAGCATCCGGCGCGCGGCGACCCAGAAGACGACGAGGGTGCCGGCGGCGACGAGCAGTCGCAGGAGGGCGGTGAGCACGTCGCCCTGTGCCACCGCGGCCGGGACCCCGAACACGGCCGCCACCGGCGTCCACGCGGCGATCTCGGCGACCGTCGTGAAGGCGCCGCCGACGTCGCGCACGGTCGACAGTGCCTGCAGCCCGATGTTCAGGAGGAGGCCGGAGGAGGCCAGCAGCACGACGCCGAGGGTGAGGACGAGGTCTCGCGTCCGCCGACGGGCGAGCCACCCCGCGAGCAGACCGCTGACGACGCGGGCGCCGAGGACGCAGGTCGCGAGGGCCACCGGGACCATGAGCACCGCGACGAGGAGGGCCGGAACGCTGACCGACCATCCCACGAGCATCAGCAGCAGGGCCAGGGCGGTGCCGATGCCGCCGATCGTCGTCATCCCCGCCACGACCAGTCCGGGGAGGAGAGAACGGGCGGTCACCGGGAGCAGGGCGAAGCGCTCAGGTGCCAGCGAGTCGTCCGCACTGACCAGGATCGACCCGATCCACCACCCGAGCACGATGACGGCGCCGGTGAGCACCATCGCGGTCACGGCGGCGTCGGGAGCTCCCACCCGCAGGGCGATCAGCCCGACGGTGAGCAGCCCGAGCATGCTCAGCGCGATGAGACCCACGATCGCGAGGGTCACGATCATCCAGGGGTTGCGCCTGAGCTGATGTCCGAGCTGTCGCAGCCGCAGGCCTACGAGGAGCGCAACCACGCGAGCGTCTCCGTTCCGAGGTCGTGCGCGCCCACGAGGGTGAGGAAGCGCTCCTGCAGCGTGAGCCCGGCGCGCACCTCGTCGAGCGCACCGTGTGCCAGCAGGCGGCCCTCGGCGACGATGGCGACGCGGTCGCACAGCGACTCGACGAGCTCCATGACGTGGCTGGAGAGGACGACCGTGCCGCCGCCGTCCACGAAGGAGCGGAGGATCTGCCGGATCGTCTGTCCGGAGACCGGGTCGACCGCCTCGAGCGGTTCGTCGAGGATCAGCAGCCGCGGCGCGTGGATGAGCGCGCAGGCCAGGCCGATCTTCTTCTTCATGCCGGCCGAGTAGTCGACGACGAGCGTGTCGCGGGCCTCCGTCAGGCCGAGCGCGTCGAGCAGCTCACCGGAGCGGGAGACGACCTGCGCCTCCGGCATCCCGCGCAGCAGGCCGGTGTACCGCAGCAGCTCGGCGCCGGTGAGGCGGTCGAGCATCCGGATGCCGTCAGGGAGCACCCCCATCCGCGCCTTCGCGGCGGCAGGGTCCTGCCAGACGTCGGCGCCGAGCACCCAGGCGGTCCCGGCGTCCGGGCGCAGGAGCCCCGTGGTCATGGCGAGCGTCGTCGTCTTGCCCGCACCGTTCGGGCCGAGCAGCCCGAGCATCGAGCCTGCGGGGACGTCCAGGGACAGCGCGTCGACGGCGACCTTCTGCCCGAACTGCTTGCGGAGCCCGCGGAGGGCGAGGACGGGCGGTGCGGGGGCGTGATCGCTCATGCCCCCATCCCACCACGGCGGCCGTGGCGGGCGCATCCGCCGTGGGGAGGACCCGGTTCAGCGGTCGAGGGCGGCGAAGCGCTCGATGTCGCTGTTCGTCCCGGAGACGATGATGAGGTCGTGGTTGGTCACGATCGTGTTGGCCTCGGCGTACCGGAACGGCTTGCCAGGGCTCTTCACGCCGACGACCGTGACCTTGTACTTCGAGCGCACACCGGATTCGTTCAGGCCGACGCCGCGGATGAACTTCGGCGGGTACATCTTGGCCAGGACGAAGTCGTCGTCGAAGCGGATGAAGTCGAGCATGCGCCCGCTCACGAGGTGGGCCACGCGCTCGCCGGCCTCGCGCTCGGGGTAGATGACGTGGTTGGCACCCACCCGGGCGAGGATCTTGCCGTGCGACTGGGAGACCGCCTTGGCCCAGATCTGCGGCACCTTGAGGTCGACGAGGTTGGCCGTGATGAGCACCGACGCCTCGATCGAGGAGCCGACGGCGACGACCGCGACCTGGAAGTCCTGGGCGCCGATCTGACGGAGCGCGTCGATGTTGCGGGCATCGGCCTGCACGGTGTGCGTGACGCGGTCCGACCACTTCTGCACGAGCTCGAGGTTGTCGTCGATCGCGAGCACCTCGCGGTCGAGGCGGTCGAGTTCGCCGGCGCAGGCGGCGCCGAACCGGCCGAGACCGATGACGAGGACGGGAGCGTCCCCCCGAAGGACTTCAACCAACGATCGGCCTTTCCACGGGCAGTGAGTAGTACTGCGTGCGCGATGTCGCGGCGACTGCCGCAGCGAGAGTCACTGTACCAACGCGGCCCATGAAGATCGTCGCGGCCATGACGTACGAGGCGGAATCCGGCAGCTCCCCGGTGAGGCCGGTGGAGAGCCCGACGGTGCCGAACGCGGAGATGACGTCGAAGAGCACGTGGCTGATGTCGGCCTTGGTGATCTGCGCGATCACGATGGTCGACAGGGCGACGATCGTGGCACCCCAGGCGACGACGCTGAGGGCGACGCGCTGCACGTCGCTGGGGATGCGGCGGCCGAACGCCTCGACGGACTGGCGGCCCTTCGCTTCGGACCAGACGGCGATCGCGAGGACCGCGAGCGTGGTCACCTTGATGCCGCCCGCCGTCGACGCGGACCCGCCGCCGACGAACATGAGCATGCTGGCAGCGAGCAGCGACGAGCCGTTGAGGTCGTCCATCTCGATGACGTTGAAGCCGCCGGAGCGGGTCATCGCGGAGAGGAAGAACGCCTGGAAGGTCGTGTCAGCGGCGTCCATCGAGCCGAAGGTCTTCGGGTTGTTGTACTCGAGGATCAGGAAGGCGGCGGCGCCCAGGATGAACAGCAGCACGGTGGTGACGATGGTCAGCTTCGAGTGCAGCGACCAGCGCTTGACGTGCCAGACGTGCTTCGCGAGCGTGTAGATCACCGGGAAGCCGATGCTCCCGAGGAACACGCCGACCATGAGGAGTGACAGCACGAGGTAGTCGTCGGCGAAGACGGCCACCCCGCCGTCGTTCGGCGCGAAGCCGGTGTTGGTGAAGGCCATCGCCGAGAAGTACGGGGCCTCCCAGAGCGCGGCGATCGGGTCCACCCCCGCCATCACCAGCGCCGGGTAGAGGAGGGCGGCGAGGGCCGCTTCGATGAAGAGGGCCGAGAGGGCGACCGTGGTGAGCAGCTGGCCCACCTCGCCCAGGCGCACCGTCTGGCTCTCGTTGACCACGCCGCCGTGCGCGCGGAGCGGATTCGTGTCGCCGGCCGCCATGAGCTTGGCCCGCAGGCCGAGGCGCTTCGAGATGAGCATCCCCATGAGGGAGGCGAGGGTCAGCACGCCGAGGGCGCCGATGTTGACGCCGATGAACACGACGACGTGGCCGAAGGGCGACCAGTGGTTGGCCATGTCGACGGTCGCGAGGCCCGTCACGCAGATCGTGGAGACGGCGGTGAACAACGCGTCGCTGAGCGGTGTCACCGTGCCGCTGGCGGAGGCGATCGGCAGCGAGAACAGCACCGTGAACACGAGGATCAGCAGCGCGAAGACGGCGATCGCGAACCGGGAGGGCGACGAGGTGATGAGGTGCTTCACCCGGCCGGCGGCTCCGGGGAGACCGGTGCGAGGAGACGACGCCGAAACGATGCCCGACATCGCTGCCCCCTTCTTCTGCGCCGTCCGTTCCCCGGCGGCAGCACGGCGCCTCTCGCCGAGCCTTCGTCATGGTACTCCGTGCCGGGGCGCACTACCCTGATCACATGACGGACATCTTCGACGTGATCGCAGACGGTACGAGGCGCGACATCCTCCAGCTCCTGCTCCGCCGCACGTCCGAAGGCGAGTCCGGCACGAGCGTGAGCCAGATCGTCGCCGACCTCGGCATCAGCCAGCCCACGGTCTCCAAGCACCTCAAGGTGCTCCGGGACGCCGAGCTGGTGACCGTCCGCGAAGACGGCCAGCGCCGTTTCTACAGCCTGTCCGTCGCGCCGCTCGAGGCCGTCGACGACTGGCTGGTCCCGTTCCTCGTCGACGCGTTCGGCGACACCGCGCCGGACATCGCATACCCGGGCGCTCCGATCCCCGACGGTGCTGCACACGCGGCCGAGGTCGTCGGGCGTGCAGCGGCATCCGCCAAGCACGTGGTCGCCAATGCGCTGAAGCGCCTCGGCGCCTGACCCGACGCCCCGCCCGGACGGAGAACCGCCCCCGACGGCAGGGGGGATGCCGTCGGGGGCGGTGTGCGGACCCCAGATCCGCGCGGACTCGGCAGGTGCCGGCACGGGTCCTGCACTCGACATTGGCAGGGCTGTCTGAGCGATCGGGCAATGCGGGCTATGCGCGGGCTGGACGTCGGCGTGCCGGTGGGGCAGGGCGGGGCCACGCATCGTTCCGGAGGAGCCCGTCGGGCAGGATGGGCACATGACGGACGAGTACCGCGCGCACTTCGACTTCGCGATCACCTTCGCCAACGGCGGCGGGCTGCAGGGACAGGGGTTCCGACTCGATCTGCCGCGGAAGGACATGACGGCCGAGGAGGTTTCGAGCCTGCTCGTGTCACACCTCGGCCTGACGCTCGTGGGCGGGGTCGAGCTCCGCGACCTGCAGATCGTCTCCGAGCCGCACCGAGGCAGTCGTGGCGTCGTGGCACCGGCTCCTGCAGATCGCGCCGACCGAGTCGTCGACCTGAGCCACCCGATCGCCGAGGGCATGGTCACGTATCCCGGGCTGCCCGCGCCGAGCATCACCCCGCACCTCACCCGCGCGGCCTCTCGCGAGCGCTACGCGCCGGGGACGGAGTTCGCGATGGACGTGATCACGATGATCGGCAACACGGGGACCTACCTCGACTCCCCGTTCCACCGCTATGCGGACGGCGCGGACCTGGCGGCGCTCGACCTCGACACCCTCGTGGATCTCCCCGCCGAGGTCTTCCACCTCCGCGACGCCTGGACGCCGGAGCGGCGGGGCATCAGGGCGGCGACGCTCGCCGATCGCGAGCTCCGCGGCAGCGCGGTGCTCCTGGACACCGGCTGGAGCCGGCTGTTCGGCACGCCCGATTACGGCACCGGCGCGCCCTTCCTCACCGAGGACGCCGCGCGATTCCTCGTCGACGCCGGGGTGCGCCTCGTCGGCATCGACGCGCTCAACATCGACGACACGGAGAGCGGAGGGGAGCGGCCCGCGCACAGCATCCTCCTCGCAGCGGGCGTGCACGTCGTCGAGCACCTCACGGCTCTCGATCGCCTCCCCGCACGCGGGGCGCGGTTCACCGCGGCCCCTCCGGCGATCCGCGGGTTCGGAACGTTCCCGGTCCGGGCGTTCGCGACCGTGCCGATATCTCACTGATCACAGCAGTCACGCGGGTTTACACGCGTCCCAACGACCCCATAGAGTGTGCTCATCGAGAAAGGGGTACGTGGGATGCCCGAGGTTCCAGACGTCCGATTCCTGACGGTGGCCGAAGTCGCCGAGCTCATGCGCGTGTCCAAGATGACCGTGTACCGGCTCGTGCACGCCGGTGACCTTCCCGCCATCCGGTTCGGACGGAGCTACCGCGTGCCGGAGTCCGCCGTCGCGGAGGCTCTGCAGCGGCCCATCGCCGACGCCGGCTGACGGAGGGCGCGGGGCACCCTCCTGAGTTTGCTAGGATGATCCGAGGCATTTTTCGTGCTCGTACCCGGGTGTCCGATTCCGGCGACACCCAGCCCCTGACTTAGTGAGGTTTCCGTGGGTTCTGTCATCAAGAAGCGCCGCAAGCGCATGGCGAAGAAGAAGCACCGCAAGCTGCTTCGCAAGACTCGCCACCAGCGCCGCAACAAGAAGTAAGCGGCCAGACACCGAGCGCCTGTCTTCGGACGGGCGCTTTGTGTCTCTGCGCGCCGTTCCGCACCGCCGAGAGGATGTCATGAAGTCGATCACCGTCGCCGAACTCGCCGAGCGCTCCGGCACGCCCCTCATCGATGTCCGGGAGGTGAACGAGTTCCAGGCAGGACACGTCCCCGGCGCCGTGAACATCCCGATGTCCGAGATCGGCAACCGCCTGGAAGAGCTTCCCGCGGAGTCGTTCGACGTGATCTGCCAGGCCGGCGGCCGCTCGGCCCGTGTGGTCGAAGCGCTCGAGGCCCGCGGCTACGACGCCACCAACGTCGAGGGCGGCACCGGCGAGTGGATCGCGCAGGGACGCGAGGTCGAGGTCCCGTCGTCGTGACGACGCTGACCCTCATCGGCAAGCCCGACTGCCATCTGTGCGCGGTGGCCTCCGAGGTCGTCGACGCGGTCGTCGCCGAGCTGCCGGATGCCGCCGCGGAGCGCATCCAGATCGTCGAGGCGTCGATCCAGGACGACCCCGCCCTGTACGAGCAGTGGTGGGAGAAGATCCCGGTCGTCCTCATCGACGGGCGACTGCACGCGCACTGGCGCGTGTCCCCCGACCGCCTGCGTGAGGCGCTGGAAGAGGCCGTCGACGCCGAGGCCCGCGCCGACCAGAAGGAGCTGCGATGACCATCCGCCATGTCGTGACCTGGAAGCTGGCCGCGGAGGACGCGGGGGAGCGGCAGGCCCGGGCGGCTGAGATCGCCCGGCGTCTGAACGCCCTCGACGGCGTCGTACCGCAGTTGCGCAGCATCTGGGCCGGCGCGAACGACGTGTACCCCGACGCCAACTGGGACGTCACCCTGGTCGCCGACTTCGACTCCGTCGCGGACCTGGAGCAGTATCAGGTGCACCCCGCGCACGAGGAGGTCGCCGGGTACATCCGCTCGGTCGTCGCCGGTCGCGTGGCGGTCGACGCCGAGGTCTGAGCGTCGAGGCTCGTCCCCGCGGCACCGAAACACAAACGTGATGCGGCGCGAGGGGATGTCATTGGTCACGCGACGAGCCGCATGTTTAGATGAACTCCTACCCGTCCGTGGGCGCACCCGCCCCCCGACTCTCAGGAGCCGACATGTCCCGTCGTAACCTCTTCGCCGGCCTCGCGATCGCGGCCACCGCCACCCTCGCGCTCGCCGGATGCGCCACCGGCTCCTCCGATGCGGGCAGCAGTGGCGAGCCCGCCGCGGGCGACGAGTACGGCCTCGTCGAGGCGGGCACGCTCACCGTCTGCTCCGACATCCCCTACCCGCCGTTCGAGTTCGAGGGTGACGACGGCGAGTACACCGGCTTCGACATCGACCTCCTCGGCGCGATCGCCGAGCAGCTCGACCTCGAGCTCTCGGTGCAGGATGTGGGCTTCGACGCGTTGCAGTCCGGCACGACCCTCGCCGCCGGTACCTGCGACGTCGGCGCCTCGGCCATGACGATCACCGACGAGCGCAAGGCCAACATCGACTTCTCGGACCCGTACTACGACTCGCTGCAGTCGCTCCTCGTGCGCACCGATTCCGGCATCACGTCCATCGACGACCTCGACGGCAAGAACGTCGGCGTGCAGCAGGGTACGACGGGTGAGGCCTACGCGACCGAGAACGCGAAGGGCGCGCAGCTCGTCCAGTACCCGTCGGACGGCGAGCTGTGGCCGGCCATCCAGGCGGGGCAGATCGACGCGATCCTGCAGGACCAGCCCGTCAACCTCGAGCACGAGAAGGCCGACTCCGCGTACGAGATCGTCGAGACCTACGAGACCGACGAGTCCTACGGCTTCGCGTTCGCGAAGGGTGAGAAGGACGAGCTCCTCGACGCCGTGAACGGTGCGCTCAAGGACCTGAGGGACAACGGCGAGTACCAGAAGATCTACGACCAGTACTTCACGGCGAACTGAGCCGGGGAACACGGAGGTCGGGAGGACCTTTACAATGGCGTTGAGGCGCACCACCAAACAGAAGCTCTACCGGTACACCGTCTATGCGGTGCTGATCGCGATCGCCGTCTGGGTCGCGTTCAGCACCGACTGGTCCCGGCTCGGGCAGCTCTTCTTCAACCCCGAGGTCGCAGCCAAGATGCTGCCGGGGATCATCACGACCGCGCTCGTCAACACGCTGTGGTTCACTGCGGTGGCGTTCGCCGGCGGCCTTCTCCTCGGCGTGATCCTCGCGCTGATGAAGCTGTCCGAGATCGGTCCGTTCCGGTGGATCGCGACCGTCTGGATCGAACTGTTCCGCGGGCTCCCCGCCCTGCTCACGATCTTCGCCATCGGGTTCATCGTGCCGATCGCGCTCGGCGTGCGGGCGCAGGAGCTCGGCGGTCCCGTGGTGCTCGGCCTGATCGGTCTCGTGCTCGTGGCGTCGGCGTACATGGCCGAGACCATCCGCGCGGGACTCCAGGCGGTGCCGAAGGGGCAGACCGAGGCCGCGCGATCGCTCGGCATGTCGCCCATGAAGACGACGTTCTGGATCGTCGTGCCGCAGGGCTTCCGCATCATCATCCCGCCGCTGACGAACGAGTTCGTGCTGCTGCTGAAGGACACGTCGCTGCTGTTCGTCGTCGGCACGTTCATCTGGTCGAAGGAACTCACGACCTTCGCCCGTGACGCCAGCACGCAGAACGCCAACGGAACGCCGCTGATCATGGCGGCGATCCTCTACCTGATCGTGACGATCCCGCTCACGCGTTTCAGCGCGTGGCTGGAGCGTCGGATGGCGAGGACACGATGAGCACCGACCTGATCGACGTGCAGGCCCCCGCGATCGCGATCCAGGACCTGCACAAGAGCTTCGGCGACAACGAGGTGCTCAAGGGCATCGACCTGACGGTGCTCGCCGGCGAGGTCGTCTGCGTGATCGGCCCGTCCGGGTCGGGCAAGTCGACGTTGCTCCGCTCCGTGAACCTCCTGGAGGAGCCCACAGGCGGCAAGGTGCTCATCGAGGGCATCGACATCACCGATCCCGACATCGACATCGACCGCGTGCGCACCCGCATCGGGATGGTGTTCCAGAGCTTCAACCTGTTCCCGCACCTCAGCGTGCTCGGCAACCTCACGATCGCGCAGCAGCGGGTGAAGAAACGCTCGAAGGCCGAAGCGGAGAAGGTGGCCCGCGCCATGCTCGAGCGCGTCGGGCTCGCGGAGAAGGCCGACGCGTACCCCGGGCACCTGTCCGGCGGACAGCAGCAGCGGGTGGCCATCGCGCGGGCGCTGTGCATGAACCCCGACATGATGCTGTTCGACGAGCCCACGTCGGCCCTCGACCCGGAGCTCGTCGGCGAGGTGCTGCAGGTGATGCGGTCGCTGGCCGACGAGGGCATGACGATGCTCGTCGTCACGCATGAGATGGGCTTCGCGCGCGAGGTCGGTTCGCGGCTGATCTTCATGGACGGCGGACAGATCGTCGAGGAGGGCGACCCCCGCGAGGTGCTGGCGAATCCGCAGCACCAGCGCACGAAGGACTTCCTCTCCCGCGTCCTGTAACTTCTCTCCGCCGGGGTCTCGGGTCAGCCGCGGGGACGCGCGACCACCGGGACAGGAGTCACCGCGATCCGGACGCGGTCGCCGAACGACGGGTGCACGGTGGGTGCGTGCTGCACGCGGACGAGCTCGCCCGACTCGGTGCGCACGAGGGTCCGCCGCATGCTGCCGAGGAACGTGCTCTCCTCCACGAGCGCATCGGTGGCGGCGTCCTCCGCGGAGGTGAAGCGCACGTTCTCCGGGCGGAGGTACACGTCGACGGGGCCATCGGCGGGGGTCTGCAAGGGAAGACGCTGCCCCCACACGACGACGTGATCGCCCTCGGCGACCCCGGACACGACGCTGGAGAGGCCCACGAACGCGGCGACCTCGGCGCTCGCGGGGGTGGTGTACAGCTCCTCCGGGGAGCCGATCTGCTCGATGCGACCCGCGTTCATGACCGCGATCCGGTCGGACACCGCGAGGGCCTCCTCCTGATCGTGCGTGACGAACACGGTCGTGATGCCGAGCCGCAGCTGAATGCGCCGGATCTCGTCACGGAGCTGCACGCGCACCTTCGCGTCGAGTGCCGACAGCGGCTCGTCGAGCAGCAGCACCCGAGGCTCCGTGACGAGGGCGCGAGCCAGGGCCACCCGCTGCTGCTGCCCGCCGGAGAGCTGATGCGGGAACCGGTCGGCCAGGTCGGCCAGACCCACGAGGGCGAGCGCGTCGAGGGCCCGTCGCGCCGCCTCACCCTTGCCGACACCCCGACGACGGAGCCCGAAGGCCGTGTTGTCGACGACGCGGAGGTGCGGGAACAGCGAGTACGACTGGAACACCATCCCGATGTCGCGCCGGTTGGTCGGCACACGCGAGACATCTCCGCCGCCGAGGAGGACGGTGCCCTCGTCGGCGCCCTCGAGTCCGGCGAGCACGCGGAGCAGGGTGGTCTTCCCGCAGCCGGACGGACCGAGCAGCGAGACGAACTCCCCGGGAGCGATGTCGAGGTCGACGCCGTGCAGCACCCTCGTGCCGCCGTAGCTCTTCACGATGCCCTGCAGCTCGACCCGCGTACCCTCGCCGGCCTGGGCGAGCAGCAGGTTGTCCTTGGTGCGCGGGAGCGCGTGATCGAGGGTCATGAGCGGGCCTTTCGCGGACCGCGGGCGACGCGGCCGATGAGCAGGAGCAGGAGGAAGACGAACAGCAGGGCGAGCAGCGTGAAGATCGCGGGCGCGAACGGGTCCTGCTTCTGCACCACGACCATCGCCGTCTGGAAGACCTGTCGGTTGAGCAGGGACGCGATCGTGAACTCCCCGAGAACCACCGCGATGGAGATCAGCGCGGCGGCGAGCAGTCCCTGTCGGAGGTTCGGCGCGAGGACGCGGAGCACGACCGTCGGCCACCCCGCCCCGAGCGAGCGTGCTGCCTCGGACAGCGTGCGCAGATCGGCGGCATCGATGGACGCCTGGATCGAGCGGAACGCGAAGGGGAGGACTGTGACGCCGTAGGCGAAGGCGAGGGTCCAGGTGCCGGTGCCGAGGGTCCGACCGATCTGCAGGTAGATCGGCGCGAGGCCCACCACGAGGACGATCGCGGGGATCGAGATCGGGAGGAGCGCGACGAACTCGAAGGCCGCCTTCAGTCTGGGGAAGCGCAGGTTCACGAGGATCATCGTGGGGGCCAGGAGGAACAGCACGATCGCCACGGTCACCACCGCGAGGACCAGCGAGTTGCCGAGCCCCGTCCAGATGGGCTTCAGACTCGCCGACGCCGCGGGGTCGACGAGGGCGGCCCAGTGCGCGAAGGAGAGGCCGTCCGTGCCGCGCAGCGTGAAGAGGAACGTCGACACGAGAGGCACAGCGAAGAACGCGCCGACCACGATGCCGATCACCGCACGGGTCGCGCGGGAGGGGGCGAGGCCGTTCATGCCTGCCACCGCGCGGCACGTCGCTGGATGACCGAGTACAGCGCCATCACGATGCCGACCACGACGATCATGCCGAGGGCGAGAGCGCCCGCGAGATTCTCCCGGCCGAGCAGGGTCTCGCTCGTGAGCGCCGTGCGGATCTGCAGCGGGACGATCTGCGAGCCCTGACTCGCGAGCGCCGCGGCCGTGGCGTAGGAGGAGAACGCGTTCGCGAAGAGCAGCAGCAGGCTCGCGAGGAACGACGGCGCCAGCACCGGGAGGCCGATCCGCAGCCAGAAGCTCGCCCTGCTGCCCCCGAGGGTGAGGTTCGCCTCGACCCACTGCGGCTTCAAGGCGGCGAGGGCGGGGAGGAAGGTGATGACCATGAGCGGCACCTGGAAGTAGATGTACGGGAGGATGAGGCCGGGCAGCTCGTACAGCCAGGTGCCCTCGGCGAAGATATCGATGCCGAACGTGTCGCGGAGGAAGACGGTGACCACGCCCTGGATGCCGATCATGGCGATGAAGGCGAAGGCGAGCATGACGCCGCCGAACTGCGCGAGGACCCCGGCGGCCGCGTCCACGGATCGCCGCACGACGCCGTCCGGGTTCATGCCGAGCAACGCATAGGAGACCAGGGCGCCGACGGTGGCGCCGACCGCCGCGGTGAGCAGGGAGAGCCCCGCCGAGTTCGCGAAGGTCGTGAGCACGACGGGGTCGCCGAGGGCGGCGACGTTCGTCCAGGTGAAAGCGCCGTCGCCGTCGAAGAACCCGGAGCCGATCGCGAGCACGGTGGGCAGGGCGAGGAACAGCAGCACGTAGGCGGCGAAGGGCACGAGCCCCAGCCACGCCGGGGACGGCGCAGACCGCCGGGCCCGCGCGTGCGACGCGGGTCCGGCGGCGGTGACGGGGGCGGGCGCCGCGGCATCCACCCCCGGTGCGACGAGAGAGGTCACTGGACCGCCGCTGCCCACTTCTCGCCGAGCAGCGTGCCGGCGTTCTCGGACTGCTCCTCGGTCGGCACGACGGTCTCCTCCGGAGCCTCCGGGAGAGCCGCCGCGAGCTTCTCGTCGATCGTGCCCGCCTCGGTCATCGCCTCCATGCGCACCGGACGGGCGCCGCCCTTCAGCCACAGGTTCTGCACCTCGTCGCTGTAGAGGAACTCCTGCCACAGACGCGCGGCCGCCGGGTTCGGCGCGTCGACGTTGATGGCCTGGTTGTAGTAGCCCGCGTAGCCGGTGCCGTCGAAGACCTCGACCTTCCAGTTCGGGTTGTCGGCCGTGTGCGCGGCGTTCAGGTAGTCCCAGTCGAAGACGACCGGGGTCTCGCCGCTGGCGACGGTCGCGGTCGTGACGTCGACCTTGAGCAGGTTCCCGGCCTTCTGCAGGTCGGCGAAGAAGTCGATGCCCGGCTGGAAGTCGTCGAGCGTGCCGTCCGACTGCACCGTCGCCAGGCCCACGGCGGCGAAGGCGGCGCCGGCCTGCGTCGGGTCGCCGTTGATGGCCACGGCACCCTTGTAGTCGGCGGAGAGCAGGTCGGACAGCTCGGCCGGCGCCTCGAACTTCGAGGAGTCGTAGCCGATCGACATGTACCCGCCGTAGTCGCCGACGAAGAGGCCGGTGGGCTCCTTCAGCTCGTCGGGGATGTCGTCCCAGGTCTGGACCTTGTAAGGAGCGAAGGCATCGGTGTTCTGCAGAGCGACGGTGAGGCCGAGGTCGAAGACGTCGGGGGCGGTGTCGAGGCCCTTGTTCGTCTCGGCGGCCTGGATCTCCTCGGCGCTGGAGACGTCGGGCGACGCCTCGTTGATGGTGATCTCGGGGTACTTCTCGGCGAAGAGGTCGAGGATCTCGCCGTAGTTCGCCCAGTCGCGCGGGAGGGCGATGACGTTGAGCTGACCCTCCTCCTTCGCGGCGGCCTCGAGGTCGGCGAACGAGCCGAAGTCCTCGACCGACGTCGCGCTCGCCGCGTCCACGGCGTCGTCGCCGGCGGCCGGGGCGTCGGTCGCCGAGGCGCAGGAGGTCAGTGCGATGACGGCCGTGGTGGCCAGGGCGATGCCGGCGCCGATGCGTGCGCGGCGGATGGAGCGTGCCATGAGTGTCCTCTCGGTGTCCGGCGTTGCACGCCGGTGTCGGGTTGCGAGAGGACACTATGAGCCCGAGGTAGCCGCGGGGAGCGGCGCGGGTGAACGGTCGGTGTCGGGCGGGTGGCGCAGGGATGCGCCGGGGGATCAGTCGTGCCGGACCGTGTACTTGAAGCCGCGGTGCGAGCCCACGTAGCCGAGGCGCTCGTAGAACCGGTGTGCGTCGGTGCGGGCGGCGTCAGAGGTGAGCTGCACCATGGCCGCGCCGAGGGCGGGCGCCGCGGCATCGCCGACCCACCGCATGACCGCGGAGCCGATGCCGGACGAGCGGAGGTCGCTGCGCACCCGGACCGCCTCGACGAGCAGCCGCCGGGCGCCGCGGCGTGCCATGCCCGGGATCGACGTGAGCTGGAGGGTGCCGACCACCGCGCCGTCGAGCTCGACCACGAGGAGGTCGTTGGAGGGATCGGCCAGGATCTCGCGGAGGCCGCGCTCGTACGCCGGGCGGTCCTCGTCGGAGGCCACGTCGCCGCGGGCGGCGCTGATCGGGTCGTCGGCGAGCAGCGCGATGACGGCGTCGGCGTCGGCCTCGCTCGCTCTCCGGAGCACAGCGTCCCCGCTCCTCGACGCGAACGGGTGCGGCAGCGGGAGAGCGGGAAGCATGACCCCAGTCTGCCAGCGGCGCGGTTGCGTGACGGTGCCCGCGGGTCTGGAATCATGGCGGGGTGGATATCGGCAGCCTCCTCGGACTCGAGCAGCTCACCTGGGGGATGCTGATCCTCATCATCGTGGCGGCGTTCAGTGCCGGGTGGATCGACGCGGTCGTCGGCGGCGGAGGACTGCTGCAGCTTCCGGCACTGCTCCTCATCCCCGGCATCGCCCCGGTCCAGGCGCTCGCGACGAACAAGCTCGCCTCCGTGTTCGGGACCGCGACCAGCAGCATCACCTACTACCGCCGTGCCAAGCCCGACCTCCGCACGGCCCTGCCGATGGCGGTGATCGCGTTGATCGGCTCGTTCGGCGGCGCGGCGGTCGCGACGGTGCTGCCCCCGGCCGCCTTCAAGCCCATCATCGTGATCGCGCTGCTGGCGGTCGCCCTGTTCACGGCGCTCCGTCCCCAGCTCGGGGCGGCGACGCAGCTGCGCTTCCACGGGCACAAGCACCACATCATGGCCGGGCTGGCCGGGCTCGGCATCGGGTTCTACGACGGGATGATCGGTCCGGGGACGGGCACCTTCCTCGTGATCACCCTCGTCGCGCTGCTGGGGTACGACTTCCTGCAGGCGAGCGCGAAGGCCAAGATCGTGAATCTCGCGACGAACGCGGGGGCGCTGCTCCTCTTCATCCCGCACGGCTCGGTGCTGTGGCTGCTCGGGGGCATCCTCGCGGTCGCGAACGTCGCCGGCAGCTACCTGGGCTCGCGGATGGCCATCTCCCGCGGCACGACCTTCATCCGCGTGGTGTTCCTCGTCGTGGTGGTGGCTCTCATCGCGAAGCTCGGTGTCGACGTGTGGAACGAGAACCTCGCCCCCCTCTTCGCCTAGCCCCCCCTTCTTCTTCTTGTTCGCCGAGACCCCGGGTACGCGACGAGACCCCGGGCTGCCAGCGGCAGTGTCCCGGGGTCTCGGCGATAAGACGGGGTGTCGGCGGGTCAGGCCTCGTCCTCGGGGGTGAAGTCGACGCCGGCCTCGGCGCGCTGCTCCGGGGTGATCGGAGCGGGAGCGGAGGTGAGGGGATCGAAGCCGTTGCCGGACTTCGGGAAGG
Organism: Microbacterium sp. Nx66; assembly: GCF_904066215.1. NCBI lineage: Bacteria > Bacillati > Actinomycetota > Actinomycetes > Micrococcales > Microbacteriaceae > Microbacterium > Microbacterium sp. Nx66. The sequence continues at coordinate 768,786 of NZ_LR880474.1, forward strand.
CGATGACGTCGCGGATCGACTCGGTCTTGGTCAGGTGCTGGAGCACGCGGTCCATGCCGAGCGCGATGCCGCCGTGCGGGGGAGCGCCGAACTTGAACGCGTCGAGGAGGAAGCCGAACTGCTCCTGCGCCACCTCGTCGCTGATGCCCATGACCTCGAAGACCCGCTTCTGGATGTCCTCGCGGTGGATGCGGATGGACCCGCCGCCGAGCTCCGAGCCGTTGCACACGATGTCGTACGCGTAGGCGAGGGCCGATCCGGGGTCGCTGTCGAACGTGTCCTCGAACTCGGGCTTCGGGCCCGTGAACGCGTGGTGCACGGCCGTCCAGGCGCCCGCACCCACGGCCACGTCTCCGGAGGCGACCGCATCCGCGGCCGGCTCGAACATCGGGGCGTCGACGACCCACGTGAAGGCGAACTCGTCCGGGTTCAGGTACCCGAGGCGACGGCCGATCTCGACCCGTGCGGCGCCGAGCAGCGCCCGGCTCTCCTTGGTGGCACCGGCGGCGAAGAACACGCAGTCGCCCGGCTCGGCGCCGACGAACTCCGCCAGTCCCGCCTGCTCGGCCTCGGACAGGTTCTTCGCGGCAGGGCCGCCCAGGGTGCCGTCCTCGTTGAACAGCACGTAGGCGAGACCGCGCGCGCCGCGCTGCTTGGCCCAGTCCTGCCACGCGTCGAGCTGCTTGCGCGGCTGGCTCGCACCGCCGGGCATGCGCACCGCGCCGACGTACTCCGCCTGGAACACGCGGAACGGGGTGTCCGTGAAGTACTCGGTCGCCTCGACGAGCTCGAGCCCGAAGCGGAGGTCGGGCTTGTCGGAGCCGTACTTCGCCATGGCATCGGCGTACGTCATACGCGGCAGCGGGGTCTGCACCTCGACGCCGATCGTCTTCCACATCGCCACGATGAGCGACTCCATGAGGGCGATCACGTCCTCCTGGTCGACGAAGCTCATCTCGATGTCGAGCTGCGTGAACTCGGGCTGACGGTCGGCGCGGAAGTCCTCGTCGCGGTAGCAGCGGGCGATCTGGAAGTACTTCTCCACACCGCCGACCATGAGCAGCTGCTTGAAGAGCTGCGGGGACTGCGGCAGGGCGTACCAGCTGCCCGGGTGCAGACGGGCCGGGACGACGAAGTCGCGGGCGCCCTCCGGCGTGGAACGGGTGAGGGTCGGGGTCTCGACCTCGGTGAAGTCCTCGGCGTGCAGGACGTCGCGGATCGCCTTGTAGACGTCGGACCGCAGGCGCAGCGCGGAGGCGGCGGCCGGGCGGCGGAGGTCGAGGTAGCGATATTTGAGGCGTGCCTCCTCGCCGACGGTCTCGGTGTCGGCCAGAGCGGTCGAGACCTGGAACGGCAGCGGCGCCGACTCGTTCAGCACCTCGACCTCGGCCGCGATGACCTCGATCTCGCCGGACGGCAGGTTCGGGTTCGCGTTCCCCTCGGGGCGACGCGACACCTCCCCGGTGACCTTGAGGACGAACTCGTTGCGCAGCGGGTGGGCGATCTCCTCGTCGCGGATGACGACCTGGGCGATGCCCGACGCGTCCCGCAGATCGATGAAAGCGACGCCTCCGTGGTCACGACGACGATCGACCCACCCGGTGAGGGTGACGGTCTGACCGATGTTCTCGGCGCGCAGGGAGCCTGCGGAGTGGGTGCGCAGCACGGAGGATTCCTCCTGATCCGGGGAAAGATGAACCCGCCCAGTCTACGCGGGCGTCCCGGCCCTTCCCGGCCGGGTCGCCTGCGCGGAGCAGCGGCACCTCAGTAGGATCGCCACGACGAAAGGCGCACCCCATGAACCTCTCCATCTCGGACGGCAACGGCCTTCCCGACCTGTTCGGCGCGATCTTCTCCGGCACGACAGGGCTCATCGCCCTCATCTTCTACATCCTCGTCGTGGTCGGGCTGTGGAAGGTCTTCACGAAGGCGGGGTACCCCGGAATCCTCGCGATCATCCCGATCGTGAATGTCGTGTTCCTCGTGAAGATCGCCGGGATGTCGGGCTGGTTCGCCCTGCTCTACCTCGTGCCGATCGCGAACTTCATCCTCGGGGTCATCGTCGCATTCAAGCTCGGCGCGCGCTTCGGCAAGGGCGGGGTGTTCTCCTTCTTCCTGTTGTTCCTCTTCCCCTACATCGGCTATCTGGTCCTCGGCTTCGGCGAGTCCCGCTACCGCGAGGTCTGACGTGGCGGCATCACTTCTGCACCTCGTTCGCCACGGTGAGGTGCACAACCCGTCCCGCGTGCTCTACGGACGGTTGCCCGATTATCACCTCAGCACCGCGGGGGAGGAGATGGCGCAGGCGGCGGCGGAGCATGTGGTCGGGCTCGGCGATCCGGTGACCGCGCTGTTCGCGTCGCCTCTGGAGCGCGCGCAGGAGTCGGCCGCCCCCTTCGCGGAGGTGTTCGACCTCGAACCCGAGACGGACATCCGCCTGATCGAGCCGACGAACGTGTTCGAGGGCACCCGGATGCGGCGGTCGCTGATGAATCCGGTGAACTGGTGGCACCTGCGCCAGCCGTCGCTGCCGAGCTGGGGGGAGCCGTACGCCTCGATCGCGGAGCGCATGCTCGGCGTGATGGACGAGGCATGGACGGCCGCGGCCGAGATCCCGACCGCGGGGGACATCGTCATGGTGTCGCATCAGGCGCCGATCTGGATCACGCACCTCCGCGTGGCCGGCCTCCCGCTGCAGCATGACCCGCGGACTCGCCGTTGCGCCCTGTCGAGTGTGACCTCGTTCGCGCGCGTCGGCGACGTCTGGCGCGAGGTCTCGTATGCCGAGCCCGCCGCGACCGGCGGTGCTGTCGACGTAGGGGCCGTCTGACCCCCGTTCGAATCGCCTGAATGGCCCCATCCGGCCCGGAGATGGGACCGATCGGGCGATTCGACGTCAGAGGGACTGGAGCACCCCCACCGCGGCGAGCTGTCCCGCGGCGGCGGCGAGCAGGACCGAGGCCATCGGGCCGGGGAGGGTCGCGCGATGGGCGAGGTCGCCCGCCGCGAAGACCCCAGGACGCGACGTCCTCCCGAACTCATCGATCTCGATGGACCCCGACTCCAGCATCCGCAGCCCGAGGTCGGCGGCGAAGGGCGCCCGGTGTCGCATCGTGCCGGAGGCCACGAACACGCCCGCGACGTCGAGGTCGCCCTCGGCGCTGCGCACCCGCACCCCGTCTCCGTGCGCGGCGACAGCCTCGACCGGAGCGGAGGCCACCCGCACCCCGAGCTCCTCCAGCGCGGTACGGTCCTCCGCGGCGAACGGCTCTCCCACCGGGACCACCGTGATCTCGCCGACGATCCGGCCGAGCAACCCGATCAGATGGGCTGCCCGGGGTGCCGCGCCGAGGATCGCGATCGGCTTCCCGGCGTGCTCGTGTCCGTCGCAGAACGGGCAGCTGAAGACCCGGACGCCCCACAGCTCGGCGAGACCCCGCACCGGCGGGAGATCGTCCGCGACGCCGGTCGCCAGGATCACCCGTCGTGCGTCGGTCATCGACCCGTCGGCGAGGCTCACCGAGAACCCCGTCTCCGCGTCGCCGGAGATCCGTTGCGCCGCGACGTCCCGCACCTCGACGTCCGCATAGGCCGCGAGCTCGGCCCGGGCCTGGGCGCGGAGGTCCGCCGGGGCCCTCCCATCGGCACCGATCATGTTGTGCATGTGCTGCACGGTGCCATTGCGGTACTCGCCGGAGTCCAGCAGGAGCACCGGTCGATGCATCCGTCCGAGGGTGAGCGCCGCCTGGAGTCCGGCGGGGCCGGCACCGATCACGATCGCGTCGTACATGGGGGTTCCCTTCTCGCGTCTTGCGTTCGGCACCAGTCTGTGACTTCATGTCAACATGAAGTCAAGCGACCTGCATCCCTGGTCCGTCGGCGAGGTCGCCGCGCGTTTCGACTTGCCGACGAACGTCCTGCGGCACTGGGAGACGGTCGGCCTGCTGCGGCCACCCCGGGACGCGGCGGGCCGGCGTCGCTACGGCGAGGACGAGGTCGTGCGCATCGCCGTCATCCAGCGCAGCAAGGCCGCCGGCATGAGCCTCGACCAGATCGCCGTGCTCCTCGACGACGGCAGCGCGGGCCGACATCAGGTGCTGCAGCAGCATCTCGACGACCTCGACAGGCGGATGGAGGAGATGCGGCGATCCCGGGAAATGACGGAGCACGCCATGGGGTGCCGAGCGCACGACATCGCGACCTGTCCGCGGTTCCGCGCCGGGGTGGACGACGTGCTCGCGCGCTTCTGACTCCCCCCGGGGGTACCCGGCCGATGCATAGGAAGCTCTGCGTAAACTCGGAGACGTGTCCCGCGCTTCCAGGATTCACCCGATCCGCAACGGCCGCCCCTCCCGTCTTCGGCCCCTCGGCCGCCTGGGCGGAGCCGCGCTCGCTGCGGTGCTCGCCGTCGGTCTGAGCGCCTGCGCCCCCGACGCTGTGAGCGAGTCGTTCCTGAGCGGCGAGAACACCGGGTACGTCGCCGCCGACGGCGCGATCGTCGAGATCCCCGTCGCCGAGCGTGGCGAGCCGGTCGAGTTCGCCGGAGTCACGGAGCACGGCGAGGACTTCGACAGTGCCGACATCGCAGGACAGGTCGCGGTCGTCAACTTCTGGTACGCCGGCTGCGCCCCGTGCCGCGTGGAGGCCCCCGACCTGGAGGCGGTCTGGCAGGAGCACAGCGACGCGGACGTGCAGTTCATCGGCATCAACACGCGGGATCAGGCCGACACCGCGGCCGCGTTCGCCGACGAGTTCGGGATCACGTACCCGAGCCTCATCGACGTCGACACCGCCGAAGCCAAGCTCGCCTTCGCGAAGGTCGTGCCGATCTCGGCGACCCCCACCACGCTCGTGCTCGACAAGCAGGGGCGCGTCGCCGCGAAGATCATCGGTCCGATCGACGGCACCTCCGTCCTCTCCACGCTCGTCAAGGACGCGCTCGCGGAGGACTCCTGATGTCCACGAGGTCGTCGTGAATCCGGGGACGATCATCGACTCCGGGGCCCTCTGGCTGGCGATCCCGGTGGCCATGGTCGCGGGCCTCGTCTCCTTCCTCTCACCGTGCGTGCTCCCGCTCGTGCCGGGCTACCTCGGCTTCCTCGGTGGAGCCGTGGCGCCGCGGGGATCGTCGACCACCGGCAGCACCACCCAGACCGCCACCCGAAGCCGCCTCGTGCTCGGTGTGCTGCTGTTCATCCTCGGCTTCACCGTGGTGTTCATCCTCTACACGGTGCTCGGCGGCACTGCTGGCGTGTTCCTGCTCCAGTGGGGCGACCTCATCACCCGCATCCTCGGCGTCGTCATCATCGCGATGGGCCTGGTCTTCCTCGGGCTCTTCGGGTTCGCGCAGAAGGAGCTCCGCTTCCACGTCGACTCGAAGGCCGGGATGGTCGGTGCCCCGCTCCTCGGCATCGCGCTCGGCATCGGCTGGGCGCCCTGCATGGGCCCCACGCTCGCCGCCATCCTCGCGCTCTCCTTCAACGCGGGCGACCCCGTGCGCGCGGGCTTCCTCGGCCTCGCGTACTCCCTCGGCCTCGGCATCCCGTTCCTGCTCGTGGCGCTCGGCTTCGGCTGGGCGACCAAGGCCATCGGGTTCCTGCGCCGCCACATCCGGGTCGTGAACATCCTCGGCGGCGTGCTGCTGATCCTGCTCGGCGTCCTGATGGTCACCGGCCTGTGGACCGACATCATGTCCCGGCTGACGGCGGTGATCGGCAGTGTCGACCTCCCGCTCTGACCGCTCCGAGACGACCATGACGAAGAACAAGAGTGCCGTGACCAACGACTCCAGCGATCCGCTCCGCCCGTCCGATCACGTCGACGGCGACGACACGATCACCCAGCCGCGCCTCGGATTCGTCGGCTGGCTGCGGTGGGGGTGGCGTCAGCTCACCTCCATGCGCACGGCGCTCGTCCTGCTGCTCGTGCTGGCGATCGCGGCCATCCCCGGGTCGATCTTCCCGCAGCGGATGGCCGACCCGAACGGCGTGACGCAGTGGGAGCGCGACAACCCCGATCTGTTCCCGGTGCTCGACGGGCTCAAGCTCTTCGACGTGTACCTGTCGCCCTGGTTCTCGGCGATCTACCTGCTGCTGTTCACCTCGCTCGTCGGCTGCGTCATCCCGCGCATCAAGCACCACGCCAAGGCGCTGCAGGCCCGCCCGCCGCGCACGCCCGCGCGACTGCGACGCCTGGAGGACTACCGCGCCGTCACCCGCGACACGGTCGCCGACTCCGGCACCCGCACCGGAGACGCCGCCGCGGAGGCCGCCGCCTCGATCGACGTCGCCACGAAGCAGCTCAAGGCGCTCGGCTACCGCGTGGAGCGCTATGACCGGGGGCGCACGTACTCGGTGTCGGCCGAGCGCGGCTACTGGCGGGAGACGGGTAATCTGCTCTTCCACCTCGCCCTCGTTGGCGTGCTCGTGACGATCGGCGTCGGCGGCGGCTTCGCCTACACGGGGCAGCGCGTGCTCGTCGAGGGGGAGACCTTCGCCAACACGCTGCTCGACTACGACTCCATGAACCGTGGGCGCTTCGTGGCCGACGACTCCTTCGCGCCGTACTCGATGCGGCTCGACTCCTTCGACGTCACGTATCAGCCGTTCGGCGAGCCCGGCTCCGGCCAGGCCGGGAACTTCTCCGCGAACATGACCATCCAGGAGAACGGCGAGGAGCGCGAGGGCGCCGTCAAGGTCAACGAGCCCCTGGGCGTGGCCGACGACGACGTGTTCCTGCTCGGCAACGGGTACGCCCCGACGGTGACGGTGCGCGACCCCGAGGGCAACGTGGTGTTCCACAACAGCACGCCCTTCCTCCCGCAGGACAACAACATGACCTCGCTCGGCGTGCTCAAGGTCCCGGACGGCCTGGCCGAGCAGGTGGGCCTCGTCGGCTTCTTCTACCCGACCACGGGCGTGCTCGACACGGGCGCCTTCTTCTCGGCGTACCCCGACCTCACGAACCCGACGCTCACGCTCGACGTGTACACGGGTGACCTCGGGATCAACGACGGCGTGCCGCGCTCGGTCTACGTGCTCGACACCTCCGACATGACCAAGCTCACCGGACGCAGCACCGACGTCGAGTCGATCGAGCTGTCCCCGGGTGAGACCGCGCAGCTGCCGAACGGCCTCGGCTCGGTGACCTTCGACGACGAGTCGCCGGAGGGCGCCACCGACACCTCGGAGTCCGTCAAGCGCTTCGCCTCCCTGCAGATCCATCGCGACGAGTCCGGGGTGTTCGTGCTCGGGTTCGCGCTGCTCGCCCTCGGCGGCCTCATGCTCGCCCTGTTCGTGCCGCGTCGGCGCGTGTGGGTGAAGGCCACCGCGGCGGACGGCGCGGTCGACCTCGAGTACGCGGCCCTGGCCCGAGGGGAAGACCCCACGCTCGCCCGCGCCGTGGACGACCTCCGTGCCGGGCACGCCCGGCTGCTCGACGCCGCGGGCAGCACGGCCGCCCGTACCCCTGAAGACGCCGACGAGGATGCCGCGGACGCCGCCGCGGACCCTGCGGCCCCGGCACCCGGAAAGTAGACTGACACCATGCTCGAGCTCACCGTGATCTCGCCCGTCCTGCTGTGGACGGCGATCGCGATCTACGCGGCGGCCTTCGTGGCCTACGCCTTCGATCTCGCGCGCCGCTCGCAGGCGACGGCCGACGCCCACACCGTCCGCGAGGGCGAGCTCGTGGCCGCCGGTCGTTCCGGGAGCGTCTCCGCTTCCGCACCCGTCGATGCGCCCGGAGCTCCGAAGCCGCAGCGCTTCGTCATGGCGCGAATCGGCACCTCGCTCACCGTGCTCGGCTTCGTGTTCCACCTCGCCGCCGCCGTGACGCGCGGCATCGCGGCCGGTCGGGTGCCGTGGGCGAACCTGTACGAGTTCGGCATGGTCGGAACGCTGCTCATCATCGCCGTCTACCTGGCGGTGCTCACCCGCCTCGACCTGCGCTTCCTCGGCACGTTCATCACGGGCCTCGTCGTGGTCCTCCTGGGCCTCGGCGCGACGAACTTCTACGTCGAGGTCTCCCCGCTGATGGACCCGCTGAAGAGCGTGTGGCTGATCATCCACGTGTTCGTCGCCTCGCTCGCGACCGCGTTCTTCGCCCTCGCCTTCGCGCTCTCGGTGATCCAGCTCATGCAGGCCCGGCGCGAGCGGCTGCTCGGTGAGGGGGCGGCCAAGACCGGCCCCGGCTTCCTGCGCACGTTCCCGCCGGCGGAGCGCCTGGAGAGCCTGGCGTACCTGTTCACGATCATCGGCTTCATCCTCTGGACCTTCACCCTCATCGCCGGGTCCATCTGGGCGTACTACGCGTGGAGCCGCTTCTGGGGCTTCGACGTGAAGGAGACCTGGACCTTCGTGATCTGGGTGCTCTACGCCGGGTACATCCACGCCAGGGCGACCCGCGGCTGGCGCGGCAACCCTTCGGCCTGGCTGTCGATCGTCGGCTTCACCGCCGTGATCTTCAACTTCACCATCGTCAACGTCTTCTTCAAGGGTCTGCACGCCTACTCCGGCCTGAGCTGAACCGGCCGAGCACAGCTTCGGAGATCGCGAGGGACACACCGACGGGCTGACCTCGGTCGCGGTGTGTCGTCCGGCATCTCCGAAGTCGTGCCCGCCGGAGCAGGGCTCAGCCGCCGAGGGGGATGACCTCGGCGTGCTCGACGCCGCCCTCGTACCAGACGAACTCGGCCTCGGTGACGACCTCCGTCGGCGAGGGTGTGAGAGGACGGACCTCGGTGGCGGCGAGCTGCTGCCATGTCTCAGGGTCCAGCGTCTTGCCGTAGAGCACCGAGAGGTGGAAGGTCCAGTCCTCGACGGAGAGCTCGTCGAGGCGACGGAAGTCCGTCGGCCGGAGCACCTCCGTCAGCGAGGCGTATGCGTGCACGAGCGCGGGGGTGCGGGCGAGGCGTAGGATCACGATCTGCCACGGCGCGGGGAAGACGTCCACGGCGTCGGCGGTGAGTTCGAGAGGACTCTGTTCCGCGGCCCAGGCGCGGATCAGGGCCCGCAGCTCCTCCCGGCGCTCCGGCTCGAAGAAGCCGCGAAGCGTCACGTGCTCCGTGTGCGGATGCCGCAGGGGCGTCCCCAGGCGATCGAGCGCGCCTTCCTGGATGGCCCGATATTCAGAAGCGACGGCCTCCGTCGGCCGGAGGACGAGATACTGCTGTCCTTCGAGGCTCGCGAGCTGGTCCGGAGTGTCCATGAACGGTCGGCGCATGGCACGAGGGTACGGGGTGTCGTCGTCGAGTCCGTGCACTGTTTCGGAGAACGGACGCGACATGCCGTCGGCAGGGGGTGTCCGGCGGCGTGTCGTCCGTGATCTCCGAAGTTGTGCCCGGGGGTCAGGCGGTGACGACGGCGCGGGCGGTGGTCGTGCGACGGACCGCGACGACCACCGTCGTGGCGACGAGCGACAGCACGCCCCAGACGACGAGGGCGGCGACGGCGGCCCCGCTCGCCTCCACGAGACCCGCGAAGGCCGGTGCGGTCGGGAGGGCGGCCCCGATGCTCGCGAGCCAGTCGGGCACGGTCGAGATCAGTCCCGTCGCCACGGCGATGACGCCGATCAGTGCGGCGATCCAGCGTCCGACGCCGCCGAACACCGCCACGAGGGCCTGGTTCACCGCGGCGAACACCACCCCGGCGAGGACGGCGGTGCCCGCGAACGCCCACCATGCCGCAACGTCATAGTCCGCCACGGTCTGCACGATGAGGGAGACGACCAGACCCTGCGCGACGCCGATCGCCGCGGCCGGCCAGAACGCGCGGAGGGTGAGGGAGGCGGACGAGCGTCGCGACGTGAGCGTGCGCGCCGTGTGGGCGCGGAGGACGAGGAACGACGCGAGACCGCCGAACCACAGCACCACCGCGGTGAGCAGCGGGATCGCGGTGGGACCGAAGAGCGAGCCCATCGAGGAGTCGGTCGCCACGGGATCGGCGATCACCGAGGCCAGCGACGTGGACTCCTCGTCGCTGAAGGACGGGAGGGAGTCCGCCGCGGTGCGCAGTCCGCCCGCGAGGTCGCCGGTGCCGGTCGCGAGGGTGTCGAGGCCGGTGGCGAGCTCCGTGCTGCCGTCGGCGAGCTGGGACGCGCCGTCGGCGAGCTGCGTCGCGCCGGACGACAGGGCTCGCGCTCCCGCCGCGGACTGATCCACGCCCTCGCTCGCGAGGCGGTTGAGCCCGTCGGCGAGCTCTGTCGCCCCGGCGCCCGCCTCGCCGAGCTGAGTGCCCAGGGTGGAGAAGGACCCGGGAAGCGCGGCCACACCCGTGGCAACCTCTTCGTTGTTGAGGATGCCGGAGGCGGTTCCGGCCGACGTGGCCGCTGCCGCCGCCTTCGAGGCGAGGCCGGAGAGCTGTCCGCACTCCGGCGATTCCGGATCGGCGGCGCACGCCGTGGCCGCCATCGTCCCGAGACCCTGTGCGACCGTGGCCGAGTCCGTCGCGGCCGACTTCGCCGACGCGCCCGCCGACTGGATGCTACCGGTGAGCTTCTGGACGCCGGCGACCCGGCCCTGCAGCTCGGTCGCCGCGGAGGTGAGTCCCGCACCGATGGTGCCGGCGCCGGTCGCGGCCTGCCGGGTCTGCCCCGCGATCGTGTCGAGGCCGGACGCGAGGGTGGAGGCCCCCGTGCCCAGCTCTCCGGCACCGGCGGCGAGCTGCGTCGCTCCCTCCGGGAGGGCGGCGGCGCCGGTGGCCGCGTCGCGGGCGCCCTTCGCCAGCTCCAGGGCCCCGTCCGCCGCATCGCCGATCTGGTCGCCGATGGTGGTGAAGCCGACGAGGATGTTCTCGGTCGTCGCCTCGGACAGCATGGTGCCGAGCGTCGAGGCCGCCACGTCGGCGATCTGTCCGGTGATGAGGTCGTCGGCCACGAGGCCGTCGTCGGGCGTCGTCACCTGGATCGTCGCCTGCTCCGCGTCCCCGCCGCCGTCGGCGACCGCCTGGCCCGCGGAGGTCGCCGCGGCCGAGAAGTCCTCGGGGATCGTGATGACGGCCTGGTACGAGCCGTCGGCGAGTCCGTCGGCGGCGTCCTCCTCGTTGGAGATGACCCACGTGAGGTTCGAGTCGAGGTCGTCCGACCCCTCGACGAGCCCGGAGGCGAGCTGGCGCCCCAGGGGAGTGGTCTGGCCGTCGATCTCGACGGGCTCGTCGAGGTTCACGATGGCCGCGGTCATGGAGTCGAGGCGTTCGGTCGGGTTGTAGAGCGCCGCCATGAGGATGCCGCCGACCGCTGCCGGCAGCAGCAGGACGCCGAGGATCGTCAGCCAGGTGATGGGTTTGCGCGAGCGGGCACGCTCGAGGGGGAGGGTCATGCGGGCACCTCGGTCGTTTCTGCGGCGCTCGGGCGGGGCGCGCGCGTGTCGAGAACGTCGGCGGACGGCCATCCGGCCTCCGCGAGAAGGGAACGGGCCGCGTCGGGGTCGGCGGCTGTGGCGAACACGGCGAGATCACGACGGGACTTCGCATCGCGCAGCATCGCTGCGGCCTGGTGGCGCTCGCCGCCGCTGAGCCGGTCCGCACCGTCGATCACCACGAGCTCGGAACGACCGCGGAGGGCTTCGCGGAGATCGGCGAGGACGGATCCGTCGTCCGCCGCGAGCACGCAGCCCACGTGCGAGCGGACCCAGGCCGCACGTCCGGGCAGCAGGTGACCGACGACGCGGAGGCGCCCGTCGGCCGGAGCGATCCGGGCGCCGATCGTGAGCGCGAGGGCGCGCAGCGTCCCGGCGTCCGTGCCGCTCACGACGAGGGCCGCGCCGGGCGCGAGTCGCAACGTCAGCCCCTCCGCCGCGGAGATACCGGCGCCGAGCTCCAGGTCGTCCGCGGCGACGAGCGACCCGTCTCCCGGCCAGGCTTCGAGGTGCCGTTCGCGTTCCACCGCCTCGCCCTCGATGTCCACGCGGGGGAGGATCCGCTCCAGCCACGACGGGATCTCCCAGGCGCGCTCGCCGAGGATCGCCATCAGCGCCGGGATCAGCGTCATCCGCACGAGGAAGGCGTCGAAGGCGATGCCGGCGGCGAGTCCGAGGGCGATGGGTTTGAGGGAGGAGTCGCCCTCGGGTACGAAGGCCACGAACACTGCGAACATGATGAGCCCGGCTGCCGTGACGACCTTCGCCGACCCGGTGAACCCGCTCCGCACGGCGCGCAGGGCCGCCGCACGCCGGGTGGCGCGGTCCACCGACCCCGTACCCTGGCGGAGGTCGGGATCGTGCACGAAGTCCTCGCGCATCCGCGACACGAGGAACACCTGGTAGTCCATCGCGAGGCCGAAGAGCACGCCCATGAGGATGATCGGCATGAAGCTGATGATCGGGCCGACCTTCGCGACGTGCAGGAGGTCGGCGAACCAGCCCCACTCGAAGACCGCCCCGACGACGCCGAAGGCGGCGACGATCGACAGCAGGTAGCCCGCCGCGGCGGTGATCGGCACCCAGAGGGAACGGAACACGATGGTGAGGAGGATCAGCGAGAGGCCGATCACGAAGATCCCGAACGGCAGCAGCGCCGCCCCGAGCTGATCCGAGATGTCGATGCCGACGGCGGTGAAGCCGGTGACCTTGAGGTCGATGCCGAACTCGTCCAGCCACTCGTCGTGGTGGCTGCGGAGCTCGCGCACGAGGTCGGCTGTGGCAGGGTCGTCAGGAGCCGTCTCCGGGATGATCTGCACGATGCCGGTGTCGGCGGTCTCGTTCGGCGTCGCGAGGGCGACCTCCTTCACACCGGGCACCTCGGCCACCGCGTCTCCGAGGTCTTCCATGAGGCCCAGCGGATCGGTGGAGGTGACGATGGTGCCGGTGAGGATGAGGGGGCCGTTGAAGCCGGGACCGAACTGCTCGCCGACGAGATCGTAGTTCTGTCGCGCCTCGGAGTCCTTCGGCAGGACGCCGGCGTTCGGCAGGGCGAGGTCGAGGCTGAGGGCGGGGACGGCGACGATGCCGAGGCCGAGGACGACCGCGAGGGAGACGAGGACGGGGTGCTTCGTCACGCCCTCCACCCACCGACGGCTGCCGCGGGGCTTCGTCGCGGCGTTCTTCGCGGCCGCCTTCTTCGGGGTCTTCGCGCGCTTCGGTCGTCCGGCCACGCGGCCCTTGAGGAATCCGAGCAGGGCGGGGGTCAGGGTCACCGCGATCGCCACGGCGACCGCGACGGCCACGGACGCCGCGACGCCCATGGTGGTGAGGAACGGGATGCCCGCGAAGCCGAGGCCGATCAGCGCGATGAGCACGGTGACGCCGGCGAAGACGACCGCCGATCCGGCCGTGCCGACCGCGCGGGCGGCCGACTCCTCAGGTTCAACGCCGTCCCGGACCTGGTCCTGGTGGCGCGCGACGATGAAGAGCGCGTAGTCGATCCCGACCGCGAGTCCGAGCATCAGGGCGAGCAGCGGCGTGGTGGAGGAGACGGTCGCGAAGGCGGTCGCCGTGAAGATCCCGGCCATGGAGATGCCGACACCGAGGATGGCGGTGAGCAGGGGGAGTCCGGCGACGACGAACGACCGGAACGTGACGATGAGCACGAGGAGCGCGATGAGCAGGCCCACGGCCTCGGTGAGCGTGACGCCGGGGATCGAGATCGCGAAGAGGTCACCGCCGAGCGAGGCCTGCGCACCGTCGGGGAGCTCTGCCGCGAGCTCGTCGACGGTGGAGCGCAGGGCGTCCTTCGTCTCCTCGGAGACGTCGGTGGACTCGCCGTCGAACTGCAGGCGCACGATCGCCGCCGTGTCGTCGTCGTTGATCATGCCGTTGACCATCTCGTCGTACGGCGAGGTGGCGGCGAGGACCTCGTCGAGGTCGCCGAGCTCCGACACGGCGTCCTCGATCGGCTCGCGGTACTCGTCATCGGTGATCTCGTCGCCGTCCGCGGCCACGACGATGAACTGGGCGTTCGTGCCGCTCACCTGGGGGAAGGAGCGGGAGAGCTGCTCGAGGCCGGCCTGGGACTCGGTTCCGGGGATGGAGAACGTGTTGTCGGTGCCGGCGCCGAGGACCACGGCTCCGGCTCCGGCGATGCCGAGGGCGAGGAGCCAGGAGACGAGGACGCGCCACGGGTGGCGGAAGGACCAGCTTCCGAGGGACGAGAGCAGTGTGGACACGCGAATCTCCGTGGGGTGCCGGGTGGATACACAGGTGTATCCGATACATGGATGTATCGTAAGGTCATCCGCCATCCGGAGTCTGTGCACCGGGTGTGAATCGCCGAGAGGGAAGGCCAGGAGGTTCCGATGTCGTCACCCGCCACCCGCAGCCGGGAGAACACGAAGGCGCGTCTGCTGGAGGCCGCCGCGCAGGTGTTCGCCGAGGTCGGTCTGGACGGCGCCTCGGTCGAGGCGGTCTGCGAGCGCGCCGGCTTCACGCGCGGGGCGTTCTACTCGAACTTCGACTCGAAGGACGAGCTGTTCCTGACGCTCGCTGCCGGTGTCGCCGACGCGAGGGTGGCGGCCGTGCGGACTCGCGTGGAGCAGATGCGGGCGGACGGCGAGCTCGCCGACGACTGCGACCCGACAGATCTCGTCCAGCAGATCATGGAGCTCGGCAGCGACGACCGCCTGGGCGTGATGCTGATGAGCGAGATCCGGATCCGCGCCCTGCGCGACCCGCAGTTCGGCGAGGCCTACCTCGCCCAGGAGCGCGAGATGGTGGCGAGCATCGCACGCATCGTGGAGGACATCGTGGAGGCGGCGGGTACGCTGCGCCTCCGGCTGCCCGCGACCGACGCGGCGCGCATGCTGATGATCCTCTGGGAGGGCATGACCGTCCGCGGTGCCATGGCCGGCCGCGACGACGCGGCGCTGCGACACTCCGGCGGGCAGGAGCTCGGGCGGCTCGTGGAACTCCTCGTCGAGTCCTAGGCGCTGCGGGCTGCGAGCAGTTCGTGGTGGCAGCGGGCGAGGCGGGCCAGCCACCATTCCCGGCGTTCGTCCGCGGCGGCGAGGCGCGTGAGGGCTGACGGGTCGGGAGACAGGCGTCCGACCGGGATCGCCCCGTCGGCGGGGCGGAGGTCGGCGACGTCGTCCTGGAACAGCGAGGCCGTGCCCAGGCCGCAGTCGTAGTCGAGGGTCGGGAGGGCGGCGGCCAGGGCGGCTCCCTGCGTCAGGCCGATAGCGGTGTCCAGCGCGCTGGAGACGACCGCGGGCAGGCCGGCCGCGGTGACGATCTGCAGCGCGTGGGTGAGCCCGCCCAGCGGCTGCGCTTTGATGACGACGATGTCCGCGGCCCCCGCGCGCGCCACGGCGAGGGGGTCTCCGGACTTCCGGATGCTCTCGTCCGCCGCGACCGGGATCCCCATGTAGGCGATCCGCCGGCGCAGCTCGACGAGCTCGGGCACCGAGGCGCACGGCTGCTCGACGTACTCCAGGTCGAACGCGGCGAGCGCGTGGACGGCGTGCTCGGCCTCGTCGACGTTCCACAGGCCGTTGGCGTCGATCCGGATGCGGCCCTCCGGCCCGAGAGTCTCCCGGACGGCGCGGACCCGGTCGACGTCGTCCGCCAGCACCTGCCCGGGCTCGGCGACCTTGACCTTCGCGGTCCGGCATCCGGAGAAGCGCGCCAGGACCTCGGGCACGCGAGCGGCGTCGACGGCCGGCACCGTGGCGTTGACGCCCACCCGATCCCGCAGCGGCGCGGGTTGCGGGGCGTAGGCGTAGTCGATCGCGGCGGCCAGCCAGGTCGCCGCCTCGGCGTCGTCGTATTCGACGAAGGGGGAGAACTCGGCCCAGCCCTCCGGCCCTTCGAACAACAGGGCCTCCCGTGTGTCGACGCCGCGGAAGCGGGTCTGCATCGGCAGGGCGACGACGCGGGCGGAATCGAGGAGCTCCGTGACGGCGGGGATCATGACTTCATTGTGCGCCACCTCCGCCGCGATGATGTCGCACGCGAGTATCTTCCACGACGCTGAACGGCACGCAGAGCACCGCGTGACCCCAGGGAAAGGCCGCGCCGACGCTCGGATTCTCAGGGGCGCCCGCCGCGCCGAAGCGGTGGGCACGCCGTCTCCCCCGCCGGGTGCCTGCAGGTCCGGTCCCGCTTCGCCACGACGTCCTCTTGTTCCGATGGTTCGACGACGGGTAACCAACAGATAGTGCGATAAATGTTGGTAAACTGAGGGAATGGCAACAGGAGCTGCACCCGCACCCATTACGATCGAAGCCGTCTCCCACGAGACCTTCGAGTGGGTGCCGCGCGCCCCTGCGATGTTCTCCCGCGCCGAGGTGTCGCGCCAGACGGGTCCGTACGACGCCACCGTCACGTCGCCGATCGCTCAGTGGCATCCCCTACTTTCCGGTGAAGACTCGGCCGACGTCGAGGATGCCACGCGCCAACTGGTCGAGTTCGATCAGCACGCGCAGAAGAAGCTCGGCATGGACAACCCCGCCCTCGGCCCGATGACGGCGATCCTGCTACGCACAGAGTCGGCGTCGAGCTCGCAGATCGAGCAGCTGACGACCTCGGCGAAGCAACTCGCTCTGGCCGAGATCGAAGAGGGCGACAAGGCGAACGCGCTGACGGTCATAGGCAACGTCCGCGCCATGGAAGCCGCGCTCCGGATGGCCGACGACATCAACGAGGACTCCATCCTCGCCATGCACCGCGCGCTGCTGACGCATCAGCGCGGTCTCGAGCACGAAGCCGGCCGCTACCGCCGGGAGCAGGTCTGGATTGGGACCGGGAACGCCGGCCCCCGCTTCGCAAAGTTCGTCGCCCCACATCATGACCGCATCCCCGGTGCGATCGCGGATCTGGTTTCCTTCATCGACCGTCAAGATGTGTCGGTTCTGGTGCAGGTGGCCGTCGCGCACGCCCAGTTCGAGACCATCCATCCCTTCGTTGACGGCAACGGTCGCACCGGGCGCGCCCTGGCGCAGTCGATCCTGCGCAACAAGAAGCTCGTCGGGTCCACCGCGGTGCCGATCTCCGCGGGACTTCTCGTGGATACCGAGCGCTACTTCGCAGCCCTCGGAGCGTTCCGCGACGGGGACGCCGGCCCGATCGTCCGCGAGTTCGCGATGGCCAGCCGCATCGCTGCGAAGACGGGCACCGGGCTCGTCGACGACCTGGTGGAGCAGCTCGACGAGTCACGTCAGAAGATGGAGGGCATCCGTGCGGATGCCGCGGCGTGGAAGGTGCTCCCCTACCTCGTCGGCCAGCCCGCCGTGAACACGAAGTACCTCATGGCGGAGCTCGGTCTCGGGGAGATGGCGGCGCTGCGCGCGCTCGACGCGCTGACGGAGCGAGGAGTCCTGACCGAGACCTCGGGAAAGAGTCGCAACCGCGTCTGGCAGCATCGCGGCATCTTCGGCGTGCTTGACGCCTATGCCGCGGAGATCCGCCGCATGACGATCCGCTGAATTGAGAGGCAGCTCGGCGCGGAACCGCCCTTTGCCGGTGGGCCCATGACCTTCTGCAGCGGAGTGGGTGGGTGAAGGACATGTCGCACGAGGGTGTGCCGTTGACAATGGTGTGTGACGCACACTAATGTGATCGGCATGAACGAGACGCTCGACACGCATCTGCAGGAACTGCGCCGCGGCACCGTGGTGCTCGCCTGCCTGCAGCTGCTGCGGACGCCGGAGTACGGGTACGCGCTGCTCGAGCAGCTCGAGAGCCGGGGCTTCGCCACCGATGCGAACACGCTCTATCCGCTGCTCCGTCGTCTGGAGAAGCAGGAATACCTGACGAGCGAGTGGAACACCGACGAGGCCCGTCCTCGCAAGTTCTACCGCACCTCGGAGGCCGGCATCCGGCTGGCCGACACCCTCACCGACGAATGGCGCGCGCTCACCGGCGCGATCGCCTCCCTCACCCCCGAGGAGAACTGACATGACCACGAGCACGCTCACCGAGCGTTACATCAGCGCCACGATCCGCAGCCTCGCACCGAAGGCGCAGGACGAGGTCCGCGCCGAGCTCGAAGCCGCCATCGCCGACGCCGTCGACGCGAGGCGGGAACAGGGCGAGAGCCCGGAGGAAGCGGAACGGGCCGTCCTCACCGACCTCGGCGACCCGGGCATCCTCGCCGCCGGATACGCCGACCGGCCGCTGCACCTCATCGGCCCCCGGTACTACCTCACCTGGTGGCGGCTGCTGAAGCTGCTCCTGTTCATCGTGCCGCCGTTCGCGGCCGTCGGGGTCGCGATCGGACAGCTGATCAACGGTGCCGGCCCCGGAGAGGTCATCGGCGCGGTCGTCTCCGTCACGCTGTCGGTGATCGTGCACCTGTGCTTCTGGGTCACGCTCGTCTTCGTCGTGCTGGAGCGCACCGGTGCGGACACCGGGGTGCGATGGGACGTCGATCAGCTCCCCGAGCCCACGGAGCACGGGGCCGCCCGCGCCGACGTGATCGCCTCGCTCGTGTTCCTCCTCGCCGGCATCGGTGCGATCGTGTGGGACGCCACGCTCGGGTTCTTCCCGACCGGCGGCGACCCGATCCCGATCCTGGCGCCCGCGCTCTGGCCGGTGGGCATCGGCATCCTCCTCGCGCTCATGATCGCCGAGGCCGGACTGGCCGTCGCCGTGTACGCGCGCCGCCGGTGGACCGTCGCCGCCGCCGTCGTGAACACCGTCCTCGCGGTCGCCTTCGCGGTGTGGGCGCTCACCCTGCTCCTGCAGGGCGAACTGCTGAACCCGGCCTTCCTGGAGTTCGTGTTCACGGACAACGGGGTGGATGCCGACACGATGCGCGTCCTCACGGTGATCACGGGTGTCTGCCTCGTGGCTTTCCCGGCCTGGGACATCGTCGACGGGTGGATGAAGACGGCGCGTGCCCGGGGAATAGGCTGAAGACCGTGACCGATGCCTTCG
Source organism: Microbacterium sp. Nx66 (assembly GCF_904066215.1). Classification (NCBI taxonomy): domain Bacteria; kingdom Bacillati; phylum Actinomycetota; class Actinomycetes; order Micrococcales; family Microbacteriaceae; genus Microbacterium; species Microbacterium sp. Nx66. The sequence continues at coordinate 787,588 of NZ_LR880474.1, forward strand.
TCTCCGACCTGTTCGATCCCGCCGAGTGGGAACTCGCGCCCGGCGCCGAGCACTACACCGACATCACCGCGCACGTGAGCCGCGACGGCGGGGTCGCCCGCATCGCCTTCCACCGGCCCGAGGTGCGCAACGCCTTCCGCCCGCACACGGTCGACGAGCTCTACCGCGCCCTGGACATCGCGCGGCAGGACGCGCGCATCGGGGCGGTGCTGCTGACCGGCAACGGACCGAGCCCGAAGGACGGCGGCTGGGCGTTCTGCTCCGGCGGCGATCAGCGCATCCGCGGCCGCGACGGGTACAAGTATGCTTCGACAGGCTCAGCAACCCAAGGGGGAGACTCAGCAACCGAGGGGGAAGGGGCCGCCCCGGCTGTCGGGCGGCTGCACATCCTCGAGGTGCAGCGGCTCATCCGGTTCATGCCCAAGGTCGTCATCGCCGTGGTCCCCGGGTGGGCGGCCGGCGGCGGCCACTCGCTGCACGTGGTGTGCGACCTGACCATCGCATCGGCCGAGCACGCGCGCTTCAAGCAGACGGACGCCGACGTCGGCAGCTTCGATGCCGGGTACGGCTCCGCCTACATGGCCCGGCAGACCGGGCAGAAGTTCGCGCGGGAGGTGTTCTTCCTCGCCGAGGAGTACTCGGCGCAGCGGGCCTACGAGGCGGGCGCCGTGAACCGCGTGGTGCCGCACGCCGAGCTCGAGCGTGAGGCGCTGAAGATGGCGCGCACCGTGCTGACGAAGTCGCCGACGGCGATCCGGATGCTCAAGTTCGCCTTCAACGCGGTCGACGACGGCCTCGTCGGCCAGCAGGTGTTCGCGGGAGAGGCCACCCGTCTCGCCTACGGCACCGACGAGGCGGTGGAGGGGCGGGATTCGTTCCTCGAGAAGCGCGCCCCGGACTGGTCGTCCTTCCCCTGGCACTACTGAGTCCGCACGAGAGACGGAGCCGACCGTGACCGCGCTGATCCCGACCGACGCCGAGGACACCACGCTGCTGCGGGAGGCGCTGCTCCGGGCGCTCGACGAGGGACCGGCTCTCGGGTTCGGCATGCTCGCCGATGCTCCGGCGGAGGTGGACGACGGCATCGCCGCAGTGATCGCGACCTCCGGATCCAGCGGCGTCCCGAAGCAGGTGGCGCTGAGCGGCGAGGCTTTGCGGGCGAGCGCGGAGGCCACCGCCGCCCGGATCGGCAGCGGGCGCTGGCTGCTCGCCCTGCCGGCCGGTTACGTCGCGGGGCTGCAGGTGATGGTGCGGTCGATCCTCGCGGGCACGGAGCCGACCCGGATCGAGGGGCGGTTCACGCCGCACGCGTTCGCCGAGGCCACGCGGGGCATGCTGCACGCCACGACCGCCGGTGTCGTCCCCGCGCTCTACACCTCCCTCGTCCCGGCGCAGATCGCGACGTTGCTGGACGCGACAGGGGAGCCGGGGGTGCTCGCGGCACTGCGGGCCTATGAGGCGATCCTCGTCGGCGGGCAGGCACTCCCGGATCCGCTGCGGGAGCGGGCGGCCGACCTCGGGGTCCGTCTCGTGCGGACCTACGGCTCGACGGAGACCAGTGGCGGCTGCGTGTACGACGGCGTCCCGCTCGACACCGTGCACGTCCGCGCCGTCGACGGGGAGCTGCGGATCGCCGGCCCCCTGCTCGCGGAGGGGTATCTCGGGGACCCGGCGCTGACCGCGCGCACGTTCGCCAGGGACGAGCACGGCATCCGCTGGTACCGGACGGGAGACCTCGGTCTCGTCGAGAACGGTGTGGTCCGCGTGCACGGCCGCGCCGACAACGTGATCGTGTCCGGCGGCATCAACATCTCGCTGGACCGGGTGGAGCGGATCGTGCGCTCGGTGCCCGGGCTGCATCAGGCCGTGGTCGTGGGCGTCGACGACGAGCGCTGGGGGGAGGCCTCGGTCATCGTCGCGGCGCGCGGGGAGGCCCTGCGGCGCAGCGAGTCCGAGCAGCTCGCCCAGGCCAGGGAGGCGGTGGCCCGCGAGATCGGCGCCCACGCGCGTCCGTCCCGTTTGATCCTCGTGGACGAGCTCGACGTCCTCTCCTCAGGCAAGCCCGACCGCGAGGCGATCCGCCGCATGGTCGCCTCCCTCTGACCCGTCGACCTACCCCTTTCGCGCCGCCCCGGCCCCATACGGGCGTCCGGAAGGGGCCGGGACACACGCAGAGGGGTGGGTCGACAGGAGTGCCAGACTGAGCGCATGGCCTCGTACACGCATGGACACCACGAATCCGTCCTCCGCTCGCACAGTGTGCGGGACATCGCGAACTCGGCGGCGTATCTGCGACCGCACCTCACGGCCGAGACCCGGCTCCTCGACGTGGGGGCGGGGCCCGGATCCATCACGGTGGACTTCGCGGGAGTGGTCGCGCACGTCACCGCGACCGAGATCGACGACGCCGCACTGTCCCTCTCGCGTGACCTCGCCGCGGCGCAGGGAGTTGCGAACATCGCCTTCTCCATCGAGGACGTGCACGCGCTGAGCTTCGCCGACGACTCCTTCGACGTCGTGCACGCGCACCAGGTGTTGCAGCACGTCGCCGATCCGGTGCAGGCGCTGCGGGAGATGCGTCGGGTCGCGAAGCCCGGGGGACTGGTCGCCGCTCGCGACGCCGACTACGCGGGCTTCCTGTGGTTCCCTGTCCTGCCGGAGCTCGACCGCTGGCTCGCGCTGTACCGCGCCGCCGCCCGGGCGAACGGCGGAGAGCCGGACGCCGGGCGCCGCCTGCTGTCCTGGGCGCGGGCGGCGGGCTTCGAGGACGTCTCGGCAACCGCGTCGACCTGGTGCTACGCGACCTCGTCCGAGCGCGCCTGGTGGGGCGGGATGTGGGCCGACCGCATCCTGGAGTCGGCGCTCGCGCGGCAGCTCGTGGACCAGGGCATGGCCACGCGCGCCGATCTGCAAGAGATCAGCGACGCCTGGAAGCGCTGGGCCGACGACGGCGACGGCTGGTTCCTGGTGCCGCACGGGGAGATCCTCGCCCGCGCCTGACGGATACATCCCGCGACGGATGCCAGTACCCGGGCGCTCGCGTAGCGTGGGGGAGTGATCCGTCCGCTGTCCCGTACCGGCCTCGTCCTCGACATCGTCGGGGCGGTGCTGCTGTTCGCGCTCCTGACGCCGCTCGGGGTCGTGTTCTACGCCCCGCAGCCCGAGCTGGCCGGCTCGTCCGCGGTGAACGTCATCGGGCTGATCTCGTCGTCGGTGTTCCTGTTCGGCGGGGTGGCGATCGGACGCCTCGCTCCCGGTCTCGCGCTCGCCGCCGCCTGGGCCGGAGCCATCGTGCAGATGCTCGCCGGCTTCGGACCGCTGCCGACCGACTTCGCGATCCTCCTCGTGCTGTACGCGACGTCCGCGTGGGGGTCGCGCCGCGTGCTCTGGTGGGGGTTCGGCTCCGTCATCGTGGGCGGCATCGTCGCTTCGCTGTACCTGGTCTTCGTCGGGGGCGTCGCGTTCGGCTCCGGCAGCGGGTGGGAGCTCGTGACCGGCGGCACTCTGCTCGTGGCGGCCTCGATCATGGCGCTCGGGTTCGCGTGGGTGTGCGGCCTCCTCTGGCGGGTCGTGCTGCGCAACCGGCGCACGCGCTCGGCGCAGCTGCAGGCCGAGGCCCTGGCCGCCGAGGAGCAGGAGCGGGTGCGCATCGCGCGGGACATGCATGATGTGGTCGCCCACTCGCTCGCGGTCGTCATCGCTCAGGCCGACGGCGCGCGCTACGCCGCGGCGGTGAAGCCGGAGATCGCGACGGAGGCCCTCGGCACGATCGCGCAGACCGCCCGCGGAGCCCTGAGCGACGTGCGGATGCTCCTCACCCAGCTCCGCCATCGGCAGGGGGACGGTCCGCAGCCGACCCTCGCCGACCTCGAGACGCTGTTCGCCCAGGTACGCCAAGCCGGCATCGAGCCGCGGGTCACGGTCGACCCGATGCCTCCGGGGGAGCCACCGGGGGCGATCCAACTCGCCGTCTACCGGATCCTCCAGGAGGCGTTGACGAACGCGATCCGCCACGGCGACGGCGCGGTGGACGTGCATCTCGCGTGGCTCCCCGATCGCGTGGACATCGAGGTGCGCAACGCCATCTCGCCGGAGTCGACGCCGGGCGCGCCCGGGGGACACGGTCTGATCGGCATGCGCGAGCGGGCGCAGCTCGTGGGCGGTAGTCTGCAAGCCGAGCGCCGTGGTGCGCAGTTCGTCGTCCAGAGCAGCCTTCCGATCGGAGCCCCGCAGTGATCAGAGTCGTGCTCGTCGACGACCAGGCGCTGTTCCGTGCAGGTATCCGCATGCTCGTGGCCTCCCAGCCGGACCTCGAGGTCGTGGGGGAGGCGGGGAACGGGCAGGAGGCGCTCGCCGTGGTCGCCGCGACCCGGCCCGACGTGGTCCTCATGGACATCCGGATGCCGGTGATGGACGGGCTGACCGCGACCGCCGAGATCCTGTCCCGTCCGGAGCCCCCGCGCATCGTCATGCTCACCACGTTCGACCTCGACGAGGCGGCGGCGCGGGCGATCCGGCAGGGGGCGAGCGGCTTCCTCCTCAAAGACGCCGATCCGGAATTCCTGCTCGCGGCGATCCGGACGGTGCACGCGGGGTCGAGCGTCATCGCGGCGTCGGCGACCCGCGAGCTGTTCGAGCACTTCGCGGAGGCTCCGAAGCCGGTACCCCCGCAGTATGCCGAGTTGACGGAGCGGGAGCGGGAGATCTTCGCGCTCGCCGCCCGGGGCCTCTCGAACGCCGAGATCGCCGCGCGGGAGTTCCTCAGCGAGGCCACGGTGAAGACGCACATCAGCCGCATCCTCACGAAGCTCGCGCTCCGCGACCGTGTGCAGCTCGTCGTGTTCGCGTTCGAGCACGGCCTCGCCTGACGTCGACCCACCCCCTTCTGTTCGACCCGGCCCTTTGCGGCGGGCCGTAGAGGGGTGGGTCGAACGCACGCGGGTGGGTCGAGGGGAGGGGGATCATCCTCCCGATGTATCGGGATGCTCCCGGAGGGCGACGCGGGGGGACCGGGCGCGGAAATAGCGTCGGAAGCATGGAGATCACGACCACCGACCTCGGGCTCGCCGCCCGCGTCCAGCACCTGAAGAAGACCTACGGTTCGGGCGAGGGCACCGTCCGCGCGCTCGACGATGTGAGCGTCGGCATCCGCCGCGGACAGTTCACCGCCATCATGGGCCCGTCCGGATCCGGCAAGTCCACCCTCATGCACATCATGGCCGGCCTCGACAGCCCGACGGAGGGGCGGGCGTGGATCGGCGACACCGAGATCACCGGCCTCGGCGACCTCGACCTGACGATCCTGCGCCGCCGCCGCGTCGGGTTCATCTTCCAGGCGTTCAACCTCGTCCCCACGCTCGACGCCCTCGGCAACATCCTGCTGCCGTTCGAGCTCGACGGCCGTCGGCCCAGCGCCATCGAGCGGGCACGGATCGACGGTCTCATCGAGACGCTCGGCCTCGGCAAGCGCCTCGGGCACCGGCCGCACCAGCTCTCGGGCGGACAGCAGCAGCGCGTCGCGATCGCCCGCGCCCTCGCCACCGCCCCCGACCTGGTGTTCGCGGACGAGCCCACGGGCAACCTCGACTCCCAGACCGGACGGGAGGTGCTGCGCCTGCTCGCCTCCGCCAGCCGGGAGCACGGCCAGTCCATCGCGATGGTCACGCACGACGCGATCGCGGCCAGCCATGCCGATCGGGTGCTCTACCTCGGCGATGGGCGCATCGTCGCAGACCACCCGCGGCAGACCGCGGAGCAGATCTCCGCCTACATGCTCGCCGCGGAGGTGTCGGCATGACCGCGCTCACCACGGTCGTCCCGGAGACGCGGACGACCGGACCCCGGCTGGCCTGGCTCCGCGACCGCGGCATGGGCGCGAGCGTCCTCGTCGCCGCGCTGTCGTCGGCGTTCGGGGTGTTCCTCGTCGAGATCACGGCCTACATCGGCGCCGTCCTCCAGGCCGATCCGTTCATCGGCGACAGCGGCACGCTCGCGGTCGTCGTCGCGATCCTGTCGGTGCTGCTCACGGCGGTGGCGATGTACGTGGCGGCGATCGTCACGGCGAACACGTTCTCGACGATCATCGCGGGACGCACGCGGCAGATCGCGCTGATGCGTCTCATCGGGGCGACGGCGCGATCGCAGCGGGCGCAGGTCGGCCGGCAGGGCCTCGTCGTCGGGCTCCTCGGAGCAGGGCTCGGGCTGCTCGCCGGCCTCCTCCTCTCCGCGGCCGCCGTGCAGCTCGGCGGACAGCTCGTCGCCACCGCGCCGTCGTCCTTCTCGCTCGCGCAGCCCGCTCTCGCCCTTCCGGCGGTCGGCGTCGCGCTCACCACGTGGGCCGCCGCATGGGTGGGCTCCCGCCGCGTCCTCGCGGTGACCCCCCTGCAGGCTCTGGGCGGCGCGGTGGAGCGCACGCGCGACGAGGTCTCCGGGGGGAAGGGCCGCCATGTCGGGGCCTGGGTGCTGTTGATCTCCGGCGCTGCTCTGCTCGCGGGCGGGGTCGTCCTCGGCCTCGTCACGCCGCTCGGGGTCGTGGTCGCGTTCTTCGGCGGCATCCTCTCCTTCACCGGGCTGGCCCTGGGGTCCGTGCTGTTCATGCCGCCGGTGCTCCGGCTCGTGGGGCGGATGTTCGGGTCGAGCGCGACCGCCCGTCTCGCGGCCGAGAACGCCCTGCGGTACCCGGAGCGGTCGTCGCGGATGGCCATCGGCGTCGTCATGGGCGTGACCCTGGTGACGATGTTCGCGGTGGCGCTGGAGTCGTCGAAGCGCCTCATGACGAGCCAGACCACGGAGGAGATCCCGGCCGAGTTCTTCGCGCCCTACGACGCCTTCGCGGCGATCATGATGGTGCTCGTCGCGGTCTCCGCGGTGATCGCGGCGGTCGGCCTCGTCAACCTCCTCACCATCGGCGTCGTGCAGCGTCGTCGCGAGCTGGGGCTGCTGCGCTCGATCGGCCTGTCCAACCGGCAGGTGCGCCGCATGGTGCTGCTGGAGGCGACGCACATCACGGTGGCAGCCACCCTCACCGGGCTCGTGCTCGGGGTGCTCTACGGGTGGATCGCGGCCCAGTCGCTGCTGGGCTCCGTGCCGGTCCTGCCGGAGTTCACGCCCGCAGGGCTGATCGCTCCGCAGGTGCCGTGGCTCCCCGTGGTGATCATCGTCGCCGCGACGGCGCTCCTCACCCTCGTGGCCGCCGCGACGCCCACCCGGTTGGCGACCAGGGTGGCTCCGGTCGAGGCGCTCGCCGCCGACTGACGGCTCTAGGCTGGACGGATGCCGTCGCCGTTCGATCAGTCCCCGTACCAGGTCCGACTCGACTGGGGGGTGTCAGGGCTCGCCCGCCTCGCCCCGGCCGACGTCGTCGTGGTGATCGACGTCCTCCGGTTCTCCTCGACGGTCGTCGACGCGGTGGCCACGGGAACGGACGTCGACCTCTCGACAGCCCTCGGATGGTCGCGGAACGGGGCGGCGGTGGCCGATGCCGCCGCCTCGACCGGGGCCACCGTCCTGCTGGGCGCGATCCGCAACGCCGGTGCCGTGGCCAGGGCCGTGCAGATCGAGCAGGAGCGCCGGCAGGGCCGCACCTCGGTGGCACTCATCCCGGCGGGGGAGCTCGACGCCGCGGGGGAGCTGCGCGTCGCGGTGGAGGACCAGCTCGGGGCCGGCGCGATCGCCGCGGCTCTGACCGATCTCGGCATCGACCACACGGCGCCGGACGCGGCCGTGGCAGCGGAGGGCTTCCGTGCCCTGCGGCGCGCGGTGAAGCACCTGATCGGGGCGACGGGTTCCGGACGCGAGCTGCAGGCCGGCGTCCCGGCCACCGATCGGATCCGGGCCGCCGGACTGGAGCCGACCAGCACCGCCGACGCGGCCGTCCTCGATGCCGCGGACACCGTCCCCGTCCTGCGCGACGGGCGGTTCACGCGCTACGAGTGAGCGCGCCTTCCGCGTAGGGTCGAGGAATGAGGTTCCTCCCCGCTCTCCTCGTCGACGCCGTCCTCGTCCTCGTCTTCGCCGCCATCGGCCGGGCCTCCCACCAGGAGGACCCGGCGGGGTTCCTTCTCACGGCCTGGCCCTTCCTCGTCGCCCTGCTGCTCGGGCACGCTGTCGCGGCGCTGCTCCCCGGGCGCCCGCGTCGGCCGTGGTCGCTGCCGTGGGGCGCGGTGGTCTGGGCGGTGACGGTCGTCGGCGGCATGCTGCTGCGGCTGCTCAGCGGAGACACCGCGGAGCTGCCCTTCATCATCGTGGCGACGCTCGTGCTCGGCGTGTTCCTGCTCGGCTGGCGTGGGCTCACCGCGCTCGTCCGTCGCCGACGCGTGACCGCGGCGGCTGCGACGGCGGAGGACTCCGCCGTGCCCGCTCCGGAGGCCGCACCGGTCGCCGAAGAGGTGGCGACGGATGATGAGGCGCACACGCCCGATGAGGAGAACCGATCCGCCTCCGATGAGCAGGCCCGTCCCGGCGGCCCGTCGGCCTGACACGGCTCCGCTCGCGCCGCTCCGGCAGGACTCAGCGCGGCGCCTGCGCCGCGAGCCGGGCGTCGGTGGTGATCTCACGACGCGTCCAGGCGAACAGATGTTGCGCGTCGAATGTGCGGGAGCACCGGGCGCAGGACGTGGCTCGCGTCGGGCGCCGGTGGCGGTACGTGACGTGTCCGGCCGGGCATCGCCCCACCCAGGGGGCGAGCTCGACCGCGGTCTCCCCGTGATGCGTCGTACCGCCGACGTAGCCCAGGTCGCGCGCCACGCGCTTCCACGCCGGACCGTGCGCCGCCTTGTGCCCGGCGAGCGCGTGCGCGACCTCGTGCAGCAGCACCTGATGGATGTCGTCGTCCTCGAAACGGGCGGCGAGGTACCGCGACACGGTGATGCGCTTGCGCGTGTAGTCGCACTGCCCGGCGCGACGCTTGGCATGGTCGAAGTCGAACGACCAGCTGTCGTCGAGATGCAACCGGATCAGTGCCTCGCCCCAGACGCGCACGCGGTCAAGTTCCGCCATGCGCTCAGGCTAAGGCATGCCGCGGACACTCAGGCGCATCGGCGTCAGCCCGCGACGAGCTGCGCCGGACGACGACGCTCCACGGCTTCGATGGCCAGCAGCACCGTCTCGAGCTCGCGGTCCTCGGCGCCGGACTCGCGCCGCAGGAACAGCGACTGCTTGAAGCTCTCCCGCGCGGTCTCGTAGTCTCCCGCATCGTAGGCGTTCTTGCCGTGGTGCTGGTAGGCGAACGCGGCGATCGACAGCCAACGCTGGCCCTCGGCCTCCGTGGCGCAGGTGGCCAGCTCCTGCTCGGCGGCGGCGTGGGCCCCGCGGTACTGCAGGATCGTGGCGTGGAGCACGCGGGCGCGGAGCACGTCCTTGCGCGTGCCGGCCATGCGGGCCTGCCGCACCGCCTCGTCGGCGAGGACGAGGGCGTCGTCGAGGCGACCGAGCACCTTCAGCAGCCACACGCGCTCGAGCAGGGCGGGAAGGCTCCGCTGCTCCTCGATCTCGTCCAGGCGGGCGGCGCACTCATCGAGGTCGACGCGTTCGCGGAGGCTCTCCTGGTCGTATCCCCGGATCAAACTCATTGCTCTCCTTCCGCGCGTCCCCGCGACTGTCCCCGTCCAGTCTGCCTGCCGCTTCCGCGCTCCTCGGGGCGGCGCGCCCGGTCAGCGCAGGAACAGCGACGCATCCGGGCGCGGGGAGGCGACCGCGTCGGCATCGGTGACGATGCGGGCCCCCTGGAGGAAGGCGCGGGCCTCGTCCCCCTGGGCGATCTTCGCGGGGTGCGGGCCGGCGGCCAGCATCCGTGGCAGCCACTCCGTCGGCAGCGGCGCGGCGGATGCCGCCACCACGAGATTGCCGAAGCGGCGGCCCTTGAGCACCTGGGTGTCGGCGAGGATGCCGATCTCCGGAAGGACCTCGGCGATCGTCGCGGCCTGTCGACGGGCGAACGAGAGACCGGGGCCGTCGGCGACGTTGACCAGCAGCACCCCGCCGGGCGCGAGCAGCGCGGCGAGCTCGCGGTAGAACTCCACGCTCGTGAGGTGGGCGGGGGTCTGCGCGCCCGAGTACACGTCGGAGACGACGAGATCGCAGGCGGCGTGCAGGGCGGCCGGGAGCTTGCGGACTCCCTCCCTGGCATCGCCGATGCGCAGGCGGATCGCCGCCCCCTTCGGCAGCGGGAGGTGCTCGCGGACGAGCTGGACGAGCGGGGCCTCCAGCTCGATGACCTGCTGACGGGACCCCGGCCGCGTCGCGTCGATGTAGCGGGGGATCGTCAGGGCGCCGGCGCCGAGGTGGACGGCGGTGAGCGGTCCGGGGCGGAGCTGGTCGATCACGGCGCCCATCCGCACGATGTACTCGAAGTGCAGGTGGGTGGGGTCGTCCAGATCGACATGGGACTGCGGGGTGTCGTCGACCACGAGCTCGAAGCCGCTCGTGAACTCGGAGGGGAGGATGCGGGCGATGCCGCCGTGGTCGAGACGGGTCTGCGGGTGCTCGGCATCCCGTGATCGCGTCCGTCCCATGTCGTCGAGCCTACGCCGCGCCCGCCTCGGGTCAGCGCTGGTTGCCCACCGCGCAGGTCTCCTGCTCGAGGGTCTGGCCCGAGACCTCCGGCGGGAGGGTCGCGCGGGCATCCGGCGTTGCGGTCGCCTCGGGACCGGGGTCCGACTCCGGGGCCGTGGGCGCCGTGGGAGCGGGGGTGACGAGCTCCACGCCGCGGTGCGTCGTCACGTCTCCGGTGAGCTGCAGCGGTTTGCCGGCCCGCACCGCATCCCAGAGCGCGGCGGCGGCGTCCTCGTCGGGCACGACCTTGTCGTCGTCGAACGGGTCGACGACGTTCGGGTACTGCACGAAGGCGAAGTCGCCGAACCTCACGTCCTTGAGAGCGAGGGCGAGCTGCGCCAGCCGCAGCGGGTCGGCGAGCTCGTCGCTGGGGTCGATGTTGTCGGCGATGGCGTTCGTCAGCCGCAGGACCTTGGGGATGTCGGTCAGCGTCTCCTCGCTCAGCACCTTCTTGGCCAGTCGCGACATGTACTGCTGCTGATTGGAGATGCGGGCGAGGTCGCTCTCGTCCCCCACGCCGTGCCGGGTGCGGATGAACTGGAGCGCCTCCACGCCCGAGACCGTCCGCATGCCCGCCGGCCAGTCGATGCCCGTGTGGCGGTCGCGGATGCCGTCGCCGGCGATGCAGACCTCGACCCCGCCTATCGCATCGGTGACGGCCATGACGCCGTCGAAGCTGATCTTGGCGGCGAACTCCACGGGGATGTCACCCAGTTCGCTCACGGTCTTCGCGATACAGGAGAGGCCGGCGTGCTCGAACAGCGAGTTCATCGATGCCTTCTCCATCGCCGACGCGACGGAGCCGTCCTCACGGGTGCACTCCGGCACGGGCACGCCGAGGTCGCGGGGGAGGGAGACGACGGTCACGTTCCGCGGGGCGGCGGAGACGTGCACGAGGAGGTTCACGTCGTTCCGACTGAGGCCGTCCGCCTCGGCGCAGCGCTCATCGAAGAGCGCGGTGGCCTTCGGGCCGCATTCGTCCGTGCCCACGATGAGGATGCTGAAGGCCTTGTCGTCGGGATACGCGCCGAGGGTGGGCGGGTCGACCTGCGGTGCACCCTCCAGGGTGACGGCCCCGTCGCCCACGCGGTTGAAGACGTCCCAGACGAGGAACCCGGCGACCGCCGCGGTCGAGACGAGCACCACGGCGAGTCCGATCCCGAGCCCGCGGAGCACGCGGGACGCGCGTCCGCGTGCAGGGTGCGGGGCATGCCGGGGGAGTGGGCGGCGGTCGGCGTCAGATCCACGTCGGGGCATGCGGGGAGCCTACCCCGGAGGCCTGATGTTACGGCGGTGTGACGATTCTGGGAGGAACTTGCAGGGAATTAGTTAGTCGTGAATACTTTTTCCTATCCCCGGTACGCACCCGATGCACACCTGGACTTTCAAAGAGGAGATCCCCCCATGCACAAGCGCATTCTTCCGGCGGTGGCGCTCGGCGCCGTCGCCACGATCGCTCTGGCCGGCTGTGCCGGCGGCAGCGGTGACAACGGCTCGACCAACGGCGAGGGCCAGGAGCTGACCGTCTGGATCATGAAGGGGACCAACCCCGACGCGACCGCCTTCTACGACAAGGTCTCGGAGGCCTTCGAGGAGGAGACCGGTGCGAAGGTCACCATCGAGGAGATCCAGTGGGCCGACGCCCACGACCGCTTCGTGACCTCGATCGCCGGGAGCACGACCCCGGACATCGCCGAGACCGGCACCACCTGGACCGCGGAGTTCGCCGACGCCGGCGCGCTCCTCCCGCTCGACGAGTACGTCGACGCGGAGGACGGCCTGCGCGACGACCTCGTCGAGGGCCTCGCCGTCGCCGGCACCTACGACAAGGAGCTGTACGGCATGCCGTGGTACGCCGGCGTCCGCTCCATCGTCTACCGCACCGACGTGTTCGAGGAGCTCGGTCTCGAGGCTCCGAAGACCTGGGACGACATCGTCGCCGCGGGTGAGGCCATCAAGGCCGCCAAGCCCGACATGCTGCCCTTCCCCGTCGCGGGCGACGCCGAGTTCCAGGTCTACCCCTGGGTCTGGGGCGCCGGCGGCGAGATCGCCACGAAGGACGGCGACACCTGGACCAGCGAGCTCGACAGCGCCGAGTCGCAGGCCGGCATCGAGTTCTACACGGGTCTGGCCACCGAGCACGGCTTCTCGTCGGCCGGTGCGACCACGTGGAAGGAGACCGACCTCCGGGACGCCTTCACGCAGGGCAACGTCGCGATGATGCTCTCCGGCTCCTGGACGCCGAACGCCCTCATCGAGGCCAACCCCGAGCTCGAGGGCAAGATCGGCGCCGCCGTGATCCCCGGCCAGGACGGCGGCATCGCGCCCTCCGTGCTCGGCGGCTCGCACCTGTCGGTCTTCAACACCACGGAGAACGCCGACCTCGCGTGGGAGTTCGTCAAGCTCATGACCACCGGTGAGTTCGCCGAGCAGTGGTCCGACGAGACCGGCTACTTCCCGGGCGTCCAGTCCGCGATGGAGGAGGCCCTCGCCTCGACCGACCCGCTCGTCGCACCGTTCGCCGAGCAGATGGTCGACGGCGGCGCGTCCGTCCCGGTCACGCCGAACTTCGGCGCCGTGCAGGCGAAGAAGACCACCAACGCCATGATCCAGGCCATCCTCAGCGGGCAGAAGGACGTCGCGACCGCGACGAAGGACGCCGCTGCCGAGATGACCCAACTGCTCAACCAGTAAGGAACCATTCCTTCCATGTCGATGGTGCAAGCGCCACTGCCGGCCACGAAGGCGGAGCCCTCCTCCGCCTCCGTGGCCGGCGGCCGGAAGCGTCGGGGTCTCTCGATCGTCACGGCCCGCCCCTGGCTCCTCCTCGCCCCCGGGCTGATCATCCTCGCGGGGCTGATGCTCTGGCCGCTCGTGCAGGTGTTCCTCTACTCGCTGCAGGACTACGGTCTGCGCGAGATCAACACCGGTGAGAGCAACTGGATCGGGCTGGACAACTACGCCGAGGCGCTCACCAATCCGACCCTGTGGACGGTGGTGCTCCCCAACACGGTCGGCTTCGCGGCCGTCGCGGTGTTCACCACCGTCGCACTCGGAACCCTCGTGGCGCTGCTGCTGGCGCGGCTGGGCACCGTGTGGCGCACCATCGTCTCCAGCTGCATCATGGTCGCGTGGGCGATGCCCGCCGTGACCGGCACGTACGTCTGGACCTTCATCTTCGATGCCGACCGCGGCATCTTCAACAGCGTCCTGCAGGACCTCGGCCTCATCGACGGTCAGGTCAACTGGTTCACCAACCAGTGGTCGTTCTACGCGATCGTGCTGCTGAACGTCGTCCACCACGGCTTCCCGTTCGTGGCCATCACCGTGCTCGCCGGCCTCCTGGGCGTCTCGAAGGAGATGCTCGAGGCCGCGGCGCTCGACGGGGCCGGCGCGTGGCGCCGCTTCTGGAAGATCATCTTCCCGACGCTCAAGCCCGTCTTCTCCGTCGTCATCATCCTGTCGACGATCTGGGACTTCAAGGTCTTCGCGCAGGTCTACCTCATGCCCGGCGGCAGCGGCGGCAACCGTCAGGTGCTCAACCTCGGCGTGTGGTCGTACGTGGAGTCGTTCGGTCAGAACCGCTACGGGTTCGGCGCCGCGCTCGCGGTGCTGCTGACCCTCGTGCTGATCGGCATCACGATCGTCTACATCCGCTCCCTCATGAAGGAGGACGAGCTGTGAACCCCCGCCCCAGGCTCCGGTCGCGCATCGGACTCGGCATCGGCGTCGCCGCCGTCCTCATCTTCACGCTGTTCCCCGTCTACTGGATGGTCTCCAGCGCGTTCGACGGCAAGGCCTCCAGCGGTGGGCAGTCGCTCCTCCCGCAGGAGTTCACGTGGGACAACTTCGCCTTCGTGCTCACCGAGGGCGGCTTCGGCACCTACCTGCGCAACTCCGCCATCGTGGCCCTCGTCACGGTGCTCGTCAGCGCGATCGTCTGCCTGCTCGCGGCGGTCGCCGTGGCGCGGTTCCGCTTCAAGTTCCGCACCACGGTCCTGATGATGATCCTCGTGGTGCAGATGGTGCCGCTCGAGGCCCTGGTCATCCCGCTGTTCCTCCAGGTGAAGAGCCTCGGCCTGCTGAACAGCATCATCGGCCTCATGGTGGTCTACGTGGCGCTGTCGCTCGCGTTCGGCATCTGGATGCTGCGCGGCTTCGTCGCGGCCGTCCCGGTCGAGCTCGAGGAGGCCGCCTACATCGACGGCGCGAGCTGGTGGCGGATGTTCCGCTCCATCCTGCTGCCCCTGGTGATGCCCGGCCTCGTCGCGACGAGCATCTTCAGCTTCATCACGGCGTGGAACGAGTTCATCTTCGCCATGACGATCCTCGGCGCGCAGACCGACCAGTACACGGTCTCGATCGGGCTCAAGTCGTTCTTCGGCCTGTACTCGAACGACTGGGGCAGCATCATGGCCGCCTCCACGATCATCACCGTGCCCGTCATGATCTTCTTCGTCATCGTGCAGCGCCGGCTCTCCGCCGGCATGGTCGCGGGAGCGGTGAAGGGATGACCGACGAGCTCGAGCGCCTCGCGAACGGCGTGCTCTGGCCCGGGTTCCTCGGCACCACGGCGCCCGCCTGGCTCGTGGAGGAGCTGCGCGACGGCCTGGCCGGAGTCGTGTACTTCGGACAGAACGTGGGAGAGGGACTGCCCGCGCTGAGTGCGCAGATCCTCGACGCGAACCCCGACGCCCTGATCGGCGTGGACGAGGAGGGCGGCAGCGTCACGCGGCTGGAGTCCGGGAGCGGCTCGACCCTTCCCGGCGCCGCGCAGCTCGGTGCCCTCGACGACGTGGTCGCGTCGGAGCGGACCGGCGCGGAACTCGCCCGTCGCGTGCGCGCCGTCGGTGCGAACGTGGTGCTCGGTCCGGTCGCCGACGTCAACACCGACCCGCGCAACCCCGTCATCGGCGTACGCTCGTTCGGATCCGACGAGGCGCTGGTGACGCGCCACGTCGTCGCCACGGTCGACGGCATCCAGGACGGCGGCGTCGCCGCGTGCGTCAAGCACTTCCCCGGTCACGGCGACACCCACCTCGACTCGCATCACGCGCTTCCCGAGATCGCGCTCGACGTGGCCGAGTACGAACGCGTGCACCTCGAGCCGTTCCGGGCGGCCGTCGAGGCGGGCGTCGACGCGATCATGACCGCGCACATCGTCGTCCCCGCGTGGGGCGCGCAGCCGGCGACCCTCAACCCGCGTGTGCTCGGCATGCTGCGGGAGTGGGGCTTCCGGGGCGTCATCATCACCGATGCGCTGGACATGGCCGCGATCCGCGAGACCGTCGGGCTGGGAGGAGGCGCCGCCCTCGCTCTGGCCGCCGGCGCCGACCTCCTGTGCATCGGAAACCCGACCAACCCCGGCGACGCCGCCCTTCCCGACCAGGACCGCCGCGACTTCCTCGCCGCCCGCGACGGGATCGTGGCCGCGCTGCGTGACGGCTCGCTCTCCCGGGAGCGCGTCGAGGAGGCCGCCGCGCGGGTGTCGGCCCTCGCCACCCGGCTGCGCACGAGCGATGCCTCGGACGAGGAGATCGCCGCGTTCGACGCCGCCGAGATCGTCCGTCGGTCCGTGTCCCTCGCCGGCGACACCCCCGAGGCCGCGACTGCCCTGGCGGTGATCGACGCCCGACGTCGCTCGACGCTCGCGGTGGACAGCGCCGCCGCGTACGTCGCGGAAGCGCTCGCGGGAGACGGCATCCGGGTGCGGCTGGACGTGGCGTCACGCCCCGTGGCCGAGCAGGATGCCGTGATCGACGAGGTCGCCGCGGCGACCGGCACGACGGTCGTCCTCGTGGACCGGCCGGATGCGGAGCCGGCGCAGCGCGCACTCATCGAGCGGGCCGCGCTCCGGGATCCGGGAGCGGTCGTGGTGAACGTCGGCCTGCCCGTACAGGAGCCGCTGCCGCTGCCCACCATCGAGGTCGGTGCCGCCAGCCGGCTCGGCGCTCAGACCGCGCGGGACGCGCTCCTCGGCCGCTTCGTGCCCCGACAGAGGACGACCGCCGCCGGTTGAGACGGGATCAGCGCATGGACGACGACGTTCTGGCCGTGGTGCGACGCTCCCTCCCCAAGCTCAGCGCGGCGGAGGGACGCGTCGCCGAGAGGATCCTCGGGGACCCCACCCTCGTGGTGGACCTCGCGATCAACGACCTCGCGCAGCTCTGCCAGACCTCGCTCTCGACCGTCGCCCGGTTCGCGCAGTCGTTGGGCTACAGCGGCTATCGGGAACTCCGGGTGGCCGTCGCCCGCGCGGTCACCCTCGCACAGGCGCAGCAGGCCCGCTTCGGACTCGATTCCACGGCGATCGACCGTGACGACGGGCCGGCCGCGATCGCCGCGAAGCTCGCGGCGCAGGAGATCGACGCGATCGAGAAGACGGCACGGGCCCTGGACGCGGACGCCCTCGACCGGGTCGCGCGGGCGGTGGTCGTCGCCCGGCACATCGACCTGTTCGGGCAGGCGGCGTCGTCGCTGACCGCCCAGGATCTCCAGCTCAAGCTGTCCCGGATCGGCTGCTCGGTGACCCACTCGGCCGATCCGCACCTCGCGATCACCGCGGCCTCGTTGCGGTCGTCCGCCGACGTGGCGATCGCCTTCTCGCACGGCGGCGAGACGGCCGAGACGGTCCGCGCCCTGGAGGTCGCCCGGGCCGCGGGCGCCCTTGCCGTGGCCGTGACGAGCGCGGCCGACTCCCCGCTCGCGGCCATCGCCGACGTCGTGCTCCTCAGCCAGGCCCAGGAGTCGCCGTTCCGGATGGCCGCTATGTCGAGCCGCATCGCGCAGCTCGCGCTCATCGATGTGCTCTTCGTGCGGATCGTGCAGCACCGGGGCGAGCACGTCGCGGTGTCGCTGCAGCGCACGCACGACGCGGTCCCGCCGCGGCGTGGACGTCACGCGGACTGAGGTCGCCCGGTCAGTCGACGTGGTCCCGCGTGCTGGTGATCGCGCGCGTCGCGATGCGGTGTGCGCGGGCCAGGCTCCCACCCAGGGTCAGACCGGTCAGGACGCCCGCGAGGAAGCCCGCGGCGAACGCGTCGCCCGCTCCGATCGTCTCCACGACCGGTACGTCGAGGGCGTCGCTGGCCGCGCGCTCCGCGCCGTCGAACGCGACGGCACCGGCGGGGTGGGTCACGACCAGGTACCGCGGCTCGGGGAACAGCGTCCGCAGGTCGTCCGGCGCGCTCGTCCCGAACACGGCCTCGGCATCCGGCCGGGTGCAGAAGACGATGTCGGCGCGGTGGGCGAGGTCGGTGAGCAGAGCACGCCCCTCGTCCTCCCGCCCCCGCCACAGCGCGGGGCGCCAGTTGAGATCGAAGCTGACGAGGCGGCCGGGTCGGGGCGCCGCCACCAGGGCCTCCTGGGCGGCGCGTGCGGACGGAGAGAGCGCCGGCGTGATGCCGGAGGTGTGCACGAGGGCTGCCGCGGCGAGCAGCTCCGTCGCCACCGGCGACTCCAGCGAACCCGGTGACAGCGCCGCCGCGGCCGACCCCGCACGGTAATAGTGCATGGTCCCGTCCACGGCGCCGTCCGTCCGCGGCGAGAGCTCCTTGACGTAGAGCCCCGTCGGCGCGACCGGGTCGACCTCGACGGCGCGGTCGTCGACCCCGTGCGCACGGAGCTCGGCGGTGAGGAACCGTCCGAACCCGTCGTCCCCGACGCGGGACACGACCGCGGTCCGGATGCCGGCGGAGGCGAGTGCGATCGCGGTGTTCCACTCCGCCCCGGCGAGGGAGCGGTGGAACGTGCGGCAGGTCTCGAGCGGCCCGGCGGTGGCGGAGACGAGGGCGACCAGGCCCTCGCCCAGGCACACGACGAGGGGAGTGGTGTCCGGCACGTTCTGGACATTACCGGATCGACGGCGGCCCCGCGTCGATACCGGATCGCAACATCGGACTCTTGGCATCCGCCGGGCCGCTGGGTACCTTCGAGGAATCACCGTCTCCGCGGCGACGATGCCCGGAGACGCGCAAGGAAGCGCCCGACAGGGAAGGTCATACACACATGCACCAGTCAGCCATGCCTCGGCGAGGACTCGCCGCCGTCACCGGAGCGACCATCGCCGCTCTCGCACTCGCCGGATGCGTCGCCAGCGAGCGCGGGGACAACGGGTCGGAAGGATCGGGTGACGTCGACGGCACCTTCGTCTTCGCCGCCTCCTCGGATCCCGCGAGCCTCGACCCGGCGTTCGCGCAGGACGGCGAGACCTTCCGCGTCTCCCGCCAGATCTTCGAGGGTCTGGTGGGCACGGAACCCGGCACGGCCGACCCGGCACCGCTGCTGGCGGAGTCGTGGGAGTCGTCCGAGGACGGCATGTCCCACACCTTCGCGCTGAAGGAGGGCGTGACCTTCCAGGACGGCACCCCGTTCAACGCCGAGGCCGTCTGTGCCAACTTCGACCGCTGGTACAACTGGACCGGTCTCGCCGCCTCCGAGGCCTTCGGGTACTACTACAACAAGCTCTTCAAGGGCTACGCCTCCAACCCGGAGGACGCGGTCTACAAGTCGTGCACGCCGGACGGCGACAACTCCGTCACCATCGAGCTGAACAAGCCGTTCGCCGGCTTCATCGCCTCGCTGTCGCTGCCGGCCTTCGGCATGCAGAGCCCCTCGGCGATGCAGGAGTTCGGCGCTGACGAGGTCGGCGGCACCGCCGAGGCCCCGCAGCTCTCCGAGTACGCCATGGGACACCCGGTCGGCACCGGCCCCTACCAGTTCGAGGAGTGGGCACCGGGCGAGCAGGTCACGCTCAAGGCCTACGACGACTACTGGGGCGAGGCCGGCCAGATCGACGAGATCATCTTCCGCACCATCGACGACCCGACGGCCCGTCGCCAGGCGCTCGAGTCGGGTTCCATCGACGGCTACGACCTCGTGGGCCCCGCCGACACGAAGGCGCTGGAGGAGGACGACTTCACCATGGTGTCGCGTCCCCCGTTCACGATCCTCTACCTCGCCTTCAACCAGGCGATCCCGGAGCTGCAGGACCCGAAGGTGCGTGAGGCGCTGTCCTACGCGATCGACAAGGACGCCCTCATCAGCCAGGTCCTCCCGGAGGGCACCGAGAAGGCGACGCAGTTCGTCCCGCCGGTGGTCAACGGCTACAACGACGAGGTCACGACCTACGACTACGACCCGGAGAAGGCCAAGGAGCTCCTCGCGGAGGCGGGCTACGACGAGGCGAACCCGCTGGCGCTGGACTTCAACTACCCGGTCAACGTCTCGCGTCCGTACATGCCGGACCCCGAGCAGATCTACACCGTCCTGTCGTCGCAGCTCTCCGAGGTCGGCGTGGAGACCACCCCGGTCTCCGAGGAGTGGGTCGAGTACCTCGACCGCACCACCGGCACCGCCGACCACGGCATCCACCTGCTCGGCTGGACCGGCGACTACAACGACACCGACAACTTCGTCGGCGTCTTCTTCGGCCAGAAGAGCTCCGAGTGGGGCTTCGACAACCCGGAGCTGTTCCAGGCGCTGACCGAGGCGCGCGGGGTCTCCAACCTCGACGACCAGACGGCGCTGTACGAGGACATCAACGAGATGGTCGCGGAGTTCATCCCCGGCGTCCCGCTCGCGCACCCGGCGCCGACGCTCGCCTTCGACCCGCGCGTCGAGAGCTACCCCGCCAGCCCGGTGAACGACGAGGTCTTCACGGACATCGTCCTCACGAAGTAGGCCTGACCATTTGATATGCCGAGCCCCGGTTCCGCTCCTGCGGAACCGGGGCACGGCGTACCTTCTGATCGACGGAGAACTCTGTGCTGCGCACCATCGGCAGGCGACTGCTGTTCCTCATCCCCACCCTGTTCGGGCTCAGCATCCTGCTGTTCGCCTGGGTCAGGGCCCTCCCCGGCGGCCCCGCGGTCGCCCTCCTCGGCGAGAAGGCCACCCCGGAGGCCATCGCCAGGGTCAACGAGCTCTACGGCTTCAACAAGCCCCTCATCGAGCAGTACTTCATCTGGGTCACCCGGCTGCTGCAGGGCGACTTCGGTACGTCCATCCAGACCAACCGGCCGGTCACGGAGGAGTTCCTCCGCCGATTCCCCGCGACGATCGAGCTGAGCGTCGCGGCGCTCATCTTCGCCATCGGGGTCGGCATCCCGCTCGGATACTGGGCGGCCCGTCGCCACGGAAAGTTCACCGATCACGCGTCGGTCGTGCTGAGCCTCATCGGCATCACGATCCCGGTGTTCTTCCTCGCCTTCATCCTCAAGTACGTCTTCGCCGTGCAGCTGGGCTGGCTGCCCTCGGACGGTCGGCAGGATCCACGGATCGATGCGACCCATCCCACGGGCTTCTACGTCTGGGACGGCATCATCACGGGGGAGTTCGACGCCGCGTGGGATGCGATCCTCCACCTGATCCTCCCGGCGCTCGCCCTCGGCACCATCCCGCTCGCGATCATCGTCCGCATCACCAGGGCGAGCGTGCTGGAGGTGCAGAACGCCGACTACGTGCGGACGGGGCGGGCGAAGGGCGTGGGCTCCGCCACCCTGCGCAGCCGGTTCATCCTCCGGAACGCCATGCTCCCGGTCATCACGACGATCGGTCTGCAGACGGGACTGCTCATCTCGGGGGCGGTGCTCACCGAGACGGTGTTCGCCTTCCCCGGCATCGGGTCGTTCCTCGCGCGGGCGATCTTCACGCGCGACTTCCCGGTGCTGCAGGGGTTCATCATCTTCATCGCGATCGCCTACGCCCTCATCAACCTGGCCGTGGACGTGTCGTACAGCTTCATCGATCCGAGAGTGAGAGTGCAGTGATGTCCTCCTCCCTCATCCGAAAGGAGGCGCTCGCATGAGCATCGCCCTCCCACCCGCACAGGGCCCGTCCGCCGAGAGCGGCGGCAGCATCGACACCGTCGCGATCGCCCAGGCCGACCTCAAGGACGGCGGCGGCGGCTTCTGGCGCGACGTCTTCCGCCGGCTCCGGCACAACCCGACGGCGTGGATCGGCGCCGTCATCGTGCTCCTCTTCCTGCTCGTCGCGGTGCTCGCGCCGGTCCTCGCTCCGTACCCCGAGACGGCGCTCCCGGGGGCGAAGGAGATCACGCCCACGCACATCCCCGGCCCGGGCGAGCTGCCGCAGTTCCCACTCGGTCTGGACCGGTTCGGCGGCGACGTGCTGTCGAAGCTCATCTGGGGCGCGCAGGCGTCGCTGCTGATCGGCGTCGTCTCCACCGCGATGGGTCTCGTCGGCGGCATGATCCTCGGACTCCTCGCCGGCACGTTCGGCGGCTGGGTCGACACGGTCATCATGCGCGTCGTCGACATCATCCTGTCGGTGCCGAACCTGCTGCTGGCGGTGTCGATCGCCGCGATACTCGGGCAGACGCCGTACGCCGTGATGATCGCCATCGGGGCCTCCCAGGTGCCGATCTTCGCGCGACTGCTGCGGGCGTCCATGCTCCAACAGCGCTCCAGCGACTATGTGCTGTCGGCGCAGACACTCGGCCTCGGCCGCGGCCGGATCACGATGTCGCACGTCCTCCCGAACGCCATCGGGCCGGTCATCGTGCAGGGCACCCTGACCCTCGCGACCGCGGTCATCGACGCGGCAGCGCTGTCGTTCCTCGGTCTCGGCGGCGGCGGGCCCGCGACCGCCGAGTGGGGCCGCATGCTCACGTACGCACAGGCCGAGCTGGCGATCGCCCCGTGGCTGGCGTTCCTCCCCGGCATCTGCATCGCCGTCACCGCGCTGGGCTTCACCCTGCTCGGCGAGGCGCTGCGTGAGGCCATGGACCCGAGGACGAGGGCACGATGAACATCCATGACGAGGGCGCCGTGCGCGCCGCGAAGGAGAACGGCATGGCGGACGAGCCCCTGCTGTCGGTCGAGGGCCTGGCGGTGGACTTCGCCACCATGGACGGCGTCGTGCACGCCGTCGAGGGCGTCGACCTCGAGATCCGCCCCGGGGAGACGGTGGCGATCGTCGGCGAGTCCGGTTCCGGCAAGTCGACCACCGCGATGGCGATCATCGGTCTGCTCGCGGGCGGGGGGAAGGTGGCCGCCGGCAGCATCAGACTCGACGGGCGGGAGATCTCCCGCGCCTCCGAGAACGAGTTGCGGTCGATCCGCGGACGGGACATCGGCCTCGTGCCGCAGGACCCCATGTCCAACCTCAACCCGGTCGCGAAGATCGGCACCCAGGTCGCCGAGACGCTGCTCGCCCACGGCCTCGCCACCCGGCAGAACGTGCAGTCCAAGGTCGTCGAGGCGCTCACCGCCGCCGGCCTCCCGGATCCGGAGAGCCGTGCGAAGCAGTACCCGCACGAGTTCTCCGGCGGCATGCGGCAGCGGGCGCTCATCGCGATCGGGCTGGCGTGCAAGCCGCGGCTGCTCATCGCGGACGAGCCCACCAGCGCCCTGGACGTGACCGTGCAGCAGACCATCCTCGACCAGATCGGCGAGATGACCAGGGAGCTCGGCACCGCCGTGCTCCTCATCACGCACGACCTCGGGCTCGCCGCCGAGCGGGCCGAGCGGGTGATCGTGATGCACCGCGGCAAGGTCGTCGAGCAGGGTCCCGCGCGGCAGATCCTCGAGGATCCGCAGCACCCGTACACCCAGTCGCTCGTGAAGGCCGCGCCGTCGGTCGCGGTGGCACGGCTGCGCCCGGAAGCCTTCGTGCAGGGCGCTTCGACAGGCTCAGCGACCCAGGAGGAGGCCGGGTCAGCGACCCGGGAGGGCGCTTCGACAGGCTCAGCGACCCACCGTGAGCCTGGGGCCCTGAGCTCGTCGGCCCCCGGGTCCCTGAGCTCGTCGAAGGGCAACATCGTCGAGATCGAGAACCTCACGAAGGTGTACCCCGTGCGCGGCAAGCACGAGGACTTCGTCGCGGTCGACGGCGTCTCGCTCGCGATCCCGCGCGGCGAGACCGTCGCGATCGTGGGGGAGTCGGGGTCGGGCAAGACCACGACCGCGCGCATGCTCCTCAAGGTGATCGAGCCCACGAGCGGCCTCATCCGCTACGAGGGCAAGGACATCTCGACCCTGAGCCGCGCGGAGACGAAGGACTTCCGGCAGCGGGTGCAGCCCATCTTCCAGGATCCGTACTCCAGCCTGAACCCCATGTTCACGATCGAGCGGCTGATCGCGGAGCCGCTGGAGTTCTACAAGCGGGGGAGCGGAGCAGACCGGCGCAAGCGCGTGCGGCAGCTCCTGGACGACGTCGCGCTGCCGCAGTCGATGCTGCGGCGCTACCCGTCCGAGCTCTCCGGCGGGCAGCGTCAGCGCGTGGCGATCGCGCGGGCACTGGCCCTGTCGCCTGACCTCATCGTGTGCGACGAGCCCGTGTCGGCGCTCGACGTGCTCGTGCAGGACCAGATCCTGCGGCTGCTGGGCGACCTGCAGCGGGAGTACGGCCTGAGCTACCTGTTCATCTCGCACGACCTCGCGGTGGTGCGGCTCATCAGCGACTACGTGTGCGTGATGAAGGACGGGAAGCTCGTGGAGGCCGCGTCGTCGGAGGAGATCTTCACCAACCCTCGCGACCCCTACACGCGCCGCCTCCTCGCCTCGATCCCCGGCAACGAGCTCAACATCGCGTCCTGACCCGAGACCCCGGTTTCGCGTCGAAACCCCGCCCTGCCCCCGCGGCGAGGGCGGGGTTTCGACGCGAAGGCGGGGTCTCGGCCGTCCCATTACCGCAGCGAGGAAGATTGGTCAAGGATTGCGCTTGCCATGTCGTGAGATCGCGTCTATAGTTGGTAGTTGCGCTCGCTTCTCCCTGCCCTCATATGGTGGTCGGCATCTCGTGAGCTTCTGAGCGCACTCCACCTGACGACAAAGGAATCGAGAAGCCCTGCGGGGCTCACGGAGGTTATTCCCTTGGCTGCTGCTCCCAACGCATCCACATCCACCACCACCAAGAACGGACGCGGAGCTTCCCGTCTCTCGTTCGCCAAGATCTCCGACACGCTGACGGTCCCGGACCTTCTCGCCCTGCAGACCGAGTCCTTCGGTTGGCTGGTCGGCAACGACGCCTGGAAGGCGCGCGTGGCCGAGGCCAAGGCCGCCGGTCGCACCGACGTGAACGAGAACAGCGGTCTGGGCGAGATCTTCGAGGAGATCTCCCCGATCGAGGACCTCGGCGAGACGATGCAGCTGTCGTTCACGAACCCGTACCTCGAGCCCGAGAAGTACTCCATCGAGGAGTGCAAGGAGCGCGGCAAGACGTACGCGGCCCCGCTCTACGTCGAGGCCGAGTTCATGAACCACCTCACGGGTGAGATCAAGACCCAGACGGTCTTCATGGGCGACTTCCCGCTGCAGACCGACAAGGGCACGTTCATCATCAACGGCTCCGAGCGCGTCGTCGTCTCGCAGCTCGTGCGCTCGCCGGGTGTCTACTTCGACAAGACCCCCGACAAGACGTCCGACAAGGACATCGTGTCGGCGCGCGTCATCCCGAGCCGCGGCGCGTGGCTCGAGTTCGAGATCGACAAGCGCGACCAGGTCGGCGTCCGCGTCGACCGCAAGCGCAAGCAGTCCGTCACGGTCTTCCTCAAGGCGCTGGGCATGACCAGCGAGGAGATCCTCGCGGAGTTCGCCGGCTACACCTCGATCGAGGAGACGCTCGCGAAGGACACCATCGTCACCAAGGAAGACGCGCTGCGCGACATCTACCGCAAGCTGCGTCCGGGCGAGCAGGTCGCCGCCGAGGCCGCCCGCGCGCTGCTCGACAACTTCTACTTCAACCCGAAGCGCTACGACCTCGCCAAGGTCGGCCGGTACAAGATCAACCACAAGCTGGGTCTCGACACCCCGCTGACGGAGTCGGTGCTGACGGTGCAGGACATCGTCGCCACCATCAAGTACCTCGTGCGTCTGCACGCGGGCACCGAGGAGACCTTCGAGGGCATCCGCGGCGGCAAGAAGACCGAGATCCGTCTCGCGACCGACGACATCGACAACTTCGGCAACCGTCGTATCCGCGCGGTCGGCGAGCTGATCCAGAACCAGGTCCGCACCGGTCTGTCCCGCATGGAGCGCGTCGTCCGCGAGCGCATGACCACGCAGGACATCGAGGCCATCACGCCGCAGACCCTGATCAACGTGCGTCCCGTCGTCGCCGCGATCAAGGAGTTCTTCGGAACCTCGCAGCTGTCGCAGTTCATGGACCAGAACAACCCGCTCGCGGGTCTGACCAACAAGCGTCGTCTGTCGGCTCTGGGCCCCGGTGGTCTGAGCCGCGACCGCGCCGGCGTCGAGGTCCGTGACGTCCACCCCTCGCACTACGGCCGCATGTGCCCGATCGAGACCCCGGAAGGCCCGAACATCGGCCTGATCGGTGCGCTCGCGACCTTCGCGCGCATCAACTCGTTCGGCTTCATCGAGACCCCGTACCGCAAGGTCGTCGACGGTGTCGTGACCGACCAGATCGACTACCTGACCGCCTCCGAGGAGGTCGACTACAACATCGCGCAGGCCAACGCGCCGCTCGATGCGAAGGGTCGCTTCCGCGAGAGCCACGTGCTCGCGCGCCCGAAGGGCGGCAGCGGTGAGGTCGACCTGTTCCTCCCGGAGGAGATCGGCTACATCGACGTCTCGCCGCGCCAGATGGTGTCGGTCGCGACCTCGCTCGTGCCCTTCCTCGAGCACGACGACGCGCAGCGCGCGCTCATGGGCGCCAACATGCAGCGTCAGGCCGTGCCGCTGCTCCGCAGCGACTCGCCGCTCGTCGGAACCGGTATGGAGGGCTACACCGCCATCGACGCCGGTGACGTGATCACCGCTGAGAAGGCCGGTGTCGTCTCCGAGGTCTCCGCGGACCGCGTCGTGGTCATGCTCGACGAGGGCGGCACGCAGGAGTACCACCTGCGCAAGTTCGACCGCTCGAACCAGGGCACCTCCTACAACCAGAAGGTCGTCGTCAACGCCGGTGAGCGCGTCGAGGTCGGAGAGGTCATCGCCGATGGCCCCGCCACCGAGAACGGCGAGCTGGCCCTCGGAAAGAACCTCCTCGTCGCGTTCATGACGTGGGAGGGCTACAACTTCGAGGACGCCATCATCCTGAGCCAGGACCTGGTGAAGGACGACACCCTCTCCTCGAGCCACATCGAGGAGTACGAGGTCGACGCCCGCGACACGAAGCTCGGCAAGGAGGAGATCACCCGTGACCTCCCCAACGTCAGCCCGGAGCTGCTGAAGGACCTCGACGAGCGCGGCATCATCCGCATCGGCGCCGAGGTCCGCCCCGGCGACATCCTCGTCGGCAAGGTCACGCCGAAGGGCGAGACCGAGCTGTCGGCCGAGGAGCGCCTGCTCCGCGCGATCTTCAACGAGAAGAGCCGCGAGGTCCGCGACACGTCCCTGAAGGTGCCGCACGGCGAGCAGGGCACGATCATCGCGGTCAAGGAGTTCAACGCCGAGGACGGCGACGACGAGCTCGGCTCCGGCGTCAACCGCCGCGTCGTGGTCTACATCGCCCAGAAGCGCAAGATCACCGAGGGTGACAAGCTCGCCGGCCGCCACGGCAACAAGGGTGTCATCGCGAAGATCCTCCCCATCGAGGACATGCCGTTCCTCTCGGACGGCACGCCGGTCGACATCGTCCTCAACCCGCTCGGCATCCCGGGTCGAATGAACTTCGGCCAGGTGCTCGAGACCCACCTCGGGTGGATCGCGAAGCAGGGCTGGAAGGTCGAGGGCACCCCGGAGTGGGCCGCCAAGCTGCCGCAGCAGGCCTTCGAGGCCGCGCCCGGCACCAAGGTCGCCACCCCGGTGTTCGACGGTGCCAGCGAGGAGGAGATCTCCGGTCTGCTCGACTCGACGCTCCCGACCCGTGACGGCCTGCGCCTGATCGACTCGAGCGGCAAGACGCAGCTGTTCGACGGCCGCTCCGGCGAGCCGTTCCCGGCGCCGATCTCCGTGGGCTACATGTACATCCTGAAGCTCCACCACCTGGTGGACGACAAGATCCACGCCCGCTCCACCGGTCCGTACTCGATGATCACCCAGCAGCCGCTCGGTGGTAAGGCGCAGTTCGGTGGACAGCGCTTCGGTGAGATGGAGGTGTGGGCCCTCGAGGCCTACGGTGCGGCGTACGCCCTCCAGGAGCTCCTCACGATCAAGTCCGACGACATCCTCGGCCGCGTCAAGGTGTACGAGGCGATCGTCAAGGGCGAGAACATCCAGGAGCCCGGCATCCCCGAGTCGTTCAAGGTGCTCATGAAGGAGATGCAGTCGCTCTGCCTGAACGTCGAGGTCCTCTCGGCCGACGGCACGCTGGTCAACCTCCGCGACACCGACGACGAGGCGTTCCGCGCCGCAGAGGAACTCGGTATCAACATCTCCAGCCGCTTCGAGGCCGCCTCGATCGACGAGATCTAACCCTTCGACGGGCTCAGGGACCCAGGTTCCTGGGATCAGGACCCACCGGGTCGCTGAGCCCGTCGAAGCCCAGACTTCTCAAAAAGAATTTCCGACACAGGAGAACTAGTGCTCGAGTCCACAACTTTCGATGAGCTTCGCATCGGCCTGGCGACCGCAGACCACATCCGCGCGTGGTCCTACGGCGAGGTCAAGAAGCCCGAAACCATCAACTACCGCACCCTCAAGCCGGAGAAGGACGGTCTCTTCGGAGAGCAGATCTTCGGCCCGTCCCGTGACTGGGAGTGCGCCTGCGGCAAGTACAAGCGCGTCCGCTTCAAGGGCATCGTCTGCGAGCGCTGCGGCGTGGAGGTCACCAAGAGCTCCGTCCGTCGTGAGCGCATGGGTCACATCGAGCTCGCCGCTCCCGTCACCCACATCTGGTACTTCAAGGGCGTGCCCTCGCGCCTCGGCTACCTGCTGGACATGGCGCCGAAGGACCTCGAGAAGGTCATCTACTTCGCCGCGTACATGGTCATCTCGGTCGACGAGGATGCCCGTCACCGCGACCTGGGCACCCAGGAGAACAACATCCGTCTCGAGCTGAAGACGCTCGGCGACCGCCGCGACTCGAAGATCGCGGAGCGCCTGGCGAAGCTGGAGGAGGAGCTCGCGGCCCTCGAGGCCGAGGGTGCCAAGGCCGACGCCAAGAAGAAGGTCAAGGACGCCGCCGAGAAGGAGATGTCGCTCATCCGCAAGGGTGCCGACGAGGCGATCCTGAAGCTGGAGCGCGTGTGGGAGGACTTCCGCACGCTCGAGGTCGGTGCCCTGCGCCCGGAGGACGACGTCTTCCACGAGCTGCAGGACCGCTTCGGCCAGTACTTCGAGGCATACATGGGTGCCGAGGCGATCCAGCGTCGCCTGGCCGCTTTCGACCTGGCCGCCGAGGCCGAGAACCTGCGTCTGCAGATCTCGGAGGGCAAGGGCCAGCGCAAGATCCGTGCGATCAAGCGCCTCAAGGTCGTCAGCTCGTTCCTCGAGACCGGCATGAGCCCGGCCGCGATGGTTCTCGACGTCGTCCCGGTCATCCCGCCGGAGCTGCGTCCGATGGTCCAGCTCGACGGTGGCCGCTTCGCGACCTCCGACCTGAACGACCTGTACCGCCGCGTGATCAACCGCAACAACCGTCTCCGTCGCCTGATCGACCTCGGTGCCCCCGAGATCATCGTCAACAACGAGAAGCGGATGCTGCAGGAGGCCGTCGACGCCCTGTTCGACAACGGCCGCCGCGGTCGCCCCGTCACCGGTACAGGCAACCGCGCCCTGAAGTCCCTGAGCGACATGCTCAAGGGAAAGCAGGGTCGCTTCCGCCAGAACCTGCTCGGCAAGCGCGTCGACTACTCGGGCCGTTCGGTCATCGTCGTCGGCCCGCAGCTGAAGCTGCACCAGTGCGGTCTGCCCAAGCAGATGGCGCTCGAGCTCTTCAAGCCGTTCGTCATCAAGCGCCTGATCGACCTCGGTCACTCGCAGAACATCAAGGCCGCGAAGCGCGCCGTCGAGCGCACCCGTCCCGAGGTCTGGGACGTGCTCGAGGAGATCATCCGCGAGCGTCCGGTGCTGCTGAACCGTGCACCCACCCTGCACCGTCTCGGCATCCAGGCGTTCGAGCCGCAGCTCGTCGAGGGCAAGGCCATCCAGCTGCACCCGCTCGTCTGCGCGGCGTTCAACGCCGACTTCGACGGTGACCAGATGGCCGTGCACCTGCCGCTGTCGGTCGAGGCTCAGGCCGAGGCCCGCGTGCTGATGCTCGCGTCGAACAACATCCTGAAGCCGTCGGACGGCCGTCCGGTGACCCTGCCCTCGCAGGACATGATCATCGGTCTGCACCACCTGACGACGGTCAAGGCCGGCGCCAAGGGCGAGGGTCGTGCGTTCGGCTCCGTCGGCGAGGCACAGCTCGCGTACGACGAGGGCACGCTCGACCTGCAGGCGAAGGTCCGCATCCGCATCCCGGGTCTGGCCTTCCTCGAGGGCGAGGCTCCCGAGGGCTACGAGAAGCACGGCCTGGTCGACGCTTCGCTGGGTCAGGCGATCTTCAACGACGCGCTCCCGAAGGGCTACCCCTTCGTGCGCGAGCAGGCCGACAAGGGCAAGCTGTCGCAGATCGTCAACAAGCTGGCCGAGGAGTACCCCAAGGTCGAGACGGCCGCCACGCTGGACCGCATCAAGGACGCCGGTTTCTACTGGGCGACCCGTTCGGGTGTGACCGTCGCGCTGAGCGACATCCTCACCCCGCCGAACAAGGCGGAGATCGTCGCGGGCTACGAGAAGCAGGCCGCGAAGGTCCAGTCCCAGTACGAGAAGGGCCTCACGACCGACGCCGAGCGTCGTCAGGAGCTCATCAAGATCTGGACCGAGGCGACCGACGAGGTGCAGGCCGCGATGAAGGCGCACTTCCCGGAGGACAACACCATCAACCGCATGGTGTCCTCTGGCGCCCGTGGTAACTGGCTTCAGATCCGGAACATCGCCGGTATGCGTGGTCTGGTGAACAACCCCAAGGGTGAGATCATCCCGCGTCCGATCATCTCCTCGTACCGCGAGGGTCTGTCGGTGGCGGAGTACTTCATCGCGACGCACGGTACCCGTAAGGGTCTGGCCGACACCGCTCTGCGTACCGCCGACTCGGGTTACCTGACCCGTCGTCTGGTGGACGTCTCGCAGGACGTCATCATCCGCGAAGAGGACTGCGGCACGTCGAAGGGCCTCGAGCTCCCGATCGCCGCTCCGAACTCGCAGGGTGAGCTGGTGCGCGACGCGAACGTCGAGAACTCGGTGTTCGCCCGCACGCTGGCCTCCGACGTGGTGAGCGAGTCGGGCGAGGTTCTCGCTTCGGCCGGCGACGACGTGGGCGACGTGCTCATCGACAAGCTCGTCGGACTCGGTGTCGAGACCATCAAGGTCCGTTCGGTCCTGACGTGCGACTCCGCCGTCGGTGTGTGCGCGCAGTGCTACGGCCGTTCGCTCGCGACCGGCAAGACCGTCGACATCGGCGAGGCCGTCGGCATCATCGCGGCCCAGTCGATCGGTGAGCCCGGTACCCAGCTGACGATGCGTACCTTCCACACCGGTGGTTCGGCGTCGGCGGATGACATCACGCAGGGTCTGCCCCGTGTGCAGGAGCTGTTCGAGGCGCGTACCCCCAAGGGTGCGTCGCCGATCGCGGAGGCCGACGGCCGCATCACGATCGACGAGACCGAGAAGGCCAAGAAGGTCATCCTGACGCCCGACAACGGCGACGAGCCCGTCGTCTACCCGGTGCTGAAGCGTGCCACCCTCCTCGTCGAGGACGGCCAGCACGTCTCGGTCGGTCAGCCCCTGCAGGTCGGCACGCTCGACCCCAAGGAGGTCATGCGCGTCATGGGTGCCCGTGAGGTGCAGAAGTACCTCGTCGGCGGTGTCCAGGGCGTCTACCGGTCGCAGGGTGTGCCGATCCACGACAAGCACATCGAGGTCATCGTCCGTCAGATGCTCCGCAAGGTCACCGTCGTCGATCACGCCGACACGACCCTGCTGCCGGGTGAGATGGTCGACCTGAAGCGCTACCAGCAGATCAACCGCGAGGCCGTGGCCGAGGGCAAGCGCCCCGCGTCCGGTCGCCCGGAGCTGATGGGTATCACGAAGGCGTCGCTCGCGACCGAGTCGTGGCTGTCCGCTGCGTCCTTCCAGGAGACGACCCGCGTGCTCACGCAGGCCGCCATGGAGGGCAAGCGCGACCCGCTGGTCGGTCTCAAGGAGAACGTCATCATCGGAAAGCTCATCCCCGCCGGAACCGGTCTCTCGAAGTACCGCGACGTCACGGTCGAGGCCACCGAGGAAGCCAAGAGCGAGCGCTACCCGAACCGGATCTTCGCATCCGACGGTGCGTACGCGGACGGCGACTTCGGCTACGTCGACTTCGACGCGTTCTCGACGGACGACATCACCCCCGGTACCTACAACTGAGGTGTGAGTGAGTGAACGAAGGCCCCGGGGTTCTCCCCGGGGCCTTCGTCGTCCCTCGGCCCGTTCGGGTGTGCACAACTCAGGAGATCCGGGACGGCAGGCCGCCGTCGGCTGCTCGTGACGGCATGGAGGCCCAGGTCTCCTGAGTTATGCACACGGTTCGGCGCTGCTTCGGGGCGCGGGCGGCGCGGTAGGGTCGGCGAGTGAGCACTGAGACTTCCCCCGGCGGCGCGGCCGTCGTCATCGGAGACGCCCTGATCGACGAGATCCGGGATGACAGCGGCGTCCGTGAGTTCGTCGGCGGAGCCGCCCTGAACGTGGCGGTCGGGCTGCGCCGGCTCGGCATCCCCACGACCCTCATCGCGATGGTGGGGGAGGATGTCGCGGGCGCGCACATCCGCGAGTACCTGGCCGATCACGGCGTACGGCTGATCGCGAGCGCGGCGCCGCATGGGTCGTCGCGGGCCGTCGTGACCCGGGCCGCGAACGGCGAGCCGAGTTACGTCTTCAACCGCGCGGCCCAGGAGCGGACCATCCGGTACTCGGACGAGGCGAGGGCCGCCATCGGCGACGCGGACATCGTCGCCGTGAGCTGCTTCCCCTTCGATGCCCCCGACGAGGTCGACGCCCTCGCGGCCGCAGTGGAGGGCGCGCGGCTGGCGATCGACCCGAACCCGCGCACCGGCATGCTGTCCGACCGCGAGGAGTTCGTCCGCGGCTTCGAGCGGCTGGCTTCGAGGGCCGAGCTGGTGAAGGTCGGTGCCGACGACGCTGCCGTGCTCTACGACGGCGACCTCGACGCCCTGCGCGCGCGGCTCCGGAGCCTCGGAGTCACCGCTGTGCTCGCGACGGCCGGGGCAGACGGCGCGGTGCTCGAGTCGGACGGCGGGTCGGTCTCGGCTCCCATTTCGGCGCTCCCTGGTCGCGTGGTCGACACAGTGGGGGCTGGGGATGCGACTCTCGCCGCCGTCGCCGCCGGGCTGGTGGACGGCGGCCCGAAGGCGGCCGAGGAGTGGACGGCCCTGCTCACGCGCGCGATGGACGTGGCCGCCGCGACCTGCCGCGCCGAGGGCGGGCTGCTGCGCACACCGGAGTCGCTGGCCGTCGCCGACCGCGGCGTGTACGGGAGCTGACGCCTCGATTTCTCGCGCCCGCATCCGGCAGGTATGATTGTTCTTCGTGCCCCCGGTTGGCTGTTCAAGTCGGACGGGTGCGCTCTGGCGAGTTACCCAAGTGGCCAAAGGGATCTGACTGTAAATCAGCCGTCTTCGACTTCGGGGGTTCGAATCCCTCACTCGCCACCACGGAAGCCCCCGCTCGCGGGGGCTTCTCGCGTTCCCGGCCTCACCTCCGCGCCGAGTTCCTAGACTGGAGCGATGCGACCTCTCACCGAAGCCGACGTCCGGGCCTCGTTCGTGAACGCGGACGCCGACGAGCTGCGCGTCATGGAGATGCCGCACGACTTCCTCCTCGTGGACTGGGACTACCTCGACTTCTTCGCCTGGCGCGACCCGAGTGCCGGCAAGCGCGGCTACGTCCTGATCCCGCACGAGGGGCGCGTGGTCGGCGTGGTGCTGCGGGCGTCGGAACCAGGGCGCGGGCGCTCCGGCATGTGTAACATCTGCCACACGATGCAGCCGGGCAACCAGGTGGCGTTGTTCGCCGCCCGGCGCACGGGGGAGGCGGGGGAGCGCGGCGACTCGGTCGGCACCTACATCTGCGCCGACCTGTCCTGCCACGAGAACGTGCGCCTGGCGCATCCGCTCGCACCGAACGAGATCCGGGCGGCGGGACAGGTCGACTTCCGCCTCGACGGCACCCGGCGGCGGATGGAGCGGTTCGTCGCTCGCGTCTGGGACGGCTCCTGAGCGCGACTAGCCTGGAGGCATCCGCCTGTGCTCGAAGGAGAAGCCATGAGTGATGCCGTCCTGTTCGCCGTCGACGAGGGGATGGCGCGGCTGACGCTGAACCGTCCGACCCGCCTCAACGCCTTCAACGCCGATCTGGCGTACGCCTGGCGGGATGCGACGGTCGAGGCGACGTCGCGCGACGACGTGCAGGCCATCCTCATCGACGCGGCGGGACCGGCGTTCTGCGCGGGCGGCGACGTGATCGACATGGCGATGACCATGGGGTCGTCCGGGGCGGAGATCACCGCGCTGGCCGAGGTCATCAACACCGGGATCCGCGCGCTCACGGAGTCGAGCGTGCCCGTGGTCGCCGCCGCGCACGGGACGACGGCCGGCGGTGGACTCGGCATCCTGCTCGCCACGGACTACGCCGTGGTGGGCTCGCGGTCGCAGCTCGGGAGCCTGTACGCGAACATCGGCCTCACGCCCGACCTCTCCGTGTCGGCGCAGCTCGCGCGGGCCGTCGGCCAGCGCCGCGCCCTCCAGCTGGTGCTGCAGGACCGGCTGCTCACCGCCGCGGAGGCCCTCGACTGGGGGCTGGTGGCCGAGGTCGTGGAAGGCGAGGACAGCAGGACGGAAGCCGACCGGGTCCGTGCGCGGGCCGAGGAGGTCGCGCGGTTCTGGCTCGCCGGGGCCGCCGACGCGTACGGACAGGCCAAGCGGCTGGTGCGGTCGCAGCCGGAGCGCACGTTCGCCGAGCAGTTGAGCGAGGAGGCCCGGTCCATCGGCGCCGCCCTGGAGACCCCGGACGCGCAGGCGCGGGTCGCGGCCTTCGCTGAGGCATCCGCGAAGAAGGCCGGCTGACCCCTCCTCCCCAGAGCGCGGTCGCTTCCCGATCTCCCGCGCGCCTGAGGGAAGCCGGAACAAGCGGGCCTGCGCGTGGCAGGATGAAGGCATCGCCGCTCGACGAGAGGATCCCCATGTCCCATCCGGACACCGCACGGCTGCAGCCGCAGGGTGACAAGAAGAACATGTCGCTGCTCATCAGGGGGTCGCTGTGGGTCGCCATCGGCGCCCTCATCGCCGCCGCACTGGTCTGCGTCGTGTGGGTCCTGGTCGGTGATCAGAACGGCCTCATCGGTCGTGCCTTCCTCACGATCCTCCTGCTCGCCGCCTTCGCCGGAATCGCCATCCTCGAGGCGGGCCTCGCGCCGAACCGGCCGGACTGGCTCCAGCTCGCCAGCATGGTCACCTGGGTCGTCGCGCTCCTCGTCGGCCTCGTGAAGATCTGGCTTCCGGAAGACGGCCTCTATTTCGGCGCGGAACGGTTCTTCCAGCTGCTGCTCGTGATCGGGATCCTTCAGCTCGCACTGCTCCACGTGCGGCTGTTCACCCGTGCCGCGCAGCGACACGTCACGACCTTCACGAAGGTGATCCACATCGTGACGATCGTCTTCCTCGGTGCCCTCGTCGCGCTGCTGGTGTTCTTCCTCGCGTTCCCGAACACCTTCGACTACACCGAGCTGTACTGGCGCATCGTCGTCGCCCTCACGATCCTCGTCGCCGTCGGCACCACGCTGATTCCGCTGCTGAACGCCCTGTTCGCGCCGAAGAAGGCTCCCGCCGCCCGTCCCGTTGCTTCCGCCCCGTCCTGGCCGACCTACGCCGATGGGATCACGCCACTCCCGGTCCTCCCGGACGGCAGCCCGGACTGGAACGCCTACTACACGGGGTACCCCTCGACGGCCCCTCAGGCACTGGGTCAGGCGCCCGCCACGGCGTTCCCCGTGGCGACGCCGCCCCTCGCGCCGACGACTCCGGCCCTTCCCGACTTCGGCGCTCCTCCCGCTCCGGGACCCGTGCCGCCCGCGCCTGACCGACCCGCTCCGCCTCAGCCGGCGTCGGCACCCGCTCAGTCGGCGCCTCCGCAGCCGGCCCCGCCGCAGCCCGCGTCGCCCGCCCAGGGTGAGCCCCCGGCCTTCCCGCCGCCGCCGCCCGCCCCCTCGCACCCGGCGCCGTGATCGACGCTGTCGAGCTCAGCGCCCTGGCGGCCGAGATCGCCGAGGAGGCAGGAGCTCTCGCCCGGACCCGTCGACGGGAGGGCGTACGCCTCGCCGCGACCAAGTCGACGCTCGCCGACATCGTCACGGACGCCGACCGCGAAGTCGAGGAGCTGATCCGCGAGCGCCTGCGCGCGGCGCGACCGGCGGACGGCTTCCTCGGTGAGGAGTCGGGCGCGGCGACCGGCGACAGCGGGATCACCTGGGTGGTCGACCCCATCGACGGCACGGTGAACTACGCCTACGGCATCCCGGCGTACAACGTGAGCATCGCAGCCGTCAGCGGTCCGCCGGAGCCGGACGAGTGGGAGGCGCTGGCCGCGGCCGTGCACGCGCCGGCCGTGGGGGAGACCTTCACGGCTGCTCGCGGCCACGGGGCCTGGTCGGACGGCGTCCGGCTCGCGGTCACCGAGGTGACCGACGCCGGCGCGCTCCTGGCGACCGGATTCGGCTACGACCCGACGACCCACGACGGCGACCTCGCGACGGTCCGGCGGGTGATGCCGATCGCCCGTGACCTTCGTCGTATGGGGTCGGCGGCCCTGGATCTGGCCTATGTGGCGGCCGGCCGACTGGACGGATATTTCGAGCGCGGGCTCAAGCCGTGGGACCATGCCGCGGGCGCGCTGCTCGTCCAGGAGGCGGGTGGCCGGGTCAGCCGGATCGATCGGGAATCGCCGCGGCCTTTCCTGATCGCGGGCTGCGTGACCCTGCACGACCGACTCCGCGCTATCCTCGATGAGGAAAAACCCTGACCGATCCATGGCATTCACAGGTCGATCGGGGTAGTGTTTACCCGATCGTTACTTTCACCACCCGAAGGTGAGAGTTGTCATTGCGCCCCCGAGCATCACGAACGACCGAGAGATTAGCTTTGCCCTTCGAGAACCCCCAGGCTGCCGCTGCGCCCACGCGCCGGTCCAGCCGCCCTCGCACTGCGGCCTCCGAGGCCTCGGCGAGCGGGTCGACGGCACCCCTCGCTGACGCGGAGACCGTGATCGCCCTCGCTGCTGTCATCCCGCTCTCCCGTCGCGCCGCGCGTCAGCGTCAGGCCGACGTTCCTCCGGTGCCCGCCGCGCCGGAGGAGCCCTTCATTGCGGCGGCTCCCGCGCCTGCCATCGCCGATGTCCCCGCGGTGCCCGTCGTCGCGGAGATCGTCGAGAAGGCCGAGGACACGGTTCCGGTCGAGGACATCGCCCCGGCGTCGGAGCCCTTCGTCGCCGAAGCCGACGCCGAGGGTGACGCCTTCGAGCGCGCCTCCCGCGCCTTCCGCACCACCGGCTCCATCCCGACGTCGTCGGCGTCCCGCCGTTCGGCCTTCGCCCCGAATGCCGCATCGCAGACCGCGCCGAAGATCGACACAGCAGGCCTCGCGGCCGTCGGTCCTCGCCGCACGCGCAGCATCCGCAAGGCCCTCACTGCCGGTGCCACCGTCGGAGCAATGGGCCTCGCCGGCCTCCTGGCCGTGTCCATGACGCTTCCTGCGGAGGCGGTCGCCGCCGCCCAGGGCGGCTCCCTCGCCTCGACCTCCCTCGTCACCGCGGCGGCTGCTGACGCAGCAGGCTCGGCGGACGACGAGATCCAGGCCTTCGTCGCGCCGTCCGGTGTGCAGAACGAGCCCCTCTCGCGGGCCGACAACTTCAGCACCGTCTCGCTCGTCGAGGTCGCCGCGGAGCAGGGCATCAACTACTCCGGCGAGATCTTCACGAACGACCCGGATGCCGCCATCCAGTGGCCGTTCCTCGTCGGCGTCGGCATGAGCTACGGCTACGGCATGCGCAGCGGCCGCCTCCACGAGGGCATCGACTTCGTGCCGGGCAACGGCGCGCCCATCCAGGCCATCGCCGACGGCACCGTCCGCATCGCGACCGAGCAGGGTGCCGCCTACGGTGTCACGGTCTACATCGACCACGTCATCGACGGCTCCGTCATCACGAGCCACTACTCGCACATGCAGTACGGCTCGCTGCAGGTCAAGGCGGGCGACAAGGTCAAGGTGGGCGACATCGTGGGCAAGACCGGCAACACCGGCCGCTCCTACGGCGCGCACCTGCACTTCGAGCTCATCGTGAACGGGACGACCATCGACCCGATGCCGTGGCTCAAGAAGAACGCCGGACGCACGTCTCTCACCTCGGAGGAGTGACCGTCTCGATTTCATGAGGACGCCACAGTGATGGTATTCTCGTGTGGTTGCCCCGCGAGGGGCAGCACGCCCCGATAGCTCAGTGGCAGAGCACTTCCATGGTAAGGAAGGGGTCGTCAGTTCAATCCTGACTCGGGGCTCGGAGTTCGCATCTGCGATGCGGATGCCGTGCGGCAGGGTAGCTCAGTTGGTGAGAGCGCACGACTCATAATCGTGAGGTCGCGGGTTCAAGCCCCGCTCCTGCTACAGAATGAAACCCCCGGAACATTCCGGGGGTTTTGTCGTCTCCGACCTCAGTGCCGGGATACCGTCCTCACCCTGCGCGGAGCGTCCTAGAGTGTGTGACGCGTCGGCCTCCCAGCCGGCCACCGAGATGGCGGGCATCGAGGGACGAGGTCTGCCGTGTCTGCGCCCGATCGCCGTGCGAGCATCGTGTTCCGGGACGCCCGGCGCGCCCTGGAGGAAGCCGTCGCGGACGGGCGCGGTCATTCCCTCGGGCTCGAAACGCTCGCGCCGCACGAGTCCTGGGACCTGCTGGTCGCCGAAGGGTACGGGCGCGCGTTGCTGACCGGCGCCCTCGCCGGGGCACTCGCCGGGCTGCTGCGACACGGCGTGACCGTCGCCGACGTGCTGAGCTGTCCTGCGGTCCCTCTCGGGGTCGAGCTCGGGACGAGATCCCTCCGGCTCGTCATGGGGTGGCTCGCGGACGGCGTGGCCGAGATGGACGATGCCGTCGTGTCGCGGACGATGGTGGCCGGTGTCGCCGACGATCTCATCGGTGCCTCCGACGCGGCCCTGGCCGTCGGCGATGCGCACCGGGTCGCCGTGCTGGTCTTCGCGATCGCGGCCGTCGGCACGCACGCCGTCTGGCGTGCGGTGTGATCCGGGCGGTCAGCGCTGCGGGGCGAAGGTGTCGGGTGCGGAAGCCCCGACCCGACCACGGATGAAGATCATCAGCACGAGACCCGCGACGATCACGACGATGTTGCCGAGCCCCGCGACCGCGGTGAGCCCGCCCTCGGCGGGGTGCATGGTCTGCAGGAAGATACTCGGATCGGTGCTGGCGTGCAGGAGGATCGGGGCGATGATCGTCCCGGTGACCCGGAGCGCGAGGTACATGCAGATGCCGAACGCGAACGTGTACACGAGCTGGAACAGCGTCGGGAGCAGATCCTGCCCCGTCAGGAGATTCCCCGCATGCAGAGCGGCGAAGATCGCCGCGGAGACCACCGCGACGACCAGTTCGCGTGCGCCGGCGTCCCGCATCATCTTCACGACGAGGCCGCGCGTGAGCACCTCTTCCGCGAAGCCGATGGCGAGTCCCGCGAGCAGCCAGGTCGCGACAACATCACGTCCGACGCTGCCGTCCTCGATCGTGAGGAAACGGAGGACGTTGAACAGCAGGACCGCGATGATCGCGATCCACATCCACCCCGCTCCCCGGATGGGCTGGGGCCCGAACACGGGTCGCCACCACCCGAGCGAGGCGATGAACGCGACCAGCAGGAGGCCCCCGACGAGGATCGGCAGGACGTCGTAGACGAGGACGCCGGCTGCACTCGCCGGATCGTCGACCTGCGCGGCCAGCGGGAGGAGGGCCAGCGAGAGCAGCTGATAGAGCCCGTAGTACACGGCCGCGAGCAGGAGGGCGCGCCACCAGCCTCCGCGATCCCAGAAGCGCTGCCAGGCGGAACGGTGCGGTGCGGCGTCGATCACGGGTGCTCCTCGGGAAGGGAGGGAGAGGGGGCGAACAGCTCCAGTCTGGTGGCTCCGCCCCCGGCGAGTGGGCGTGCGGCGGCGACACGCCGTGTCAACCCCCTCGGCCGCGTCGGCGCCCCCGCGCAGACTGGCCGTCCGGATCCCCAACATCAGGAGGCGCCATGTCCGACACGTCGAACAGCCAGGACAACCAGGAGGAGATCGAGGCCATCGGCGTCGACCCCGACTTCGTCACCACCGATCACGACCCCGAGCCTGACGACCTTCCCGCGACGGGCGGTGGGGAGGACGACGACGTCGACGTCGCCGACCTCCCCTAGCGCGGGCTACCTGCCCGTGGACGCCGAGCCGGTCTCTTCCGGCTCGGCGTCCGTGCGTGCGGCACCGACCCGCCCGGCCGTGCGGAGCTCGGCCTCGAGGCGCTCGGCCTCCTCGCCGCTGATCGCCTCGCCGCGCGCGACGAGACCCGCCTGATCCGACAGCGGGATCTGCTTGAGGAACAGCGACAGGATGAGCGCGAGCGCGATGAAGGGCACGAGGTACCAGAACACCGGGGCGAGGGCGTCCGCATATGCCGTGACGATGCCGTCGCGGACCTCGTCCGGCAGGCTGTTCAGCGTGGCGGGGTCGATCGTGGACGCGGCCTCGGAGGCGGCCTCGGGGGACGCCCCGGCGCCGGCGAACACGCCGAGCAGGTTCTCCGTGAGACGCGTGGTGAAGATCGTGCCGAACACCGCCGTCCCCAGCGAGGCGCCGACCTCGCGGAAGTAGTTGTTCGTGCTCGTGGCGGTGCCGATCTCGCCCGCCGGGACGGCGTTCTGCACGACGAGCACGACGACCTGCATGATGAGGCCGAGCCCGGCGCCGAAGACGAACAGGAATGCGCAGATCAACCAGATCGGCGTCTCCGCCGACAGCGTGGTCATGGCGACCATCGCGATACCGGTGATGATCGTGCCGAGGATCGGATAGATCTTGTACTTCCCGGTCTTCGAGATCGCGAGGCCGGAGAAGATCGAGGTCCCCATGAGGCCGACCATCATCGGGATCATCAGCAGCCCGGAGGCGGCGGCGGAGGTGCCGGACGACATCTGCAGGAACGTCGGGACGAAGCCGATCGCGGCGAACATGCCGATGCCGAGGACGAGGCCGATCGCCGTGGCGTTCACGAAGATCGGGTTGCGGAAGAGGCTGAGCGGGATGATCGGGTCCTGCACCCGGGACTCGGTGATGACGAACGCCGTCGCCGACACCACGAGCCCGGCGCCCCAGGCCCAGGTCGCG
This sequence comes from Microbacterium sp. Nx66, assembly GCF_904066215.1. Taxonomy (NCBI): domain Bacteria; kingdom Bacillati; phylum Actinomycetota; class Actinomycetes; order Micrococcales; family Microbacteriaceae; genus Microbacterium; species Microbacterium sp. Nx66. Next base: position 828,521 of record NZ_LR880474.1, read on the forward strand.
AGCGAGTCCCAGCCGAACGCGGCGTCGCCGCCGAAGTCGGTGAAGAAGATGAGGCAGGTCGTCGCCGCCGACAGGAAGAGCACGCCGAGGATGTCGATCGGCTTCTCCGCCTTCTTGCTGGGGAGCTTCAGAGCCACGAGGGCGATGAGGAACGCGGCGATGCCGACCGGGATGTTGATGTAGAACGCCCACTGCCAGGTCATGTGGTCGACGAAGAAACCGCCGAGGAGCGGTCCGGCGACGGCGGAGAGGCCGAACACCGCGCCGAGCGGACCCATGTACTTGCCGCGCTCGTTGGCGGGCACGATGTCGGCGATGATCGCCTGCGACAGGATCATGAGCCCGCCGCCGCCGAGACCCTGGAGGGCACGGAAGACGACGAACATCCAGAAGTCCGTCGCGAACGCGCAGCCCACCGAGGCCAGTGTGAACAGGGCGATGGCGACGAGGAAGAGTGACCGTCGTCCCAGCACGTCGCCGAACTTGCCGTAGATGGGCATGACGATGGTGGTGGCGAGCAGGTAGGCGGTGGTGATCCAGACCTGATGGTCGACGCCGCCGAGCTGGCCGACGATCGTGGGCATCGCCGTCGACACGATGGTCTGGTCGAGGCTCGCGAGCAGCATGCCCGCGATCAGGGCGCTGAAGATGATCCAGATGCGGCGCTTCGTGAGGAGGAAGGGCGCATCCGCGGTGACGGTGGCGGACATCAGTGGGCTTTCTGTGAAGGGGAGTAGAGGTCGCGCGCGAGGCGCAGTCGGCGGGCGATGAGGTCGGCGAACGGCTCGGTGGAGTGGTGGTGCAGCAGCTGCTCCATGCAGAGGCGGACGAGCGCGCCGACGGAGTGGACGAGCACTTCGGCGCGGAGCTCCGCGTCGGTGGCACCGCCGATGCGGCGCGCGACGAGGGCGATGTCGCGCCGCTCGTGCTTCTCCTGCTGCTCGAACGCCGCGCGCAGCAGTCGCGGCTCCTGCTCGATGACGGCGAACAGCTCGGCGGCGTGCTCGATCGGATCGAAGAGGGCGAAGCGCTCGACGGTGAGCTGCACGAAGTCGTCCAGGAGATCGCCGTCGCGCTCGAGGAAGACCGCTTCGAGCTCCTCCTGGCGGGAGTCGATCACGGCGAACCCGAAGACGGCGTTCTCCTTGCTCTCGAAGTAGTTGAAGAACGTGCGCCGGGAGACTCCGGCGTCGGCGCACAGCTCTTCGACCGTGAAGCCGGCGAAGCCCCGCTCGGCCGTCAGGCGGCGTGCGGCCTGGGTGAGTGCCCGCGTGGTCCGCCGCTTGCGTTGCTCCCTCGTGGATTCTGCACTGTTCTCCATAGAGTGCAACTTTGCACTCTGAACCTTGGAGTGCACTGAAAGTCGCCGCCGAGGAAGGCCCGGAGATTCGTTCCGAGAAGTTTGTGACATTCTGTGCTCCCCGACCGTCTTAGTGGTGTCGTGAGAACACGGCCCGCGCGGAAACCGCGTGGACACACGGATGAAGGAGCTCGAGATGGCGAACGTGACTGGGGGCACCCAGCCCAAGGCTCAGGTCGTCCCGGCGTCGCAGGGGGCGGCGGGGAAGACGACGATCGAGGATGCGGTGGTCGCGAAGATCGCCGGCATCGCGGCGCGGGAGGTCGACGGCGTCTACGCGCTCGGCGGTGGCGCCGCGCGCATGATGGGTGCGATCCGCGACGCCCTCAACACGACCGACCTCGCGCAGGGGATCAGCGTCGAGGTCGGCGAGACGCAGGTGGCCGTCGACGTGACGATCGTGGCGGAGTACCCGGTGTCCCTGCAGAAGGTGGCCGACCAGGTGCGGGCCGCGATCCACCGGGCCATGGTGGAGCTGGTGGGCATGGACGTCGCCGAGGTCAACGTGACCGTCAACGACGTGCACATCCCCTCGGAGGACGACGACGAGGCCCCGGAGGCGCGGGTCCAGTGAACGCCTCGGTGATCGGCGGAGCTGCGGCGACGGTGCTCGCGCTGACCTGGATCGTCTGGGGGTTCTGGGCGTTCCTGCTCGTCACCCTCGCGATGCTCGTCGGCGCCGTCGTCGGCCGCATCGTCGACGGTCGCCTGGACGTGCGGGCGCTCGCCGACGTGGTGCGCGGGCGGCGATCGTCCTCATGAGCGTGGCACAGACGGACGGGCCGACGACCGTGGCGGGGGCCACGGTCGTCGAAGCCCGCGCGTTGCACCGGCTCGCTCTGGGGATCGTCCGGGACGCCGCTCGGGTCGGCATCGACGACGTGAGCGTTCAGCTCGCGGACCGTCGCGGCGATCTGCGGGTGTCCGTGGAGGTTCCGGTCGTGCTGAGCCGTCAGGGCACCGATCCCGTGAGTGCACGGGCGGACGCCGTCCGCGACGCCGTCGTGCAGGGAATGCGCGACCTGGCAGCGCGTCACGTGGGAGCGGTGGACGTGCGCTTCGCCGGCGTCCGACGCGAGACGGAGAGGAGAGTGGCATGACGACGAACACCGCGACACCCCGGCGGCTCCTCCGCCGAGAGGCGACGGCGACGCGCCGGGGCCCTGCGATCGCGCTCGCCGTGGTGCTGACCCTGGTCCTCGCCCTGTTGCTGGTCGGGGTGGCGGCGTGGGCCCTCGACGAGGGGTTCCGCACGCAGGCCGCCGCCTGGTTCGCGCCCGTCCCGGCGCTCCTGCAGATGCCGTCGGCCGCGATCGCGGTCGGGGTCGCGCTTCTCCTCCTGGCGTTGCTCCTCTTCGCGCTCGCTGTGCTTCCGGGCCGGCGTGCGCGCCGCACACGTCTCGACACGCGGGCAGCGCTCGTGATCGACGACGGTGTGCTCGCCGACGCCATCGCGGACGCGGTCGCACGCCGGATCGGGGTGCCGCGCGGGCAGGTGGGCGTGACCGTGGCCCGACGCGCGGCGCTGATCCGGGTCACTCCGACGAGTGGGGTGCCGGTGGATGCGGCTGCCGCCGAGGAGGCAGCGGCCCGGGTGCTGGACGAGGTCGGCTTCCGGCTCTCGCCGCGGGTGCAGGTGGGACGGGAAGGAGTGATCGCATGACGTCGGCAGGGACGGCGGCGAACCGCGCGGTCCTCCTCGGGGGAGCGGCAGTGCTTCTGAGCGGGGGCGTCGTCCTCCTCGCCGGGGGGCTGCCGGGCACGGGCATGCTCCCGCCACCCTTCGAGGAGGTGCTCGCGCAGGCGGACGGCCTCGTGGCGTGGTCGGGGGCATGGGGCCTCGACATCCCCGGTGCGGGCTTCGTGCCGCTGTGGGCGATCGTGGGGATCGCCGCTGCGGCACTGCTCGTGGTCCTGCTCGTGGCGTTCCTGCTCACGCGCCGGCCGCGGCGGGAGCGCACCGTCCTCCGCCTCGTCGGCGGAGGGGGAACGACCACCGTCGACCGGAGCGTGGCGGAGGAGCTGCTCGCGGCGCCGCTCGCCGATCGGGCGGACGTGCTCGCGGCCCGGCTGACGAGCCGGAGAGTCGGGCGAGGGATCGCTCTCGGCCTCGTGGTGACCCCGCGCCCCGGTGCGGCTCTGGGCGGGCTGCTCGCGGCCGTCGATGACGTGGTGCAGGAGTGGGACGCCCTCACCGGTACCCGCATGCCGCTCGTCGTGCACGTCGCCGACCGCGGGTGGCGGGAACTCTTCCGGTCGCGGCAGCGGATGCGTCGTTCGCTCGCGACGGGACGGACCGCGGCGCCGGAGGGCCGGAACGCCGCACGGACATCGACCCCGACCGTCGGGGTCGTCTGAGGAAAGGAGACGCCATGAGCGCGGAGAACAAGATCAAGGCCGCAGCCGAGAAGGTGGCGGGCAAGGCCAAGGAGGTCGTCGGCGAGGTCACCGACAACGACAAGCTCGTCGCCGAGGGCAAGGCCGAGCAGGCCAAGGGCGATGTCAGGAACGCGGCCGAGGATGTCAAGGACACGTTCACCAAGTGACGGAGGGGGAGGAGACGCCCGTGCGGGCGTCTCCTCCGCCTGCGCGCATCGGGTCGTCACGATCCGACGCGGCGCGGGCTCCGAACGCCTGGGGAACCGTGAACGAGGGGTGGGGGAATGGCAGCCGACCGCTGGGGTGAGGCGCTGGAGCAGGCTGGGGACCGCATCGTCGCCGGCCGTGCAATGGACGGGGACGTCGCCGCATTCGCGGTGCTCGTGCGCAGGTACACGCCGATGATGAGGGCCTACACGCACAGGATGCTGAACGCATCGGCGGAGGTCGACGACATCGTGCAGGATGCGTTCGTGACCGCGTGGCAGCGGTTCGGTGAGCTGGAGGACCCCGCCAAGGTGAAGAGCTGGCTCATGCGGATCGTGAGCCGCAAAGCGGTGGACCGGCTGCGGCAGACGCGGCCGGCCCTCGACGTGGACGAGATCGACCGGCCCGCGCCGCCGCAGGCGTCGCCCGCCGCGGTCGCCGAAGCGCGAGCGGGTGTCGCGGCCCTCGGTGCCGCTCTGCGCGAGCTCCCCGAGGCCCAGCGCGAGTGCTGGGTGCTGCGGGAGCTGGGCGGCTACAGCTACGACGAGATCGCCGAGGAGCTCGGCATCCCCGTCAGCACGGTGCGCGGACTGCTGTCCCGCGCGCGACGATTCCTGATCACACGGATGGAGGCGTGGCGATGACCGATCACCACGAGGACGACCAGCTGCGCCGCCTCGGTCTCGAGCCCGCCGACCTGGACGGGCACACGATCGAGGATCTCAGCGATTACCTGGACGCCGGACGCACCCCGCGGAACCCCGCGATCGAGGAGTCTCCGGGATGCCAGCTCGCGCTCGACGCCCTGGAGAGGCTGCGCGGCCTCGGCAGCGAGCTGATGGATGACGACGCGGCCTCTGCCGCGCCGGTGGACGAGAGCTGGGTGGACCGGATCCTCAGCGGCATCGCGATGGATGCCCAGGCAGGACGCCGTATCCCGTTCGCCTCCGACGATCCGGCCGTGGAGCTGGCGATCACCGAGGGTGCCGTGCGCGGACTGGTCCGTGCCGCGGAGGAGGCCGTCCCCGGGGTTCTGGTCGGCCGGTGCCGACTGGACGGCGACGTGACCGAGCCCGGAGCGCCGGTGCGGGTGATGATCGATGCGAGCGTGCGCCTCGGCGACCCTCTCCGCAGCGTCGCCGACCGGCTGCGCGCCGAGGTGGATGTCCGGCTGCGTCGTCACACCGAGCTGCAGGTCACGGCGATCGACGTCGCGATCACCGACGTCAGGGAGGGGGCATGATGGCCGACGCCGAGCTGACGAAGGAGGAGCGCGCGGACCTCGCGATCCGGATCGAGACCGCCCTGCGCGCCTGCTCGGGTGTGCGCGGTGTGTACCGCTCCGGATCGCTCGTCTCGAACCTCGTGCGTGCGGGGGCGGCCGCCTGGGGCGTCGAGCGCGGTGCCGACCCGATCGTGTCCGTCACCGCGGCACCGGAGGGCGTGGCGGTCGAGGCCGCGATCGGGGTCGACGGGCGGGTGAGTAGCGTCGCGACGCTGCGGCACGCCCGCGAGACCGTGGATGCCGTGCTGCACGCGGACGGCCTGCGGCGCGACAGGCTCACGCTGACCGTCGCCTATGTGCAGAGCGCCGGGGAGCCGGTGTCGGGGGAGCGCCGCCGCCCGTGACGGCGGCCGGCAGCGCTCCTCACCTCACGCCAGGGCGCGGAGGCCTTCGACGAGCGGTGTCGTCGGGCGGCCGATGAGGCGACGGAGTGTGCCGTCGGTGTCTGCCAGTGCGCCGTCGCGGATACCGGCGTCGAGGGCGACGACGAAGCCGGCGGTGCCCTCATCGAGCCCGGCGGCGCGCAGCGCGGCGAGCTGCTCGTCCGCGGAGAGCGGGCGGAAGGTGACCTCGCGGCCGGTGACCTCGGTCATCGCGGCGGCAAGGTCGGCGTAGGTCCACGCGACGTCTCCGCCGAGCTCGTAGACGGCGCCGATGTGTCCATCCTCCGTGGCCACGGCCGCGGCGGCCTCGGCGTAGTCCTTCCGGCTGGCGGAGGCGACGCGGCCGTCTCCGGTGCCGGCGCTGAGGGTGCCGGTCTCGGTGGCGCGGGCGAGGTCGGCGGCGTAGTTCTCGGTGTACCAGTTGTTGCGGAGGATCACCGCGGGGAGGCCTGCGGCCGCGATGAGCTCCTCGGTGGCCTTGTGCTCGGGAGCCAGGACGAGGGCGCTCGTGGTGGCCTTCGGCGCGCTCGTGTAGATGAACTTCGACACGCCGGCGTCCTTCGCGGCGTCGATCACCGCCCGATGCTGCGCGACGCGCTGGCCCACCTCGGAGCCCGAGACGAGCACGACGGTGTCCACGCCGTCGAGCGCCGCGGCGACCGATTCCGGGTCGGTGTAGTCGAGACGGACGACGGGCACGCCGAGGTCGGCACCCTTGGCGAGGTCGCGGGCGCCGGCGCGGATCGCCTGCGGCTCGACACCGCGCTCCAGGAGGGCGGCGACGATGAGGCGGCCGAGGTGACCGGTCGAACCGGTGACGAGGATGGTCATGGGAGTCCTTTCGTAGCTGACTCCCCGGACAACCCCGATAGCCGTCGTGAGCATTCCTTTCAGCAGGTACCCACTTTTCGGTAAGGTACCCACATGACGGTGAGTTTTGCGCAGATCCGCGATTCGCAGCCGGCGCTCTTCGATCAGGGGTGCGGCACGCGCGTCGTCCTGGACCACATCATGAGCAAGTGGGGCGTTCTGGTTCTCTCATGTCTCTCCGACGGCACCCACCGCTGGGGAGAGCTGCGCCGACAGGTGGACGGCATCAGCGAGAAGATGCTCGCCTCCACCCTGCGCACGCTCACCGACGACGGCCTGGTGCACCGGGAATCGCTGCCGACGGTGCCGCCGCACGTCGAGTACAGCCTCACGCCGCTGGGGCGCGACCTGATGGAGCGGATGCTGCCCCTGATGGAGTGGGTGGCGGCGCACGCCGACGGAATGCTCGCTCGCGACTGACCCACGGAATCCTTCGCATATCCCCACACGACGCGTGGAATCCGTCGCCGAAACAAAAGGATTGACGGGATACCGCGGCCCGCCGTACTGTTCTGAGCATGGCAACGACGCCCATCCACCTTGAACGACCCGACGGCAAGGGCCTGGCTGCAGGCACCCTCGGCCTGTGGGGATCCACCGTCATCGGTCTGGCCTCCACGGCCCCCGTCTACTCGCTCGTCGCGACGCTCGGCTTCGTCGTGCTCGCGGTGGGCGCCCAAGCACCGATCGCCTTCATCATCGCCTTCGTGCCGATGCTGCTGATCGCCTTCGCCTACCGGGAGCTCAACAACGCCGTCCCCGACTGCGGCACCACCTTCACCTGGGGCACCAAGGCCTTCGGCCCCTGGGTGGGATGGATGGGCGGCTGGGGCGTCGCGGTCGCCGGCATGGTCGTGCTCGCGAACCTGGCGCAGATCGCCTCCGTCTACTTCTGGTCGCTGATCGGACAGGACCTCGAGAACAACGACTGGCGGGTCGTCGTCGTGGCCGTGCTCTTCATCGCCGCCATGACCTGGGTGAGCTGGCGCGGCGTGGAGATCGGCGAGCGCATCCAGAACGTGCTCCTCGCGATCCAGTACCTGGCGCTGGCGATCTTCGTCGTCGCCGCCCTCTGGCAGTTCTTCACCGGCGACGCCCCCGACGCCACGCCGTTCGCGTGGGAGTGGCTGAACCCGTTCGGCTTCACCGACTGGTCGGGCTTCACGGAGGCCATCCTCCTGGCGCTCTTCATCTACTGGGGGTGGGACACCTGCCTCGCCCTCAACGAGGAGACCAAGGACCCGAAGCGCATTCCCGGCCGTGCCGCGGTGCTCACCTGCGTGATCCTCCTGGTGACGTACGTCGCCGTGACGATCGCCGCGATGATGTACGCCGGACTCGGCGAGGATGGCACGGGACTCGGCAACGAGGCCAACGCCGACGACTTCTTCCTCGCCATCAAGGACGGCCTGCTCGGCCCGTTCGGGTGGGTGCTCGTGGTAGCGGTCATCATCTCGGCGATCTCGTCCACCCAGACGACGATCCTCCCGACCGCCCGCGGCACGCTCGCGATGGGCGTGTACCGCGCGCTCCCCGCGAAGTTCAAGGACGTGCACCCCGTCTACAAGACGCCGTCGTTCTCGACGATCGTCATGGGCGTGGTGGCCTCTCTCTACTACGTGGGCATGACCCTCATCAGCGACAACATCCTCCAGGACTCGATCCTGTCGCTCGGACTCGCGATCGCGTTCTACTACGCGATCACCGGCTTCGCCTGCGTCTGGTACTTCCGCGCCGATCTGCGGCGCTCCGCTCGCGACCTGTTCTTCAAGGGGATCTTCCCGCTGGTCGGCGCCCTGCTGCTCACCGGGGCGTTCGTCCAGTCGGCGATCGACATGTGGGACGTCGACTACGGCTACACCGTGCTCTTCGGCATCGGCGGGACGTTCGTGATCGGCATCGGGTCGCTGGCGATCGGTCTGGTCCTGATGTTCCTCTGGTATCTCTTCCCGCGGTCGAAGCGGTTCTTCCGGGGCGAGAGCCTGAACCGGGAGACCCAGGTGATGGTTCCCGAGGAGCCGGGCGCGCTGATCCGATCGGTCGACGGCGGCATCTGACGCACGGGGTGCGCACGCGGCTGTCCTAGGCTGGCCTCGTGCGCATCCGGCTCGACATCGCCTACGACGGCACCCATTTCCGCGGGTGGGCCACGCAGCCCACGCTCCGCACGGTGCAGGGGACGCTGGAGGCGGCGCTCGCCCGGATCGTCGGCTCCGACGTGCGGTTCGTCGTCGCCGGGCGGACGGACGCCGGCGTGCATGCGAGCGGACAGGTCGCGCACGTGGATCTCGACGAGGCGCAGTGGGCGCGGATCGAGGCGCGCCACGGCCGCGCCGCCGAGGACCCGGCCGGCAGCATCGCGGCGCGCATGCGCGGGGTGCTCGGCGCCTACCCCGACGTGACGGTCACCCGGTCCTCGCTCGCCCCCGAGGGGTTCGACGCGCGATTCTCGGCCGTCTGGCGCCGCTACCGCTACCGGCTCGCCGACGACCTCGCCGGATACGACCCGCTGCGGCGGCTCGACACCACCACCATCCGGGGGCGGCTGGACGCGGAGGCGATGGACGCCGCGGCGCAGACGCTCATCGGCCTCCACGACTTCGCCGCCTACTGCAAACCCCGTGAGGAGGCCACGACCATCCGTACGCTGCTCGATTACCGGTGGCAGCGGGACGCGGACGGGGTGCTCGTCGCGGAGGTCAAGGCCGACGCGTTCTGCCACAGCATGGTGCGGGCCCTCGTCGGCGCCTGTGCGGCTGTGGGGGAGGGGCGCCTGGACGTCGGCGATCTCGTCGTGCTCCGCGATGCGCTCACGCGGACGAGTGAGTTCAAGGTCCTCGCCGCCCGCGGGCTGACCCTCACGGAGGTCGGCTACCCGGCCGAGGAGCTCCTGGCCACCAGAGCCGCCCAGACCAGGGCCCGACGCGACCGCGAGAGCGACTGATCGCCGGGATCGGGAGCCGGGGCACAGATGGGGCGGGTAGCGTGGGGACGATCATGAAGGTCATCTCCTACAACCTGCGCAAGCACCGCGCCGCCGGCGAGCTCGCGGCGCTCGTCGATGAGCATGATCCCGACATCCTCTGCCTCCAGGAGTGCGATGTCCCGGAGCTTCCGGATCGGATCGGCGGTCTCGTGCTGGCGGACGCGACGCAGGGCAACAGGCTCGGCCTTGCCCTCTTCTATCGCGAGAGCACCTATCGTCTGCTCGGCATCCGCACCCTCGGCCTGAAGAAGTCGCTGCATGACCGCATCGCCAAACCCGCGCATGAGCGCGTCCTCGGCGCCCGCCTGCGCGACATCGACGACGGCGGCGAGTTCATCGTGGCGTCCTTCCATGCCGCGCCCCTGACGGCGTTGAACTCACTGCGCCGGCACCAGATCCGCGCGGCGCTCGCCGAGCTCGCGACGCTCGGCGAGGGGCTGCCGCAGCTCATGGTGGGGGACTACAACTACCCCGTCTTCAAGGAGAACCTCGGTCAGGCGGTGCGCGATCAGGGATACGCGCTGTCCCTGAGCGACGACCACACCTACACGCGGTACCGCGTCTTCCGCGGGCACTACGACTTCGCGACCTCGTCCGGCTTCGAGATCGAGCGCATCACCACGCTGCCGCAGCGCTCCAGCGACCACCGCCCGATCCTCGTGACGGTCCGTCCGAACTGACACCCGTGCCGGGCGGGTTTGGGGAATGCCGTTCCGGTGGCGTATGCTGACTCTTTGGTGCCCTTCCCTGCCTGCGGGGAAGATGCACATCCGAACGTGAGCCCTCCACTGGCGTGTTCCTCCCCGTAGGGAACGAACCACCCCGGAGTGGGATTCACGAACACCTCCGTTCGACAAGAAAGCAGCACTATCGTGACGCGCACTTACACCCCCAAGGCTGGCGAAGTCCAGCGCGACTGGGTCGTCATCGACGCCACCGACGTCGTTCTCGGCCGCCTGGCCTCGCACGCGGCGACGCTTCTGCGTGGCAAGCACAAGCCGACCTTCGCCAACCACATCGACTCGGGTGACTTCGTCATCATCGTGAACGCCGACAAGGTCGCGCTCACCGGTCAGAAGCTCCAGAAGAAGCTGGCCTACCGCCACTCCGGCTACCCGGGCGGCCTGAAGTCGGTCACCTACGCCGAGCTTCTCGAGAAGAACCCGGTCCGCGCCGTGGAGAAGGCCATCCGTGGCATGCTCCCGAAGAACAGCCTGGGCCGCCAGCAGCTGTCGAAGCTGAAGGTGTACACCGGTGCCGAGCACCCGCACGCCGCGCAGCAGCCCCAGCCGTACACCCTCGACCAGGTCGCCCAGTAAGCGCCGTACAGACTAAGGACATACTCGTGGCTGACATCCAGGACTCCACCGAAAACCTCCAGAACTTCTCGACGTCGACCCCGGAGACCGACGCGGTCGAGGCGGCTCCCCGCCCCGTGCTGAGCGTCCCCGGCGCCGCTGTCGGCCGTCGCAAGCAGGCCATCGCCCGCGTGCGTCTGGTCCCCGGCTCGGGCACCATCACGGTCAACGGCCGTACGCTCGAGGACTACTTCCCGAACAAGCTGCACCAGCAGCTGATCAACGACCCGTTCACCGCGCTGAACCTCGCCGGTGCGTACGACGTGATCGCCCGCATCTCGGGTGGTGGCGACTCCGGCCAGGCCGGCGCCCTGCGTCTCGGCATCGCGCGTGCCCTCAACGGCATCGACGCGGAGAACAACCGTCCGACCCTGAAGAAGGCCGGCTTCCTCTCGCGCGACGCTCGCGTCAAGGAGCGCAAGAAGGCCGGACTCAAGAAGGCCCGTAAGGCGCCTCAGTACTCGAAGCGTTAAGGTCCACTGCTCCGATGCCGATCTTTGGCACGGACGGCGTGCGAGGACTCGCCAATGGCATCCTCACCGCCGACCTGGCGCTCACCCTGGCCCAGGCGACTGCTGTCGTCCTGGGCCAGGGCCGTACGGCGGAGGCTCGCAAAGCCGAAGGCAAGCGACTCACCGCCGTCGTCGCCCGTGACCCCCGGGTCTCCGGGCACTTCCTGACCGCTGCCGTCGCCGCGGGCCTCGCCTCTTCCGGAGTCGACGTCCTCGAGGCCGGGGTCATCCCCACGCCGGCTCTGGCGTTCCTCGTGGCGGATCGCGATGCGGACTTCGGCGTGATGATCTCCGCCTCGCACAATGCGGCGCCCGACAACGGGATCAAGATCTTCGCCCGCGGCGGACGCAAGCTCCCCGACGTCGTCGAGCAGCGCATCGAGGAAGCCATGCATGGCGAGATGCTGCGCCCGACCGGTGCCGGCGTCGGTCGCATCGACCGTTTCTCCGATGCGGAGGACCGCTACGTCGTCCACCTGCTCGGCTCGCTGCCGCACCGCCTCGAGGGCGTTCACGTCGTGCTCGACTGCGCCCATGGCGCCGCTTCCGGGGTGTCTCCCGAGACGTTCCGCGACGCCGGCGCCGAGGTCACCGTGATCGGTGCCGACCCCGACGGCTGGAACATCAACGACGGCGTAGGCTCCACCCACCTCGACAACCTGGCCGAAGCCGTCGTCCGGCTCGGCGCCGACGTGGGCATCGCCCATGACGGCGACGCCGACCGCTGCCTCGCGGTGGACGCGCAGGGCAACGTCGTGGACGGCGATCAGATCATGGCGATCCTGGCGCTGTCGATGAAGGAGCGCGGCCGTCTCACCGACGACACGCTCGTCGCGACGGTCATGAGCAATCTGGGTCTGCACGTCGCGATGCGCGAGCACGGCATCACAGTGCGCCAGACGGCCGTCGGCGACCGCTACGTGCTCGAGGACATGAACGAGGGCGGGTACGCGCTCGGCGGCGAGCAGTCCGGACACGTCATCATGAGCGAGTACGCGACCACGGGGGACGGCCTGCTCACAGGTCTCCATCTCGTGGCCGAGATGGCGCGGCAGGGCAAGTCCCTCGCAGAGCTCGCATCGGTCATGACGGTCTACCCGCAGCTGCTGATCAACGTCCGCGACGTCGACAAGGATCGCGTCGCCGAGGACGAGGTCGTGCAGCAGGCGGTGCGCGATGTCGAGGCTGAACTCGGCGACACCGGGCGCGTGCTGCTGCGCAAGTCCGGCACCGAGCCGCTCGTGCGGGTCATGGTCGAGGCCGCCGACTCCGAGTCGGCCCGGACCTACGCGGAACGTCTCGCGGCGGTCGTGCAGGAGCGCCTCGCGCTCTAAGACCGCCGTCTCCGAACCGGTCGGTCGCCTCGGCGGCCGGCCGGTTCGTCGTCTCCGGAGGCCGCGTTCAGCGGGCGGCGCAGAGGCGGCTCGTGGTCCCCTCGGCCAGCGTCGCCGTGGGGCAGTCATCGAGGGCCAGTCGCGGTGCCTCGGTCATCGACGGCGCATCCTGCAGGCCGAGATGCGCGCCGGTGAGCACCACCAGCGGCACCGCCCAGCCCCAGCGCTCCGCGGCGACCCATTCGACGTCGTTCTCCTCGACCCAGGCCCGCAGCGGCTCGACGTCGGCCCGCTGCTGGGCGAGTGTCAGCCCGGGGGACGTGACGGTGCCTGCGACGTGCAGCACCGCGCCCGCCGCGACGATCATCGCGACCAGGGCCGCCGCGACGGTCCCGCCGAGCCGCCACGCGCGTCGCTCGGGAAGCCGCGGGACCGCCCAGACCGCGACGGCGGCGAGGACCGGGAAGAAGGCGAGGATCCCCGGCGCGGGATGCCGGACCCACAGCGGCAGACGCGAGGCGGTCGCCCACCAGGTCACGAAGGCGAGGGCGCCGACGACGGCGGCGAGTGCGTAGGCGATGACCACACGTTCCTCTTCCGTCGCGATGCGCCAGCGACGGGCGACGCCGAGCGTCACCAGTGCGAGGGTGAGGACAGCGCCGAGGAGCGCGACGGCGGGCGGCAGCGACCAGGAGTCGGCGAGCGTGCCGAGCTTCTGCAGCACCGTCGTCGCGGCGTCGGCCTGGCCGCCGCTGCGCACGAAGCGGACGAACGCGCGCAGGTGCTCCACGAATCCGGCCGGGCCGAGAGCGAGGAGCGCCCCCAGCTCGAACAGGGCCGTCGGCACCGCCGAGAGGAGGAGCGGCAGCCAGGCGCGGCGCAGGGCGTCGCGGACGCGCGCCCATCCGTGGCCATCGGCGAGGACCCACAGCGCGACGGCGTAGGCAGGGAGGGCGAGCGCGGCGATGAGCTTGGCCTGCACTGCGAGACCGACGAGAAGCCCCGCGAGCCAGGCGCGTCGCGGGAGCACGGCGAGAGCCCAGACCAGGAGCGCCGCGGCGGGGATCTCACCCAGCAGGTCGGCGGGCCCCTGGATGGGGGAGACGCCGGCGCTGGCGGTGAACGCCAGGGGGACCGCGACGGCGAGAAGTGCCGCCCACCGCCCGCCGATACGACGGCCGAGGACCGCGAGTCCAGCGAGGAGCAGCAGCCAGAAGGCGAGCGGCACGAGCCGGCCGGCGAGCACCGGGTCCATGCCGGTCGCCAGGAGCGCCGCGACCGGGAGGAGCACGACGGGGCCCGTGGAGATGCGGGGGTCGAACGGCGTGATCGTCGAGCCGGACAGGGCGCCGTCACTGGCGTATCCGAGCCCGGCGAGGAGGTTGCGGGGCACGGTCAGATTGAACGCCTCGTCCTCCCAGAAACGGGACACCGTGAGGCTGTGCCAGGCGAGGACGACGTGGCCGATCACGAGGGCGGCGGCCGCCACCCAGAAGAGGGCCGTGCGCAGCCGGCTCATCGGCGCACGGGCTCCGGACGACGGACGGCGCGGAGCGGAGCGGACGGACGCAGCGAGAGGAGCCAGGCCTCGCTGAGGGCGGAGCGCACGAAGACGCGCAAGCGCTTCGGTGGCAGGGGGAGCCCGCCGCCACGGCCCCACATGGTGCCGGTGCTGGAGGCACCGCGGCGCGGGATGCTGGCGACGCGGACGTAGCGCACGCGGAAACCGCCCCGGGCCTCGGCGAGCGAGAAGTGCACGTGCGGCACCGTCGCGTCCGCGGGCACCGCCTCGACCAGGACACGCAGAGCCTCGGGACGGTAGGCGCGCAGGGGCGTGTTCACGTCCGGGATGCGGCGACCCGCTGCGACGGCGATGAGGAGGCCGACCGCGCCGGTGAGCGTCTTGCGGTACCAGGGATCGGTGCGTCCGTCTCGCACGCCGTGCACGACGTCGGCCTGCTCGTCGGTGAGCGCACGCAGCAGCCGGGGGAAGTCGGCGCCGTGGAACTGCCCGTCACCGTCGACGTGCACGAGCGCGTCCGGGTCTGCGGCGAGTCCGGCGCGATAGGCCGCGAGGGCGGTCGGCCCGTGTCCGCGGTTGGTCGCCTGCACGATGACGGTGGCGTCGGCGACGTCGTCGAACACGGTCGCGGTGGCGTCCGTCGAACGATCGTCGGCGATGTGGAAGGAGACCTCGTCGGCCAGAGGCTCGACCGCCGACCGGATCTCGTCGATGAAGCCCCGGATGCCCTCCACCTCGTTGTAGGCGGGCATGACGATGGCGAGGTGGCGGAGAGTCACGGAGTCCTTGCGGTGGCGGGCTGCAGAGGTGTCAGCCAGTAGCCTAGTTGAGCCATGAATCCTCCCTCCCGACTGCGTCGCCTCGCCGGCGTGGGCAGCCGCTTCCTCGTGGTCGGGGCGCTGAGCACCCTGATCGAGGTCGGCGTCTTCAACCTCCTCGTCTACGCCTGGGGGTGGGACGTCGTCGCAGCGAAGATCGTGGCCTCGCTCGTCGCCCTCATCAACGCGTACATCGGCAACCGCGAATGGACCTTCCGCCACCGCGATCGCCGGGGACGGGCCGCGGAGGTCGCCCTGTTCCTCGCGACCAACGCCGTGTGCACCGCGCTCGGGGCCGCGCTCGTGTGGGTCGGCGTCGAAGCGGTCGGCGGCATCCTCGGCCGCACGCCCGGAGCCGTGGCGGTCAACCTCGTGAACCTCGTCAGCATCGTCATCGTCGTGCTGCTGCGCTTCGTGCTCTACCACTCGATCGTCTTCCGGGTCGCGTCGCCGAAGGCCTGAGCGGCCGACGGGGTCGGCGTCAGGCACGGGCGGTGGTGCGCTTCTTCGGGGCGCTCTTCCTGCCCCACCCGCGTCCGAACTTCGCGGTGACCCTGGTGGAGGGGCTGCCGTCGAGTTCGTGGGTCGAGCCGTAGGTGTGCGCCCCGTAGCCGTAGCTGTCCGGTCCCTTCGTCGGCAGCATGGTGACCACGACGCCCAGCATCTGCACGCCGGCGTTCTCGAGAGCGCGGACGGCGCCCGAGAGCTCCTGCTTCTTGGTCTTCCCCGAGGCGGCGGCGAGGATGACACCGCGCGTCTTGGTCCCGAGGACCGCCGCGTCGGTCACCAGGAGCAGCGGCGGGGCGTCGATCAGGACATAGTCGAAGTACTCGCCCAGCGCCTGGAGCACGTCGTCCATCGCCGACGAACCGAGCAGCTCACTGGGGTTCGGCGGAACCTGTCCGCTGGGGAGGACGTAGAGGTCGTTGCGACCCCACTTCTGGAGGGCGTCCGCCACGTCCATCCGGCCGATCAGCACATCGGTGAGACCGGCGCCACCCTCGAGGCCCATGTAGTCGGCGACGCGGGGAAGGCGGAGGTCGCCGTCGAGGAGGGCGACGCGCGCGCCGGTCTCCGCGAGGGCGATCGCCAGGTTCGCGGTCGTAGTCGACTTGCCCTCGCCGGGGCCCGCGCTGGAGACGACGAAGATGCGCGGTCCGCTGTCGAGGTTCAGGAACTGCAGGTTCGTCCGCAGGCTCCGGAAGGACTCCGCGCGGGGGCTTCGCGGATCGGCGTGCACGATCAACGGACGCTTCGGTGCCTCCGGGTCGAAGGCGATGCCGCCGAGCACCGGGCGGTCGGTGAGCGCCTCGATGTCATGCAGGGTGTGGATGCGGTTGTCCAGCACGGTGCGCAGCATGCAGCGACACCGCGGCCGCCACGATCTGGAACGTCCGGTCGGGCGTGATCCCCGGGAGCTCCTGGCGCGCCGAGGCGGGAAGGCGCGCGAGCCGCGGGATCCACGACCCGAGCGCCTCGCGGGGGAGCAGCATCCGCTCGATACCCGACCAGCCGGGGACGGGATAGCCGACCAACCGTGCGAGCGAACGGATCGCCTTGGAGGACCCCACGACGTGGTCCGGACGGGGGAGGGCATGGAACCGGGGGACGACCACGTCGAGAGTCGCTGCGGCGTGTGCCCGCAGCCGCTCCACATCGTCCTCACCCGGCGGATCCTGCGGGAGGAACTGCACCGTCATGCGCCCGGCTCCGAGCGGCACGGAGGCGGCGACGTCCGGCACCTCCTCGGCGCCCGCGGCGATCTCCAGGGAGCCGCCGCCGATGTCGAGGAGCAGCAGCTGGCCGGCGGACCACCCGAACCAGCGCCGCACCGCGAGGAAGGTGAGCGCGGCCTCGGTCTCCCCGTCGAGCACCTGGAGCGGCTGACCCAGGACGGCCTCGATGCGCGCGATCACCTCGGCTCCGTTGCGGGCATCGCGCACGGCGCTCGTGGCCGTGGCGAGGAGCGCGTCCACGCGTTCCGCCTCCGCCACCCGGCGGGCCTGCGCGACAGCGGTCTCCAGGGCCTGCACGCCGTCCTCCGCGATCGCCCCGTCCGGTGTGAGGTACCGCATGAGGCGCAGCACGGTCCGGTCGCTCGTGGTCGCGAGCGGTCGTCCGCCCGGGCGCACGTCGGCGGCGAGCATGTGGACGGTGTTGGATCCGATGTCGAGGACTCCCAGGCGCACGGGATGAGGATACTCGCGCGCGGTTACGATGGACGACGTGACCACCGCCGACCCCACGCTGCCGCTGTCGCCGTACCGGGAGATCGGGCGCGCGGAGTGGGCGCGTCTCGCCGCCGGACTCGACCAGCCCCTGACCGAGACCGAGGTCGTGGAGCTGCGGGGGATCGGCGATCGTCTCGACCTCACCGAGGTCCGTGAGGTGTACCTCCCGTTGAGCCGGCTGCTGAGCCTGTACGCGAGCGCGACGAAGCAGCTCGGTGCGGCCACCTCGTCGTTCCTCCAGGAGGACGACACGACCACGCCCTTCGTCGTCGGTGTCGCCGGCTCCGTGGCCGTGGGCAAGTCGACCATCGCCCGGCTCCTCCGCGAGCTGATGAGCCGGTGGCCGGGGACGCCGCGCGTGGAGCTGGTGACGACGGACGGCTTCCTCTACCCGAACGCCGAGCTGGAGCGCCGGGGCCTCATGGACCGCAAGGGCTTCCCGGAGTCGTACGACCGCCGGGCGCTGATCGAGTTCCTCACGGAGGTCAAGAGCGGAGCGCCCGAGGTGCGGGCGCCGTTCTACTCCCACATGCGCTACGACATCGTGCCGGACGCGCACGTCGTGGTGCGCCGCCCCGACGTCGTGATCGTCGAGGGGCTCAACGTCCTGCAGCCTCCGCCCGCGCCGAACGACGTCGCCGTCAGCGACCTCTTCGACTTCTCGATCTTCGTGGACGCCGACACCGCGCACATCGAGAAGTGGTACGTCGACCGGTTCCTCGCGCTGCGGCAGGGGGCCTTCAGCAACCCGTCGTCCTACTTCAACGTGTTCGCGCACCTCACCGACGAGGAGGCGATCACCACCGCACTGGGATATTGGAACGAGATCAACATGCCGAACCTCGTCGAGAACGTCATGCCCACGCGGCACCGCGCGCGGCTGGTTCTGCGCAAGGGCGCGGATCACGACGTGGAGAGCGTGCTGCTGCGCAAGCTCTGAGGCGCCCTGGCGGACGTCCTATTGTTCGGACGACTCGCAAAAATTCCCGCTTACCCTTATCCCCATGTGTGGAATCGTCGGATACGTGGGCCCGCGGCCCAGCCAGGACATCCTTCTCGCCGGCCTCGCCCGGCTCGAGTACCGCGGCTATGACTCCGCGGGCATCGCCGTGATCGACGGCGAGGGAACGCTGGGCATGCGCAAGAAGGCGGGCAAGCTCGCCATGCTTCGCGACTCGCTCGGCGATGCACCCCTCGCCGACGGCACGACCGGCATCGGTCACACCCGGTGGGCCACGCACGGCGGCCCGACCGACGTCAACGCGCACCCGCACCTCGCCGACGACGACAAGCTCGCGGTGATCCACAACGGCATCATCGAGAACTTCGCCGCGCTGCGCGACGAACTCCTCGCCGACGGCGTCGCCTTCCGCAGCGAGACCGACACCGAGGTGGCCGCAGCTCTGCTCGGCCGCGAGTATGCCGGCAACGGGGGCGACCTGGCGCTCGCGTTCCGCGCCGTCGTCAACCGCCTCGAGGGCGCCTTCACGCTCCTCGCGATGCACCAGGACCACCCGGGTCTCGTCGTCGGCGCTCGCCGCAACTCGCCGCTCGTGATCGGCCTGGGCGAGGGGGAGAACTTCCTCGGCTCCGACGTCGCCGCCTTCGTGGAGCACACCCGCAAGGCCCTCGCGATCGGTCAGGACCAGATCGTCTCGATCACCCCCGACGCGGTGACCGTGACCGACTTCGCCGGCACGCCCGTCGCCGCCGAGCCGTTCGACGTCTCGTGGGACGCCGCCGCCGCCGAGAAGGGCGGATGGTCGAGCTTCATGGCCAAGGAGGTCGCGGAGCAGCCGGAAGCCGTCGCGAACACGATCCGCGGCCGCATCCGCGACGGTCAGGTCGTCATCCCGGAGCTGGACGGTCTCGACGACCTGTTCGTCGGCATCAACCGCGTCATCATCACCGCGTGCGGCACCGCGTCCTACGCGGCCCTCGTCGGCAAGTACGCGATCGAGCAGTGGGCGCGCGTGGCGGTCGACGTCGAGCTCGCCCACGAGTTCCGGTACCGCGACCCCGTCATCGGCGCGGACACCCTCGTCGTCTCGATCAGCCAGTCCGGCGAGACCATGGACACCCTGATGGCCGTGAAGTACGCCCGGGAGCGCGGTGCCCGCACGCTGTCCGTCTGCAACACGCAGGGGGCGACGATCCCGCGCGAGTCCGACGCCGTCGTCTACACGCACGCCGGCCCGGAGGTCGCCGTCGCCTCGACCAAGGCGTTCTCCGCCCAGATCACGGCGCTGCTCCTGCTCGGCCTGCACATGGGACGAGTCCGCGGCGTCGTGGCCGACGCCTCGACCGATGTCGAGGAGCTCGCCGCGCTGCCGGAGAAGGTCGCGAAGGTGCTGGAGAGCGAGCACGAGCACGTGACCCAGCTCGCGGGCTGGATGGCCGACACCCGTTCGGTGCTCTTCCTCGGTCGCCACGTGGGCTACCCGATCGCGCTCGAGGGGGCGCTCAAGCTCAAGGAGATCTCCTACATCCATGCGGAGGGCTTCGCCGCCGGCGAGCTCAAGCACGGTCCGATCGCGCTGATCGAGCCGGGCCAGCCCGTGTTCGTGCTCGTGCCGTCGCCGCGGCACTCGGCACTCGTGCACTCCAAGGTCGTCTCCAACATCCAGGAGATTCGCGCCCGCGGTGCCCGCGTGATCGTGGTGGCGGAGGAGGGCGACGCCGCCGTGCTGCCCTTCGCCGACGAGGTCATCCACATCCCGCTCGCCGGCCCCATGTTCGAGCCGCTGCTGGCCGTCGTCCCGCTGCAGATCTTCGCGATGGCGCTGGCGACCGCGAAGGGCCTCGACGTGGACCAGCCGCGCAACCTCGCGAAGTCCGTCACGGTGGAGTGACCGCCGACCCACCCTGTTCTGTTCGCCCCACCCCTCTGCGTGCGCACGCAGAGGGGTGGGGCGTTCGTAACGGGGTGGGTGGGGAAGCCCGAGTAGGCTGAACGCGTGATCATCGGCACCGGCATCGACCTCGTGGACATCCCGCGGTTCGAGCGCACGATGACCAGGACCCCGCGGCTGCGGGAGCGGCTGTTCGCCCCGTCCGAACGGGAGCTCCGCCTGCCGTCCTTGGCCGCGCGGTACGCCGCGAAGGAAGCGCTGATCAAGGCCCTCGGCGGCTCCGACGGCGTGCACTGGACCGAGATCGAGATCGCCTCCGAGCCCTCAGGGCGGCCGCATTTCGTCCTGTCCGGATCCACCGCTGCGGTGGTCGAGGAGCGCGGCATCCTCACGCTGCACCTCACCCTCACCCACGACGCCGGTCTGGCTGCCGCGTTCGTCGTCGCCGAAGGAGCCCCGCTGTGACCGTCCCGTTCCGCGAGGCGACGATCGACCTGGATGCGATCGCCGACAACGTGCGGCACTTCCGTCGCCTGACCGGCGTGGAGGTGCTCGTCGTTGTGAAGGCGAACGCGTACGGCCACGGTGCCGCCGCGGCCGCCGTGGCGGCTCTCTCCGCCGGCGCCACCCGCCTCGGCGTGGCCGAGATCCCGGAGGCACTGGAGCTGCGGCGTCAGGGCGTGCACGCCCCGATCGTGGCCTGGCTGCACGCTCCGGGGGAGCGCTTCGTCCAGGCGGCCGCCGAGGGGATCGAGCTCGGCATCTCGTCATACGACCAGCTGCAGGCGGCGGCCGCCGCCGCATCCGGAGACGGCCCGGTCGCCGTGCACCTGAAGCTCGAGACCGGGTTGTCGCGCAACGGCATCGCCCCCGACGACTGGGGGACGGTGCTCGCGGAGGCCGCTCGCCTGGAGCGCATCGGACGGGTCAGGGTCGTGGGACTCTTCAGCCACCTCTCCAACGCCTCGCCCGCCGACGACCGTGCCGCGCTCGCCCGATTCGAGGAAGGGGTGGCGCAGGCCGCCGCTCTCGGCGTGCGACCCGAGATCCGCCACATCGCCGCCACGGCCGCCGCCATCGACCTTCCCGAGACGCGACTGGACGCCGTCCGCATCGGCATCGGCACCTACGGCCTCTCGCCCTTCGACGACCGCTCCTCGGCGGAACTGGGCCTGCGTCCGGCCATGACCCTTCGTGGGGCGGTCGCCGCCGTGCGGCGCGTTCCCGCCGGCACCGGGGTCTCCTACGACTACGTGCACCGCACGGACCGGGAGACCACCCTGGCGCTCGTGCCGCTGGGGTATGCCGACGGCGTCCCCCGCAGCGCCTCGGGGCGACTGCCCGTGTCCATCGGAGGGCGGCGCTACACGAACGTGGGACGGATCGCGATGGATCAGTTCGTCGTGGACGTCGGCGACGCCCCGGTCGCGGTCGGCGACGAGGTCACTCTCTTCGGGGACCCGACCCTCGGCGTGCCCTCGGCCGCGGACTGGGCGGAGGCCGCCGGCACCATCGGCTACGAGATCGTCACCCGCATCGGTCACCGGGTGCCGCGGAGGACGACGTGAGCCTGGACCCGGCGTTCCTCGGACGCCGGCAGATCGCCACCTCCGACGAGATGGAGCAGCTCGGGCTGCGCATCGGCGAGCAGCTCGAACCGGGCGACCTGCTCATCCTCACCGGACCCCTGGGGGCGGGCAAGACCACGTTCACCCGGGGTCTGGCCGAGGGACTCGGTGTGCGGGGACCCGTGCAGAGCCCGACCTTCGTGATCGCCCGCACCCACCCGTCCCTGGTCGGCCGAGCGCCGCTCGTGCATGTGGACGCGTACCGCCTCGGCTCCGCCGCCGAACTCGACGACCTCGACCTCGATCTGGAGCGGTCGGTCGTGGTCGTGGAGTGGGGCCGCGGCATGGCGGAGGAGCTCGCCGACGCCTGGTGGGACGTCGAGATCGAACGCCCCGTCGGAGCCGGCGACGACGAGGACGACCTCGACCCCTCGGAGCTGGACGCCGACGCGCCGCGCTTCGTCACGATCGCCCGCGAGGAGCGCGCGTGACGGGGGAGACGCCGCTGGTCGCGGTCATCATCGAAGACGACCCCGGTGTGCGGTCGCTCCTGGACGAGGTGTTCCTCGCCGCGGGCTTCCGCACCGTGCTGGCGGGTTCCGGTCCGGACGGTCTCGCGGCAGTGGCGGCGCACCACCCGATCATCACCACCCTCGACATCAACCTCCCCGGCATCGACGGGTTCGAGGTCGCGCGACGCATCCGACGGGTCAGCGACACCTTCATCATCATGCTGTCCGCCCTCGCCGAGGAGTCGGACGTGGTGCTGGGCCTCACCTCCGGTGCCGACGAGTACCTCGTCAAGCCCTTCCGGCCGCGCGAGCTGCGGGCGCGGATCGAGGCGCTCCTCCGCCGTACCCGCCTGTCCGCGGCGGACAAGGGGACGCCCGCGGCCGCGAGCGCCCCGCCGCCCCGGGTCACCGTCTCGACGGCCTCCGCGGCGTCGAGCGCGTCCCTGCCGGTCATCGCCGCCGCCGACGCCACCGTCGCCACGTGGCGAGGGCTCGTGCACCGCGACCTCAGCCTCGACCTCGACACGCGTCTCGTGCTCGTCTCCCAGCGCCCCGTCGAACTCACCCCCACCGAGTTCGATCTGCTCGCCGCGCTCCTCGAGGCCGGCCGCAGAGTCTGCAGCAAGGCCGACCTCGCACGCGGGCTGCGCGGCCTCTCCGGAGACGCCTTCGACCGGGTGAGCGAGCCGGACAAGCGGGCCATCGAGACGCACATGGCCAATCTGCGCCGGAAGCTCGGTGACAACCCGAACGCCCCGCGCTACATCGAGACGGTGCGCGGCGTCGGCTACCGTCTGACCTCCGACGACCGGCCCGTCTGAGGAGAGGGGTCGAGGCCGCGGCTCCCCCACCGCGGCCCCGGATGCCTGCGAATCCCCACTCGCGCGGCCCCAGCTTCTGCGAAATCCCCAGTCGCAGCGTCGGCTCCCACTCAGAATCGTAGGACGGGAAGGCCACCTGAAGAGCGCGAAGTGACGATCTTTGAGTAATCTTGCGTGAATGCTGAGGATCGACCGGGAGGCGGGCCTTGATGATCCGCACGGTCTCGATCTGGCGGTGGCAGCTGGTGTTCACCGCGAGCATCGTCGCCATCGTGGTGATGGTCGCGGGCTTCAAGCCGCAGACCCTCGCGATCCCGCTGTTCATCGGGGGGATCGGCCTCATCGTGGTCACCACCCTGGTGGCGCTCATGGTGCCCTGGCGGCGCCTGCCGCGCACGGCGGTGACCGTCCTCCCGCTGCTGGACGTGCTCGGGGTGGGACTGACGACGAACGTGCCGGATCTCCGGCTCGGTTTCCTCTGGGTGTTCCCGGTGGTCTGGTTGGCGACCTACTTCTCGATGCCCTGGGTGTTCGTCGGCATCGTCCTCAGCGGCGGCTGCCTCGTGTTCTTCGCGGACCGCTCCGGGCCGCCGGAGGACGTACTGCTCCGGGTGCTCACCGTCGTCATCACCCTGAGCTTCCTCGGCGTGACCGTCCGTATCGGCGCCCAGCGCTCCGGTGCGGCGCGGCGGCTCCTGCAGCGCCGTTCCGAACAGGTGAACAGGGCGGCGGAGCGGGCCGAGACGAACCAGGAGCGCGTCACGCAGGTCATCGACGCGCTGGGCGTCGCGCTGGTGGTGGTCACCTCCGCGGGCCGCGTCCTGCAGATGAACGACGCCTACCGCGCCCTGTACGGCCGCGACCGCTTCGGCACAGCGCTCCCGTCGGCCTCCGTCGAGTACGACGCGCGGCGCGGAACGGCTCTGACGCCGGAGCGCACCACGCTGGCACGAGCCGCCGCGGGGGAGCAGATGCGGGAGGAGCGGGTGTGGCTGTACGACGGTGCAGGGCAGTGGCATGCCCTGGCCGTGACCACCCAGCCCATCGCAAGTGCCCGGGAGGGGGAGAGCATCACCCTCGTCGTCATCGATGACGTCACCGCCCTCCTCGAGGCCGCCGAGGAGCGTCGGGCGCTGACCGCCGTGATCTCCCACGAACTGCGCAACCCGCTCACGGCGATCATCGGCCATGTCGAGCTCCTGCGGGAGCGCGACGACCTCCCCGGCCGGGTGCCGGCGCAGATCGAGGTCATCGCGGACGCCGGGGAGCGGCTGCAGGATCTCGTCACGAGCATGCAGGCTCAGACGGGGCGGATCTCGCACGACCCCTTCGAGCCGGTGGACCTGCGCGTGGTCGTGGAGGAGTCCGCCGCATCGTTCGCGCCCCTGATGGGCGCCGCCCGCCAGGAACTCGTGCTCGATGGGGCGGAGCGGGTGGTGATCACGGGAGACGCGTTCCGGTTGCGTCAGGTGGTGGACAACCTCCTGGGCAACGCCGCCAAGTACACGGAGGGAGGCGGTCGCATCACGGTACGGCTGGTGGAGTCCGACGGCCATGCGGAGGTCACGGTGGCGGACACGGGGATCGGCATCTCCGAGGACGAGCTGCCGCGGCTGTTCGAGCCGTACTTCCGCGCCGACAGTGCCGTGCGCGGCGGCATCCCCGGTACCGGGCTCGGCATGGGCATCGCGCGGGACATCGTGGTCGCGCACGGCGGCGTCATCCTCGTGTCGAGCGAGGTGGACGTCGGCACCACCGTCACCGTCCGTTTCCCCCGACGAACGAAAGAGGACCCCGTATGACACCGCTCGTGCCCGTGAGCGTCGATGTCACCACGAGCATGGTGGCGGTGGTGACCGTGCTCACCGCGGTCGTCGTCGGTCTCGCGACTCTCGCCCGACCGAGCAGGGCGACCATCGTCTGGGGGGTCGCCTTCGGTATCGGGATGCTCGGCGCCTACCTGTGGCTGGCCGGGCACCACACCGGCAGCCCCGTGCTGCGGGCGGCCGCGTCCGCCATCGTCGTCTGCTTCGTGCCGCTGGTGTGGATCGGCGTGCGGATGCATTTCGAGCGCACGGCACCCTGGCTTCCGGTCATCGTCGCGCTCGTCGGGGTGCCCGCAGCCCTGATCCTGACGGCGGGCACGCGCTGGTATCTGCCGGTGTTCCACGTCGTCTTCCTGGCGATGGCGGTCTTCGCCGGGCTGCTCGCCTGGGAGCTGACGCGCGGGCAGGCGGCGACGCGGGACATCGTCCTGCCGCTCGCGCTCGCCGCGTGCGGCTTCGTGGTGGTCGCCGTCGTCAGCGCGGGATCCGCCCTCGTCTCCGGCGGCGTGAGCACCGAGGAGCAGCTCAGCGCGCTCCGCGGAGTGAACGCCCTGGGGACGATCGTCATGAGCACCTGCGCGGCGTTCACGCTCGTGCTCCTCGTCCGGGTGGAGAGCGCGCCGCCGGGGACCGACGGCGCCGCGAACCGTGCCAGGGATCGTCTGCGCAAGGCGGCAGCGCAGAAGGACCCCGCGTGGTCGGTCCTCGACGTCCGCCTGGACGATCCCGCCGACCTCCGCGAGGCGTCGAGCAGCGCCGGGTTCCGACGCATCGCGGACCGGTTCCACACGGACATCTGCGACGCGCTTCCGGCGACCGCCGATGCGGAACGGGTCGCCGACGACCGCGCGATCGTCCTCATCCACGGCAGCGACGAGGCGGTGCGCTTCCATCTGCGGGCGATCCTGGGATCCGTGTCGATCATGGACCTGGACGCGCCGGCGACCGGCATCCGTTCCTCCGCGAGCATCGGCTGGGCGACGGCATCCGTCGCCGGGTACGACTACGACGCTCTCGTCGCGGCGGCGGCATCGGCGGCGTGCCGGGCGCGCGATGCCGGTGGGGATCAGTGGAAGCGGGCGCAGGAGACAGACCTGGCCGCCGTGTGACCAGGCCCTCCGGCGTCAGCCGAACAGCCTCTTCGTCGTGTCGAGGTGCTCGCGCGTCAGGGCGGCGGCTGCTCTCGGGTCGCGCGCGACGATAGCGTCGCCGATTCGCGCGTGCGCCTCCTGGTCAGCATCGTCGCCGTGATGGCCGCGGATGCGCAGCATGTCGATCATCGCCTGCAGCGAGCGGGGGGCGAAGCCGTCGAACAGCTCCCGCAGCACGGGATTGCCGGACGCGACGACGACGGCGCGGTGGAAGGCCATGTCCGCCTCGACGTGCGCGCGGACGTCCGTGCGACGACGGTCACGTTCCGCGAGCGTGCGCGTCAGCTCGTCCAGGTCTGCGGAGGTCCGGCGCTCGGCGGCGAGAGCCGCGGCTTCGACCTCGATCGCGGTGCGGGCCTCGAGGACGGCGATGATGTCGGCGCGATCGAGGACGGCATCCCAACTCGCGGCGGGTTCCGTGGCCGTGACGAAGACCCCGGCGCCCTGGCGTGTGGCGAGCACGCCTCGCCCCGCGAGGATCCGGATCGCCTCCCTGGCCGTCGACCTTCCGACCCCGAGCTGCGGAGCGAGCGTCGTCTCGCCCGGCAGCTTGCCGCCGACCTGCCACTCGCCGGCTCCGATGCGTGCGAGAAGGAGCTCGGCGGCCTGTTCGGCGAGGGATTCGCGGCGCACGGTCGTCATGGGCCCATTCTCGCATCCGACGCACTTCTCTGCTTGTCTGAGGAGTTGTGGTAGAGTGCCCGTATGCGCACGCTCCGGTTCCTCCTCCTTCGCCGCCACGGCGGGGCCTGATCAGACCGGCTCCTCGTCGTGGAGCCGCAGCACGCGTCGGTCGCCCTCCCCGCGATCCGAACAGGAACCAGACCATGACCCCGTCCCGCGCTTTCCCGACCCTCTCGACTCCCTCCGGTGTCCTGCCCGACGACGCTCCGCACTGGAATCGGCAGCGGCCCTCGCAGATGCCCTCGAACCGCTATCGAGACGTGTACTCCCGCGTCGCCGTTCCGCTGGAGACCCCGACCTGGCCGAGCGCGCGACTGACGCAGGCACCGCTCTGGGTCCCGGTGGATCTCCGCGACGGGAACCAGGCGCTGGCCGAGCCGATGGACCCGTCCCGCAAGCGACGGTTCTTCGAGCTCATGGTCGCCATGGGCTACAAGGAGATCGAAGTCGGCTACCCCTCGGCCTCCCGGACGGACTACGACTTCGTCCGGCTCCTCGCCGAGACCGACCTCGCTCCCGCCGACGTGACGATCGTGGTGTTCACGCCGGCGCGACGCGAACTCATCGAACGGACCGTGGAGTCCGTGCGCGGCATCCGCAATCCCGTCGTCATCCACATGTACACCGCTACCGCGCCCACGTGGCGGGACGTCGTCCTCGGACAGGACCGTGAGGGGCTCACCGCGCTGATCCTCGCCGGAGGGGAGGACGTGCTGCGGTTCGCGGGAGACCTCGACAACGTCCGCTTCGAGTTCTCCCCGGAGGTGTTCACCCTCACCGAGCCGGACTTCGTCCTCGAGGTGTGCGACGCGATGACGACTCTGTGGGACGCGAGCCCCGAGCGTCCCGTGATCCTGAACCTGCCGGCGACCGTCGAGGTCGCGACCCCGAACGTCTACGCGGACCAGATCGAGTACATGCACCGCAATCTCGGGCGTCGTGAGGGGGTCATCCTGTCCGTGCATCCCCATAACGACCGCGGCACTGGCGTCGCCTGTGCAGAACTCGCCGTCCTCGCCGGCGCGCAGCGGGTCGAGGGGTGCCTCTTCGGTAACGGGGAGCGCACCGGCAACGTCGACCTCGTGACCCTCGCCCTCAACCTGCACGCGCAGGGCGTCGACCCGATGATCGACTTCTCCGATATCGACGAGATCCGCCGGACGGTCGCGCACTGCAACGGGATCGACATCCATGCGCGGCATCCGTATGCGGGCGACCTCGTGCACACCGCCTTCTCCGGCACCCATCAGGACGCCATCCGGAAGGGGTTCGCGGAACATCGCGCCCGTGCTGCGAGGGAAGGCCGCGCGGAACGGGACATCGAATGGCGCGTGCCGTATCTTCCCATCGACCCGGCGGACATCGGCCGCAGCTACGACGCCGTGATCCGCGTCAACTCGCAGTCCGGGAAGGGCGGCATCGCCTACCTGCTGGAGGACGCCTACGGGATCGAGCTGCCGCGGCGCCTGCAGATCGACCTCGCTCGTCACGTCCAGCAGCGCACCGAGCAGACGGGACGCGAGGTCTCGGCCGCGGAGGTATGGGCCATCTTCGATGCCGCCTACCTCGCGAGCACGAGCCCGACGACGCTGCGAGCGGAGGCCGAGGTCGCGGGAGGGTGCACGACGATCACGCTCCACGCCGACGGCGTCGAGACACGGACCCGCCATGACGGCGTCGGTCCGGTGGAGGCGCTGGGCACGGCGCTCGCAGGGATCGGCCTGCCCGTCGAAGTCCTGAGTCTGCACCAGACGAGCATCGGATCGGGGGCTGGGAGCGAAGCGCTCACCCTGATCGAGTATCGCGACGGCGTGCGCTCGGGCTGGGCGGCCGGGCGCGACCGCTCCGTGCTGACCGCGACCCTGCATGCCGTGCGGAACGCGGCGGAGCGCTCCGCCACCGCCCCGCGGGGCGAGCGGGCCTAGGGGGTCTGCTTCTCGCGCCCGCGCGCGAGTGCCGCGGTGATGGCGTCCGCGGCGCTCGCGTCGGTGTCGGCGGCGGCGGAGACGTTCTCGGCGACGACGGCCTCGATGATCTCGGTGCGCTGGATGCGGGTCTCCCGCGGGGCCTTGACGCCGATGCGCACGCTGTCGCCCTTGATGTCGAGCAGCGTGACCTCGATCTCGCCGTCGATGCGTACGCTCTCACCGATCCGCCTCGTCAACACCAGCATTCGTTCAGCCTACTGGTGCGGCGGGGGCGGCCCCGAGCGACGCGGTGGACGAGTCCCGGACCACCCCGATCGTCTCGATCGTGAGGGCGGCCGCGGTCGCCTCGCTGTAGGAGAGCACGGGGAGGCCGTCGGTCTGCGCCGACACCAGCCGCCGCACGGCGGGGCGCAGCGATGGTGCGCACACGAGCACCGGCTCTCCGCCGTCCGTCTGCGCGGCCACGGCCTGCTTCACCGACGCGATCACCGCTTCCATCCGCGGTGGATCGAAGACGATCTGAGAGCCCTCGTCGCCGGGACGGAGGCTCTCCAGCATCGCCTGCTCCAGCAGCGGGGCGATCATCACAACCCGGAGCGTGCCGTCCTCGGCGAAGCGGGAGGCGATGGCAGGGCCCAGCGCGGCACGGGCCGCCTCGATCAGCCCTTCCGGGTCGGTGGAGACCTTGGCACGGAGCGCGAGCGCCTCGTAGATGCGGCTGAGGTCGTTGATGGGCACGCGCTCGGCGAGCAGGCCCTGCAGCACCCGCTGCACCTCCGCGAGCGAGAGCAGGGCGGGCGTGAGCTCCTCGACCGCCGACGGGGAGACCTGCTTCAGGGCGTCGGTGAGCTGGCGGACGTCCTCCCGGGTGAGCAGCCGGGCGGCGTGCGTCTGGATCACGCTCGACAGATGGGTGATGATGACACTCGCCCTGTCGATCACCGTCGCCCCGGCGAACTCCGCGCTGTGACGCATCTCCATCGGGATCCACTTGCCCTCGAGACCGAACACCGGGTCCAGAGCGGCGGTCCCCGGCAGGCTGTCCAGCCCCTGCCCGAGGGCCAGGACCGACCCGGTGGGCGCGGTGCCGCGTCCGGTCTCGACACCGGCGATGCGGATGACGTACGTCGCCTGGGGGAGTTCGATGCTGTCCCTCGTGCGCACGGGCGGGGTGACCAGACCGAGGTCGAGTGCGATGCGGCGCCGCAGCGCCTTCACCCGGGCGAGGAGGTCGTCGGGTCCGCCGGTGACCAGGTCGACGATGTCGGGGGCGAGCAGGATCTCCAGAGGATGCACCCGCATGCGCTCGATGAGCTCCTCGGGCTGGTCCACCGGCGCGGGAGCCGGGGCCTGTGCGGCCTCCGCCTCCTCGCGCTTGCGGGTCGCGGTGATGCGCTGCGCGATGAGGAGCAGCAGGGCGCCGATCACCAGGAAGGGGAGCATCGGCATGTGCGGGATGAGAGACATGACGATGGCCGCGCATCCCGCGATGATGAGGGCGTTGCGCGACTGGCCGAGCTGCGTGGACGCGGCCGATCCCATCTCGGCCTCGGCGGTCGAGCGGGTGACGATCATGCCGGTCGAGACGGCCATGAGCAGGGCGGGGATCTGCGTGACGAGGCCGTCGCCGATCGTGAGCAGGCTGTAGGTGCTCACCGCCTGGTCGATCGACATGCCGTGCTGCACGAGGCCGATCGCGATGCCGCCGACGAGGTTGATGATGATGATGACGAGTCCGGCGATCGCGTCGCCCTTGACGAACTTCGAGGCGCCGTCCATCGCCCCGTAGAAGTCGGACTCGGCCGCCACCTCCGCCCGGCGTTCGCGGGCCTCGGTGTCGCTGATGAGGCCGGCGTTGAGATCGGCGTCGATGGCCATCTGCTTGCCCGGCATCGCGTCGAGCGTGAACCGGGCGCCCACCTCGGCCACGCGCTCTGCACCCTTGGTCACCACGACGAACTGGATGACGACGAGGATGAGGAAGACCACGGCGCCGATGATGAGCGAGCCGCCCACCGCGATCGCCCCGAACGCCTCGATCACCTGTCCCGCATATGCCTCGCCGAGGACGAGGCGGGTGGAGGCGACGTTCAGCCCCAGCCGGAACAGCGTCGCCACGAGCAGCAGCGAGGGGAACACCGAGAAGTCGAGCGGCTTCTTCACGAACATCGAGGTCAGCAGGATGACCAGCGCGAACATGATGTTGAGGATGATCAGCACGTCGAGCAGGAACGGCGGCACCGGAACGACGAGCAGCATGATGATGCCGACGACGCCGATCGGCACCCCGAGCGTGATGAGCAGCTTCTTCATACGGTCCTCCGATACGGGAGAGAGTGGATGCCGCGGGCGGCGCCTCGGCGCCGGAGCGCGTCGACGAACACGAGCACGCGTGCCACGGCGTTGTAGAGGTCTTCGGGGATCTCCTGACCCAGCTCGCACGCGGCGTGCAGGGCTCGGGCGAGGGTGACGTCACGGACGAGGGGGACGCCGGACTCGAGCGCCTTCTCGCGGATGCGCTCGGCGATGACCCCGCTGCCCTTCGCCACGACCTTCGGCGCGGACGTGCCGGGGTCGTACTCCAAGGCGATGGCGATGTGCGTGGGGTTGACGACCACGACGTCGGAGCCGGCGACCGCGGCGATCATGCGGTTGCGGCTCACCGCGAGCTGGCGCGACCGGCGCTGCTGACGGATGAGCGGATCGCCCTCGGAGTTCTTGTTCTCGTCGCGCACCTCGCGCTTGGTCATGCGGGTGTGCTTGCGGTTGCGACGCATCACCACGAACAGGTCGATGGCCGCGAGCACCAGGCCCACCGCGATCGCGGTCTGCAGCAGCGCGGCGGTCCCGTCCGCCGCGGTGCCGAGCAGCCGGGAGATGGAGTGGGCGCCGCTCGCGGTGAGCACGGGCATGAGGCCGGCGATGACGACCCACAGGGCGAGGGCGATGGCGGCCGTCTTCAGCAGGGCCTTCGCCCCCTCCCAGAGGGCCTGCAGGCCGAACACCCGCCGGACCCCGGAGACGAGGTTGAACTGCTCGTAACGCCCGGACAGCTTCCGCAGATGCACGCCGCCCTGCACCACCGCACCGAACAGCGTCACGATCGCGACCGCGGCGAGCAGCGCCCCCAGGGTCGGCAGCACCGAGGCGAGGGCCCGCCCGAGGGCCGCGAGGGCGGCGTCGGGTGAGGGCGCCTGCATGAGCGAGGTGAGGGAGATGAGCTGCTCGGTGCCGGCGCCTGTCCCCGCGGCGATGGCGGCGGGCATCATGACGGCGGCGGCGCCGATGCCGAGCCACGCCGTCAGGTCCTGGCTCCGGGCGATCCGGCCCTTCTGCCTGGCCTCGCGGAGGTGCTTCTCGGTGGCCTTCTCGCTGCGCTCGCCGCTGTCCGACCCGCTCACGGCGTCACCCCCTGCATCATGCGGAAGGCCTGGGTGGCGAGGGCGTCGACGATGCCGGGGAACGCGACGTACACGGCACCGGCGAGCAGGAGCGTCAGCAGGATCTTGACCGGGAAGCCCATCGCGAAGGCGTTGAGTGCCGGCGCCACGCGCGTGATGAGCCCGAGCCCGACATCGGCGAGGAAGAGCACCAGCACCAGAGGGCCGGCGATCTGTACGGCCGCCAGCACCATCTGGGACACCCCGTCGACGAGCAGCTCGGTCGGTCCCGCCACACGGAAGATGCCGTCGACCGGAACGGCGTCGAAGCTGCGG
The DNA here is from genome assembly GCF_904066215.1 of Microbacterium sp. Nx66. Classification (NCBI taxonomy): domain Bacteria; kingdom Bacillati; phylum Actinomycetota; class Actinomycetes; order Micrococcales; family Microbacteriaceae; genus Microbacterium; species Microbacterium sp. Nx66. The sequence continues at coordinate 860,824 of NZ_LR880474.1, forward strand.
GCGAGCCCGGCGAGGATGAGCTGATAGCCGCCGGAGGCGAAGAGCAGCGTGAGCGCCGTCAGGTGGAACAGCCGGGTGAACTGCGCGCCGTTGACCATCGCCGCCGGGTCGAAGGCCTGGGCGAGCTGGAACCCGCCGAACACGTCGATCAGGCTGCCCGCGGCCTGCACCGCGGAGAAGCAGAGCAGCACGAGGAAGCCCAGCAGGGCACCGGTGAGGAGCTGGATCACGAGTGCGCCGAGGAACGGCCCCGTGTCGAGGCTCTCGTAGCCCGGGGCGACCGCGGCACCCACCGCGAGGGACAGTCCGATCGAGAGCATCGCCTTCACCCGCACCGGGATCGCCCGATACGAGAACGGCGGGGCGATCATGATGAACGCCGTGATCCGCACGGCGGCGAGCAGCGTGGCCTCCAGCCACGCGAAGTCGATCGGGATGAACACGGGCTCATCCGCTCAGCAGAGACGGGATGCGGGCGAACATCTCGTTCGTGAAGGCGATGATCTCGGCGATCATCCAGTTCCCGGCGATGAGCAGGGCGATGCCGACGGCGACGATCTTCGGCACGAACGACAGCGTCACCTCCTGCACCTGGGTGATGGACTGCAGCAGCGAGATCGCGAAGCCCACCACGAGCGCCGTGATCAGCATCGGTGCGGCGAGCTTGGCCGCGATCAGCAGCCCCTGGGCGCCGATGTCGAGGACGGCCTCGGGGCTCATCCCACACCTCCGTAGCTCTCCAGGAGGGCTTTGATGATGAGCCCCCAGCCGTCGACGAGGATGAACAGCAGGATCTTGAACGGCAGCGAGATCATGACCGGCGGGAGCATCATCATGCCCATCGACATCAGCGCCGCGGCCACCACGAGGTCGATCACGAGGAACGGCACAAAGATCACGAAGCCGATGATGAACGCGGCCCGGAGCTCCGAGATCATGAACGCGGGGATGAGCGTGTACATCGGCACGCTCGCGGGGTCCTCCGGGTTGTCCTGCGCGGCCATACGGGTCATCAGCGCGAGGTCCTCCTCGCGGGTGTAGTGCAGCATCCACTCCCGCAGCGGGCCCTGCCCGACGTCGACGGCCTGCGTGAACGTGAGCGCGCCGTCGATGTACGGCTGGACGGCCAGCGTGTTGATCTCGGTCAGGACCGGCCACATGATGAACAGCGACAGGAAGAGCGACAGCCCGGCCAGCACCTGGTTCGGCGGGATGGTGGGGAGGGACAGCGCGTTCCTGGTCATGGCGAGCACCACGAAGATCTTCGTGAACGACGTCATCATCAGCAGCAGCGCGGGGGCCACCGACAGCAGCGTGATCCCCAGGAGGGTGAGGATCGATCCGGACGGCCCGCCGTCGATCCCGTTGATGTCGATCGTCACGCCCTCCCCGTCGTCCGGGGTGATCTCGGCGTGCGCGGCGCCGCCGGTGACGACGACGAGGACCAGGGCCAGGAGGATCGCGCCCGCGACGACGACGAGGAGCCGCGAGGCGCGAGCGCGATCGACGGCACGGCTCGCGCTCATCGGGCGCGCCGGAGGGCCTCGGCGGTCTGCCGCCAGGTATCGGGGGAGAGGATGGAACCGCGGAGCGGGTCGTTGCGGTGCCGTACGCGGCGACGGAGCTCCGGTGCGGCGGTGCCCGCTGCCGGGTTACCGGTGAGGGCGGCCGCGGCGAGGATGCGGTCGAACTCGGCGTCGTCGCTCACCGGATCGCGCTCGGACGCGGATGTCGTCTCCGAGGTGTCCCGGAGCTCGGGTCGGACGGGGAGACGGTCGACCACGCTCACGCCGTGCTCGGTGACCCCGAGCACGTAGCGCGCGTCGTCGGTCTGCACGACCACGAGCTGCGCCTTCGGGCCGATGCCCTGGCGTCCGAGCACCGTGATCGCCTCCGCGTCACGGCGCCGCGCCTGGGTCTTCGACACCCGGCGCTGCAGGAACCAGAGCAGCCCGAGCACTGCGGCGAGCGACAGCCCGACCCGCAGCGCGAGCAGGAGGTCGTCCAGGGTCAGGCCTCGACGTTCTCGAGGATGCGGGTGATCCGCACCGCGTAGTCCTGATCCACGACGACGACCTCGCCGTGTGCGATCGTGCGTCCGTTGAGCTTGACGTCCGCCGGGGCTCCCGCGGAGCGGTCGAGCTCCACGATGCGACCCGGCTCGAGGTCGAGCACGTCGCGGACCGCCATGCGGGTGCGGCCGATCTCCACCGTGAGCTCCATCTCGACGCCCGCGATGCGGTGCAGGCGGCCGTCGGCTCCCGTCGGACGCGCCGGGCGATGCGTGATCCGCACCGCGAGTCGGCCGATGGTCCGCTCGGTGTGGTCCACGAGGTCGAAGAGCTGGGTCTGCGGGTCGGCGAAGACGGCCGAGGCGTCGCCGACCGCCGCCTCGCCCAGCAGCCCAGGGCCGAGGGCGGTCGCGGCGGCCTCGAGCGCATCCAGGAGCCGGTCCGTGAGCGGACGGTCCCCGAGGCCGTCGACCAGCACGTCGGCGTCGAGGAGCTGCACGGCGAGCTGCGCGCTCGCCTCTCCGACGAACTGCGCCACGACGGCCTCCCCGGTATCCCCGGACGCCTGGGAGGCGCGGGCGGTGACCGGTGCGGCGGTGGGCAGTCGCGCCGCGAACGCGGCGGCGACGGCGGACTCGTAGGCGGTGGTGCTGATCACGCGGACTCCTGAGCGGGGGCGGTTTCGGGGACGGTGGCGGTCACGACGCAGGCGAGGCGGGCACCGGCACTGCCGACGGCCGCCGTCGCGACGGTCTGATCGCCGACGGTGAGGAGCATCGGACGGTCGGCGGCATGCGGCAGGGGCAGCAGATCCCCGACGGCGAGGTCGAGCACCTCACGGGGCAGCACGGTCCGCGGTGCCAGCCGGAGCGCGATCTCGACCGGAGTCGATTCCACCTGGCGGCGCACGAGACCGGGGGTCTCGGAGCGGTCGGCGTCGGAGGCGCGCACCGCGAAGCCGGCGAGCACCGAGGCGGGGAGCATGATGCTGGCGGGGACGGTCCGGCCGCCGTGGCGCATCGACAGACGCGCCACGATCACCGGCTCCCCGGCGGCGGCGACCTGCGCGAACTGGGAGCTGTACTGGATGCCGGCGACGGCGACCCCGGTGGGCAGCAGCCCGTCGAGGCTGCCGGTGAGGTGATCGATCGCGTCGCCGATCAACGACCGGATCAGCGCCTGCTCGATCGGGGTGAACGTGCGGTCCTCGGCGGTGGCGGTGACCCGGCCGCCGACCATCTGCACGATCCAGGAGGTCGCGGTCGGGATCGGCACCTGCACGATCAGGCGCTCGTCGGAATCCGGCAGCGCGCACACGATCATGGTCGTGGTCGTGGGCAGCGACTGCGCGTATTCGCCGTACGTGAGCATGCCCACGTGCTCGACGGCGATGGTCGCGCGCACGTGGATCTTGCCCGAGAGCTGGGCCGACCATTGCCGGGCGAACGTCTCGAAGGCGAGCTCCAGGGTGCGGGCGTGCTCGCGCGACAGCGTCGCCGCCCGGCCGAAGTCGTAGACCTCGACGTCGGCGGTCGCCGTTTCCGCGCGCACTCGCGAGCGCACGCCGTCATCCATCACCACGAACCCGACTATCGGGCGGTGATCGGCGTGCGTTAGGGGCAGGTCAGGGGGAGGTCTGCGCAGCACCCGCGGCAGGGATCAGCGCTCGCACCTCCTCGCTGGCGTCGGAGAGGATGACGATGTCCACGCGGCGGTTCTCGGCGAGCTGCTCGGGGGTGCTCCCGGCGGCCACCGGACGGGTGTCGCCGAAGCCCACGGATTTGAGATGTGCGGGGGGCAGGCCGGCTGCCTCCACGAGATAGCGCAGCACCTGGGTGGAGCGTCCCGCCGAGAGCTCCCAGTTGGTCGGGAAGGGTGCGACCGAGCCGCGGGCGTCGGCGTGCCCCTCCACCGAGATCTCGTTCGGCGCGGAGACGAGGACCGAACCCAGGGCGTCCAGCACCTGCGTCGCGGCCGGACTGAGATCCGTGCTGTTGGTGGTGAAGAAGGTCTCCGCGCTCACCAGTCCGATGGTCAGCCCGCGCTCATCGATCGTGAAGGTGACGTCGGTCTCCAGTCCCCGCTCCGCGAGGACCTGACGCAGCCGCTCGCGCAGGGCGGACAGCTCGTCGAACTCGCGCTCCGCGGCCTCCAGGCCCGTGTCGGCGAAGTCCTGGCCCTCGTCGTCGATGAGCTCCGGAGGCACGACCACGCCGCTGGTCACGTCGACGTCGTCCGAGGGCTCCTGGCCGAAACCCGTCGCGAGCGAGGCGCTGAGGGCCTCGAACTTCTCCTGGTCGACCGTCGACATCGCGAACAGCACGATGAACATGCACATGAGCACCGTCACCATGTCGAGGTAGGACGCCATCCAGCGCTCGTCCGGTCCGCTGTGCTCGGACTCCTGGACACGGCGTCGGGTGCGCACGCTCATGAGAAGAGGTCCTCGTGCGCCTCCGTCTCCGCGGGCTGCTCGCGGCGGCGGGAGCGGCCGGGGGAGCGGTCGGAGACGAGCGCGCTCAGACGTTCGCGGACGTGGGCGGGGGCGGCGCCGGCCTGCACGGCGAGCATGCCCTCCATCAGCACCGTCATGCGTTCGAGCTCCAGCTCGCCGAGGCGCTGCAGCCGGCCGCCGATCGGCAGCCAGATGAAGTTCGCCGACAGCAGGCCCCACAGCGTGGCGACGAAGGCCGCGGCGATCATCGGGCCGAGCGTGTCCGGCTTGTCGAGCTTCTCCAGCACGTGGGTGAGGCTGACCACCGTGCCGATGATGCCCACCGTGGGAGCGAACCCGCCGAGGGTCATGTAGAAGCGCGAGGCGGTGCGGTTCCGGGCGGCGGTGGACGTGAGCTCGTCCTCGAGGAGCACCCGCAGGTCCTCCGCGTCCGTGCCGTCGGCGATGCTCTGCAGGGCCTGCCGCAGGAACGGGTCCTTCTCCTCGTCCAGACCCTGCTCCAGCGCGAGCAGGCCCTCGGAGCGGGCCTTCTCCGCGTAGCCGACCACGGTGTCGATCGTGCTCTGCGCGGTGCGCCGCTCGCCGCGGAAGGCGCGGGGGAGGGACTTCACGGCGTGCAGGGCGTCGCGCAGCGTGCCGCTGGCGAGCCCGACCGCGATCGTGGCGCCGAAGACGAGCACCATGGGAGCCGGGAGCAGGAGCGACCCGACCGTCGCTCCCTCCAGGTTGATCATGGCGATCAGGGCGCCGAACGCGAGGACGAGCCCGAGGATGAGAGACGGATCCATCAGGCGTCCCCTCCCGTCACGTCAGCGCCGGGCAGGGGGTCCTCGGTGCCGGCCGCGACCAGCGCGGCGGCGGTCGCGAGGACACCGGCGCGGAACCGGGTGATGCGGGCGATCACGTCGTCCATCGTCTCCGTGACGACGAAGGTCGCGCCGTCGACCATCGTGATCGTCGTGTCCGGCGTGGCCTGGACACGTTCGATCAGGTCGGGGTTCACCGCGAACCGGGAACGGTTCAGGCGCGTGAGGACGATCATGGGCTCCATCCTGGAAAAGCTCGCCCCGCCCGGAAGCGGGGAACCGACGGCCCGTCCTGGGCTGTCGGAGGGGACTGTCGGCCGGGCGCTGCGCGTCGTTAGCGCCGGTGCCCGAGCGGACGGGGATCTTCCTCACGACGGGCGCGTCGTCGCCGATAGGGATCAGGGGCGGGGGACGATGAGCAGCGGGCGAAGGGAGCCTTGTGCGGGATCGGAACGTGGAGAAGGCCGCGGCGACGGCGGCCGAGGAATGCGGCTGCGCGCCGACGGCGGCCGAGCGGGGCGCGCTGTGGCGCCAGCCGGTCAGCCGCCGCAGCGCCTTCGGGATCGGGGCGCTGGGCGTGGTCGCGCTCGCCGCCTTCGGCGTCGGGTCCGGCGTCACCGCCGCGCACGCCGCGTCCTACCCGAGCTGGGACGACGTCCAGCGGGCGAAGAACAACGAGGCGGCCAAGGCCGGTGAGGTCACCCGGATCCAGGGGTTGATCCAGTCCCTCGAGCGCAAGGTCGCCGAGACCCAGGCGGCGGCCCAGGTCGCGTCGGACGAGTTCTACGAGGCCCAGCAGGCGTACTTCGCGGCCATCACGGAGGCGGAGACCCTGCAGGCTCAGGCCGACGAGCAGTCGGCGCTCGCGGAGGAGACGGCGAAGAAAGCCGGTCAGGTCGCCGCCCAGCTGTACCGCAGCGGCGGGGACGACACCGCTCTGGAGCTGTTCTTCGCAGGGTCAGGCGCCAACGCCGACGAACTCCTGTCGCGCCTCGGCACGATGAACAAGTTCCTCGAGTACAACCAGACCACCTACGACAACGCCGTCTCGGCGCGCGACACCGCCCAGGCGCTGACGGCGCAGGCCGACGTCGCCCGGGACGAGCGCGACCGCCTGCAGCAGGTCGCCGAGCAGAAGATGGTCGCGGCGCAGCAGGCCGCGGACGCCGCGCAGGCCGCACTCGACGAGCAGGCGGCGAACCTCGAGACCCTCAAGGCGCAGCTGGCCGCCCTCAAGGACACCACGACCAAGACGGTCGCGGGGTACCAGGCGGGCGTCGAGGCGCGGCGGCGGGAAGAGGAAGCCCGCCGCAAGCGCGAGGCGGCTGCGGCGGCCGCGGCGGCGGCAGCTGCCGCTCGGGGGACCAGCGGCGGTGGTGGCGGTGGCGGCGGCGGCGGTGGTGGCGGCGGCTCCGCGGGCAACGGTGGCTGGGTCCGCCCGCACGGCGGCGCGCGCAGCTCGAGCTACGGCCCGCGCACCCCCATCTGCGGTCCTCAGGGCTGCTCGTCGAGTTTCCACTACGGTGCGGACCTCGCCAACGGCTGCGGCGCCGCGATCTACGCCGCGAACTCCGGCACGGTCGACTATGCCGGACCGAACGGGAACTACGGCAACTACATCCGCATCCAGCACGGCGGCGGCATCAGCACGGGATACGCCCACATCAAGCCGGGCGGCATCAACGTGCGCAGCGGACAGTGGGTGCGCTCCGGCCAGGTCATCGCCTATGCCGGTGACACCGGGCGATCGTTCGGATGCCACCTCCACTTCGAGGTCTACATCAACGGCGGGTACACGAACCCCGTGCGCTTCATGGAGCAGCGCGGCATCTACGTCTGAGGCGCCCGAAACCCCGTGTTGTCGCCGAGGCCCCGCCGTATCCACGTGAATACGGCGGGGCCTCGGAGCGAAAGCGGGGTCTCGGGAGGGGTCAGCGCTTGAGGTTGGTGAGCTCCTGGAGGACCTCGTCGCTGGTGGTGATGATGCGGGCGTTCGCCTGGAAACCGCGCTGCGCGACGATGAGGTTCGTGAACTCCTGGGAGAGGTCGACGTTCGACATCTCCAGAGCACCGCTGATGATGCCGCCCAGGCCGCCGGTGCCGGGCTGTCCGAGCTCGGCCTGACCCGAGTTGCCGCTCGGACGGAACTGCGACGAGCCGACCTTCTCCAGACCCCCGGGGTTGACGAAGCCGGCGAGCGCGATGCGGGCCAGCACCTGGGTGTCGCCGTTGCTGAACGTGCCGACGAGGCTGCCGTCGTTCGTCAGGGCGTAGGAGCTCAGCGTGCCGGCCGGCTTGCCGTTCTGCTCCTTGATGGCGATGTCGCTGACGTCGGCGAAACCGGTCACCCCGGACAGGTCGACGGTGACGCCGCCGGACACGATGCTGCCCGCGCCGTTCTGCACGCCGTCGGTGAAGGTCAGCGCGGTGCTCGCGCCCGCGCCGTCGGTGACGTTCCACCCGGTCGCGCTGCGCGTGAAGGTCAGGCGCAGGGTGGAGGCGGAGCCGTCGGCGCCGTACGTCTTGATGTCGCGCACGAGCGTCTCGCCGACCGGGGCGCCGGAGGGCAGGTTGCCCGTGGCCCGTGCGGTGGTGGTGGCCGCGGCCGGGCTGAGGGCGCCGACCGGGAGGGTGATGTCGCCGATGCCCTGGCCGGGGACGATCGCGCCGTTGCGCGCCGTCCACCCCTGGACGAGCGCGCCGCCGGCGCCGACCAGACGGCCGCTCGCGTCGAAGGTGAAGCCGCCGTTGCGGGTGTACAGCGTCTCGCCACCGGAGCGGACGACGAAGAACCCGTCGCCCGAGATCATCAGGTCGGTGGGAACGCCGGTCGGCTGCGGGGCGCCGCCGGCGAAGTTGGTGCTGATGCCGGCGACCTGCACGCCGAGCCCGACCTGGGCCGGGTTCTGTCCGCCCGTCGCCTGCTGCGGCAGCATCGAGTTGCGCAGCAGCTGCGAGAGGGAGTCCTGGAACTGCACGGACGAGGCCTTGAAGCCGGTCGTGTTGACGTTGGCGATGTTGTTGCCCGTGACGTCGAGCATGGTCTGGTGCGAGCGGAGTCCGGAGATTCCGGAGAAGAGGGAACGGAGCATGGTGATGCCTTTCTGGGGAGCGGGGTCAGGCAGCGGTGCCGGGGACGAGGGAAACGCCGGAGACGGCGTCGAGGGGGATCGACTTCTCTCCGATGGTCACGGTGGGGATGGCTCCCGCATAGGAGACCGCGGTGACGATGCCCTTCTGGGTGACACCGTCGGCGTCGACGTACTGCGCCTCCTGCCCGAGGAGGGCGGCGGCGGTCTGCCGCATGCTGAGCGCGAAGCTCTCGGTGCTCGTCGAGGCGAGCGCCGTCAGCTGCTCCATGGAGGCGAGCTGCGTGGTCTGCGAGATCATCTCGTTCGTGTTCATGGGGGAGCTCGGGTCCTGGTTGGTGAGCTGGGTCACGAGCAGCTTGAGGAACACCTCGGAGTCGAGCGTCTTCTTGCGCTCGGTCGCCGGGGTCGTGCTGCCGGTCTGCACACCGGACGTCGGCGTGGCACCCGGCGGGAGGGTGCCGGTGATGGAGTCGACCGTGGTCATGGGGTCCTCTCTGGTCAGGCGTAGACGTCGATGCCGCCGAGCGGAGCGACGGGCGGTGCGGGAGGGGGCGGGGGTGGAACTTCTGCCGGCGTCGGCGGGACGGCGGAGGCGCGCGCGGTCGCCTGGTGCCGTTGGGCATCGGCGCCGCCGTTCCCGGTCTGACCGCCCGTCCCTCCGTGCTGCGGCGAGGAGGGCGAGCCGTCCGACGTGGTGAGGCTGAGGGTCGCCTGCGGAGCGGCGATCGCGAGATCACGGCGGAGGTCGCCGAGGATGGCGCGCAGCGCGTCCCGCCCGAGCTCGCCGGGGGCGTGCAGCTCGATGCGGATCGTGGACCCGGCGATGAGGGCGCGCACGGTCACGGGGCCGAGGTTCTCCGGCGAGACGGTCAGCGTGATCCGGTGATCTCCGTCCGGGGCCTGGGCGAGGGACACCACGGGGGCCGCCACCTGCGGGAGGAGAGCCGGGCGGGCCGGCGCGGCGACCGCGCTCGGCGGTGCCGCGGGGGCGAGAGCGGTGGCGACGACCGGGCTCGGGGCGGCAGCGGACCCCGCGGCCACGGGATCGACGCTCGGCGGGGCCGCGGCCGGCGGGGCGACCGATGCGGGGATCGAGGGTGCCGCCGGTACCGGGACCGCGTCGTCGGCGGTCGTCGCCTCTGCAGCGGAGGTCGAGGGCACGGTCGACGTGCGAGCCGGCGCGGCTGCGGAGACTCGGGGCAGGGAGAGGTCGGTTCCGGTGGCCGTCCCGTTCCCGACGGCGGTGCCGGGGGGCGCGACTTCTCCGGTCTCTCGACCCGGGGTGGGGGGCCGCAGGCCCGGTCGGACGGTCGCCGGGTCCGGAGACGGTGCGGAGGGCGGCACCGACGTCGGGAGGAGCGGGACCGCCACGGCGTCCCTGGCGTCGGACGGCGAGGCGGAGGAGGGGGTACCCACGGTCTCCCCGGAGGCGGGCGTCGCCGCCGCGCCCGCCGTGCCCTCGCCGGGTACGAGGAGGGCATCCTGCCCGGCGGCGGACGGGAGGCGCGGAGGCGAGACCGCCATGGGTGTCTCCGTCGTCGCGGGAGGTGCGTCCGATTCGGCGGAGAGGGTTGTCACGAGTGGCGCGCCGGCACCCGCGGGCGTCGGCGGGGCGGGGAGCACCGGCGAGACGGTCGCGGCGCCCTCGACCGGAACGGCGGCCGCAGGCTCGGCCTCGGTCGTGGTCTCCGCGGCGCTGCCGGGGTCGTCGGTCGCACCGGGACCGGGGGCCGCCGTCTCCCGCACCGCATCGCGCACAGCCTCGGCGAACGCGGTCGCACCGGGCGAGCCGGCGCGTGCGGCTGCGGCGGAGGGACGCACGGGGCGGGCATCCAGGGCGGTGAGGAGGTCGAGCGCGGTCATGCCGTCTCCTCCGTCCGCGAGCGCGCGGCGATCTCGTCGAGCTCCGCCTGCTCGGCGTGCAGGTCGGCCGTCCGCATGGCTACCGCGTGGTTGTCCGCGAGTCGTTCGAGGCCGCGGAGCGTGCGCCGGGCGTCCGCGTGCGCGGATCGCGCCTCCGCGACCGTCTCCTGCTGGAGGTCGGCCAGCGCGGTGAGGTCGGCGAGCAGCGCCCGCCCGGAGACCCGGGCCGCGGCGAGCGCAGCGAGGGTGCGCACGTCGACGGCCTCCGTGTCGGTACCGGCCAGGTGTGCGCGCAGGGCCCGGTCCCTGGCCTCGGTGTGCTGCGCGTCGATGACCGCGCGCGAGAGGCGCTGCGCGGCGGCGCGCTCCTGGATCTCCCGCACGCGCAGGAGACCGGCGAGAGAGAACCCTCTGCTCATGACACCCCCTCGAAGGCGGAGACGAGGCCGTCCAGCCGCGTCCAGGACTCCTCGATCGCGCTCGTCTCGTCGAGCGGCTGGGTGAGGAAGGCCGAGATGGCGCGCTCGTGTGCGATCGCCGCGTCGATGCGGGCATCGGCACCGGCGTGGTAGGCGCCGATGTCGATGAGGTCGTTCGCCCGGCGTCGGGCCGCGAGCACGGCGCGGAGGGTGGCCGCCTGTGCACGGCGCTCCGGACTCGTGATCTTGCCGGCCACGCGGGACACGGACCCGAGGACATCGATCGCGGGGTGGTGGCCGGCGAGGGCGAGCGCGCGATCCAGCACGACGTGGCCGTCGAGGATGGAGCGGACCGTGTCGGCGATGGGCTCGTTGTGATCGTCGCCGTCGACGAGCACGGTGTAGATGCCGGTGATGGACCCGGCGCGGTCGGTGCCGGCGCGCTCCAGCAACCCGGCGAGGAGGGAGAAGGTGGACGGCGGGTAGCCGCGGGTGGCCGGCGGCTCACCCGCGGAGAGCCCGATCTCGCGCTGGGCCATCGCGACCCGGGTCAGCGAGTCCATCATGAGGATCGCGTGGGCGCCCTCGTCACGGAAGGCTTCCGCGATCCGGGTGGCGGTGAACGCGGCACGGATGCGGGCCATGGCCGGCTGATCCGAGGTCGAGACGATGACGACGGACCGGGCGAGTCCCTCCGGCCCCAGATCGTCCTCGATGAACTCCCGCACCTCGCGACCGCGCTCGCCGACGAGGGCGATCACGGTGACCTCGGCCTCGGTGCCGCGGGCGATCATCGACAGCAGCGACGACTTCCCGACCCCTGACCCCGCGAACAGGCCGACGCGCTGTCCGCGGCCGACGCTGACGAGGGTGTCGAGGGCGCGCACGCCGAGGGGGAGCGCGGTGTCGATGCGGTCGCGCTCCATGATCGAGGGGGTGTCGTGATCCAGACTCACGTGCGGTGCCGCGAGCGGACCCTTGCCGTCGATGGGGCGTCCGAGCCCGTCCAGGACCCGGCCGAGCAGCGCCGATCCGGTGGGAACCCGCACCGGGCCGCCGCGGCCGCGCACGGGGGCGCCGACGGTGAGCCCAGCGACCGAGGCGAGCGGCATGCAGCGCAGCCCGTCCTCCCCGGTCGCGACGACCTCGGCGTCGATGCCGTCGAGCGTCACCACGTCCCCCACGGCGCCGTCGAGCCCGCGGACCTGCACGCTGAGGCCGCGGACCTGCGAGACCTCGCCGATCCGTTCCGGACGCGCCGCCTCGAGCACCGTCGTCCAGGCGCTCACGGCGCGGCCTCCGCGACCGCGCGGCGCGCCCGGTCGAGGGCGGTCCCCACCCTGGCGTCGATGACACCGTGCTCCAGCACGGCCACGGCGTCGCCGCGGGTGAGGGTCTCGTCGGGCACCAGCGTGAGTCCGGAGATGTCGTCGCCGGCCTCCGCGGAGAGGACGCGGAGGTCGTCCGGGTGCAGACGGAGGCGACGTACGGCGGCCGCATCGGTCGCGCTCAGGGCGCGGCGGGCCGCGGCGGCGGCCGACGCTCCTGCGTCGCTCAGCTCCGCGGCGATGATCAGCTCCGCGAGGTCGATCGCATGGGAGTGCACCTGGCTCGTCGCAGCGGACTCCAGCTCCGCCTCTCGGGCGGCGAGGGACCGCGCGGCGGCGTGCAGGGCGGCGACGGCGGCGGCGACGTCCGCGGCGCGGGCGCGCTCCCGTTCGGCCAGCTCGGCCTCGGCGACGCGACGGGCGGCGTCGGCGTCGGCCGCGCCCGCCCGGAAGCCCGCGGCGTGTCCCTCCGCGTACCCGCGGCGGCGGGCGCGCTCCTGTTCCGTACGGTGGTCGGAGCCGCCGAGCCGGGGGAAGGCAGCGGGGGCGAAGGCGTCAGTAGACATATTCGTCCTCGTCCGCCCGCTGCACGGTGATGTCTCCCGCGGCCTCCAGGGCACGGATCGTCCGGACGATCTCGGCCCGCGCCTCCTCGACCTGGGAGACGCGCACCGGGCCCAGCGTCCGGGCCTCCTCGTCGAGGTTCTCGCGGTTGCGCTCGGACACGTTGCGGCGGATGAGGTCGACGATCGGCTGCTGCGCCCCCTTGAGGGCGAGAGCCAGGGAGCGGATGTCCATGCCCCGCAGCACGCGCTGGGTGTCCCGGTCGTCGAGCTTGACGATGTCCGCGAACGTGAACATGCGCGAGCGGATGTCCTCGGCGAGGGCGCTGTCGCGGTCCTCGATGCTGGCCAGCAGCGCCTTCTCGATCGTCGCTCCCGACCGCCCGATGATCTCCACGAGCGGCTCGACGCCGCCGAGCACCTCGGGACTGTCCCGCGAGGCGAGGCTGCCGGTCCGGGCCTTGAGGGCGTCGGCGACGATGACGATGGCCTCCTGCGAGGCGGTGCCCATGGTGGCGATGGCCTGGGCGACGTCGGTCCGCGCCGGATCGGGCAGCGCGGCGAGGACGGCGGCGGCCTGTTCGGCGGGGAGATGGGCGAGCACCAGGGCGACGGTCTGCGGCAGCTCGCCGTCGAGGAGCGTGGCGAGGTGGGCGGCGTCGGCGGAGGCGAGGAAGTCGAACGACGCGCTCATCGACGTCGAGCCGACCCGGCCGAGCACGGCTGCCGCCCGCTCGGAGCCGAACGAGGCCTCCAGCAGACCTGCGGCGATGTCGCGTCCGCCGCGCGCCGGCGGGAGGTGCCCCGCGGCGATGCGATGGAACTGCCCCAGCGCCTGGACCGTGGTCTCCGCGTCGAGATCCTGCAGCCCGATGATCTCGGCGGCGACGGCCTCGGCCTCCGCCTCGGAGAGGTGCTTCATGACCTCGACGGCCTGCGCGCGGTCGAGGTTCATCAGGACGATCGCGGCCGTCTGCCGATCCGTCAGTCCGCTCATACCCGCGACCTGTCGTCGATGAGGGTGCGCAGCAGCTCCGCGGTGCGCTGCGGATCCTGACGGGTGAGCGCGGCGATCTCGGCGCGGCGGCGCTCGAGGCTGATCTGCGTGGGCTCGGGTTCGGGATCCGGGTCGAGGTCGGGTACCGGCTCGAGGAAGGCGAGCGGCGTGGTCGGCGCCTCCAGCACGGCCGTCGGCGCGTCCGCCGAGAGCGCGGACAGCTCGACAGGACGATCGCCGAAGAGCTGGTCGAACTCCTCCACGCCGCGTGCCTTCCGCCGGGAGCGGATGATGAGGGCGGCGATCGCGGCGATGAGCGGGATGGCGATGGCGGCCGCGATGATGACGGTGTTCAGGAGGGCGGCCTGACGGGCACCCTCTTCGGCCTCCTTCGCCGCCTGCAGCGCGGCCTGCGCGGCCTCGGCATCGGTCTGGCTGAAGGCGACGAGTTCGACGGCGAGCTCGTCGCCGCGGGTGCGGTCGATGCCGGCGGCGGTGGCCACGAGGTCGCTGAGCTGGGCGGAGCTGAGGTCGCCCCCGGCCCCGGCGTCCACGGCGACCGACACGGACTGCCGCAGCAGGGTGCCGGCGGGAGTGGAGGTGCTCTCCGTGGCCTTGTTGACGGCGTTGGTGCGCGTCTCCTCGGTGTTCGTGTAGGTGCCGTCGCCGTTCCCGTTCGGCACGGCGATGTTGTCCGGACCCAGGACACCGGCTTCGGAGGTCGATCCGTTGCTGTTCTGCTCACGGACCTCCTCGGTGAGCGGGGGAGCGCCCTCGGCCGGGGTGTAGGTCTCCTCGACGCGTTCGTTCACCGAGCGGTCGATCTCGGCGACGACGGTCACGGTCGCATTCCCCGGGCCGACCACGGTGTCGAGCATCTGCTGCACGCTCGCGGCCACGCGGGCCTCGTAGTCGCTCGCCTGCTGATCGAGTCCGCCGGTGGCCCCGCCGCCCACGGTCGAGAGCGTGCGCCCGGTCTGATCGACCACGGCGACATTCTCCGGCTTCATGCCGCTGACGGCCGCCGAGGTGAGGTGCACGATGGCCTCGACCTGCTTCTGGTCGAGCGTCGTGCGTCCGGCGGTCTCCACGAACACGGAGGCGGTCGCATCGACGGTCTCCGACACGAAGACGCTCTCCTCCGGGATGGCGAGCTGCACCGAGGCCGCGGAGACGCCGTCGATGGCGGAGATCGTCGCGGCGAGCTCGCCCTCGATCGCGCGCTTGTAGGTGACCGACTGCTGGAACTCGCTCGTGGTGACACCCATGTCGTCCAGCAGCGAGTACCCGGCCGATCCGGCGCTCGGCAGCCCGGCGGAGGCGGCGGCGAGCCGCTGGTCGTACACGTCCTTCTCGGGGACGAGCACCGTGGCGCCGCCGTCGGCGAGCTCGTAGGGCACGGAGGCGGAGCGCAGCTGCTCCACCACGGCGTTCGCGTCCGAGGCGTTCAATCCCGAGAACAGTGGGGTGTAGGTGGGGCGGCTGAGCCAGCTGGACAGCGCGATGATGCCGAGCGCGAGCACCGCGATGCCGATGATGGCGATGGTCCGCTGCGCGAGCGAGAATCCGGCGACCACCCGCCGCATCCGCTGGAACGCCCCGGTCACTGCCGGGGGCATCAGGCCTGCATCCGCATGATCTCGTTGAACGCGTCGACGCCCTTGTTGCGGACGGCGGCGACGAGTTCGAGGGTGACGGCGGCGCGCGAGGACGCGATCATCGCCGCATGGATGTCGTCGAGGTCCCCGGTCACGGCCGCGACCTTGAGGGTGTCGGACTCGGACTGCAGCGAGCGCAGTTCGTCGATCGCTCCGGTGACGCTGTTCGCGAAGGCCGTGTCGTCGCCCGTCTTCGCGCCCGTGACGGGCGAGGTGGTCATGCCGAGGGACGAGGCGACGGCCTCGATGCCGGCCACGGCGCTCACGCGTTCCGTCCGATCTGCAGCGCCGCCTCGTACGAGTTGCGGGCGCGGTCCACGATCGCCGCGCTCGCCTGGTATCCGCGCTGCGCGAGGATCAGCTGGCTCATCTGGTCTCCCAGGTCGATGTCGGGGTAGCGCACGTAGCCGTCGGCGTCGGCGAGCGGGTGGTCGGGCTGGTGCACGAGCCGGCCCTCCGCATCGCCCTGGACGGTCCCGGCGACGTAGACGCCGGGAGACTGGTCGCTGGTCTGGGCCAGGATGTAGCGTGCCCGGAACGCCGCGCCGTCGGTGGGTGTCGCCGTGTTGATGTTGGCGATGTTGTCGCTGATGGCGTCGAGCCACTTCCGGTGCACGGTCAGCCCCGTGCCGGCGATCCCGATGGCGTCGAAGGTCATGACGTCCTCATCGCGGTGCGCATCGAGGAGAACGACCCGTTCACGGCCTGGGTCGCGAACTGGTAGCGCAACATGGTGTCGATGCTGGAGAGGGTCTCGGTGTCGAGGTTCACGTTGTTGCCGTTCAAGCGCGTCGGCTCGAGCGAGGTCCCGACCGTGGCGGACACGTCCCCGTCGCCGGCGGCGATCGAGTCGGCGAGCGCCGCCTCGAACTGCACACGCTTGGCGTGGTAGTCGGGGGTGTTGATGTTGGCGATGTTGTCGGCGATGGCTCGCTGGCGCAGCGAGAGGCCGTTCAGCGCACTCGTCAGTGCGGTGATGGTCACAGAGTCGAACACGAACCGGCTCCCCGTGTGTGGGCGAAGTGGCCGTTCCCTGGCCGAGTCTTACGAGCCATCCGTGCTCTCGGGAGACTGTCGGCCGTCCGTGCGGTTTCGTTAGGAGGGTCGCTCACCCGTCCACATCGAGGTAGGCGGGAGCATCCGGCGGGCGGGGTGCCGGAACCCGGCGGACGGCGCCGAGGTGCTGCCGCAGCCCGTCGAGCTCCGACCGGGCGCGTTCCATGGCGGCGTGCTGCCGGTCGATCACCGCGCGGGCGCGGTCGGCGAGGTGCGGCGGGAGCGGCGAGGACGGCGGCGCCCAGGGGATGATGTCATGCACCTCGACGGCTCCGGCCGGCGCGGTGAGGATCCGGTCGGCGTCCGCCTCGAGCCGGTCGAGCAGCGCGGCCCAGTCCTCGTCCATCATGCGCGGCCCTCCGCGACGGCCAGGGCGGCGGTGTGCCAGGCATCGCGCAGCGGCACGACGAGCTCGCGGCAGGCATGGGTGCGCTCCGGGTCGCGGCCGATGTTGGCGCCGATCAGCGTCTGCGACAGGAACACGTACAGCGAGCGCAGTCCGGCGCTGCCGCTCCATCCGTCGGTGAGGGAGGACGACAGCTCGGCCACGATCGCCTGCGCGTGCTGGAGCTGGGTGTTGGCCTCGGCCCAGTCGGCCGCCCGCTGCGCCGTCTCCGCGCGCTCGATGTCGAGCAGGAGCCGGTCGTAGAGCATCGTGACCAGGCGCTCCGGCGGGGCGGACAGGATGGCGTCCTCGCGGTACCGCTGCTGGGCGCGCAGGGCGGCGTTCATGCTCACGAGTCCGACCCGGAACGGCTGCTCGGCAGCGAGTTGATCTGCGAGGCGAGGTAGGAGGACTGCGACTGCATCTGCGACAGCATCACTTCGAGGCGGGCGTAGGTGCGCTCCAGCGAGGCCTTGCGCTGCGCGAGGCGCACGTCCCAGCGCTCCATCTGTTCGCCGAGGCTCTTGACCTCGCTCTCCTGGCCCGTGATCCGCGAGGTGAGCAGCCCGTCGTACTTGTCCGAGTAGGACGTCGCCGTCTGCTCCACACGCGCCGCGACCGCGGAGAAGAGAGCGCCGACGGCCGCGGGGTCCTTCGCCAGCGCCTCGGAGAACTTCTCCTCGTCGAAGGTGAGCTTGCCGTACATGTCGGTCGAGATGCCGACCGTGGAGGGGGAGACCCCGTCCACCGGGTGCTGGATGGCGTCGGCGAGGGCGGTCCGCAGGCCGCGGATGGTGCTGTCGCCGGTGAAGACGCCGAGCGTCGTCTTCTCGCCCTGTCCCGCGGCGACGGTGGCCTTCGAGCCGTTGTCGATGCGGGTGAAGATGTCGGTGAGGAGGGCGATGAACTCGCCGGAGGCCTTGGCCCTGGCCTCGCTGTCGACGGCGACGGTCACGGTGACGGGGGACGTCGAGACGGTGGAGACCGTGACGTCGACGCCCTCGAAGAGATCGGTGAAGGTGTTGCCGGACGAGGTGATGACCTGTTCGGCCGCGGTGCCGGCCCAGAGGCGCAGCTGCGCGTCCGTGCCCGTGGCGATGACGGCGGCCCCGGGCTCCGTGGACACGTCCGTGGCGGTGCCGGCGGTGACGGCGGCGAGGTCTCCCGCGTAGACGCGGAAGCGTCCCGCCTCGCCGGACTCCTCGGCCCGGAGCTGCAGGCGGTAGACGGGGGTGCCGTCGGCATCCTTGCCGGCGGGGACGGCGGTGGCGAGGACGCCCGTGTCGGCGTCGTTGATGGCCTGGGCGATGTCCTGCATCGAGGTGGAGTCGGCCTGCACCTGCACGCGCTTCCCCGTGGCGTCCTCGAGGGTCAGCACGGGCGGGTCCGCGGGCCAGCGGGAAGCGGCGGCGGAGACGACGGTGTGCGCCTGGGCGACGCGGTCGACGACGATGTCGGTCGACACGGGCGCGGCGCCGGTGCGCAGGGCGACCTTCACCGATTCCGACGACGAGGTGCCGGTGAAGCGGTCGAGACCGCCAGGCGCTGCGGCCTTCTCGGCGGCGGCGGCGAGGTTCTGCACGGCGGTGTTGAGGGTGCGCAGCTGCGTCATGACGACGTTCTTGTCGTCGATCTTGGCCTTGAGCAGCGTGCGGGGGATGGCGTGCACGTCCATCAGCGCCTTGATGACCTCGGTGGTCTTCAGCCCCGACACGAGGCCGTCGAGCGAGAGCGACATGCGGCTTCCCTTCTGTGTGCGGCGGGGCCCGGGCGACGGCCGAAGCCGTCACCCGGACCCCCGGAGTGATTCCGTGCGGCGGCGCGGGTCAGCGCAGCAGCTGGAGCACGCCCTGGTTGGCCTGGTTGGCCTGGGCCAGCATGGCCGTTCCCGCCTGCGACAGGATGTTCGCGGACGTGAACTTGACCATCTCGGACGCCATGTCGGTGTCGCGGATGCGGCTCTCGGCGGCGGCGAGGTTCTCGGCCGACACGTTGAGGCTGTTGATGGTCGACTCGAAGCGGTTCTGCAGCGCACCGTAGCCGGCACGTGCGGTCGAGACCGCCTGGATCTGCGTGTCGATGCCCGCCAGAGCTGCGCCGTACGTCGCCGCGTCCGTCATGCCGGCCGCGAGCGTCTTGATGTCGGCGCCGAGCGTGGCGAAGTTGGTCAGGCCCACCGAGATCTGGTCCTCGGCGGCGACCGCACCCGCACCCACCTGGAACGTCAGCGTCGCGCCGCCCGAGAGCAGCTTGATGCCGTTGAAGTTCGTGCTCGACGCGATCCGGGTGAGCTCGTCGCCCAGGGCGGAGATCTCGGTCTGGATGGCCTCGCGCGACTTCGCGTTGTTCGAGTCGTTCGCGCCCTGGTTGGTCAGGTCGCGCACGCGCTGCAGGATGGAGTGCACCTCGGTCAGGGCGCCTTCTGCGGTCTGGATGACCGAGATGCCGTCCTGGGCGTTGCGAGCCGCGACGTTCAGGCCGTTGACCTGCGAACGCAGGCCCTCGGAGATCGCGAGGCCGGCGGCGTCGTCCGCTGCGCGGTTGATGCGCAGACCGCTCGAGAGCTTCTCGAGCGACTTCGACAGGTCGTTCTGCGTGTTGGACAGGTTGCGGTAGGCGTTGAGCGCGCCCACGTTGGTGTTGATCTGCATACCCATGAGGGTTTCCTCCGTGATGTGTTGTACGGGAGACCATCCGTGGTCTCCTGCCCTGACCTATCGGCGGAGGATGCGGACGCGTTAGGCGGGGGCGGCGGCGCGGAAGACGTCGCCGATCCGGACGCCGGCGGCCTCGGCGATGCGGCCGAAATAGGCGTCGCGTGCGGCAGGCGAGACGCGGGTGGTGGTCGTGGTCTCGGTGCCGCCCTCGGCGAAGTACCGGTCGAGGGCGTCGCGGAGCAGGCGCACGGCCTCCGACCGCTGCTGCGAGACGGCCGAGTGGGTCACGCCCAGCTCCTCGGCGATCTCCTTCACGGGCCGCTCCTCGATGTAGACGGCCACGATGATGCGCCGCATGCGCTCGGGGAGGGCGCCGATGGCGTGTTCGAGCACCTCACGCCGTTCGCCGACCATCGCCGACTCCTCCGGCAGCGGGATGTCGGCGACGAGATCGCGCGTGGCGGGGTCGTCCAGCGGGGAGACGGTGCGTGCGGCGTCCGCGAGGGCCTCGACGACCACCTCCTTGGGGGAGCCCATGGCGGTGGCGATCTCGGTGGCGGTCGCCGTGCGGCCGAACGCGGCGGTGAGGGTCTCGCGGACGGCGACCGTCTCCTTGATGCGCTTGCGGATGCCGCGGGACGCCCAGTCCATGGCGCGCATCTCGTCGGCGAACGCGCCGAGGATGCGTCGACGGGCGTAGGCGCCGAAGGGGACGCCGAGCGCGGGGTCGTACGCGTCGGCGGCGGTCACGAGGGCGAGCGCGCCGACGGCGGCGAGCTCTTCGCGGGGGATATGGGTAGCCCGAGCATGGGTGTCTGCAGCGAGGTAGCCGACCAGGGGGAGGTTGGCCTCGACGAGGCGGTTGCGCTCAGCGCGCGACGACATGGGGGATGATCCACCTCTCTGGATGCACTCCGGAAGCTCATGGCGAGGGATAGATGGCCATATCACAAGGTCCGAGATATGTCCATGGGGAGCACTAACCGCCGCCAATGCACATAGTAACCTTAGGGGCGCGGCGGCCGATAGAGATTTATGAACCGTTAACAGGCGGGCCGATCGCACCCGCGTGGGGCGGGGGATCGCTGGGGACAAAGGGGATCATGGGAGCCAACGAACTATCGATGCAGCTCTGGCGCGAGCGCGAGCTGCTCGAGATGCTGCTTTTCAAGCTCGACGAGCAGCAGCTGCTGCTCGCCGCCGGCCGGTCGCACTGGATCCAGTTCGCGGCCAGGGAGATCGATCAGGTGCTCGACCGCCTCCGCGCGGCGAGCCTGGCCAGGGCCGTCGAGGTCGCCGGTGTCGCCGAGGAGTGGGGGGCTCCTCAGGACGCGACGATCGGTCAGCTCATCGAGCACGCTCCGGACGGAGCCTGGGGCGATGTCTTCACCGACCACATGCGTGCGCTGGTGAAGCTGACAGCGGAGGTCGAGCAGATGCGCGATGCCGCCGCGGAGCAGCTCAGCGGAGTGCTCCGCGCCACGCAGGAGACCATCGCCGCTCTCGGCCAGGAGAGCGGCGAATACACCACCCGCGGCGACCGCGCCCGCGAGGACGCCGCCCGCATCATCGACACCGAGATGTGACCGAGAGGGATTCATGTCGACCTTCAGTGGACTGACCACCGCCGCCAGCGGCCTCGCCGCCGCACGGCGGGGCATGGACGTGGTCGGGCAGAACATCGCCAACCAGAAGACCGAGGGGTACACGCGGCAGCGCGTCGAGACCTCCTCGATCGCCGCCGTCGCGCAGACGGGCCGCTTCAGCATGGGCGCGCTCCCCGGACACGGCGTCTCGATCGACGGGGTGTCCCGCCTCGGTGACGCGCTGCTCGACGCCCGGGTCCGCGACGCCCTCGGCGCTTCCGGCTACTGGGCCACCCGCGCGCTGGCAGCGACGACTGCCGAGTCGGCCCTCGCGGAGCCGACCGACAAGGGCCTCGCCAACCGGCTGACCAGCTTCTGGGCGGGCTGGCAGGACCTCGCCAACACCCCGGATTCGGGTGCGGCGGCCGCGAGCATCCTGGAGTCGGCGAAGGAGCTCGCCGCCCATATCTCCGGCGGCTACCGCACGGTCGCCGCGCAGTGGACGGCCGCCCGCGGGACCGCCGAGCGCACCGTCAGTCAGGTCAACGCCGCCGCCGACCAGATCGCGGTGCTGAACAGCGAGATCCGGGAGGCGCTGGCCTCGGGGCGATCGGCCAACGAGCTCACCGACCGCCGCAACCTGCTCGCGGAGGACGTGGCCCGGCTCGCCGGCGCGACGGCCACCGTGGAGACGGACGGCACGCTCACGGTCCGCCTCGGCGGCAACGCCCTGGTCTCCGGCGGCGACGCCCGTCACATCGCGCTGACCGGCTCGGCGACGATCGACGGCGCTCCGCGCGTCGGGGTCGCCTGGGAGTCGGTGCCGGATCTTCCCCTCGTCGTCGACGGGGGAGAGCTGGGCGGCTCCCTCGCGGTGCTCGCCCCGGCCGCCGACGGCGGGATGCTGGCGCAGCTCGCCGCGACATACGACCGCGTCGCCACGGCGCTCGCGGAGTCGCTCAACGCCCAGCACCGCGCCGGCGTCACGGCGTCCGGACAGCCGGGCGGCGACTTCTTCACCCTCCCGGCCACCGGCTCCGCCGCGCTCGGGATGCAGGTGGCCGTCAGCACGGCGGCCGACCTCGCCCTCGCCGCCCCCGGGGCCGGAGCCAAGGACGCGACCAACGCCGACCTCATCTCCCAGATCGGGCAGCGCGCGACCTCTCCGGACGCGCTGTGGACCGATCAAGTGACCCGCTTCGGCGTCGCCACCGCGGCCGACGTGCAGCGCGCGAAGGTGTCGGATGCGGCGGCTGTCGGCGCCGTCGGTGCGCAGCAGTCCGTCGCGGCCGTGGACGGCGACGAGGAGACGATCAGCCTCCTCACGTACCAGACCGCCTACCAGGCGGCGGCCCGCGTGCTCACCGCCGTCGACGAGGCCCTCGACGTCCTCATCAACCGCACGGGCGTCGTCGGACGCTGATCGGAGAAGCTCCATGATCTCTCGCGTGACCCAGACCACGATGACGCAGACGGCGATGCGCCAGCTGCAGTCCAACCTCTCCGAACTCGCCCGTCTGCAGGAGCAGGCCACGTCGCAGAAGGCGTTCGCCGCCCCCTCGGACGACCCGGCAGCGGCGGCGGCCGCCCTCGCCCTGCACGCCGAGCAGCGGCGCACCGAGCAGTATGCGCGCAACATCGACGACGGCCTGGCCTGGGTGACTGCCGCCGATACGGCGATCACCTCCAGCACGTCCCTGCTCTCGCGGGTGCGGGACCTCACCGCGCAAGGGGCCAACGACGGGGCGCTGGACGCCACGGCGAAGGAGGCCCTCGCGGTGGAACTGGAGGGCATCCGCGACGAGCTGCTCGCGCAGGCGAACACCCGGCTGCTCGGCCGGTCCGTCTTCGCCGGCACGTCGGACACCGCGGCCTTCGGGTCCGACTACTCCTACAGCGGTGTCGCCGGCTCCGAGGTCACCCGCCGGGTGTCCGATGCGGCCGCGGTCCGCGTCGACACGGACGGTGCGGCGGTGTTCGGCACCGGAGACGACTCGGTGTTCGCCCTCGTCGACCGCATCGTCGCCGATCTCCGCTCCGGCACCAACGTGGGGCCCCGGCTCGCGGAGATCGACGACCGCCGAACGGCGATGCTCGGTGCTCAGGGCGCGGTCGGCACCAGACAAGCTCAGATCGAACGCGCCAAGGAGGCGGCAGTGCAGAATTCCGTGTCCCTCGAGTCCCGCCGCGCCGCGGTCGAGGATGTCGACTCGGTCGAGGTGCTCATCCGCCTGCAGGCGCAGGAGCTCGTCTACCGCTCGGCGCTCGCCGTCAACGCGCGCGTGCTGCAGCCGACGCTGATGGACTTCCTGCGATGACCGCCGTGCTCACCTTCACGGCCCCACCGCCCGGGCTGGCTCCGCACGTGGACTTCGCCCTCGCACCCGTCGACGGTGCGGACGGGCTCTTCGCGATGCGGGCGGTCGAGGACGACGCCCTGCGGCTCTACCTCGTCGACCCGAACACGGTCCTGGCGGAGTACGCGCCGATCCTCACGGACGCCCAGGTGGCCGACCTCGCTCTCGCCTCGGCGGACGACGCCTTCGTGCTCGTGGTGGCCCACCCCGGCGCCGACGGCGTCAGCGTCAACCTGCTGGCGCCGGTCGTCGTGAACCGGGCGACGGGAGCGGCGACCCAGGTCATCCTCGAAGGCCAGGACTACCCGGTGCGGGCGCCGCTGGGCTGACCCGCGCGGGTGCCGGGGCGCCGGGCGTGACGGGCGGGGTGACGACTACCCTGGAGACGTGATCCTCGCCGTCGACACGTCCCTTGGCACCGCCGTCGCCCTCATCGACCCGGACGGGACGTCTCGTGCCGAGGCCGGTACCGCCGATCCGCTGGGCCACGCCGAGGTGATCGGCGACCTCGTCCACGACGTGCTCCGGGAGGGGGGAGCCGACGGCATCACGCACGTCGTCGCCGGCATGGGCCCCGGTCCGTTCACCGGACTGCGCATCGGCATCGCGACCGCGCGGGCGTTCGCCCTCGGCCGCGGCATCCCGGTGGTGCCGGTCCCGAGTCACACGGCGGCCGCGCTGACGATCCAGTCCACGGTGACCGGGCCGTTCGCCGTCGTCACCGACGCCCGCCGCCGCGAGGTCGCCGTCACCGTGTTCGACGGACAGGACGAGGACGGGATCCCGCGCACGATCGCCGACACGGTGCTCGTGCGGGCCGCCGACGCCGACGATCATCTCGCCGGTCTCCGCCGGGTCGACGTGACGACGCTGTCCGCAGCCGACCTCGCCAGGGTGGGGGCGCGCGCACTCGCCGCCGGCCGGGTCCTCGCCGGCGACGAACCCCTCTACCTGCGGCACCCGGATGTGTCCCTGCCCGGCGCCCCGAAGAAGGTGGGCGCATGACGCTGCGGGATGCGCGGCCGGACGATCTCGACGCGATCATGGCCATCGAGCAGCGCTCGTTCCCGACCGATGCGTGGAGCCGGGACACCATGGCGAGCGAGCTGGCGAGCCCGCACGGCCGCTACCTCGTCGACGAGCGGGGCGGGGCGATCGTCGGATACGGCGGCATCCGGGCGCTGCAGGGCGGTGCGGACGCCGACATCCAGACCATCGCCCTCCTCGCCGAGGTCCGGGGTCAGGGCCGCGGGCGCGCGCTGCTGCGTGCGCTGCTGCAAGCGGCCGCCGACCGTGGGGCGCATGAGGTGTTCCTCGAGGTGCGCGCCGACAACCCTCCGGCCGAAGGACTGTATCGCGCGGAGGGCTTCGAGGAGATCGGCAGGCGCCCCCGCTACTATCAGCCGGATGACGTGGACGCGATCGTGATGCATCTGGATCTGCGCCGCCACCCGGCGCCCGCCGACACGCCGAAGGAGGCGACCGCATGAGTGAGCCCCTGGTGCTCGGCATCGAGACGAGCTGCGACGAGACCGGCATCGGCATCGTGCGCGGTCGTACGCTGCTGTCCAACACGATCGCCTCCAGCATGGACGAGCACGCCCGGTACGGCGGCGTCGTGCCGGAGGTCGCCGCCCGCGCGCATCTCGAGGCCCTCCAGCCGACCATCGACGCCGCGCTCGCCGAGGCCGGCGTCCGTCTCGCCGACCTCGATGCGGTGGCCGTGACCAGCGGTCCGGGCCTCGCGGGAGCGCTCATGGTCGGTGTGGGGGCGGCGAAGGGACTCGCGGTCGCCTTGGACAAACCGCTGTATGCGGTCAATCACCTCGTCGGTCACATCGCGGCCGACATCCTGACGCCGGACTCGGCGCCGTTGGAGTATCCGACGATCGCGCTGCTGGTCTCCGGCGGCCACACCTCCCTGCTCCACGTGCGCGATCTCACGACCGACGTGGAGCTGCTCGGCGAGACCGTGGACGACGCCGCGGGCGAGGCTTTCGACAAGGTCGCCCGACTGCTGTCCCTGCCCTACCCCGGCGGCCCCGAGATCGACAGGGCCGCGGTGGGCGGAAACCCGGACGCGATCCGCTTCCCGCGCGGGCTGTCCCGCGCCTCCGACCTCGCGAAGCATCGCTACGACTTCTCGTTCTCCGGGCTGAAGACCGCGGTCGCCCGCTGGATCGAGCGCTTCGAGGCCGAGAACGCCGAGGCGGGTGCCGACGCCCGGGACCTCCCGATCGCCGACGTCGCTGCCAGTTTCCGGGAGGCCGTCGTCGACGTCCTGGTCACCAAGGCGCTCAACGCGTGCGCCGACCTCGGAGTGCCGCGGCTGCTCCTGGGCGGCGGTGTGATCGCGAACCGTCGGCTCCGCGACGTCGCCCTCGCCAGGGCCGCCGAGGCCGGCGTCACCGTGCGCATCCCTCCGCTGTCGCTCTGCACGGACAACGGCGCCATGATCGCGGCGCTGGCCGCTGAGCTCATCGCGTCCGGGCGCCCCGCATCGACCCTCGGCTTCGGCGCCGACTCGACCCTGCCGGTCACCGAGATCCAGGTCGCGGAGGCGGTGCCGGCGTGACCGGGCTCGCGCAGGAGCCGGAGTCGGACGGGGCCACGCCCCGTGCGCGGGTCGAGCGCGCGAGCGGGCAGGTCGAACGCCCGGCAGGGACGGCGCGCCTTCCCGGAGCGCCGCGCGAGGGCTACACGAAGCTGCCGACCGGTCCGGTCGGCATCGAGCCGGTCGTGGTGAGCGGGCCCGACCTCGACCACGGAGAGGACGAGGGCTGGGAGCCGGCGGTCGAGCCCGCCGTCGTCGACGACACCCGCCTGGCCCCGTGGGCGCTGCTGGCGGCGATCGTCGCCCTCGGCGCGTCGTTCTTCGTCGGGTGGGGCATCCCGGTCGCGATCGTCGCGGTGATCGCCGCCATCATGTCCCTCCGGCGCCCCGTGGAGAACCGGGCGATCGCGCGCTGGGCCCTCGTGCTCGGCCTGTGCGCGACCGTGTACAGCCTGGGATGGCTGGTCTGGGCGGGGATGCAGTTCGAGAGACTCGGCTAGGCGGGCTGGCCATGACGGACGACGACGACGTCGAGGAGCGCAGGGCCCTGCAGCGCAAGGCTTTCGGCCCAGGCGGAGGCCTCACGGACGCGGAGGCCGCGCGCCTGCGACAGCTCGACGCCGCCCGGCGACGCCCGTCGCCGGGACCTCCGCCGTCCCTCGGCTCCTTCGCCGCTGCAGAGGACGACGACGAGCCGTCGGCCGGAGACGACGCGCCCGTGGAGCCGGACGAGGAGTCCGTGGACATCGTCACCGCTCAGAGCGACGTTCCGGCTCAGAGGCGGCGGCGCCGTTCCCTCGGCATGCTCGCGCTCGGCGCGGTCGTCGTGCTCCTCCTCGGGGTCGGCGTGGGATGGCTGGCGTTCGGCCGGAGCGGCGGAACAGCGGTCGCCCTCAGCGCCGAGCAGCAGGGATGGCAGTCCGATCTCGTCGCGTCCGGACGATTCGACCCGGGCTCGGTGCGCGCGCTCGCGACGGAGGACGACGCGGTCATCTGGGTGGCGACGCAGAACGGCGGTGCGAGCATCTGCCTGGTCCTGGGCGCAGGGGAGAGCACGACGCCGAGCTGCAA
Organism: Microbacterium sp. Nx66; assembly: GCF_904066215.1. Lineage (NCBI taxonomy): Bacteria > Bacillati > Actinomycetota > Actinomycetes > Micrococcales > Microbacteriaceae > Microbacterium > Microbacterium sp. Nx66. The sequence goes on from NZ_LR880474.1 coordinate 887,683, forward strand.
TCAGCGGGAAGCGGTGCAGGAGGACGGCCTCTGGGGCGAGGTGACGACCCAGCGCGACGACGAGTACACGCGCCAGGTCATGGCCCATCTGCTCCTCACGCCCGACGGTGAACCGGCGGTGAGCGTCGACGTCTCGGAGTACGGCTCCGGCGAGGGCGGCCCCACCTACGCGAACGAGGCGGAGACACGGACCGCCGAGCGCCTGGCCGATGACGGCTTCGACCCGAACTCGATCTGGGTCGCCGGGTACGACCGCGACGTCCCGATCTGGACGGCCTCCGAAGGGGAGACGGGTCGGCAGTGCCTCATCTACGACGGGGCGACGGCCGACGCGCCGCGGGCCTGTGAGACGACGGAGACGCTGCAGGAGCACGACGGTCGGCTGCGGTTGCAGGTGACCGACGCGGAGACCGGCGGAATGACGACCTACGAGCTGCCGACCTCCGGTTTCGGGTCGTTCGTGATCATCCGAGAGGGGAGCGACGTCGGTGCGGGAGGAGACTGACCGCCAGGGCTCCGCTGCGGCGGAGGAGCGCCGAGCACTGGAGCGCGCGGCCTATGGTCGGGACGGCGGACTCGACGCCGCCGGTGCCCGGCGCCTGCGCGAGCTCCAGGAGGAGCATCGACGGCAGGAGCTTCCGGCGGAAGAACGGCCGACGGCAGCCTCCGAGGCGCTCCCGGTGGCGGAAGACGAGGGTCGGGAGTCCGATCCGCCACCGGCTTCCGACGCATCGCCGCTCGCCGCGGCCGGAGCACCACCCGCACCCGTCGAGACGGGCGCGCCGATGCGGGCGCGCGGAGTCGTGCCCGTGCTCGTGGCGGCAGCGACCCTCCTGGCGATCGGCGTCGGGGCGGGGTGGGCGCTGTTCGCCCCGCGGTCGGAGGCGTTCCCCTTGACCGAGACGCAGGAGCAGCGACGGATCGATCTCGCCGGGGAGGACTACGACCCCGGCTCCGTGCGTCCGGTGGCGGAGGCGGAGGGCGCGCTCGCCTGGTTCGCCACGCAGGATGACGGGGCCACCCGGTGCCTGATCCTCGACGTGGGCGAGGACTCCCAATCCACCTGTCTGGCAGCGGAGGAGGAGCTGGGGCCGGGCCTGTACGCCGCGCTCCCCGTGGCGCCCTCCGATGCCGGTGACGACGAGGACTCGTTCTCCACCGACAGCGTGACGGCGGTGATGCTGTTCTCCACCGCGGACGAGCCGATGGTGAGCATCCAGCGGTGGGGCGGAAGCTCCACGCTCTTCGCCCAGTTCGGGGAGGAGCAGCGCCCGAGGGTGAAGGAACTCATCCGCGACGGTTATGACCTCAACCTCACCCTCCTGGGCTCGTTCCGCGAGCAGCCGGTGTGGCTGGGCGACCGCCGTACGACGACCGGCCCCGCCCAGCGCTGCCTGATCGTCGACGCCGACGGTTCGCGGCAGTGCGCCACCCTCGACGAGGCGCTCCAGTCCGGGCTGCGCGTGCAGCTCCTCGACGTGGATCAGGAGACGGGAGAGCTGCTGTCGGCGTCCGTGGTCGAGGTGGCCTTCACCCGCTGGCAGATGCCGTACCTCACGGTGACCTCGGGCCCGGCCGTGGTCGACGAGGCGACGGGCGAGTCGTATCTCGTGACCACCGGGCCGCCGGGGGATCCGATCCGCGTCGACATCCCTGGCCGCGACCCGGACGACTGATCGCTCTCAGTCCGCGGCGGGCACCCGGTCGGCGAGGATCGCGCGTCGCTGATCGCCGAAGCGGGCGAGGATCAGGGTCGCCTCGGCGTCGCCCCGCAGGGTCAGCTTGCGCCGGAAGGCCGCGGGGTCGACGTCGACCCCGCGCTTCTTGATCTCGATGCGGCCGATGCCGTGCGTCTTCAGGGCCGCGTTGATCGTCTTCGGCGTGATCGGCAGCGTCTCCCGGACGCGGAAGGACTGCACGAACGGGCTCGTCAGCGCGGCATCGGAGGTGAGGTAGGCGATGCGCGGGTCGAGCATCCCCGCATCGAGGCTGCGGGCGACGTCGCCGATGAGGCGCGCCCGGATGACGGCGCCGTCCGGCTCGTGGAGGAAGGCCCCGAGCGGTCGGACCGGAGCGTCCTCGGCATCGGCCGGGCCGGTGAGCTCGTGCGAGCGCTCGCCGCGGATCACCAGGGCCGAGCGCCGGACCCCTTCCCTGGCCAGCTCCCTGGACCAGACGACGAGCTCCACGACGCTGCCGTCGGCGCTGACCCACTGCGTCTCCGCGTCCGCGGGCAGGGCGTCGCGGTCGTGGGCGGGGCCGAGCTTGATACCCGTGGGGCGCTGCGCGGCGACGGCGAACGCCCAGTCGAGGGACGGCGAGTAGTCGTCGGCGGAGACGCGCCGGGTCTCGCTGTGTCCGGAGGTGCGGCGGGCGGGATCCATCCAGATCGCCTGGCCGGGGACCGGCTCTCCGAGCACGTCCTCCGCCGTGGCGTGCCGGACGGTGGCGTCGTCGCCGAACGGGGCGAGGTTGTAGGCGGCGAGGGCCGCGGTCACCTCGTCGGCGTCCACCGCGTGCACCGCCAGTCCCGCGCCGGCGAACGCGAGGGCGTCGCCGCCGATCCCGCAGCCGAGGTCCGCGACGCTCGTGAGGCCGGCTCGGCGGATCCGCTGGGCGTGGCGGGCGGCCACGCCGAGGCGGGTGGCCTGCTCGAGGCCCGCGCGGGTGAACAGCATGCGGGCGGCGAAGGGGCCGAACTTCGCCGCGGCCCTGGCGCGCAGGTGCGCCTGCCCGACGACGGCGGAGACGAGGTCGGGGGAGTGTCCCGCAGCACGCAGCCGGGAGACGGCTGCGGCCGCCTCGGCGGTGGAGGTGACCGGCCCGAGCGCGTCGAGCAGCTCGAGGCCGGCGGGGGTCAGCAGGGCGCGCAGCTCGGACATCTCCACCCTCCCAGCCTAGGACCCGCGTGACGTGTGACCCGGGTTGGCACTCGCATTGCATGAGTGCCAGCCGACCGCCTACACTGGCATTAGCACTCTCGGGTTGAGAGTGCGAACGAGTCTTTCGTGTCAGCGTCAAGAAAGAAGAGGTAGACCGTGTCGGTTTCCATCAAGCCGCTCGAGGACCGCATCGTCATCAAGCAGGTCGAGGCCGAGCAGACCACCGCGAGTGGCCTGGTCATCCCCGACACCGCCAAGGAGAAGCCCCAGGAGGGCGAGGTCGTGGCGGTCGGCCCCGGCCGCATCGACGACAACGGCAACCGCGTTCCGCTCGACGTCGCCGTCGGCGACCGCGTGCTCTACAGCAAGTACGGCGGCACCGAGGTGAAGTTCGGCGCGGACGAGTTCCTCGTCCTGTCGGCTCGCGACGTCCTGGCGGTCGTCGTCCGCTGATCGCACACTCGGTTCCCTCTGCACGGCGGACGGGAACCCGGTCCGAAGAGGGCCCGGATGCTTCGGCATCCGGGCCCTCTTCCGCGTCCGGAGCGGCGCGGCCCTCGTCCTCGCGGGCATAGGGTTGTGCGGTGACCCCCGAGACGACCCGCGCCACCCGGACGGCGGGCGTCGCCTACGCCGGGAGCGCATACCTCCTGTGGGGCGTGCTGCCGCTCTACTTCCTCCTGCTGCAGCCCACCGGGCCGTGGGAGGTGGTCGCCTGGCGGGTGCTGCTCTCCTTCGTCTTCTGTCTTCTGCTGCTCACCGTCACGAGGGGATGGCCCGCCTTCCTCGCGATCGTCCGGAGTCCGCGACTGCTCGGGTGGACGGCCCTCGCCGGCCTGCTCATCTACGTCAACTGGCAGGTCTTCGTCCTCGGCACGTTGAGCGAGAACGTGGTGGAGACGGCGCTCGGCTACTTCGTCAACCCGATCACCACCGTGCTGCTCGGCGTCTTCGTCCTCAAGGAGCGCCTCCGCCGTCTGCAGTGGGCGGCGGTCGGGATCGCGGCCGTCGCGGTCGTCGTCATCATCGTGGCGTACGGCCACGTCCCCTGGATCGCCCTGACCCTCACCGCTTCCTTCGGTCTGTACGGGCTCATCAAGAAGAAGATCGGCCCTGCCGTCGACGCGGTCAGCGGGTTGACGCTCGAGTCGTTCTGGCTGATCCCCATCGCGGTGGTGCAACTCGTGGTCGTGGCGACGACGCCCGTCGGCCTGACGATGGGGACCGCGGGCTGGCCGCACGCCGTGCTGCTCGCCTTCGCGGGGGTGGCCACGGCTGTCCCCCTGCTGCTGTTCGCGGCCGGCACGCGTCGCGTCGACCTCACGATCATCGGGATGCTGCAGTTCCTCACCCCGGTCCTGCAGTTCGTGATCGGGGTCGTCGTGCTGCACGAGCCGATGCCGCCGGAGCGCTGGATCGGGTTCCTCCTGGTGTGGGTCGCGATCGCGGTCTTCGTCGTCGATCTGCTCCTCGCCGCGCGTCGCGGCCGTCGTGCCACCCGCGCCGCGGCGCTCTGATCGGTCCTGTCCGCGCCCCGAAACGGCGGCCCTGGATCGTTAACGCACCGAGATACTTGCCCCTCCTGCGCGCGGGGCGCACGCCCTAGTGTTAGAGCACCCGACTGTGGTCATCATCCACGTTCGTTTACGCAAGGGAGCATCATGAACGCACTGAAGGGCTCGCGCAGCGCGAGGATCTTCGCCGGGATCGCGCTGGTCAGCGCCTCCGCCCTCATCATCGCGGGCTGCAGCAGCACGCCCGATGCGGAGCCGTCGGACGGGGGCGGCGACAAGCCCGCCGCCGACCTGACGCTCAAGCTCGGTTCGCTGCTGCCCGCCACCGGTACGCTCGCGTTCCTGGGCGCGCCGATGGAGGCCGGCGTCCAGCTCGCCGTCAACCAGATCAACGAGGCCGACGCCGGCATCACGATCGACCTCAGCACGGGCGACGAGGGCGACCTCGACAACAAGGCCTACGAGACCTCCATCACCAACCTGCGCAACGGCGACATCACCGCCATGATCGGCGCGGCGTCCTCCAGCGTCACCAAGCTCATCCTCGACGGCAATGCGGGTGCGGACATCCTCACGGTGTCCCCGTCCAACACCTCGCCGGACTTCACGGGCATCAACCCGCTGTACTTCCGCACCGCACCGAGCGACAACCTCCAGGGCGAGGTCCTCGGCAACGAGATCGCCGAGGACGGCCACAAGACGCTGGGCATCATCTACCAGAACGACCCGTACGGCACGGGCCTGTTCGAGGCGATCAAGGCCACGTTCGAGAGCACCGGCGGCGAGGTCGTCGCCGATGCGTCGTACAACCAGGGCGACGGTCAGTTCAACGCGCAGGTCTCGGAGATCGCCGCGGCGAACCCGGACGCCGTCGCTGTCGTCTCCTACGACCAGTTCGCCACCATCGCGCCGCTGCTGGGCAACGCCGGGGTCGACACGGGCTCGCTGTACCTCGTCGACGGCAACCTCAAGGACTGGGGCGCCGACATCCCGGTCAGCCTCGAGGGCTCGAAGGGCACCCGCGCCGGCGCCGAGCTGCCGCAGGACTTCCTCGACCAGCTGAACGAGGTCTGGACGGCCGAGGGCAACGACCCGATCGACGCCGTGACCTACTCGGCCGAGGCGTACGACGCCGTGGTCCTCATCGCTCTGGCGGCGCTGAAGGCCGGCTCGGTCGAGGGCCCGGACATCGCGGCGGAGATGATCACCGTCTCCGGCGGCGACGGCGACGGCGAGAAGTGCGACAACTTCGCCGACTGCGCCGCGATCATCAACGACGGCGGCACGCCGGACTACGACGGCCTCTCCGGCGAGATCACGTTCGACGAGAACAACGACCCGAAGGGTGCCGCGATCGGCGTCTACGAGTTCGACGCCGAGAACGTCACCTCGCGCATCAAGTAAACACCGCACGATGAAGGCCCCGGGTGCTTCGGCATCCGGGGCCTTCCTCGTGCGGCGCGAGGTCTCAGGCGGCGTCGGTCCCGAGGGTGCCGAGGTAGAGGCCGATGACCTTCGGATCGTTCAGCAGCTCCCGACCGGTGCCCTCGTAGGCGTCCTTCCCCTGGTCGAGCACGTAGCCGCGGTCGCAGATCTGCAGGCACCGACGGGCGTTCTGCTCGACCATGATCGTCGTCACGCCCGCCTTGTTGATGTCGGAGACGCGGATGAAGGCGTCGTCCTGCCGCACGGGGGAGAGGCCGGCGGACGGCTCGTCCAGCAGCAGCACGGACGGGTCCATCATGAGCGCGCGGGACATGGCGACCATCTGGCGCTCGCCGCCGGAGAGCGAGCCCGCACGCTGCTTCAGGCGTTTGCCGATCTCGGCGAAGATGCTGCTGACGAACTCGAGCCGCTCCGCGAAGATCTTCGGGTTCTGGTAGAGCCCCATCTCCAGGTTCTCCTGGATGGTGAGTGACGGGAACACGTTGTTCGTCTGCGGCACGAAGGCGACACCGCGGCGTACGAGCTTGTCGGCCTTGAGGCCGACGATGCTCTCGCCCTTGACGGTGATGTCGCCCTCGCGGACGTTCACCATGCCGAAGATCGCCTTGAGGAGCGTCGACTTCCCGGCGCCGTTCGGGCCGATGATGCCGATGAGCTCGCCCTGGCGGGCGACGAGGTTCGCGCCGTTGAGGATGTTCACTCCCGGCAGGTAGCCTGCGTGCACGTCCTTCAGCTCGACGATGACGTCGCCGGTCTCGGGGGTGCCCTCGGCGGGGATCGCGGTGCTCATGCCTTGTCCTCCTCGGCGGCGTCCTCGGCCTCGACCTCGGCCTCGACCTCCGTCTCGATCTGCTCGCGGATGCGCTCCGCGTCGGCGTCCGAGATCACCGGGAGGCGGCCGGTGACGGCGCCGAGGTCCACGTCCTGATGGGCGCCCAGGTAGGCGTCCACGACCGCGGGGTCCTCCATGACGGTCTCCGGAGGCCCCTCGGCCACCACGCGCCCCTCGGCCATCACGACGACCCAATCGGCGATGTGACGCACCATGTGCATGTCGTGCTCCACGAAGAGCACCGTCATCCCGAGGTCCTTGAGGTCGAGGATGTGGTCGAGGAGCGACTGCGTGAGGGCGGGGTTCACCCCGGCCATCGGCTCGTCGAGCATCACCAGGTTCGGGTCGCTCATGAGCGCCCGTGCCATCTCCAGGAGCTTGCGCTGACCGCCGGAGAGGGAGGCGGCGAAGTCCTGCTCCTTGGCGTCGAGCTTGAAGCGCACGAGGAGCTCGTGGGCCCGCTGCTCGATCTCCTGCTCCTGCGCGCGCCAGAGGAAGGGGAAGAGCCCGGCCCAGAAGCCCTCGCCGCGCTGGTCCTTCGCTCCGAGCTTCATGTTCTCCAGCACGGTCAGCAGCGACAGCGACTTGGTGAGCTGGAAGGTGCGCACCTGGCCCATCCGGGCGACTTTGAAGGACGGGATGCCGGAGAGGCTCTTGCCGTCGTACGACCAGGTACCGCTATTGGGCTTGTCGAACCCGCAGAGGAGGTTGAACAGCGTGGTCTTCCCGGCGCCGTTGGGGCCGATGAGTGCCGTGATGGCGCCACGCGGGATCTCGAGGTGATCGACGTCGACGGCGGTCAGTCCGCCGAAGCGCCGCTGCACCGCGTCCACGACGAGGATCGGGTCGACCTTCTTGACTCCGGGGGCGGCGGGACCCGCGGCGAGGCCGGTGGTCTTGGCGCGGGGAGCGCTCTTCGCGGGCGTGACGGCCGCGTCGTTCTCACTTGACAAAGGTCATCTCCCTCTTGTTCCCCAGGATGCCCTGCGGGCGGAACACGACGATGAGCATCAGCACGATGCCGATGAGGATGTAGCGCACCACGTCGGCCTGTGCGCTCGTCATGGGCAGGTAGCCGGCCGTGGCCATCGCCGGGAGGAGCGCGCCGAGGAAGGCGAACACCACCCAGAAGAGCACGGCGCCGAGCGTCGGGCCGAAGACCGTCGCCGCACCGCCGAGGAGCAGGATCGTCCACAGGAAGAACGTCAGCGACGTCGAGTAGCTGCCGGGGATGACCGCCGAGGGCAGGACGAAGACGATGCCGCCGAGCGCACCGATCACACCACCCACCACGAGCGCCTGCATCTTGTACGCGAAGACGTTCTTACCGAGCGACCGCACGGCGTCCTCGTCCTCGCGGATGCCCTTGAGCACGCGGCCCCACGGGCTGCGCATGAGCGCCCAGACCACGAGGATCGTCAGAGCGAGGGTGAGCAGACCGAACACACGCACCCAGAGGTCGTTCGCGTTGTACGTCCACGGGCCGAAGCCGTACGTCCCCGGAGGGAACGGGTTGGCATCGCGGAAGCTCTGGTGGTAGCCGGAGAGCCCGCCGGCGGAGTTCGTCCAGTCCTTGAACAGCTCCGTGACGAACATCAGGCGCACGACCTCCGCGGCCGCGATGGTCGCGATGGCGAGGTAGTCGGCGCGCAGACGCAGCGTCGGGATGCCCAGCAGCAGGGCGAAGAGCGCTCCGCCGGTGATGCCGACGAGCACGCCCAGCCACCACGGGAAGCCGAAGGTGAGGATCGAGATCGCGTAGCCGTAGCCGCCGATCGCCATGAAGGCCGCCATGCCGAAGTTGAGCAGACCCGTGTAGCCGAAGTGCACAGCGAGGCCGGTGGCCGCGAGCGCGTAGGCGATCGTCGTCGGGCTGAACAGGTAGGAGGCGGTGTTGCCGAAGATGCTTCCGAAGTCCATGCGTCAGCCCAACCTTTCCTTGCGTCCGAGGATGCCCTGCGGTCGCACGAGCAGGATGATGATCAGCGCGACGAGGGCGCTGGCGTACTTGAGGTCGGTCGGCACCCCGAGGAGCGTGGACACCTCGACCGCGAGGCCGACGATGATCGAGCCGATCAGGGCGCCGATCGCCGAGCCGAGCCCGCCGAGCGTGATGGCGCAGAACATCAGCAGCAGCATCTGCATACCCATGTCCCACTTCACGCCGGGGCGGAAGTACGCCCAGAGGATCCCGGAGATCGCGGCCAGGGTGCCGGCGAGGATCCAGACGATGCGGATGACCTTGTCCACGTCGATGCCGGAGGCGGCGGCGAGCTGCGGGTTGTCCGAGATCGCCCTCGTCGCCTTGCCGGTGCGGGTGCGGGTGAGGAAGAACGCGACGCCGAGGATCACGATGATGCTGGTCGCCATGCCGATCAGGTCGATGTACGACAGGGAGATCGGCCCGAGACGGATGGGCTCCGGGCTGGAACCGGGCAGCTGATAGGTGTTGCCGCCGATGATGTACTGCAGACCGTAGCGGAGGGCCAGCGAGAGGCCGATGCTGACGATCATGAGCTGGACGACGCCCAGACCCCGGCGCCGCAGCGGCTTCCAGATGCCGGCGTCCAGAGCCCAGCCGAGCGCCGCACCGCCGATGACCGCGGCGATGATGCCGGCCCACAGCGGGAGCTGCCAGAACGAGGTGACGACGAGCGTGACCACCGCGCCCCAGCTCACCATCTCGCCGTGCGCGAAGTTCGACAGCCGGGTCGTGCCGTAGATCAGCGCGGCGCCCATCGAGGCGAGCCCCAGCAGCAGACCGAAGTTCAGACCGCCCACCATGCGCGACAGGAGCTGGTCGAGGAAGGAGACGGTCACCCGCTCGCCCTCGCCGAGGAAGAAGTTCACGATCTTCGTGCCGGTGAGCCCGAACTCCAGCTCGAACGAGGCGGTCGTGCCCGAGACGGGCTGGATCCCCTCGGGGAGCTGCGTCGCGTCGACGATCACGCCGTCCGGAAGCGTGGACTCGTCGACCGTCAGGGTGTACGTCTCCTTCTCCGGCACGTACAGGCGCCACTTGCCCTCGGCGTCGGTCTCGGTCTCGGCGTCGAAGCCGTTGCCCTCGATCGTCATCACGACGCCCTCGACGGGCTCGTCGCCGTCGGTGACGACGCCGGCGAAGTAGAAGTCGGTGACCTCCTGGCCGTCGTCCGTCGTCTCCGCGGATGCGGCTGAGGGAGGGAGGAGGAGCGATGCCGCGAGCGCCATCAGGATTCCGAAGAAGGCGAAGGCCCAAGGGCGCTTTCGCGGTCCGGCGAGTGCTGTGGGTCCCACGCAACCTCCACTGTGAGTGCTGTCTCCGCGGACTCGGGTCGAACCGCGGGGATGGACGACGCACTTGAGCGTAATGGGCGATCGGCGATTCACCTATCGTCCGGGCCAACGGTCCGGTAACGACAGGGCTCTGGGAATGTTCTCGGGCGTGTCTCGCTTAGAATCTCCATACGGGTCACGCCCGCGCACCGGCCGACGTCGACCCCCCATTCGCACCCGGATCCGCGCCACTCGCGCAGGAGGAGATTCCATGGACCAGCACGATCCCTTCGGCTTCGTCGGACTGACCTACGATGACGTGCTGCTGCTCCCCGGGCACACCGACGTCATCCCCAGCGAGGCCGACACGTCGTCCCGGATCACGCGGCGGATCTCCGTCGCGACGCCGCTCCTCTCCAGCGCGATGGACACCGTGACCGAGTCCCGCATGGCGATCGCCATGGCGCGGGAGGGTGGCATCGGCATCCTGCACCGCAACCTCTCGATCGCCGACCAGGCCGCGCACGTCGACCGCGTGAAGCGGAGCGAGTCCGGCATGATCACCGACCCCATCACCACGACGCAGGACGCGACCGTGGAGGAGGTCGACGCGCTGTGCGCCAAGTACCGGATCTCCGGTCTCCCGGTCGTGGACGACGAGGGTCGTCTGGTCGGCATCATCACGAACCGGGACATGCGCTTCGTCTCCGGCTTCGAGCGCCAGAGCACGTTCGTGAAGGATGTCATGACGAGGGAGAACCTCGTCACCGCCCCGGTGGGCGTCGCGGCAGGCGAGGTCATCGCGCTGTTCGCGAAGCACCGCGTCGAGAAGCTGCCCCTCATCGACGAGGACGGCAAGCTCGCCGGCCTCATCACCATCAAGGACTTCGACAAGAGCGAGAAGTACCCGCTCGCCACCAAGGACGACCAGGGCCGCCTGCGGGTGGGCGCGGCGATCGGTTTCTTCGGCGACGCCTGGGAGCGCGCCGAGGCCCTCCGCGACGCCGGCGTCGACGTGCTCGTCGTCGACACCGCCAACGGGCAGTCCCAGGGCGTGATCGACCTCGTCAAGCGCCTCAAGGCCGACGAGTCGTTCGCGCACATCGACGTCATCGGCGGCAACGTCGCCACCCGCGAGGGCGCGCAGGCGCTGGTGGACGCCGGTGTCGACGCGGTCAAGGTGGGCGTGGGTCCCGGCTCGATCTGCACGACGCGCGTGGTCGCCGGTGTCGGCGTGCCGCAGGTGACGGCCGTCTACGAGGCGTCGCTCGCGGCGCGTCCGGCCGGCGTCCCGGTGATCGCCGACGGCGGCCTGCAGTACTCGGGCGACATCGCGAAGGCCCTGGTCGCCGGCGCCGACGCCGTGATGCTCGGCTCGCTGCTCGCCGGCACGGACGAGTCGCCGGGCGAGATCGTCTTCCAGTCGGGCAAGCAGTTCAAGCAGTACCGCGGGATGGGATCGCTCGGCGCCATGCAGACGCGCGGCAAGCAGACCTCGTACTCGAAGGACCGCTACTTCCAGGCCGACGTGCCCAGTGACGACAAGCTGATCCCGGAGGGCATCGAGGGCCAGGTCCCGTACCGCGGCCCGCTCTCCGCCGTCGCCTACCAGCTCGTCGGCGGGCTGCGGCAGTCGATGTTCTACGTCGGTGCGCGCACCATCGAGGAGCTCAAGCAGCGCGGCAAGTTCGTGCGCATCACCTCGGCGGGACTCAAGGAGTCGCACCCGCACGATGTGCAGATCGTCGTCGAGGCGCCGAACTACAAGAAGTGACAGCGGCCCCCGGGAAGGGGGACGCAGGAGGGGCCGGATGCGCTGCATCCGGCCCCTCGTCGTCCGCGGTGCGGTCAGCCGCAGCGGTAGGTGACGCCGCCGACGTCCCACACCCCGGGTCCGAGCTCGGCGCACGTCCCGATCACGCCGGCCAGCACGGTCACCAGCAGGACGATCCCGATGATCGCGAAGATCGTCAGGATGGCGCCGACGATGATGCCGGCGATCGCGATGCCCTTGGGGGCCTTCGCCTTGCCGAGCTGCACGGCGGCGATGATGCTGAGGATGAGGCCGACCGGCGGCAGCAGGAACGCCAGCACGAGGCCGATGATCGACAGCACCCGCCCGGGCGGCGAGGTCGGCGCGTCCTGCGCGTAGGGGGCGCCGGGCGGGGGAGCGGAGGCCGCGGGATACGGCGAGGGCGCGCCGCCGGGCGGCGGCGGGTTGTAGGGCGGCGGGGCGTCGGGCGACGGTGCGTCGGTCATGATCTCTCCTCGGTTCCGGTCGTAGCCCAGAGCGTAGCGACGGAGGGACGGGCATGCCATCCCCCTTCCGGGCCCCGCGCGCCGCGCGTACGGTGCCGGTATGTGCCGAAACATCGTGCCTCTGAACAACCTCGAGCCGGCAGCCACGGATGAGGAGTGCCAGGAGGCCGCGCTCCAGTTCGTCCGCAAGATCTCCGGGACGACGGCGCCCTCGCGCGCGAACCGCGAGGTGTTCGATCGCGCGGTGGCCGAGATCGCCGTGGCCACGCGGCGGCTGCTCGACGATCTCGTGACCTCGGCACCGCCCAAGAACCGCGAGGAGCAGGCGGCGAAGAGGCGGGCGCGATCGGCGGAGCGCTACGAGGCGATCCGGGTCTATCAGAAGGAGAAGCGGGCGGCGCGCGCGGGCTGACGCGCTGCGGGCCGGGGGTGGAGCCCTGTGCCAGAATCGACGTACCCTGCTCGACTTTCCCTGCGGCCCGGTGATGAAGGCACCGAGCTCGCACCGCCGAATCCCCCCGGCAGGGAATCTCCCCAAGGAGAGCTGTACATGGCTGAGGTCCCCCCTCGCATCCTCGTCGTCGACGACGACCACGACGTCGCCCTGCTCGTCAAGACCGTCCTGGAACGGCGTGCCGGCTGCGTCGTCGATCTCGCGGACGACGGCCGGTCGGCGCTCGAGAAGGCCGCGGCGGTGAAACCCGACGTCGTCGTGACCGACATCGAGATGCCGGGGCTCAGCGGCCTGGAGCTGCTCGCGGAACTGCGGCGCCTCATGCCGACCGTGCCGGTCGTCGTGATGACCGCGCACGTCTCGGTCGAGTACGCCGTGTCGGCGCTCCGGGCGCAGGCCGACGAGTTCCTCACCAAGCCGCTCGACAACGCCCGACTCGTGGAGTCGGTCACCCGGCTCGTCGAGGAGTCCCGGCGCCGGAAGGCGGAGGCGAAGACCGGCGAGGTCGTCCTCGCCATCGGGGCGCACCCGGACGACGTCGAGATCGGCGTCGGCGGCATCCTCGCGGCGCACGCGGCCGCCGGCGATCAGATCACGATCCTCACGCTCTCCCGCGGAGCGCGCGGCGGTGATGCGGACAGTCGCCAGCATGAGTCGCTCGCCGCGGCCGAGCAGGTGGGGGCGCGCCTGTTCGTCAAAGACCTCATCGACACCGAGATCTCGGGCGGAGGATCGACCGTCCGCCTCATCGAGGAGGTCGTGCAGGAGATCCAGCCGACCATCGTCTACACGCACTCGCACCACGACCGCCACCAGGATCACCGCGCGGTGAACGAGGCGACGATCGTCGCGACCCGCCGCGTCGGCACGGTCGCCTGCTACCAGAGCCCTTCCGCGACCATCGACTACCGGCCCACGCGCTTCGTCCGCATCGACCGCTTCCTGGATGACAAGCTGCGGCTGCTGGAGTGCTTCCAGTCCCAGACCGCGGCGAACCGGGAGTATCTCGCGCCGGAGTTCGTCACCGCCACCGCACGCTACTGGTCGCGGTTCGGCGGCGGCGAGGCGGTCGAGCCGCTGGAGGTCGTGCGCGAGACCGCCGAGTTCATCGGCGCCCATGAACTGAGTCGACGGGAGAGCTGATGACGAAGCGCGTACTGGTCACCGGAGCCGGAGGCCCCGCCGGCGTCGCCGTGATCCGCTCCCTGCTGCGACGGCCCGATCTGACGGTCTTCGCGGCCGACATGGACGGATGGGCGAGCGGCATCTACCTCGTGCCACCGGCGCAACGCCGTCTGGTTCCCCCGGGGCGTGACGAGGACTTCGTGCCGGCGATCGCGCGGATGGTCGCGGAGGACGGTCTCGACCTCGTGATCTCGACCGTCGACGTGGAGCTGATCGCCCTCGCGGACCGCCGCGATGAGCTGGCCCCCGCGGTCCTCGCCGCGCCGCCCGCCGACACGCTGCACACGGCCCTCGACAAGCTCGCTCTCGCGGAGCGCTGCGCGCCGACCGGTCGTGTGCCGCGCACCGTGCTCGCCGGGCCGGATGCCGCGGAAGTCGCGTGGGAGTTCCCCGTGTTCGCCAAGCCCCGCCAGGGTGCGGGCAGTCGCGGTGTGCGCCTCGTCCCGGACGCCGAGGCGCTCGCCGCCCTCCCCACCGATGAGGGGCTGATCGTGCAGGACTTCCTCCCGGGCGAGGAGTACTCGGTCGATGTGATCGCCGACGCGTCCGGCGGTGTGGTCGCGGCGGTCCCGCGCACCCGCGCCCGTGTGGACTCGGGGGTCGCCATCGCCGGTCGCACCCTCCGCGATCCCGAGCTCGAGGAGACCGCCGCCGCCATCGCGCGGGCGATCGGCCTCGTCGGCGTCGCCAACGTGCAACTCCGTCGCGATCGGGACGGGCGGGCCGTGCTGCTCGAGGTCAACCCGCGCTTCCCCGGGGCGCTCCCGCTGACGATCGCCGCCGGAGTCGACATCCCGTCGCTCGTCGCCGACCTCTTCCTCGGTCGGGAGATCCCGGTGCAGGTGCCCTTCCGCGAGGTCGCATCGGTGCGCTTCCTGGAGGACGTGATCGTCGAGGTCGACGACGTGCTCGTGTCGGCGCACGCCGGTCACCAGGAGGAACTGTGAGCCATCCCGCCCTGCGCGGAGACCACCACGTCCACTCCACGTTCTCCGATGACGCGGTCTCCACGCTGGCGGAGAACGTCGCCGCCGCTGCGGCCGTCGGTCTCGAGACGGTCCGCCTCGTCGACCACGTACGGCAGAGCACGACCTGGGTGCCGGAGTACCTCGCCGCGGTCCGTCGGCTGCGCGTTCCGGACGGACTCACGGTGCTCACGGGCGTCGAGGCGAAGATCCTCGACGCCTCGGGGGAACTCGACATGCCGGTGCTGCCTGTGGGCATCGACCGGATCCTCATCGCCGACCATCAGTTCCCCGGCGTGGACGGGCCGCTCGGTCCCACCGCCGTCCGCGAGCGCATCGCCGCGGGGTGGGCGCCGACCGACGTCCTCGACCAGTTCACGGACGCGGTCATCGCGACCATGCGACGCCATCCGGGCAACCAGCTCGCGCACTGCTTCTCGATCCTGCCGAAGATCGGTCTCGCGGAGGAGGAGCTCGGAGCCGAGCGCCTCGAGGCCTGGGCTCGCGCCGCCGCGGAGACGGACACCCTCGTCGAGGTCAACGAGAAGTGGGTGTGCCCCGGCGCGGAGGCGCTGACCGCGCTGGAGCGCGCGGGTGCCGGGATCGTCGCGTCCACCGACAGCCACGTGGCCGCAGACGTCGGCCGGTACTCCCGCATCCTCCCGCTGCTCGAAGGGACGGAAGGACGCTGATGCCCGAGCTGACCTGGATCGAGACGGTCGTCGTCGTCATCCTCCTCCTCTGCGTGCTGATCGGCACGCTCCCGGTCGTCAACACCGGGCTGCAGTTCCTCATGCTGCCGCTGCACGCCTTCCGCAATCACTGCGGCAAGGCCGCGCCGTACCACCCGAACGTGGCCGTGGTCATCCCGGCGTGGAACGAGGGCCTGGTCATCGGCCCCGCGATCGAGCGGCTGCTCCAGCTCGAGTACCCCGCCGAGCGCCTCCGCGTCTTCGTCGTCGACGACGCATCCACGGACGACACCCCGGCGATCGTGCAGCAGAAGGCGGCGACCTACCCGGGGCGCGTGGTCCACCTGCGGCGCGAGAAGGGTGGCGAGGGCAAGGCGCACACGCTGAACCACGGCCTCGACGTCGTGCTCGCCGACCCGTGGACCGAAGCGGTGCTCATCATGGACGCCGACGTGATCTTCGCGCGGGACTCCCTGCGCAAGCTCACCCGGCACCTCGCGGACGAGGAGGTCGGGGCCGTCACGGCCTACATCGCGGAGGGCAGCAGGGACCGCAACTACCTCACCCGGTTCATCGCGATCGAGTACGTCATCGGCCAGCTCTCGGCACGGCGCACGCAGAACGTCGGGGGAGCGATCGCCTGCCTCGCCGGGGGCGCCCAGCTGCATTCCCGCGCGAACCTCGAGGCGATCGGCGGTCGCATCCCGACGGGCACGCTCGCCGAGGACACCATGACGACCTTCGAGAGTCAGCTCCACGGCCGCCGGATGGTGTTCGAGCCGCACGCCGTGGTGCTCGCCGAGGAGCCGCGGACGATCGAGAGTCTCTGGAAGCAGCGGCTGCGCTGGGCGCGCGGCAACGTGCAGCTCACCTCGATCTACAAGAAGCTCTGGTTCCGTCCGAGTCGCGACCACAACCTGGGCAGCATCCCCTTCGGGCTGGCCTGGTTCACGATCCTGCTGATGCCGGCGCTCCTGCTCCTCGCCGCCACCGCGATGATCGTCCTCCTGCTCCTGCACAGCGACGTCGCGGAGTTCGTGTTCCGGTTCATGTGGATCGCCGCGGCGGCCATCTACATCTTCTCGATGCTCTACTCCGTCCAGCTCGATCCGCGCATCGGGCGGCAGTCCTGGCGCGAGGCGATCATGTTCCCGGGGCTCGGGGCGCTGATCCTCATGGCCCTGGCGCTGTTCCCCTGGGCCCTGGACGGCCTGATCGGCGCGGCCGGGCAGGAGTCGACGGAGCAGACGCGTGTGCTGTGGCTGCTGGCGTTCGCCCTCTGGGGGCCGGTGTCGATGCTCGGCATCTGGCTCGCGCGGGCGGTCGAGCCGCTTCCGGCCGGACGCTTCTTCGCGGGCCTGCTGCTCTACGTCTGCGGCTACGGATCACTGCTGTGCGCGATCACCGCCGACTCGTACCTCAAGGAGTGGCGTCGCGCGGATGCCTCCTGGATCAAGACCGAGAAGATCGGACGGGTCGACTCATGACCGACGCACCATCGCACGACGCCGAGGTGGAGGAGATCACGGCCGACGCCCGGAAGGAGCGCCGCCTCATCCCGCAGGCGCTCATCTCCCTCGCCGTCGTGGTCGTGATCGTCGTAGTCCGAGAGCTGCTCCTGCGATGACCGGACGGCCGCTCGCCCTGGTCGTCGAGGACGCTCCGGATCAGGCGACCCTCCTGGGGCGGTACCTCGATCGGGAGGGCTTCGACGTGTTCGTCGCGCCCGATGCGGAGTCTGCCATCGCCGCCTTCCCGGACATCGACCCCCAGGTCGCCGTCCTGGACCTGCTGCTCCCCGGCATCTCCGGTCAGGCGTGCTGCCGGCTGATCCACGAACGCTACCCGGAGTGCTTCCTCATCGTCAGCTCGGTGCTGGACGTCGCGGAGTATCCACCGGCTGACGCCGCGCTGCCGAAGCCCATCACGGGGGCGGACCTGCATCGGGCCGTGGAGCGGGTGCCGCGATGAGGGCCACGCCGCTGGAGCGTGCCGAGAACCGCTGGTACCGGGTCGTCGACAACCCGAGCCCGATCGTCAAGCAGGTCCCGACTCTCGTCGCCGCCGCGATCGCGGGCGTGATGACCTGGGCCATCCCCAGCCTGCCGTTCACCGATGTGGCCCTCGCGCTGACCGGCCTCGCGGTCGTGCTCGTCGCGACGCTCCACGCCGGGGTGCTCAGCGCGCTGCACATCCGCGAGGGCTGGATCGTGCTGCTGGTGCCGATGGTCGACATCCTGGGACTGGGCCTCTTCCGTGCAGGGACGGGAGGCGCGGCCTCGCTCTTCGGATCGCTCGTGCTGCTCCCGGTGATCTGGATCGCGGCGGCGCCGGGGATCCGCTGGGTCTTCGTCGTCGGCGCGTTCACGTCGTTCGCGCTGCTGATCCCCTACGTCGTCGAACCGCCGACGAACGCGGTGGTGTGGCTCCGCGGCGTCGTCGGTCCGCTCGTCTTCGCGGCCGTCGCGGCCGTGGTGAACGAGCTCTCCCGGCAGCAGCGGCTGCGGGTGCAGCAGGCGGAGGAACTGGTCACGGAGCGGACCAAGGCGCTGTCCGAGAACGTCTCGATGATCGTGCAGCTTCGTCAGAAGGAGCACGAGTACCGCGTGCTGCTCGACTCGTTCGAGGGCCTGTGGGCGTCGATCACCGCGCAGGCCGTGATCGGCACCGATCGCGAGGGGCGCGTCACGGCGTGGAACCCCGGGGCCGTCCGCCTGCTCGGGCTCTCCCACGACGAGGCTCTCGACGACGTGCGCGTCGACCGCTTCTTCTCGCCGTCGGCGCTGAAGATGCTCGCCGAGGACACCGCGTCGCGCGAAGACGTCTCGGGGGTGCCGGCGGGGCAGGGCGGGGCGCCCGACCGCGCAGGAGTGCCGGACGGGCTCCGCGAGCTCTTCGCCCACGCGGACGCCGGCCATACCGTCGACGGCGACATCGAGGTGAGGACCGCGGGTGGCACGACGGTGCCGGCGCGGGTGACCGTCACCCCGCACAAGGATCCGTCCGGCGCGCAGCAGGGCTACCTGTTCGTGCTCACGGACGAGACCAGAGCCGTCGAGGTCGCGCGCATGAAGGACGAGTTCGTGGGGATGATCTCCCATGAGCTCCGGACGCCGCTGAGTGCGATCATCGGCTTCCTCGACCTGTTGCAGAACGACCCCGGTCAGCCCCTGACCGAGGACCAGCAGGAGTTCGTCGGCATCATCGAGCGCAACGCGAAGCGCCTGCTGAACCTCGTCGGCGATCTGCTCTTCACGGCGCAGGTGGAATCGGGGCGCTTTCCCCTGGAGCGGGACGAGGCCGACATCGCGGACCTCGTGCGCTCGGCGGTCGCCTCGGCGGGGCCGCATGCGCAGCGCGAGGGGATCGAACTGGAGCTGCAGGTCGGTGACGAGCCGATCCCGCTGCTGGTCGATCCCGGACGCCTCGGGCAGGCGGTGGACAACCTCCTCTCGAACGCCATCAAGTTCACCCCGCGCGGGGGTCGAGTGACGGCCGCCGTGCGTCGCCTCGACGGCGGGGTGCAGGTCGCCATCGCCGACACCGGGGTCGGGATCCCGCAGGACGAGCAGCGCATGCTCTTCACCCGGTTCTTCCGCGCCTCGACGGCCACGCGCAACGCCGTCCCGGGGGTGGGGCTGGGTCTCACGATCACGCGCGCGATCGTGCTGGCCCACGGCGGATCGATGGACGTGACCAGCGAGGAGGGCGTGGGCACCGAGTTCCGGTTCGTGCTCCCGGCGGCTCCCAAGACCGAGGTGCTGCAGACCCTCAGTCGCGCGGACTGACACATCGGTGGGGGAGCGGTACGGTGGGCGTCATGACCGCCACCTTCACTGCTTCGCTGGATGACCACGGGCGCCTGGTCATTCCCGGCGAGTTGCGCGCGCGGCAGCGTTGGAACGAGGGCGTCACTCTGCTGATGATCGAGGAGGACCGCGGCGGCGTCGTCCTCCTCGCACGGGAGCAGGCGCGGACACTTGTCCGTGCGCAGCTCACCGGTGCCAGTCTGGCGAACGCGCTCCACGATGAGCGTCGAGCGGCCGCAGCGCAGGAAGACGCGGCTTGACGGGCCCGGAAGGCTCGTCCCGGTGGTCGCGAAGCCGCGCGGACTGATAGCCTGGTCGGCTCGCTGTCCGCGGGCGGAAGGACGGCCACGCCTGTGGGGTACATCGACGCATCCGGGATCTCACTGACGCTTCCCGACGGCAGACCGCTTCTCGACGAGGTGTCGTTCCGGGTCGGGGCGGGCTCGACCAGCGCTCTGATCGGGCCGAACGGGGCGGGGAAGACGACGCTGCTGCGGATCATCCGCGGCGAGCAGCCGGCCGACGACGGGGTGGTGACCATCGACGGCGGACTCGGCGTCATGGACCAGTTCGTCGGGCACGGCGAGCCGGGCCAGACCGTGCACGAGCTGCTCGTGCGGGTGGCTCCCACCCGCCTCCGTGCCGCCGCGGAGGCGCTGGAGGCCGCGGAGAACGCCCTCATCGATCGCGACGAGCACGACACCCAGATGGCCTACGCCTCCGCCATCGCCGAGTACGCGGACGCCGGCGGATACGAGCACGAGACCGTGTGGGATCAGTGCACCGTGGCAGCGCTCGGCGTGCCGTTCGAGCGGGCACGGTACCGCGAGCTCACCTCCCTCTCCGGCGGAGAGCAGAAACGGCTCGCCCTGGAGGCGCTGCTCCGTGGCCCCGATGAGGTGCTCCTGCTCGACGAGCCGGACAACTACCTCGACGTGCCGACCAAGCGGTGGCTCGAGGAGCGGCTGCGCGCCACGGACAAGACCGTGCTGCTGGTGTCGCACGACCGCGAGCTCCTCGCCAGAGCCGCCGATCGGCTGATCACGCTGGAACCCGGTGCGGCGGGGTCGACCGCCTGGGTGCACGGCGGGAGCTTCGCGACCTACCATCAGGCGCGCGCCGATCGGATGGACCGGCTCGACGAGCTGCGCCGGCGGTGGGACGAGCAGCATGAGAAGCTCCGCATCCTGGTGGCGAACCTCAAGGTCAAGGCGTCCGCGAACGACGGCTTCGCGTCCCGGTATCAGGCGGCGCAGACGCGACTGCGGAAGTTCGAGGAGGCGGGCCCGCCCGAGGAGCGGCCCCCGGCGCAGGAGTTCGACATGCGCCTCCGCGGGGCCAGGACCGGGAAGCGGGCGGTCGTGGCTGACCGACTCGAGCTGACCGGTCTCATGCGGCCCTTCGACACCGAGATCTGGTACGGCGACCGGGTGGGCGTGCTCGGGTCGAACGGCTCAGGCAAATCGCACTTCCTGCGACTGCTGGCCCGCGGTGGCACCGACCCGGATCCGTCCCTGGGACATGTGACCGCGGTCGCGGAGGACCTCCGCCCCGTCGAGCACACCGGACGCGCGGTGCTGGGCGCCCGCGTGGTGCCGGGGCTCTTCGCGCAGACCCACGCGCACCCGGAGTTCGTCGGCCGCACGCTGCTGGAGATCCTGCATCGGGGGGACGACCTCCGCGACGGCATGCCCCGGGACGCGGCGAGCTCGGCCCTGGACAGGTACGGCCTCGTCCGCCAGGCCCAGCAGGCGTTCGAGTCGCTCTCCGGCGGACAGCAGGCGCGGTTCCAGGTGCTCCAGCTCGAGCTGTCCGGCGCGACCCTCCTCCTCCTCGACGAGCCCACCGACAACCTCGACCTGGAGTCGGCCGAGGCGCTGGAGGAGGCGCTCGGACGCTTCGAGGGCACCGTGGTCGCGGTCACCCACGACCGATGGTTCGCTCGCTCCTTCGACCGGTTCCTCGTGTTCGGCACGGACGGCGAGGTCTACGAATCCGACGAGCCGGTCTGGGACGAGCGGCGGGTGGCGCGTGCACGCTGACCGCCGCGGAGGCCGCCGGGCGCCGGGTAGGCTGGACGGGTGACCATGGAGATCGAGCTCGGCCGAGGAAAGCGCGCGCGTCGCGCGTACACGTTCGACGACATCGCGGTGGTGCCCTCGCGGCGCACGCGGAACCCCGAGGACGTGTCCACCGCATGGACGATCGACGCCTTCGGCTTCGAGATCCCGGTGCTCGGGGCGCCGATGGACTCGGTCGTCAGCCCGCGCACCGCGATCATGCTCGGGCAGCTCGGCGGCCTGGGGGTGCTCGACCTCGAGGGGCTCTGGACCCGGTACGAGGACCCGGAGCCGCTTCTCGCCGAGATCGCCGGCCTCGCGGTGGACCGCGCGACCGTGCGCATGCAGGAGCTCTACTCGGAGCCCATCAAGCCCGAGCTCATCACCCGCCGACTCGCCGAGATCCGCGAAGCCGGCGTCACCGTCGCCGGCTCCCTCACCCCGCAGCGCACGCAGGAGTTCTACGACACCGTCGCCGCGGCCGGCGTCGACCTGTTCGTCATCCGGGGCACGACCGTCTCCGCCGAGCACGTGTCGAGCGTGGCGGAGCCGCTGAACCTCAAGAAGTTCATCTACGACCTCGACGTGCCGGTGATCGTGGGCGGAGCCGCGACCTACACGGCGGCCCTGCACCTCATGCGCACCGGTGCCGCCGGCGTGCTCGTGGGCTTCGGCGGCGGCGCGGCGTCCACCACCCGGGCCACCCTCGGCATCCACGCGCCCATGGCCACCGCGGTGTCCGATGTGGCCGCGGCTCGCCGTGACTACCTCGACGAGTCCGGCGGGCGCTATGTCCACGTGATCGCCGACGGCGGCGTCGGCACCTCCGGCGACATCGTGAAGGCGCTCGCCATGGGCGCAGACGCCGTCATGCTCGGGGTCGCCCTGGCTCGCGCGACGGACGCTCCCGGCCAGGGATTCCACTGGGGCCCCGAGGCGCACCACCCGAAGCTGCCCCGCGGACGACGCGTCGAGGTCGGCGGGATCGGCACGCTGGAGGAGATCCTCTACGGTCCGGCGCCGGTCGCCGACGGCACCGCGAACCTCATCGGCGCGCTGCGCAAGTCGATGGCCACCACCGGGTACTCCGATCTCAAGGAGTTCCAGCGGGTGGAGGTCGTGCTGGCCCCGTACGAGGCCTGAGGTCTCCGCATCACCGTGACCGCACCTGCTCCCTTCCCGCCGACCCTTCGTGAGGTCATGCTGCGGGGACGCTGGATCGCGATGCTGCTGCTGTGCCTCGTCGTCGCCGGGGTGTTCGCCTGGCTCGGCCAATGGCAGCTGGAGCGGGCGATCGAGACCGATCCACCGGCGCCGGGGGCGACCGAGCAGGTCCGGCCGCTGGACGAGGTCGTGCAGCCGGGGGAGTACCTCCCCGAGCCCCTCGTCGGGCAGCGCGTGGAGACGGAGGGCGTCTGGGTCCCCGGGGACTTCCTCGTCGTGGGCAGCCGCTTCAACGACGGCGCCGAGGGGTACTGGGTCACCGGACAGCTCCGGGTCGACGAGCGCGTCTCGCTGGCGGTCGCCATCGGCTGGGCGCCGGATCGCGAGGCCGCCGACGCCGCCGTGGAGCGCCTGGAAGCCGAGGCGGACGGCGGCGTGGTCGAGGTCGCCGGTCGCGTCATCTCGGATGAGGGTCCGTCGGTGCCTCCGCGCTCCGATCCGGAGCAGATGGACCGGATGTCCCCGGCCGCTCTGTTGAGCCGCTGGCACGACATCGAGCAGCTCGACGTCTACCGTCCGTATCTCGCCTCCACGACCGCCACGGCAGGGCTCGACGACATCGCCTCGCCCGCGCCGGAGGAGCAGTCCCCGGTCAACTGGCTCAACGTCTTCTATGCCGCCGAGTGGGTCATCTTCGCGGGCTTCGCGTTCTACCTCTGGTACCGCCTGGCGAAGGACGCCTGGGAGCGCGAGGTGGAGGAGTTCGAGGACGCCGAGGGGTCAGCGGCCGTCTGACACCGGCTGCGCATCCGCGCGTCTGATGCTGCGCTTCTGCGCGTCCAGACGGCTCCGTGTGAACCTTCGTCAGGGGGCGTCGCGGCCATTCGGTGAGCGCTGGATGACCAATGGGAAAACTCCGTTGAGGATGTCCGAACCGCTCCGTATGCTCGCTCCATGTGCGCACGCTGGGAGTTCCCGATGTGTGCGATGACAGCGTCCTGAGCAGCGCCGGAACACGATCGAGGAGACAGCACCGATGATGTCCGCTCCTGAGCACGGGGAGACCCTGACCCCCGTCTCGCACCGCAGAATCCGAGGGCGCGTGGGCGCTCTCGCCGCGACGTGCGTCGCCGCCCTGAGCCTCGGCTCGCTGGTGGCCGCGCCCGCATCGGCGAACACCGAGGGCACCGGGGTGGTGATCAACGAGGCCTATCTGTCCGGCGGCAGCGCCGGGGCGGCGTTCACGAACAAGTTCGTGGAGCTCTACAACCCGACGGCGGCGCCCGTCACGCTCGACGGCATGTCCCTGCAGTACCGCTCCGCGGCCGGGACCGGCGCCTTCAACGGCGTCGCACCGCTGAAGGGGACGATCCCGGCGGGCGGCTACTTCCTCGTGCAGGCGAACAGCAACGGCACCAACGGCGCCGCGCTGCCCACTCCCGATGCCACCACGACGCTGAGCCCGAGCGGCACCAACGGCACCCTGGCGCTCGTCGAGGGCACCGCGGCGGTGACTCTCACCCCCGGCTCGACGGTCGGCGTGGACGGGGTGATCGACCTCCTCGGCTACGGCACCTCGAACACCTTCGAGACGGCGGCGGCCACCGCCCCCACCAGCAACACCGACGTCCGGTCGCTGAATCGCACGGACGGTGCGGACGCGGACGACAACAAGGCCGACTTCGCACTGTCGGCGGCCATCACCCCGCAGAACTCCGGCGGCACGGATCCCGGCACCGACCCGGGCGAGGAGCCGGGGACGGAGCCGAAGGCCGCCACCATCGCGGAGGTCCAGGGCACCGGCGCCGTCTCGCCGCTCGCCGGACAGCGCGTCCGCGTCGAGGGCGTCGTCACGGCGGACCACCGGACCGGCGGCTACAAGGGCATCGTGATCCAGACGCAGGGCTCGGGCGGCGAGACCGACGCGACCCCGGGCGCCTCGGACGGCGTGTTCGTGTTCCTGAACGCGCTCGCGCCCACGCTCGAGATCGGCGACCTCGTCTCGGTGACCGGCACGGTGAGCGAGTACTACGGTCAGACCCAGATCGCCCCTGCCGCGGTCGCGGACGTCTCGGTGGTCACGGCCGGCGTGGGCGTGCCCGCGCTCACACCGCTCCCCGACACCGTCCGCGGTGCCGACCGCGAGCAGTACGAGAACATGTACGTCGCCCCGACCGGCACGTACCGGCTCGCGTCGAGCCACCAGCTCTACAACTACGGGGCGCTGTGGCTGAACGCCGGCGACGACCTCAACGTCAAGAGCACCGAGACCACGCGTCCCGGGGCCGACGCGGCCGCCATCGCGGCCGAGAACCGCGCCAACCGCATCCTGCTCGACGACGCCTGGTCCATCCAGGTGACCAACAACGGCCACCCGGGCCAGCAGCCGTACTTCACGGAGGACACGGTGGTCCGCAACGGCGACACCGTCGACTTCGGGTCCAACGGCTACGTGCTCCAGTGGGGCTTCGACGACTGGCGTCTGCAGCCGGTGGTCCCGATCGACGACGCCTCCCCCGCGGAGCGCAAGGTCACCTTCGAGGCGACGAACCCGCGCCCCGCGGAGGCCCCGGAGGTGGGCGGTGATGCGCAGGTGGCGTCGTTCAACGTCTACAACTACTTCACGACGCTGAAGAGCGAGAACGCCGACGCCCGCGGCGCGGCGAACGCGGCCCAGTTCGCGATCCAGAAGTCCAAGATCGTCTCGGCCATCAACGGCCTCGACGCGGAGATCGTGGCGCTGATGGAGATCGAGAACTCGGTCAAGCTGGGCAAGCCCGTCGACACCGCCCTGAAGGACCTCGTCGCCGGCCTCAACGCCGACGCGGGCTCCGACGTGTGGGACTACGTGCGCACGCCCGAGGCTCTGCAGGACCCGGCGACCACGGACTACATCACCAACGCGATCATCTTCAAGAAGGACGCCGTGAGCACGGTGGGCGACAGCGCCACCGTCACCGACGAGTCCGTGTGGGGCAACGCCCGCGAGCCGATCGCCCAGGCGTTCGACATCGACGGCCGCGTCGTCACCGTCGTCGCCAACCACCTGAAGTCGAAGTCCCCGCCGCAGGGCGCCGGGGCCGAGCCCGCCGACGGTCAGGGCTTCTTCAACGCCGACCGGGTGAAGCAGGCGCAGGCCGTCCTCGACTTCACCGACGAGCTGGCCGAGAGCAGCAGCAGCAGCGACATGCTGCTGATCGGCGACTTCAACGCCTACGGGCAGGAAGACCCGATCGACGTCTTCACCTCGCAGGGGTGGAGCGACGTCGCCGCCGACAAGGCCGCAGGTCAGTACACCTACACGTTCGACGGCGAGCTCGGCTCGCTCGACCACGTGATCGCCTCGCCCTCGCTCGTCCCGTCGATCACGGGCGCCGGTGTATGGGGAATCAACTCCCCCGAGTGGAGCGACCGCGGCTATGCGTTCGGCGCCGCCGAGGAGGGCACCCCCTACCGGTCCAGCGATCACGACCCGATCCTCGTCGGCGTCTCCTCGGAGATCCCGCCGGTGAGCATCGACGTGGTGACGGTGAACGACTTCCACGGCCGTATCGAGGCGGACGGGGCGGCGGCGGGAGCTGCCGTGCTCGCCGGCGCGGTGCAGCAGTTCCGTGCGGCGAACCCGAACACGATCTTCGCCGGAGCCGGCGACCTGATCGGGGCGTCGACGTTCACCTCGTTCATCAACGACGACAACCCCACGATCGACGCGCTCAACGCCGCCGGTCTGGACGTGAGCGCGGCGGGCAACCACGAGTTCGACCAGGGCTGGGAAGACCTGCGCGACCGGGTGCAGGAGCGCGCGGACTGGGAGTACATCTCCTCGAACGTCTTCCTCACCGAGACCGGTGAGCCCGCGTTGGCCCCGGCCTGGGTCAAGGAGCTCGACGGCGTGCGCGTCGGATTCGTGGGCGCCGTCACGGAAGACCTCGACTCGCTCGTCTCGCCCGAGGGCATCGCTGATCTCGAGGTGCGCAGCATCGTCGACTCCGTGAACGCCGTGGCCGACGACCTGCGCGACGGGGACCCCGCCAACGGCGAGGCGGACGTGGTGATCCTGCTCGTGCACGAAGGCGCGGAGAGCACCGCGCTGTCCGCGATCACCGAGGACTCGCCGCTGGGCGAGATCGTCTACGGGGTCGACGACGACGTGGACGCGATCGTCTCGGCGCACACGCACCTCGCCTACAACCACGTCATCGATGGCCGGCCGGTCGTCTCGGCGGGGCAGTACGGCGAGAACCTCGGCCTCATGAACATCCAGGTCGACCCGAAGACGAAGGAGCTGCTCTCGATCACCAACGAGATCAAGCCCCTCACGGCTGCGGGCAAGCCGCTGTACCCGGCGGTGCCGGAGGTGCAGGCGATCGTCGACAAGGCGAAGGCGGAGGCCGACGTGCTGGGCGCCGTGAAGGTCGGCGACATCACCGCCGACTTCAACCGTGCGCGGCAGACCAACGGCTCGGAGAACCGCGGTGGCGAGTCCACCATCGGCAACTTCGTCGCCGACGTGCAGAAGTGGTCCACGGGTGCGGACATCGCTCTCATGAACCCGGGCGGCATCCGTGCCAACCTGACCTACGCGTCGAGCAACGCCGACGATCCGAACGGCAACGTCACCTACCGGGAGGCGGCGACCGTCCAGCCGTTCGCCAACACGCTGGTCACGCTGACCCTCACCGGCACGCAGCTGAAGGGCGTGCTGGAGGAGCAGTGGCAGCCGGCCGGATCGGCGCGACCGTTCCTCAAGCTCGGCGTCTCCGAGGGGCTGGTCTACACCTACGACCCGACGGCGGCCGCGGGTTCGCGGATCACCTCGATCACGCTGAACGGCACTGCGATCGACCCGAACGGGGAGTACACGGTGGCGGCGAACTCCTTCCTCGCTGCGGGCGGCGACAACTTCGCCACCTTCAAGGAGGGCGCGGGCAAGCGGGACACCGGCAAGATCGACCTGCAGTCCATGGTCGACTGGTTCGACGCGAACAAGACGGCCTCGCCCGACCTCGCCCAGCGTGCGGTCGGCGTGACGGTCAGCCCGGCAGACGCCGACGGCTACCGCGCGGGCGACCAGGTGACCGTCTCCCTCTCCTCGCTGGCCTTCAGCGGGGGCGAGGCGGCTCCGGGAGCGGTCACCCTGTCGCTCGGTGACACGCAGCTCGCGGCTGGCACGGTCGACCCGACCATCGTGGACACCACGGACGAGGGCGGGCGCGCCACCCTCACCTTCACGGTGCCGTCCGGGGTGTTCGGCGAGCAGCAGCTCACGGTCGAGGTCCCGGCGACGGGCACCACGGTGCAGGTGCCGTTCACGATCGCCGGCGAGGAGGAGTTCGCGGGGACCATCGCGCTCGGCTCCTCGAAGGTGGCCGCGGGCAAGAAGCTCGTGATCACCGGCGAGGGCTACCAGCCCGGCGAGACCGTGACGGTGGAGCTCCGCCCGAAGAAGGGCCAGGGCGTCGAGGTCGGCACGGTGCAGGTCCGTCAGGACGGCACGTTCAGCACCTCGGTGACGGTGCCGAAGAACGCCCAGCCCGGGAAGTACACCGTCGCGGTGGCGCAGGCGGACGGGGACGAGGCCACGGCCATGGTCACCGTCAACCGCGCCGGCGGTATCGGCGGGATCATCAAGGACATCGTCGACTGGCTGTGGGACCTCCTGACCGGATGGTTCTGACGCCGATCGGCGGATGACGTGGCGGAGGCCGTCGGGGCGACCCGGCGGCCTCCGTCGTTTCCGCGGGGTCGGGGTGGCGCGCCCCGCCGACTAGACTGGGGGCATGCCCGAACCGAAAGTCGCCAGCTTTCCGGCGATCCGCGGTGCGCTGAAGTTCTACCAGATCGCGTCGATCATCACGGGAGTCATGCTGCTCCTGCTGCTCGCCGAGATGGTGCTGAAGTACACGCCGATCCACCTCGAGCTCTTCGCCGGAGGGTCGGGCGGCCCGCTCTGGTTCGCCGGCGTCATCGCCGGACCGGACTGCCAGTGGTGGTCGCTGTTCGCGCCGTGGACGAACTCCTGCGAGATGACCTCCCTCGGGGACGGCTTCAACATCTCGCTGTTCATCCTCGTCGCCCACGGCTGGTTCTACGTCGTCTACCTCTTCGCGTGCTTCCGCATGTGGAGTCTGATGCGCTGGCGGTTCCCGCGGTTCATCCTGCTCGCGCTCGGCGGCGTCGTGCCGCTGCTGTCGTTCTTCATGGAGGCGGTCGTCGCCCGTGAAGTCAAGACCTATCTCGCCACCAGGGAGGCCGCCGAGGCCTCCGCGATCGCCCCGGAAGGTGTCCGTTGACCGAACAGTCCGAGACCCAGCAGCGCCCCGCGCTCGTCGTCGACTTCGGCGCCCAGTACGCGCAGCTCATCGCCCGCCGCGTGCGCGAGGCCGGGGTCTACAGCGAGATCGTGCCGCACACCGCCACCGCGGAGGAGATCGCCGCGAAGAACCCCGTCGCCATCATCCTCTCCGGTGGTCCGTCGTCGGTGTACGAGGAGGGTGCGCCGAAGCTCGACCCGTCGGTCTTCGACCTCGGCGTCCCCACGCTCGGCATCTGCTACGGCTTCCAGTACATGGCCCAGACCCTCGGCGGC
The DNA here is from genome assembly GCF_904066215.1 of Microbacterium sp. Nx66. Lineage (NCBI taxonomy): Bacteria > Bacillati > Actinomycetota > Actinomycetes > Micrococcales > Microbacteriaceae > Microbacterium > Microbacterium sp. Nx66. The sequence continues at coordinate 916,789 of NZ_LR880474.1, forward strand.
GAGGTCGCGCACACCGGCCTCCGCGAGTACGGCGCGACCGATGCCGTCATCTCCGGTGACGGCGGCACGCTGCTCAGCGGGCAGCCGACCCAGCAGAACGTGTGGATGAGTCACGGCGACCAGGTCGCGAAGGCCCCGGAGGGCTTCGAGGTGCTCGCGACGACGGAGGCCACGAAGGTCGCCGCCTTCGCGAACGAGGAGCGCGGTTTCTACGGCGTGCAGTGGCACCCCGAGGTCAAGCACTCCGACCACGGTCAGCGTGTGCTCGAGAACTTCCTCCACAAGGGTGCCGGTCTGGCATCCGACTGGAACCCCGACAACGTGATCGCCGAGCAGGTCGAGCGCATCCGCGAGCAGGTCGGCGACGCCCGGGTCATCTCGGCGCTGTCCGGCGGCGTGGACTCCGCCGTGTCGACCGCCCTCGTGCACAAGGCGATCGGCGACCAGCTCACCGCGGTCTTCGTCGACCACGGCCTCCTCCGCAAGGGCGAGCGCGAGCAGGTCGAGAAGGACTACGTCGAGTCCACCGGCGTGCGGCTCATCACGGTCGACGCCGCCGAGACCTTCCTCGGTCACCTCCAGGGCGTGACCGATCCGGAGGAGAAGCGCAAGATCATCGGGCGCGAGTTCATCCGGGCGTTCGAGAAGGTGCAGCTCGACCTCGTCGAGGAGGCGAAGGCCGACGGCGGCGCCCCGGTGAAGTTCCTCGTGCAGGGCACGCTCTACCCGGACGTCGTGGAGTCGGGTGGCGGTGCGGGCACCGCCAACATCAAATCGCACCACAACGTGGGCGGGCTGCCGGACGACCTCGATTTCGAGCTCATCGAGCCGCTGCGGGCCCTCTTCAAGGACGAGGTCCGCGCGATCGGTCGCGAGCTCGGCATCCCCGAGGCGATCGTCGGCCGCCAGCCGTTTCCGGGGCCCGGCCTCGGCATCCGGATCATCGGTGAGGTCACCGCTGACCGTCTCGAGATTCTGCGTGAGGCCGACGCCATCGCCCGCGAGGAGCTGACCAAGGCCGGCCTCGATCAGGAGATCTGGCAGTGCCCCGTCGTGCTCCTCGCCGACGTGCGCTCGGTGGGCGTGCAGGGGGACGGCCGCACCTACGGGCACCCGATCGTGCTGCGTCCGGTCTCCAGCGAGGACGCCATGACGGCCGACTGGACGCGCCTGCCGTACGACGTGCTGTCGAAGATCTCGAACCGGATCACGAACGGCGTCCGTGACGTCAACCGCGTCGTGCTCGACGTCACGTCGAAGCCGCCGGGGACGATCGAGTGGGAGTAGGGGGCACGATGCCCCCGGTCTCGGCGCCTGTCCTCCCGGACGCCGAGTACCTGGTGCTGTCCAGCCGCCTGATCCCGGGGCTGGACGGCGGGTACACGATCGCCACGCTCGCGCGCGCCCGGCTGTTGGCCGCCGCAGGGGCGGGGGAGGGCGCGGGTCCGCAGCTGCTGACCTTCGACCCGGGGACGGCGGCCGAGCACGCCGAGCACCGTCGCGTGTTCACCGAGCGCGGCGCGCTCACCGCCCGCGATCGCCTGCGGAACCTCTTCGACGAGGCGGTCGCGCCGGAGGGCGGAGCCGCCTCCTGGCTGCGAGACGCGGCCGACGCTGCGGTGGCGGCCGACCCCGACGTGGAGTACCGGGTGCTCGCGGACCCCGAGGGGCGCCCCTTCGCGGCGCTCCCGGTGATCCCGGGCAACCCCGACTGGCACCTGACGGATGAACCGGTGCTGGTGTACGACGGCGCCGGCGTGGTCGTCGGTGCGCTGCACGGTTTCCGCGGACTCTACGGTGCCTGGCTCGGGCACGTCACCGCGGCGGTGGGGGACCGTCCGATCGTCGTGATCTGCGAGTCCCGCCAGCTCGGTGAGCTGATCGCCGATTGGGTCGACCCGCGCGTCCGCATCCTGCACCCCATCCACACCATGCACGTGGAGGCGCCCTACACGCCCGACGCGACCCTCAACACGCTCTGGACTCGCTGGTTCCGGCTGGCCGACCGCTTCGACGCGGTCATCTGGCCGACGGCCACGCAGCGGGACGACGTCGTGGCGCGGTTCGGTGAGGCCGCCAACCATGTCGTGGTGCCGAACCCCATCGCGCCGGTCGAGCGCCGTGACGACCTGCGCGAGGAGGGCCTCGTGGTCGTGCTGGGGCGCCTCGCCGCCGGCAAGCGCATCGACCATTCCATCCGTGCCTTCATCGAGGCGGACGTGCCGGGCTCCCGGATGGAGATCTGGGGCACGGGAGCAGAGCAGGAGCGGCTGGCGGCACTGATCGCCGAGCTCGACGCCGCGGACCGCGTGCGTCTCTGCGGCTACACCGCGGATCCGGCCACCGTTCTCGATCGGGCATCCGTGCTCGTCACCTCCACGGCGTTCGAAGGGCAGCCGCTGGGCATCGTCGAGGCCCTCCTGCACGGCACCCCCGTGGTGTCCTACGACGTGCGGTACGGCATCCGCGACGTTCTCGGTGCGGGCGGCGGGGTTCTCGTCCCCGCGGGCGACGTGGAGGCGCTGGGGGAGGCGCTCCGGGAGCTGCTGACCGACCAGGACCGTCTGGCGGCGCTGCGTGCCGAGGCGCCGGCCGTCGCGGCGGCGTGGAGTCCCGAGCGCTCGATGGAGGCGCTGGCCACGACCATCGCCGCCGTCGTGCAGGCTCCGTCCCGGCGCCGCTGAACGCGACCGTCGCGACCGCCGGGAGGTCGCGAGCGGCCCCCCGGCGGTCGATGGCGTCATCGCGTGCGGCGCCCGTGTGCGGCCACGACCGTGGTGACGGCGCCGGCGGCCAGTAGCAGGCCGCCCAGCACCAGAGCGACGATGGGGGCGTCGCCACCCGTCGCCGCGAGATCACCGCGCTCGCCACGCGTGGCCCCGCCCCCGGGTGCCGTGACGCCGTCCTCACCCGCAGCGCCCGGGTTCGACGGGCTGCCGGGGTCCGTCGGTCCGGTCGGATCCGTCGGAGTCCCCGGGTCGGTCGGGTCCACCGGCTCGTCCACGGCGACAGCCACCGGCGCACTCTCGACGGCGGCGGCATCCAGCGCGGTCACCACCCAGGTCTCCGTCGCAGCGCGCGCGGCGGTGGGGGCATCGTCGGCGGGGAGGGGGAAGCGGAACGACGCCGCGCCGCCTGCCCAGACCGTGTCCACCAGCGCGCCCGGCGTGGCGACGATCTGCGCTGGATCACCGGTTCCGCGATAGATCGCATACTGGCGGGCCTCCTGCGCGTCCCCGGCTTGCCAGCGGAGCTCGCCGTCGATGACCTCGGGGGCCGCCGGGGTGGCCACCTGTCCGTCCGAGAGCCAGGGCTTGGCCGGAACGAGCGTGGGGTGGGCGAAGGCCTCGCCCTCGAGGAGCTCGATCGCGGTGTTCTTGGCCTGGTGTTTGGGCTGCTGATCGGCGGGGAGAGAGCTCAGATCGCTGGGCTTCATGTCGTTGTAGCTGAACAGGACGCTGCCCTCGATGCCGTCGAGCTTCTGGTTGTACCGGATCTGGTTCGGCACCTCCTCCGGGTTCATCCAGGCCTGCTCCCAGCCGCCGTTGTTCACGTGCTTGTAGAGCGCGTGCCCCACGTACACCTGGGTGCGGCTGCCGGCGGCCACGTCGCTCCACCACTGCGCGAGCTCCCCGTAGGGGGCGGCGGCCTGGTCGAAGCTCCAGTAGATCTGCGGCACGATGTAGTCGATCAGCTCGTCCTGGACCCACCCGCGGGTGTCGGCGAAGACCGCCTGGCTGTACGTCTGCGACGAGCTGGTCGGCGTGTGGGATCCGGCCGGGTCCAGCGCCTCGTGCTCCCAGATCCCGAACGGGCTGATGCCGAGCTGCACGGCGGTGCCGCGGGCCGCGTTGCCGGCAGCGATCGCGTCGTCGACGAGGGTGATGAGACCCGTGATGTTGTCGCGCCGCCACGCCTCGATGCCGTCCACGGTGTCGGGGTAGCCCGCCGTGAGGCCGAACTCCTCGAAGGTCGCGCGGTCCTCGCCCTGCGCGCCGAAGAACACGTTCTGGCCGTCGACGGTGATCCGGTACGGGTAGAAGTAGTCGTCGAAGTGGATGGCGTCGACGTCGTAGTTCTCCGTGATCTCGGCGACGGTGGCCGCGACGTACGCGGGGACCTCGGGCTGGCCCGGGTCCAGGAACAGCTTCTCCTCGAACGACAGCACCCAGTCGGGGTGCTGCACAGCGAAGTTGTCGTCGGCGAGGATGCCGGCGTCGTTGAGCGCCGCGATGTACTGCGGGATCGAGAGCGCCTTCACCTCGTCCGCGGTGAGCCCGAGTGCGGTGAGGATCGCGGGAGACGTCATCTTTGTGTTGGTCACACGGTAGGGGTTCAGCCAGGCGTGGAACTCCATGCCGCGCGCGTGCGTGGCCTCCACCATGCGCTGCAGCGGGTCGTACCCGGGATCGGCGCCCTGGGTGCCGGTGAGGAACTCGGACCACGGGTTGAGCGCCGAGGGGTAGTAGGCGTCCAGCAGCGGACGCACCTGGAAGATCACGGCGTTCATGTTCCAGGAGGCGAAGTCGTCGAGCACCGTCGCGTAGCGGGCGTCGAAGTCCGCCGCATCCGTGGGCTTGCCGAAGTTCAGGTTGCCGATCGTGCCGACCCAGGCGCTGGAGAAGCGGCGGTTCTCCGGCGTCAGCGTCGTGGGGATGGCGACCTGCTCTCCGGATCCCGGATAGGTGTACACGGGCTCCGTGCTGTAGCCATAGGCACCGGAGGTGTCCTTGACGTACCGGGTCAACGGCTCCTCGTCGGGGGCCGCTCCGGCGGTGGTGGGGAACGCCAGCAGGAGCAGGGCGGCAGCGGCGGTGGCCGCGATGCGTCTCTTCATCGAGTCTCGTCCGATCTGGAAAACAATTTCCATTGAAAGGGTGTGAACTGAAACTCTATGTCTTCAGTGCGTCCTCGAGAAGTCAACGAAAGAAGTCCCACCCCGATGTCGATCTCCGCTGTTCCCGTTCGACGTCTGTGATGAGAGGGTCGAGGAACGGCCCTTCGGAACAAGGAGAACATCATGAAGTTCATGCTCATCATGCGCGCGACCGACGACGCGGTGGCGGCCTATCAGGAGATGCCCTTCGAGCAGGTCATCGAGGCCATGGGCCGATACAACGAGTCGATGATGAAGGCGGGCGTCCTCGTCGCCGGGGAGGGCCTGACCGACGCGGCGGAGGGCTTCGTCGTCGACTTCAGCGCCGAGAAGCCGCTCCTCACGGACGGCCCCTACGGGGAGACGAAGGAGCTCTTCAACGGCTTCTGGATCATCAAGGTCTCTTCGCGCGAGGAGGCCGCCGAGTGGGCGAGCCGGGCGCCGCTGGGGCCGGGGTCGTTCCTCGAGGTGCGCCGGGTGACCGGCCCCGAAGACTTCCCCGCCGACAACGAGTGGATCGAGAAGGAGGCGGGCTGGCGGGAGGAGCAGGCTCGCCGTACCGAGCAGGCGTGAGGCCCCTCCGCTGATGGACGGCTCCTCGGACCCGGGGACCACCTCGGCCGCCTCTGCGCAGGAGGCGGCCGAGCGGGCTGTCGCAGCGGTGTGGCGCATCGAGTCCGCGCGCATCGTCGGCACGCTGACGCGGATGGTCGGCGACTTCGGCCTGGCGGAGGATCTCGCGCAGGAGGCCCTGGTCGTCGCGCTGCGGCAGTGGCCCGTCGAAGGGATCCCGCGCAACGCCGCGGCGTGGCTCACGGCCGTGGCGAAGCGGAAGGCGGTGGACGGGTGGCGCCGCCGCGAGCGGCTGGACGATCGTCTCGCTCTGATCGCGCACGAGCTCGAACAGGAGCAGGCGCAGGTGCCGGACCTGCCGTGGGATCCGGACGCGGTGGACGACGGCGTGCTGCGCCTCCTCTTCATCGCGTGCCACCCGGTGCTCTCGCGGGAGGCGCAGGTCGCCCTGACGTTGCGGGTCGTCGGCGGTCTGTCGACCGGGGAGATCGCCCGCGCCTTCCTCATTCCCACAGCCACGGTGCAGCAGCGGATCGTGCGCGCGAAGAAGACGCTGGCGGCCGCGCACGCGCCGTTCGAGGTGCCACCGCGGGACGAGCATCCGGCGCGGCTCGGTGCGGTCCTCGGGGTGCTCTACCTCATCTTCAACGAGGCGCACGCAGCCAGCAGCGGTCCGGAGTGGATGCGGCCGGAGCTGAGCGACGAGGCCATCCGGCTCGCCAGGGTGCTCGCCGCGCTGCAGCCTCGGGAGCCGGAGGTGCACGGTCTGCTCGCGCTCCTGGAGCTCACGGCCGCCCGCTTCCCGGCGCGTACCGACCGGAACGGGGACCCGGTGCTGCTCGCCGATCAGGACCGCGGACGCTGGGACCGCAGCCGGATCGCGCGGGGGAGAGCGGCTCTGGCGACGGCGGACGGACTCGGCCGCGGTCGCGGGGCGTACGGTCTGCAGGCAGCCATCGCCGAGTGCCATGCCGTCGCGCCGTCCGTGGAGGAGACGGACTGGGATCGCATCGTCGTGCTCTACGAGGCGCTGGGCCGGCTCACCCCGTCTCCGGTGGTGGAGCTGAACCGCGCGGCCGCCGTGGCCATGGCGACCGGGCCCGCCTCCGCCCTACGGCTGCTCGATGAGCTGAGCGCGTCCGGGGTGCTGCGCGGATACCATCTCCTCCCGGCCACGCGCGGCGAGCTGCTGCGTCGGCTCGGCAGGGAGAGTGAGGCGCGCAGCGAGTTCGCGGTGGCCGCAGGGCTGGCCGGCAACGACCGCGAACGCCGACTCCTGGAGCGCAAGGCACGTGGAGCCGAGGGCTGACCGGCAGCGGCACGAAAAAGACCCGCCCCTCACGGATGCTCTCGCAGCCGTGAGGGACGGGCGTGGGTGACGCGGAGCGCGTCGAGTGGGGTCTGCGTCAGTCGTTGACCCGCTGGCTGCGGCCCGCGATGAGGCCGTAGATCAGCAGCACGATGATCGAACCGCCGATGGCCAGGAGCCAGGTGCCGAGGTCCCAGAACTCCGTGAGCGGACGGTTGAGGATCAGGCTGCCGAGCCAGCCGCCGAGCAGGGCGCCGACGACGCCGAGCAGCAGGGTGATGAACCATCCGCCGCCCTGCTTGCCGGGCAGGATCAGCTTCGCGATGGCTCCGGCGATGAGGCCGAGAAGAAGAAAGCCGAGAAAACTCATGGTCAGCTCCTTGGGTCAGGAGCCCCGGGGTGCCGGGGCTTCGTGGTATCCACTGTGGCGGGTCGCCGGACCGCGTGCCAACCCCTTGCGCGCACCGTCCCGGATATGGCAAAGGCCCGCCTCCGCAGGGAGACGGGCCTTTCGTGGTGCCGTATCGCGTCAGTTGTTGCCGCGGGCGATCGCGATGATCCGCAGGATCTCGACGTAGAGCCAGACGACCGTGACCATGATGCCGAAGCCGCCGAGCCAGCCGTACTTGCGGGGAGCGCCGTTGCGCACGCCCTGCTGGATCTGGTCGAAGTCGAGCACCAGCGAGTAGGCCGCCATGATCACGACGAGGACGCCGATGATGAGGCCGAGCGGGATGCCCATGATCTCGGCGCTGAACAGACCGAACGCGTTGTCGTTGATCCCGGTCCACATGAGGACGAGGTTCAGGAGCGAGAAGACCAGGTAGCCGATCATCGCGATCATGAAGATCTTGGTCGCCTTCTTCGAGGCGCGGATCTTGCCGCTCGCGAAGAGGGCGAGGGTCACGCCGACGACCGAGACGGTCGCGAGCGTTGCCTGGAAGACGATGCCGGGCCAGCGGACCTCGAAGAACGCCGAGATGCCGCCGATGAAGAGGCCCTCGAAGGCCGCGTAGGCGAAGATCAGCGCGGGGCGGACCTTCTTGCGCGAGGTGAAGGTGATGACCATCGCCAGCACGAAGCCGCCGAGCGCCCCGAGGGCCCAGGGCAGCACGTTGACGGCGGCGGGGTTGTACGGGTCGTACCGCGGCACGTCGAGGCCGCCGAGCGTCAGCACCCAGCCGACGGCGGCGGTGACGAGGAGGATGCCGAACAGGCCGGCGGTCTTCCACACGGTGTCCTCGACGGACATTCGGTCGGTCTCGAGGGCGCCGGCCGCGGGGGCGGCGTACATGCCCTCGAGCTGCGCGTTGGCGGCGGCATCCATCGCACCGTGCTGGAGCGACGCGGCCTGTGCGCCCTGCGCACCCTGGGGGGCACCCGGGTAGGTCGCGACGTTGCGCGGGTCCTGCTGCTGGAAAGCAGGATTGTTGAAGGCGAAGTTGCTCATCAGGTGGGCCTCACTCCAAAGGGGGGTCGTAGGTCGCTTTCCTCCACGATACCCGGGCGGCGACACTCCCGGGGTGCCTTACGCTGTGAGCGTGCCCAGCAAATCCCCGCTCGTCATCGGGCATCGCGGCGCTCCCGGCTACCGCCCCGAGCACACCCGCTCGTCCTACGAGCTCGCCCTCGCGATGGGGGTCGACGCCGTCGAGCCGGATGTGGTCGCCACCAAGGACGGCGTCCTTGTCGTGCGGCACGAGAACGAGATCTCCGGCACCACCGACGTCGCCGATCACCCGGAGTTCGCCGACCGCCGGACGACGAGGCGCGTGGACGGCGCCGCGCTGACCGGCTGGTTCACCGAGGACTTCACCTGGGAGGAACTGTCCACGCTGCGGTGCCGGGAGCGGCTGCCGAAGATCCGGTCGTCCAGCGCCTCCTTCGACGGCGCGGAGCCGATCCTGCGTCTGCGCGACGTGCTCGACCTGGTGCGGGCGGCCGCGGCCGCTCAGGGGCGGGAGATCGGCGTCGTGCTCGAGGTCAAACACGCCACCCACTTCGCGAGCATCGGGCTCGACCTCGCGCCCCTCATCGCGCAGGAGCTGCGGGATGCGCGGTGGGCGGCGGGGGAGCTGCCGCTCATCGTGGAGAGCTTCGAATCGACCGTGCTCCGACAGCTCCGTGCCGAGGGCGTCGACGCGAGCTTCGTCTACCTCATCGAGGCGGCGGGACAGCCGTACGATCTCCTCGTCGCGGAGGGAGCAACCGCCCTGAGTTACCCGGAGACGGTGGTGCCCGAGAACCTCGACCGTCTGGTCGGGCGGGTCGACGGGATCAGCGTCGACAAGAAGATGCTCCTCGTGCCGGGGACGACGCTGGTGGCCGACGCCCATGCCCGCGGTCTGACCGTCTTCACCTGGACCTGTCGGCCGGAGAACACCTTCCTCGCGGCGCCGCACCGCGGACCGGGAGGCAAGAGCGCGTTCGGGGACTACGAGGCCGAGTGGGCCGTGATCGCGCGGCAGGGCGTGGACGGCGTCTTCGTCGACCACCCCGACCTCGGCGTCGCCGTCTTCCGCGCCTGACCCACGGCGCTAGAGCGTGCGGTCGAACGCGCCCTGACGGGTGGAGACGATCTCCTTGCCGAGTGGCATGAGCGAGACCGGGACCATCTTGAAGTCGGCGATGCCCATCGGGATGCCGATGATGGTGATGCACAGCGCCAGTCCCGACACGATGTGACCGAGCGCGAGCCACCATCCCGCGAGGATGACCCAGAGCACGTTCCCGAGGAACGAACCCACGCCGGCCGTCGGCTTGCTGACGACCTCGCGGCCGAAGGGCCAGATGGCGTAGGCGGCGATGCGGAACGACGCGATGGCCCACGGGATCGTGATGATCGGGATGCACAGCAGCAGGCCGGCCAGCACGTAGCCGAGGAAGAGCGCCCAGCCCGCGAGGATGACCCAGATGATGTTGAGGATCGTGCGCATACTGCGATTGTGTCACCCGCGGGGCGGCGCGGCTGGGCATCAGCCCGGAGGTCCCCGGCGCTCGCGCCCGGCGATGCCAGACTGACCGCATGACCGGAATAGTGGTGGACGACGTCAGTAGAGCGTTCGGGGACGTGCAGGCCGTGCGAGGGGCCACGCTGCGCGCAGAGGCGGGAAGGGTGACGGGCCTGGTGGGCCCGAATGGGGCGGGCAAGACGACCCTGCTCCTGATGCTCGCCTCGCTGCTCGCCCCCGACAGCGGCTCGATCCGCATCGGCGGCATCGACCCCGAGGCCGATCCGCTCGCCGCCCGCCGGGTGCTGGGGTGGATGCCGGACGCGCTCGGCGCCTGGCCCTCGCTCACGGCCCGCGAGACGATCGTGACCACCGCTCGGCTCTACGGGATCGATCGCCCGGACGCGGAACGGCGGGCGCAGCACCTCCTCGGCCTGGTCGGTCTCGGGGAGCTCGCGGATTCGGCGGCGAAGGTGCTCTCCCGCGGGCAGAAGCAGAAGCTCGGCCTCGCCCGTGCCCTGGTTCACGACCCGCAGGTGCTGCTCCTCGACGAGCCGGCGTCGGGTCTCGACCCCGAGGCCCGCGTACAGCTGCGGGTGCTGCTGCGCCGCTTCGCGGCCGAAGGACGCACGGTCCTCATCTCCAGCCACGTGCTGTCCGAGCTGGAAGAGGTCGTCGACGACGCCGTCTTCCTCGTCGGCGGGGCCGTCGTGGATGCCGCTCCGGCGCAGAGCGCGGTCCGCGCCTGGCGGGTGCGGCTCGCCGGCGCGACCCCCGCACGCCTGACCGCGGACACCTGGCAGGTCGCGTCGACTCTCGGGCTGGCTCCCGAGTCCCTCGTCGTGGACCGCGGCGCCGTCCTCGTCGGCTTCCCCGGGGAAGACGCCGCCGCCCAGTCGCTGCGTCTCCTCGTGGAGGCGGGGCTGCCCGTCGCGGAGTTCGCGCCCGCGCAGAGCGACCTGGAGCACACCTTCCTCGCGCTCCGGAACCCGCAGCCGCCCGCGGCGACGACCCCACCCCCGCCGCCTGCGGCACCCCACGGAACGGAGGCGGGAGCATGAGCCTCGCGAACATCGTCGTCATCGCGCGCCTCGAACTGACCCAGCGGCTGCGGAGCGTCGGCTGGTACGTGCTCCTCGGCGTCTTCGCGCTGGTGCTCCTCGGCGTCACCGGCTTGTCGTTCGCCGTGTACTCCTGGGGGGAGGACGTCGGGGCCGGCGTGTCGTCCATCGTCGTCAACGTGGTCCTGCTGCTCGTCGTGCTCGTCTCGCCGACGCTCAGCGGCAACGCCATCAACGGCGACCGGGAGGCGGCCACGCTCGCGCCGATCCAGGTCACCGCGGCGTCGACCGGCGACATCATGCTGGGAAAGCTCCTCGCGGCGATCGCGACGGGCGGCGCGTTCCTGCTGGTGGCCGTTCCGTTCCTCGCGGCGTCGCTGCTGGCGGGTGGAACCGATCCGATCGTGCTGTTCGTGGCGCTGCTCGTCCTCGCCGCCGAGATCATCATCGTCGCCGCGATCGGCGTGGGGCTGAGCGGCCTCATCGCCCGGCCGCTGTTCTCCGTCGCGTCCACCTACCTCGTGGTGTCGGCGCTCGTCATCGGCACGATCATCGTCTTCGCACTCGGCGGCCTGGCCGTGCGCAGCGAGGCGACCACCTACAGCCGCCCCTACGACAGCAACGGCAACGTGGACTGCGAGAGCTGGGACAGCTACACGTACGAGGCGCCGCGGTTCGACCTCGTGTGGTGGGCGCTCGCCGCCAACCCGTTCGTCGTGCTCGCCGACGCGACCCCCACCGAGTTCAACACGAGCGGGTACCCGGTCGATCTGTACGGGCAGATCAAGTTCGGTGTCCGCAGCGCGCAGCTCTCGCCGCTGGAGCAGCGATGGGACGACTGCGATCCGGAGAGCGGTTCCCAGACGGCTGAGCAGGTGATCGACGAGACCGTGCCCAGCTGGTTCGTGGGGCTCGGGGTGCAGGTCGTGCTCGCCGGGGCGCTGTTCGCGGGAGCGTGGGCACGGACGCGGACGCCGGCGCGACGGCTGCCGCCCGGCACGCGCATCGCCTGACCGGCAGGGCCGAGGAAGACGCCACCGACCGTTCACCGGCCGTCCACCGACGGGTCGACGGACGGCCATGCGGCAGCGGTGGTCTGGACGGGTACCCGTCTGCGCTCAGTCGAGCCATCTTCCAGGAGCCCCCATGCCCCGACTGCACTCCGTGGCGGCAGTCACGGCGGCGTGCGCGCTGAGCGCCGCCGCCCTGATCGCCGCCCCCGTCGCCGCCTCCGGTGCCATCCCTCCCGGCGAGCCCGCGCCGACCGCCGAAGCAGGGCTCGTCCTCAACGAGATCGTCTACGACGACGCGGCGACCGGGCTCGCCGACCGGATCGAGATCTACAACGCGGGCTCGGCGAGCGTCGACCTGACCGGCTGGCGGGTCTCGGACGAGAAGCGCGACAGCTTCGGCGCGGCACCGGCCGGGACGGTGCTCGCGCCGGGCGCGTTCCTCGTCCTGGTGAAGGACGTGGACTTCGCCTTCGGGCTGGGCAAGGGGGACGAGGTCGTCCTCCACGACCCGGAGGGGGTCGAGGTCGATTCCTACGCCTACGCGAACACCGCGCCGCTGGCGGTCTGGGCGCGCTGCCCCGACGGGACGGGCGACTGGGCGCATGCCACGGCGGCGACACCGGGCGCGCCCAACGACTGCCAGGTCGCGTCGGTCGCGGGCTCGATCCGCATCAACGAGGTCGACTCGCAGCCGGCCGACTGGGTCGAGTTCCACAACCCGGGGACGGAGGCGCTCGATGTCTCCGGGTACGAGATCCGCGACAACTCCGATGACCACCGGTGGCGCTTCCTGCCGGGCACCACGATCGAACCAGAAGCGTTTCTCGTCGTCGATGAGGGCACGATCGGGCTCGTCGACGGCGTGGAGGCGGCGTTCCGCGACCCGATCGGCATCGGCAGCGCCGACCGCATCCGCCTCTTCGACACCGCGGGCACGCTCGTCGACTATACGCAGCCCTGGGAGGGACACGCCGCCATCGACGGGGACTTCGCCGCCGCCACGCTCGCGCGCTGCCCGGACGGTACCGGCGCTTTCGTGGTCGCGCACGCGACCCCGGGAGCGGTGAACTCCTGCGTCCTCCCTGATGTCGCGATCAACGAGATCGAGTCCAACGGGGACGCGACCGACTGGGTCGAGGTCGTGAACACCGGCAGCACCACGGTCGACCTGTCCGGCTGGACCGTCATGGACGGCGATCCGGTCGGACACGCCTCGGAGACGACGCCGCTGCCGGCGGGGACGCTGCTGCCTCCGGGCGGATACCGGGTCTTCGATCAGCCCGCCGACTTCGTCTTCGGGCTGGGCAACGGCGACACCGTGACGCTGCGGGACGCGAACGGACTCATGATCGACGAGCACGTCTACTCCGCGCACGCCGACGGCGTCTGGGCACGCTGCACCGACGGGACGGGCGCGTTCGTCGACGCGCCGGCAGCGACGAAGGGCCAGCGCAACGCCTGCGGGAACCCGGTGCGGATCAACGAGGTCGAGTCGGACGGCGGCGCGCCGGACGACTGGATCGAGCTCGTCAACCCGACCGGCGCCTCGCTCGAGATCGGTGGCGTCGTCGTGAAGGACGACGACGACGCCCACGCCTACACCGTTCCCGTCGGCACGACGATCCCGGCCGGAGGCTTCTTCGTCATCGAGCGTTCGGCCCTCGGCTTCGGGCTGGGCGCGGGCGACGCCGTCCGCCTCTTCGACGGTGAGCTGCTCATCGACGAGACCGCCTGGGGCGAGGGCCACGCGGCGACCTCCTGGGGCCGCTGCCCTGACACCACGGGAGCCTTCGCGGCGACCGCGACGCCGACGAAGGGCGCGCCGAACGTGTGCGCGGGCGAGGTCGCCGTCGGCACCTGGCCGGGGTCGGCCGAAGTGCGGGTGCTCGACGACGTGCCGACGTTCCTCGAGGACAGCTCCGGCCTCGACGTGCAGGAGACCGCGGACGGGGCATTCCTCTGGGCCGTGGATAACGGCGAGGGGCGCATCTGGAAGCTCGAGGCCCACGCGGACGGCTCGGTGGAGAAGGCCGCGGGCTGGGACGAGGGCAAGCGTGTGCGCTTCGCCAAGGACGCCGGGAACCCGGGCGCCGCAGGGCCGGACACCGAAGGCATCACGGTCGACGGGAGGGGCCTGGTCTACGTGGCGTCCGAGCGCGACAACAGCGCCAAGGGTGTGAACCAGAACGTGCTGCTGCAGGTCGATCCGGACGCGGCGGCCGGCGATCTCGTGGCGCAGCGGGAATGGGATCTCACGGCGATGCTCCCGGCGGTCGGCGCGAACCTCGGCATCGAGGCCGTGCAGTGGGTGCCGGACAGTGCGCTGAACGGAAAGCTCTTCGACGACACCACCGGGACCGCCTACGACCCGGCCGTGCATCCGGGACACGGCGACGGCCTCTTCTTCGTCGCGGTGGAGGACAACGGGCACGTCTACGCCTTCGCGTTCGCCGCGGACGGCACGGCCACGCTCGTCTCCGAGATCTCCCCCGGGCTCACCGGTGTCATGGCGCTCGACTGGGATGCCGTCCGCGGCACCCTGTGGGCGGTGTGCGACGACGGCTGCCAGGGCCGCTCCGCCGAGCTCACCTTGAACGGGACCGCCCGGCCCGGGATCGCTCACTACGCGCGGCCCGCCGGCATGCCCGACATCAACAACGAGGGCTTCGCGACGGCTCCCGCGTCGCTCGCGGTCGACGGACAGCGTCCGGTGTGGTGGTTCGCCGATGGCTTCGCCTCGGAGGCGCTGCGCACCGGCACGCTGCCGGGCGGCACAGGCGCCGAGAACCCCGGTGGGGAGAACCCCGGCGGCGAGAACCCTGGTGGCGAGAACCCTGGTGCGGAGAACCCGCCGCTTCCCGGCACGGAGCTCGTGGACGGCAACCGCCACGGCGTCACCGTCGATCCGGCGGTGGCCGGACCGGGGCAGCGGGTCACCGTCACGGTCGGCGCGGATGCCGCGGGAGCGCGGGCGGAGGTCTGGATGTACTCCGTCCCGGTCCGCCTGGCTGCGGGGACGCTTTCGGCGACGGGTGCCCTCACGGTCACCGTTCCGGTGGACGCGCCGCTGGGCGCGCACCGCATCGCGGTCTACGCGGCGGATGGGACGCTCCTCGGCTGGGCTGACCTGCGCGTCACCGCCGCGGGCGAGGGGCTGGCCGCGACCGGAGCGGACCTGCCGGTGGCCGCCACCGCGCTCGCGTTGATGCTCCTCACGACCGGGGTCCTCGCGCTGCGCCGTCGGAAGCGCACCGCCTGACCGGGGGAGGGGTGCGGGCGGTCGCCTGTATCCCTCCCCGACGCGGACCGCGATGTCGGTGCCGCCGCCTAGACTCGAGAGGTCATGACCGAAGCCCCTCTCATCGTCCCCGGATCCGTCGGCCCGCAGTCCTCCGGCGCCCCCGCGCAGGACGACCTCCTCGCCGGCCTCAACCCCCAGCAGCTCGAGGCCGTCACCTATCGCGGGCCCGCGCTGCTCATCGTCGCCGGCGCCGGATCGGGCAAGACGAGCGTGCTCACGCGCCGCATCGCCTCGCTCCTGCGCAGCCGGGAGGCGTGGCCGAGCCAGATCCTCGCCATCACCTTCACCAACAAGGCCGCTGGCGAGATGCGCGAGCGCGTCGAAGGGCTCATCGGGGACGCCGCGCGCGGCATGTGGATCTCCACGTTCCACTCCGCGTGCGTCCGGATCCTCCGCCGCGAGGCGCAGCAGTTCGGGTTCACGAAGAACTTCACCATCTACGACTCCGGAGACTCCCGCGCCCTCCTCAAGCGCCTGGTCAAGGAGCACGAGGCCGACGCCTACGGCCTCACCCCGGCGGCGGTCCAGGGGCGCATCTCCAAGCTCAAGAACGAGCTCTCCGACGCCGAGGCCTATGCCCGCCAGGCCAACATGAGCGACCCGGCCGAACGCGTCTTCGTCGAGGTCTTCGCCGACTACCAGCGGCAGCTCCAGAAGGCCAACGCCTTCGACTTCGACGACCTCATCGGCCAGACGGTCTACCTGTTCCGGGCGTTCCCCCAGGTCGCCGACACCTACCGCCGCCGGTTCCGCCACATCCTCGTCGACGAGTACCAGGACACCAACCACGCGCAGTACGCGCTCATCCACGAGCTCACCCGTCCGGTGTCCGGGGTCGGCGCGACACCGGAGCCGTATGCCGCCAACGGCATGATGATCTTCGAGCCCGACCCCGAGCCGGCACCGGGCGCCGGTGAGGCCGGGGCGTCGCTGACGGTGGTCGGCGACTCGGATCAGTCGATCTACGCCTTCCGCGGCGCGGACATCCGCAACATCAGCGAGTTCGAGCGCGACTTCCCGGGGGCGAAGGTCGTCCTCCTCGAGCAGAACTACCGCTCGACGCAGAACATCCTCTCCGCGGCGAACGCCGTCATCGGCAACAACTTCGACCGCAAGGACAAGAAGCTCTGGAGCGACCGCGGCGAGGGCGACAGGATCATCGGCTTCACCGGCTACTCGCAGCACGACGAGGCCCAGTTCGTCGCCGACGAGATCGAGGCCCTGCACCGCAAGGGCATGCCGTACTCGGAGATGGCCGTCTTCTACCGCACGAACTCGCAGTCCCGCGCGCTGGAGGAGATCTTCATCCGCTCGGCCGTGCCGTACAAGATCATGGGCGGCACCAAGTTCTACGAGCGCGCCGAGATCAAGGACGCCCTGGCCTACCTCGTGGCGGTCGCCAATCCCGCCGATGAGATGGCCGTGCGCCGCATCCTCAACAAGCCACGGCGCGGCATCGGCGACGTCACAGAGACCGCCATCGCCCGTTTCGCCGAGGAGCACGGCATCTCCTTCCGCGATGCCCTGTCGCTTCCGGGGCAGCTCGGTGTGGGCCCGAAGATCCAGGCTGCCATCGCCCAGCTCGATGCGGTTCTCGCCGAGGCGACGGCGATCATGCTCCCGCCGACGGGGGAGGTGCCGCCGCCCACCTCCGTGGCCGACGGGCTCAGCCTCCTGCTGTCCAAGAGCGGGTACCTCGACGCCCTGCGCGCCAGCCGCGACCCGCAGGACGAGGCCCGCGTGGAGAACCTCGACGAGTTCGTGGCCGTGACGCGCGACTTCGCGCGCAACAACCCTGAGGGCACCATCACCGACTTCCTCACCGAGGTCGCGCTGGTCTCCGATGCGGACGACCTCGACGACGAGTCCGGGTCGGTCTCGCTCATGACGATGCACACCGCCAAGGGCCTGGAGTACGACGCGGTCTTCGTCACCGGCGTCGAGGAGGACCTCATCCCGCACCGCATCTCGGCGGGAGAGCCCGGCGGACCGCAGGAGGAGCGACGCCTGTTCTACGTGGGCATCACCCGCGCCCGCAAGCGCCTGCACCTGTCCCTGGCGATGACCCGCGCGCAGTTCGGCGAGGTGACGGTCGCGATGCCCAGCCGGTTCCTGCAGGAGATCCCGGCCTCCCTCATCGACTGGCGGCAGTCCCCGGGCGACGTCAACTCCCGCGGGGGCATGCAGTCCAGGGCGCTGAACGCCCGCCGCTCCGGGGGCTCCGGCGACCGCTTCGGCGTCAAGGCCCTGCCCCGCGACTCCCTCAAGCCGCTCTCGACGGCGATGGACAAGATCCCCAACCGCGTCACCGCCAAGATGCGCGACAACGGCGACCTCGAGCTCGCCGCCGGTGACCGCATCCGGCACGATGATTTCGGTGAGGGTCGGGTCGACGCCGTCACCGGTGAGGGGGCCAAGCGCATCGCCCACGTCCGGTTCGACACGGCGGGGCAGAAGAAGCTGCTCATCAAGGTCGCACCGATCCAGAAGCTCTGACGTCGCGGCGAAGGGGGCGGGGAGACACGGTTAGGCTGGCTCCCATGGCCCTCTTCTCCCGCCGCAAGAAGTCCGGCGACGACGCCGTCGCTCCCGCCCCCTCCGCCGCTCCGGCAGCCGACACCGAGGAGGACGCGAGCATGGCGACCGAGGAGTCCGAGGCGTCGACGGCCGAGGCATCGCCCGCCGTCGGCATCTCCGTCCAGGCGTTCCGCGGTGTCGGCGCCGAAGCCGGACCCGAGGTCGCCCTTCCGGATCCGGATGCCGCGACGGCACCGGCGCCCGCTGCCGCAGCGACGCCGCCGAGCCCGGCGGAGGAGCCCGCGGCGCCGGCTGCCGAGCGGAAGCTCCCGCTCGCTCCTGCGCTCCCGCCCGAGCAGACCGAGACCGTGGCGGGCATGAAGGACAACGTCCTCCTGCGCGAGTCCCTGGCGCAGATCGAGGCGGGCGCCTCCAACGAGCAGCTCCTCGGAGTGCTCCGCCAGGCTCTGCAGAGCCACCTCTACATCCGCGTGAGCGGTGATGCCCGCGCGCAGATCAGCGAGGGCAAGCCGCTGGCCGTCGCCGTGGTCCGTGACGGAGAGCGGCAGTTCATGCTGGCATTCAGCTCGGCGGCCGCCGTCCGCGACTCCGTCCAGCTCGAAGCAGACCCGTCCGCCACGTCCGCGGTCGCCCAGCCGACGACCTCGGTCATGCAGCAGGTCGTCTCCGGCGACTTCGCGGGTCTCATCATCGACAACGCGTCCGCGCCGCATCGTGTGGTGTTCCCCACTGAGCTCCTGCAGAAGACGCTCGAGCAGGCCGACGTCGACATGACCGTGAAGTCGCTGCTCGCCGCTCCGCGGGAGCAGGACTCGCCCGCCAAGGTGGGCGAGGCCCTCGCCACGACGCGCATGTGGGTGGCCGTGAACGACGGATCCGGCACCGGTCAGGTCGGCATCGCCGAGGCTCAGACAGCCGACGGGCGGCGCTTCCTCCAACTCTTCTCGCACCCGCTGGAGGTCATCGCGCTGGGCCGCGGCGACCGCCCGCTGCCCTTCGAGCCTGACCAGCTCGCGAAGGTGCTGACGAGCCACTCCGAGATGGCCGGCGTCATCATCGACTCCGCAGGACCCTCGATGGTGGTGGAGCGCGACGCCCTCGCCCCGGTGCTCGTGCGCGCGGTGCGGATCGAGGACTGACGGCACGCGTACACCGGGGGCCTGCCGGGGGTTCCGTGCGTCGTGACCGCCCCCTAGGGTCGGAGCATGGCCTCTGAACGCGTGACCCTGACCGTCGCCGACACCGACGGAGAGCGTGAGGTCGCGCTCTCCAGCCCGAATCGGATCGTCTGGCCCGACCTCGGCATCACCAAGGCGGAGCTCGCCGAGTACGTGCAGCTCGTGTCTGTGCCGTTCCTCTCGGCGAACGGCAACCACCCGGTGTCCCTGGAGCGCTTCCGCGACGGCGTCGGCGCTGCCGGCGGTCCGCGTCCCGAGGGGTTCTTCTCGAAGAACCCGCCGAAGGGCACTCCGGACTTCGTCGACGCCGTCACGGTCACCTACAACAGCGGCCGCCGCCATCCCCAGATCGTCCTGAACCGCACGAGCGCGATCGTGTGGGCGGTGCAGATGAACACCATCGTCTTCCACCCGTGGGCATCGCTGGCGACCGACTCCGACAACCCGGTCGAGCTGCGGATCGACCTCGATCCCCAGCCGAGCACCGGGTTCGCCGAGGCCGTCCCCGCCGCCCACGCTCTGCGGGAGGTGTTGCGGGAGGCCGGGCTGGAGGCGTACGCGAAGACGAGCGGCAACCGCGGCCTGCACGTCTTCGCCCCGATCGAGCCGACCCACGAGTTCCTCGACGTGCGGCACGCCGTGATCGCCGCCGGCCGGGAGCTCGAACGCCGGATGCCGGATCGCGTCACGACGAACTGGTGGAAGGAAGAGCGGGGCGAGCGCCTCTTCGTCGACTTCAACCAGGCCAACCGCGACCGCACGATGGCCGGCGCCTACAGTCCGCGCGCCCTCCCCGGTGCGACCGTCGCGACGCCTGTGCACTGGGACGAGCTCGACGATCTCGACCCCAGGACGTTCACCGTCCGGAGCGTCCCGCAGCGGCTCGAAGAGGTCGGCGACCCCTGGGCCGACATGCAGGCGAAGCCCGGGCGCATCGACACGCTGCTGGAGTGGTGGGAGCGCGACACGGCGGACGGCCTCGGGGAGTTGCCCTTCCCACCGGAGTTCCCGAAGATGCCGGGAGAGCCGCCGCGCGTGCAGCCGAGCAAGAAGAACGCCGCGAACTGGGATGCCGACGGCAACCCCGTCGACGACTGAGCGCGCTCAGCTCAGGACGTCGGCGAGGTCGTAGCCGTCGACGGTGTCGAGCTGGTCGTACGTGCAGGAGCGGGCGTCCCGGTCCGGCCTCCATCGCTCGAACTGCACGGTGTGGCGGAAGCGGGCGCCCTCGAGCTGGTCGTACCGCACCTCCAGCACCCGCTCGGGGCGCAGGCGAACGAACGACACGTCCTTCGATCCGCTGAACCGCGACCGCTCACCCTCACCCGTCACGGCGGCGCCGTCCTCGTCGCGCTCGACCAGCGGCGCGAGCTCCTCCACGAGCTGCTTCCGCTTCGCGTCACTCCACGCCGCGACGCCGCCGACCTGGCGCAGGGTCCCGTCGGCGTCGTAGAGCCCGACGAGCAGCGAGCCGACCCCGGTGCCGGACTTGTGGATGCGGTAGCCGAGGGCGACGACGTCGGCGGTCCGCGCATGCTTGATCTTGAACAGGGTGCGCTTCCCCGGCGCGTACGGCTGGGCCAGCGGCTTCGCCACGACGCCGTCGAGCCCCGCGCCCTCGAACTCCTCGAGCCAGCGGACGGCCGCGTCCCGATCGCGGGTGGTCCTGGTCAGGTGCAGCGGGTGCTCCACGGACTCCATGAGTGTCTCCAGCCGGGCCCGGCGCGTCTCGAACGACTGGGCCCGCAGGTCGTCCTCCCCGGAGGCGAGCAGATCGAAGGCGATGAACATGGCCGGGGTCTCCGTGGCGAGCTTCGCGACCCGGGAGGCCGCCGGGTGGATGCGCTGACTGAGGGCCTCCCAGTCCAGACGCTGCGCGCCGTGCGGACCCGTGGCCACGACGATCTCGCCGTCGAGCAGGCAGGGCACGGGCAGCAGCTGCGGGATCGCGTCGACGAGCTCCGGGAAGTAGCGCGTCAGGGGCTTCGCGCCGCGGGACCCGATCTCGACCTTCTCGCCGTCCCAGGCGATGAGCCCGCGGAACCCGTCCCACTTCGGCTCGTAGAGCAGGCCGCCCGGCGTCTTGTCGGGGTCGGGAACGGCCGCGACGGCTTTGGCGAGCATGGGGGCCGGGATCTCGTAGCGCATGCACCCATCCTGGACCGGGCGGCGAGCGGGGGAAAGGGCCGGGTCAGCCGAACAGGTCGTCGAGTTCCGCGGGCGTGCCGGCGTCGCGGAGCACGGTGTGTGCCGCGTGCCATCCCGCCATGCCGTTGACCGCGGGGCCGGGCGGCGTCGAGGCCGACGCGAGGTACACGCCGCGCATCGGCGTCCGCCACGGGGTGGGGGAGAGGACGGGGCGGCGCAGGGCCTGACGCATGTCGAAGACGCCGCCGGAGATGTCGCCGCCGATCTCGGCCGGGTTGATCGCCTCGCGGGAGGATGCCGGCACCGCGTGGTGGGCGAGGATCCGGTCGCGGAATCCCGGCGCGAAGCGCTCGACCTGTGCGGTGATGAGTTCGGTCGGGTCGAGGTCGGAGCCGTTCGGCACGTGGATGTACGCCCAGAGCACGGCCTTGCCGTCGGGCGCTCTGGTCGGGTCGAAGAGCGAGGGTTGGACCGCCAGCACGTACGGACGCTCGGACACGTGGCCGACCGCGACCGCGTTCTCGCTGTTCCACACCTCCTCCCTCGTCCCGGCGACGTGCACGGTCGGGGCGCTCCGCACGTGCTCGTTCGCCCACGGGACGGGTCCATCGAGCGCGAAATCGACCTTCGCCGCCGCGGCGCCGTAGCGGTAGCCGCGGAGGGCGCGGGCGTACGAGGCCGGGATGTCCGGGTGGGTGAGTGCGAGCCGGGGAGAGGTGTTGAGCAGCAGCACGTCACCGCGGTCGGGGTCGCCCCCGTCCAGGTCCGCGAGGTCGGTGACGCGGGCGCCCGTCTCGATCGTGCCGCCATGGGCCTCGAGATCGGCGATGAGGGCGTCCGCGATCACCTGCGAGCCGCCGCGGGGGTACGGCCAGCCGCCGGCGTGGGCGAGCCCGGCCAGCAGCAGACCCGCCGCGGCGCCGGCGAGCGTGGGCTGCGGGGAGTTCGCGTGCGCGACCACTCCGGCCATGAGCGCGGCCGCTTCCTCCGTGCGGAAGGCGGCCCGCGCGAGGGGCGTGCCCTGGTCGAGCATGCGGATGGCGTAGCGGACGGCGGTGATCGGGTCCTGCGGGAGGCGGAGGAGCTGGTTCCCGGTGAAGTCCGTGACGCCGTCGATGTGCGTGCTGAGGGGGCGGAGCCGGCGCAGCCAGGCGTCCCCGTCGATGCCGAGGTCGGCGGCGGTGCGCTCGATGTCGCGCCACGCGATGGCGGCACGACCGTCGTCCAGAGGATGGGCGAAGGAGATCTCGGGGCGGATCCACTCGATCCGCTCGTCGAGCCCGAACGCTTGGAAGAAGGGCGAGGCGACGGCTGCAGGGTGGACGGCCGAGCAGACGTCGTGACGGAAGCCGGGGAGGGTGGCCTCCCGGGTGCGCAGGCCCCCTCCGACCGTGTCCGCAGCCTCGAGCACGCGTACCCGGTAGCCGGCGCGGGCGAGGGAGACGGCGGCGGCGAGGCCGTTCGGGCCGGATCCGATGATCGTCGCGAGTGCCATGCGGCCAGTCTCGCACGCGAGTCCGCGGTCGGCGGAGGGGGTTGCGCCGTGCGATCCTGGAAGGGATGAATGAAGTCCAGGGCCCGACCCCCGCCGGCACCTCCCGTCCGTACCGCTCGCTTCCCGAGGCGCTCCGCGCGCACCGCATCGATCCGGTGAACCATGCGTTCATCACCGAGATCGTCGATTCCGCGGGGGTGACCTCTCTGATCGACCGCGGTCGCTACATCGAGGCGATCCGGCGCGAGGGCGCGGCGCTGCACATCGGCCGCACGTACACCAACGGATTCACGGAGGACGAGGTCGTCACCGTAGGCTCGACCCGCCTGCGGCTGCAGCCCAGCGAGGGGCGCGCGCCGTACTTCTACGTCACGCACCCGAGCGAGTTCGCCCCGCAGGCCCCCGTCAAGGCCAAGCGTCCCACGACGCCGCGCACCCCTTCGGCGCCGCGCACCCCCGCGGCGCCGAAGCCCGTCGAGCGCGACTACGGCGTGTGCGACGTCTGCTTCATGGTGAAGACCCCCGCCGGCGGCTGCGGCTGCGACTGATGCCCGCGGCCTCCGCGTCGCACGGCGGCGTCTCCGTCCGCGAGGCGGAGTGGCCACAGGATTCCGCGTTCGTCGGTACGGCGGTTTCGACGTACCTCCGTCAGACGGAGCAGGAGAAGCACGACGTCCTGGGTGATCCGGAGGAACCCGAGGGTGAACTCCCCGAGCGGTACCGGCCGGAGGTCCGTGACCCTGCCACCGCGTACGCCGGTGGTCGGGTGCTCGTGGCAGAGATCGACGGGGCCCCGGCCGGCGTGGTGATCGCCCTGCCGTATGCCGGTCACACCGAGGTCAAGCGGCTCTGGGCTGACCCCGCCGTGCGCGGCCGAGGCGTCGGTTCCGCGCTGCTCGACGCCGTCCTGGCGGAGGCCGAGGGTGCGGTGCGGCTGTCGGTGTGGGAGTGGCGCGACGCCGCGATCCGGCTCTACACGTCCCGCGGCTTCCGCCCCGTCGACCCCTGGGACGATCGCGACCGCCTCCTCTGCTTCGAATCGCTCACTTCGCTGCATCCGGCCGCCGAATCCAGCGAAGTGAGCGATTCGAAGGGCTAGGCGAAGGCGCTCATCCCGGTGATGTCGCGGCCGAGAAGGAGGGCCTGCACGGACTCGGTGCCCTCGTAGGTGTGGATGGCCTCGATGTCGGCCATGTGCTGCATGACGCCGTTCTCCAGGAGGATGCCGTTGCCTCCCAGGAGGTCACGCGCCGTCGCCGCGATCCGCCGGGCCGCCCGGGTGTTGTGGAACTTGGCGAGCGAGGCCTGGGTCGGACGTAGCGCTCCTGCCTGCTCGAGGTCTGCCATCCTGCGGCAGTAGAGCTGCATCGCCGTCAGGTCCTCCAGCATGTGCGTCAGCCGCTCCTGCACCATCTGGAACTTCGCGAGCGGCTTGCCGAACTGCACACGCTCCTTCGCGTAAGCCAGAGCCGCCTCGTAGCAGGCCGTCGCGTGGCCCAGCGCCGACCAGGCGACTCCGGACCGGGTGGCGTAGAGCACGGTCGAGGCGTCCTTGAAGCTCCTGGTCCCCGGCAGCACCGCGTCCAGCGGTACCCGCACGTCGTCCAGGCGGATGTGCGCCTGGTGGATCGCGCGGAGTGAGGCCTTCCCGCGGATCACAGTGCCGGTGTACCCGGGGGCGTCCTGCTCGACGAGGAAGCACCGCACCGCCCCGTGCTCGGCAGCGGACTCGTCGTCGACCCGTGCCCAGACGAAGGCGATGCCGCCCGAGGCGCCGTTGCCGATCCACTTCTTGGCGCCGCGGAGCACCCAGGAGTCGCCGTCGCGGCGGGCCACGGTCTCCAGCGAGACGGAGTCCGAGCCGTGGTCGGGCTCGGTCAGCGCGAAGGATCCGAGTACCGAGCCGTCGGCGAGTGCCGTGAGCCAGCGGTCCTGCTGGGCGGGCGAGCCGAACAGGGCGAGCGTCCGCAGCGCGAGGCCGCCCTGCACGGCGAGGATCGTGCCGAGGGAGCCGTCTCCCCGCGAGATCTCCATGTTGACCAGGCCGGCGGCGAGCGGGGAGAGCCGGGTGAGCGCGGGATGGTCGACGCCGTCGACGACGAGGTCCATCTCGCCCATCCGGCGGGCGGCGTCGAGCGGGTACTCGGCGCGGTCCCAGGCCTCGGCCATCTGCGGGGCGACCTCGTCGACGTACGCCTTCGCGCGGTCCCAGGCTTCCCGGTCGACGGCGGGGATGTCGGCGAAGACGGCGTAGTAGTCGCTGTCCTGCCGTCCGGTGATGTCGTAGGACGAGACGCGCTCGCCGGGGACGGGGGAGGCTTCCGTGCTCATGATGCTCCTTCGTGACACCAGGTATCGTACTCCTCGATACTCGGTATCACGACCTCTCCGGCGGGCTCAGTCGAGCTCGGAGCGCAGCCTCCGCGTGACCTCGGCGACGGGCATCGAACGCGGGAAGACCGCCACCACCATGTCGTCCGGAGCCCCCGCCGCGGTGTCCTCGCCGACGCCGTACCGTCGACGCGCATCCGCGAGCGCGGACTGGAGGGTGGACAGCGGCACCTTCTTGCGTCCGCGCAGGAGCTGTCGCAGCACGTGGTTGTGCACCGCCGTCACGAGCGCCGCGAAGCCCACCGCGTCCAGCGGATCCACTCCCGGCAGGGCGCTGCGCAGGTACTCGTCGAACAGCCGCTCGTAGCGGAACACGGTGATGATCTCGCGTTCACGGAGCACCGGCACCTCCCGCACGATCTGGTACCGCCGTCGCGCGAGCTCCGGGTCGTTCGCGAAGTGCGTGAACACGGACTCCGATGCCGCGCAGACCGCGCCCCACGGATCGTCGTGCCCCTCGTCGAGGAACTCCCGGAGCTGCTCCAGCAGGACCTCGTGATCGGCGAAGACAACGTCCTCCTTGCCACCGAACTGCCGGAAGAAGGTCGACCGGGAGACGCCGGCGGCCTTGGCGATCTGCTCCACGGACGTCTGGTCGAACCCCTGGGCGCTGAAGAGTTCGAGCGCGGCGGCGACGACGCCCCCGGTGCGCAGCTCTGCGGATTCCTCCATGGCGAAATCCTAGACCGCCGTGGGGCTCACGCCCGAGCGTCCCCGCGGGAGCGCACCGCTGACGCAGTTCCAGGACCGGCGGTTCCGTGAGGGCGCGCGACCGTCCATGCTGATCCTGGCTGTGGTCACGAGGCATCCGGGGTTCGCCGACTCGCGCGCGAGTCCGATGCCCGATACCGCCGAGCGATCCGTATGAAGAGGTCCAGGGCCTCGGCTTCGGAGCGGAAGCGGAGCGGCGCATGGAAGCGCTCACCGCGCTCGTCGGCCTCCCAGACGATCCACTCCTCGCCTTCGCGCTCGATCCAGGCGGACGACTGAGGTCGGCCTGTAGGGCCGAACCAGTTCGCGGTCGCGGTGAGCTTCTCGTCGCGGATGATGCGCTGCGCCTGGGCGCCGGTGAGGTCGCTCACGTCGTCTCCTCCGTCTTGCTCCGACGCCGAGAATCGTACCGGAGGCGTCGGCGGGTCGGGGAGGGCGTCGGGGCGTCGGAGCGTTCAGCCTGCGGTAGTAGGCTGGGGGACTGGTCGATGTCTCGACATCGAGAGAATCACCAGACCAGACCGCAGCCCAGTGAAGGAAGCACAGTGGATCTGTACGAGTACCAGGCACGAGACGTTTTCGAGAAGTACGGAGTGCCGGTCCTCGCCGGCATCGTCGCGGACACCCCCGAGGAGGTGAAGGCGGCTGCCGAGAAGATCGGCGGTGTCGTGGTCGTCAAGGCCCAGGTCAAGACCGGAGGCCGCGGCAAGGCCGGCGGCGTCAAGGTCGCCAAGACCCCCGATGAGGCGTACGAGGCCGCGAAGGCCATCCTCGGGCTCGACATCAAGGGCCACGTCGTCAAGCGCGTCATGGTCGCGCAGGGTGCCCGCATCGCCGAGGAGTTCTACTTCTCCGTGCTGCTCGACCGCGCCAACCGCTCCTACCTCTCCCTGTGCTCCGTCGAGGGCGGCATGGAGATCGAGCAGCTCGCCGTCGAGAAGCCCGAGGCCCTCGCCCGCGTCGAGGTCAACCCGCTGACCGGCATCGACAAGGAGAAGGCGGTCGAGATCGCTCGCGCCGCGAACTTCCCGGAGGACCTCGTCGAGAAGGTCTCCGATGTGTTCGTGAAGCTGTACGACGTCTACAAGGGTGAGGACGCGACGCTCGTCGAGGTCAACCCGCTCGTCCGCACCGAGGACGGCGACATCATCGCGCTCGACGGCAAGGTCACGCTCGACGACAACGCCTCCGAGATCCGCCACCCCGAGCACGAGGCGCTCGAGGACAAGGACGCCGCCGACCCGCTCGAGGCCAAGGCCAAGGCGTCGGGCCTCAACTACGTCAAGCTCGACGGCGAGGTCGGCATCATCGGCAACGGCGCGGGTCTGGTCATGTCGACGCTCGACGTGGTCGCCTACGCCGGAGAGAACCACAACGGCGTGAAGCCCGCCAACTTCCTCGACATCGGCGGCGGCGCCTCGGCCGAGGTCATGGCCGCCGGTCTCGACGTCATCCTCGGTGACCCGCAGGTCAAGAGCGTGTTCGTCAACGTGTTCGGCGGCATCACGGCGTGCGACGCCGTCGCCAACGGCATCAAGGGTGCCCTGGAGACGCTGGGCGACACGGCCTCCAAGCCGCTCGTCGTCCGCCTGGACGGCAACCGCGTGGACGAGGGTCGTGCGATCCTCGCCGACTACGCGCACCCGCTCGTGACCCTGGCCGCGACGATGGACGAGGGCGCCGACAAGGCCGCCGAGCTCGCCAACGCCTGACGCTTCGACAGGATTTAAGGAACAGAACATGTCGATCTACCTCAACAAGGACTCCAAGGTCATCGTCCAGGGCATCACCGGCGGCGAGGGCACCAAGCACACCGCGCTCATGCTCAAGGCCGGTACCCAGGTCGTCGGCGGCGTGAACGCCCGCAAGGCCGGCACCACGGTCTCGCACACGGACAAGGACGGCAACGCCGTCGAGCTCCCCGTCTTCGCCTCGGTCGCCGAGGCCATGAAGGAGACCGGCGCCGACGTGTCGATCGCCTTCGTCCCCGGCGCCTTCACGAAGGACGCGATGATCGAGGCCATCGACGCCGAGATCCCGCTGCTCGTCGTCATCACCGAGGGCGTCCCCGTAGGCGACTCGGCCGAGGCCTGGGCCTACGCGCAGAGCAAGGGCAACAAGACCCGCATCATCGGGCCGAACTGCCCCGGCATCATCACCCCCGGTGAGGCGCTCGTCGGCATCACGCCCGCGAACATCACCGGCAAGGGCCCGATCGGCCTCGTGTCGAAGTCGGGCACCCTGACCTACCAGATGATGTTCGAGCTGCGCGACCTGGGCTTCTCGACCGCCATCGGCATCGGCGGCGACCCGGTCATCGGCACCACGCACATCGACGCGCTCGCCGCGTTCGAGGCCGACCCCGAGACCAAGGCCATCGTCATGATCGGCGAGATCGGCGGCGACGCCGAGGAGCGTGCGGCCGAGTACATCAAGGCGAACGTCACCAAGCCGGTCGTCGGCTACGTCGCGGGCTTCACGGCTCCCGAGGGCAAGACCATGGGGCACGCCGGTGCGATCGTCTCCGGTTCCGCCGGTACCGCTCAGGCGAAGAAGGAGGCCCTCGAGGCCGCCGGCGTCAAGGTCGGCAAGACGCCGTCCGAGACCGCCGCTCTCATGCGCGAGATCATCGAGTCGCTCTGATCTGAGCTACGCTCGATCTGAAGGCCCCGGGCTCCACCCCGGGGCCTTCGTCATACCCTCACCTCCCTCGAATCACGCACATGGCCCCATTCCGTGTCGGAATGGGGCCATGTGCGCGACTCGGAGCGGGGCTAGATCCCGACGCCGAAGAGGGCCTCGATGGGACCGCGGGCGAAGAAGATCAGGAAGCCGGCGCCGACCACCCACAGCAGCGGGCTGATGGTCTTGGCCTTGCCGGAGAAGGCGTGGATGAGCACCCAGCTCACGAAGCCCGCCCCGATGCCGTTGGCGATCGAGTACGTCAGCGGCATGACCGAGACCGTGAGGAACACCGGCAGGAGCACCCGGAAGTCGCCGAAGTCGATGTGCCGGATCTGGGCCATCATCATGGCACCCACGATGATGAGCGCCGCGGCGGCGATCTCCGTCGGGACGATCGAGGTCAGCGGGGTCAGGAACATCGCGATGAGGAAGACGATGCCCGTCACGACGTTCGCGAGTCCCGTCCTGGCACCCTCGCCGATACCCGCGCCGGACTCGATGAAGACCGTGCTGGAGGACGACGAGGTCGCACCACCGGCGATCGCCCCGACACCCTCGA
The DNA here is from genome assembly GCF_904066215.1 of Microbacterium sp. Nx66. Lineage (NCBI taxonomy): Bacteria > Bacillati > Actinomycetota > Actinomycetes > Micrococcales > Microbacteriaceae > Microbacterium > Microbacterium sp. Nx66. The sequence goes on from NZ_LR880474.1 coordinate 945,578, forward strand.
CCACGAGGGCCGACTTGATGCGCGGGAAGTCGCCGTTGTCGTCGGCCAGGTTGGCCTCCTTGGCCAGGCCCGTCATGGTGCCCATGGCGTCGAAGAAGTTCGTGAAGAGGAGCGTGAAGACGATCATCACGAGGGCGACGAGGCTGACCTTGCCGAGGTCGAACGAGAAGTCGACGGCGCCGATGAGGCTCAGGTCGGGGACGCTGACGGGGGAGCCGTTCAGTGCCGGGACGGTGAGTCCCCAGCCGCCGGGATTCACGACATTGCCCTCATCATCGACGCCGCGGGCGCCGATGTGCCAGATGGCCTCGACGATGACCGCGAGCACGGTGCCGCCGATGAGGCCGATGAGCATCCCGCCCTTGATGCGGAGCGCGACGAGGATGCCCGTGAGGAGCAGGGTGATCACGAACAGCAGGCTCGGCACGGTCGCGACCGACCCGTTGACACCGAGGCCGACGGGCGGCGACGAGGCGCCGGTCGCCGTGACGAAGCCCGAGTTCACGAAGCCGATGAAGGCGATGAACAGGCCGATGCCGACCGTGATCGCGATCTTCAGCTGGAAGGGCACGGCGTCGAAGATCGCCTTCCGCAGCCCGGTGGCGGCGAGGAGCACGATCACGACACCGTTGATCATCACGAGCGCCATCGCCTCGGGCCAGGTGACCTGGCCGACGACGGAGAACGCGACGAAGGCGTTGATGCCGAGGCCGGCGGCGAAGCCGAACGGCAGGCGGGTGACGACACCGAAGAGGATCGTCATGACGCCGGCGGTCAGGGCCGTCGCGGCACCGACGGCGTTGAAGTCGAGCATGTCGCCGGCGACGTCCGGCTTTCCGGAGAGGATGATCGGGTTCAGGATCACGATGTAGGCCATCGTGACGAACGTCACGAGGCCTCCACGGATCTCGGTGCCGATCGTCGATCCGCGCTTGCTGATCTCGAAGAAGCGGTCCAGGGTACCGGTGGGTTCGGTGGACGCCGGGGCGGGTGGGGCAGTAGTCATCGGGAAACCTCCGGAGAAACGCTACCGTGTCGTCCGCCTCGCGCGCGCCCACGGGGGCCGGACCGGAAGTCGTCGTAGTCTCGAAGGCGCTATGCAACGCCTCCTCGTCGCGCTCCTCGCCGCCCTCGACGCCGCCATCGCGGCCGCCGTCGGGCTGGCGGTGCTGCTGGCGCCGTTGACGCTCCTGTGGACGCTCGCGTTCGGTGTCACCGCGGACTGGGGGGCGCTGTGGCCGCTCACCGGAACGCTGTGGGAGTTCGGGCACGGTGTGCCTCTGGAGATCACGATCCCGGACGCCCTGCTCGTCACCCTGGCGATTCCCGCAGACGCCGCGCGGTTCGTCGTCTCGGTCACGCCGCTGGCGTTCCTGCTGCTCACCCTGCTCTTCGCGGCGCGCTCCGGCGCCCGGGCCGCACGATCCGGCGCGTGGGTGCTGGGTTCCCTGTCGGGGACGGTCGTGTTCACCGTGATCTCGACGGTCGTCGCCCTCACATCCGCGCTGGGCGCCGCACGAGTCCCGCTGGCTCTCGCGATCCTCCTGCCCCCCGCCGTCTACCTCGTGGGCGCCGTGTGCGGTGCCGTCCGCGTGGCGTGGGAGGACGGCGACGGCGGCGTGCTGGACCGCATCCACGACGTTCTGGACGCCAGGGAGGACTGGGCGCCGGTACCGTCCGCGGTCGTGCGCGGGGCGGCGTTCGCGCTCGTCGGTGTGCTGGGGGCTGCCGCGTTGGCCGTCGCCCTGTCGGTCCTGACCCGTGGGGGCGAGGTCGTCGCGCTGTTCCAGGCGGCGCGGGTCGATGCCCTCGGGGCGACCGTGCTGACCCTCGGGCAGCTGGCCTACCTTCCGACACTCGTGGTGTGGGCGGCGTCCTGGCTCGCCGGCCCCGGGTTCGCTGTCGGCGCGGGCACCGCGGTGTCGCCCGCGGGGACGCAGCTCGGCGTGGTCCCCGGCATCCCCGCCTTCGGTCTGCTGCCGGAGAACACCTCGATGTGGATGCTCATCGTCATCCTGATCCCGGTGGCCGCCGGGGCGTTCGCCGGGTGGGCCGTGCGCTCGCGCCTCGTCTGGGAGGGGACACCGCTCGGGCTCCTGCAGCGGTCGGTGATCGCGGTCGGGATCGCCGCGGTCTCGGCCGGTGTGGCCGCGCTCGCCGCCGCCTTCGCGAACGGCTCGATGGGCCCGGGGCGACTCGAGGTCGTGGGACCGGCGGTGCTGCCGTTCGCGTTGTCGCTGGGAGCGGAGGTGCTCGTCGGCGCGGCGATCCTCCTGCTGTCCCCGCGCAACCGCGACGAGCTCGCGGAAGAGCGCACGGACCGCTGGATCGAGGAGATGTCCACGCTCGGCTCCGAGGACCCCGCCGACGACGACCGTCGCTAGGCGTCCCTAGCGCTCTGCGGACCGGGTCGGAGCGTCGCCGGCACGCCGGTAGACTGGGCGCGTGCTCACGGTCGCCGTACTCATCTCGGGCGCCGGCTCGAACCTTCGCGCCCTCCTCGAGGCCGCTCGTCACCCCGATTTCCCGGCGCGTGTCGTCGTAGTCGGGGCGGACCGCGAAGCCGACGGGCTGGCCCACGCCGAGGAGTTCGGCATCCCCAGCTTCACCGTGCCGTGGCACGAGCACGAGAGCCGCGAGGCGTGGGGCGAGGAGCTGGGTCGTCAGCTCGCCGTCTGGACGCCGGACCTCGTGGTGCTCAGCGGGCTCATGCGCCTGCTGCCGTCCTCGCTCGTCGCCGCCTACGCGCCCCGGATCATCAACACCCACCCCGCGTACCTCCCGGAGTTCCCCGGAGCCCACGGCGTCCGCGACGCCCTCGCCGCCGGGGTCCGCGAGACCGGCGCCAGCGTGATCGTCGTGGACGACGGCGTCGACACCGGCCCCATCCTCGCCCAGGAGCGCGTGCCGATCAGGGCCGACGACACCGAGCACACCCTGCACGAGCGCATCAAGCCGGTCGAGCGCCGGCTCCTCATCGATGTCGTCCGGCGCATCGCGACCGGCGACCTCGCCCTGACTTCCGCCCCCTGACCCCCGACGCCCCCGCACGAAGGAGCCCATCATGGCCGGCCCCCGCCACGACCCCACGCTCTACCGCGATCGCGACACGGTGCCGATCCGGCGCGCCCTCGTCTCGGTCAGCGACAAGACCGACCTGCTCGTGCTCGCCGCCGCGCTCGCGGAGGCGGGCGTCGAGATCGTCTCGACGGGCTCCACGGCGTCCACCATCCGCGACGCCGGCTTCGAGGTGACGGACGTGGCCGCGGTCACGGGTGTCGCCGAGATGCTCGACGGCCGCGTCAAGACCCTGCACCCGAAGGTGCACGGCGGCCTGCTCGCCGACCTGCGCCTGGAGGACCACGAGCGTCAGCTCGCCGACCTCGACATCGCGCCGTTCGAGCTCGTCGTGGTCAACCTCTATCCGTTCGTGGAGACCGTGGCCTCCGGTGCCGAGGGCGACGACGTGGTGGAGCAGATCGACATCGGCGGCCCCGCCATGGTGCGCGCGGCCGCGAAGAACCACGCCAACGTCGCGATCGTCGTGTCGCCGCAGTCCTACCCCGCGATCGTCGCGGCCGTGGAGCAGGGGGGCACCTCGCTCGCCCAGCGCCGGGAGCTCGCGGCGCGGGCCTTCGCGCACACCGCGGCCTACGACACGGCGGTCGCGCAGTGGTTCGCCGAGGGGACCCTCAACGAGCCGGGCGACCTTCCGGCGCATCTGACGATCCAGGCCGAGCGGCTCGCGACGCTCCGCTACGGCGAGAACTCCCACCAGCGCGGCGCCATCTACACCCGCGCCGGGGGCCACGGCATCGCCCAGGCCACGCAGCTGAAGGGCAAGGAGATGTCGTACAACAACTACGTCGACGCCGACGCCGCCCTGCGCGCCGCCTACGACATGGTCAAGCCCGCCGTCGCCATCATCAAGCACGCGAACCCCTGCGGGATCGCCACCACCGCCCCGAACGCCCTCGACCCGATCGCCAGCGCGCACCTCCGTGCGCACGAGTGCGACCCCGTGTCGGCGTACGGCGGCGTGATCGCCGCGAACGGCACCGTGACGCTGAAGATGGCCGAGAACCTGAAGGACATCTTCACCGAGGTCATCGTGGCGCCGTCGTTCGAGCCCGCGGCCCTCGAGGTCTTCAAGGCGAAGAAGAACCTGCGCCTGCTGCAGCTCCCCGAGGACTGGCAGCAGGAGCGCATGGACGTGCGGCTCGTGTCCGGCGGTCTCCTGCTCCAGGACGCGGACCGCTTCCCGGACGACATCGTCTCGGTCGCGAAGAACTGGGAGCTCGTGTCGGGTGAGCGTCCGAGTGACGAGGAGATGGAGAACCTGATCTTCGCGTGGAAGGCCTGCCGGGCGGTGAAGTCGAACGCGATCGTCCTGGCGAAGGACAATGCGACGGTCGGCGTCGGCATGGGCCAGGTCAACCGGGTCGACTCGTGCCGCCTCGCGGTGGAGCGGGCAGGGGATCGTGCCGCCGGATCGGTCGCGTCGTCCGATGCGTTCTTCCCCTTCGCGGACGGTGCCCAGGTGCTCATCGACGCGGGTGTCACGGCGATCGTGCAGCCCGGTGGGTCCGTTCGTGACGAGGAGGTCGTGGATGCCGCGCGCAAGGCCGGCGTCACGATGTTCTTCACGGGGGAGCGTCACTTCTTCCACTGACCGAGACCCCGGTCTTCCGTCGAGACCCCGGTGTGCGCACGTCTGCACCCCGGGGTCTCGGCGCGTCGGCGGGGTTTCGGGGAAGAAACCGCGATGTCCGATTTCCGCCAGCCGTAGCCCTGCGGGGGTGAGAGAGTGGAGGACATGAGCCTCCCCGTGACCGCGTTCGACGAGCGTTACCGAGCCATCAGCGCCCGGGACACCCGCTTCGACGGCCAGTTCGTCACCGCCGTGCGCTCGACCGGGATCTACTGCCGTCCGAGCTGCCCCGCCCGCACCCCCAAGCCGCAGAACGTGACCTTCTATCCGACCAGTGCCGCGGCGCACGAGGCGGGCTACCGCGCATGCAAACGCTGCCTGCCGGAGGCCGCCCCCGGGTCGCCCGCGTGGGACGTCCGCGGAGACACCGCCGCTCGCGCCATGCGGCTGATCGCGTCCGGCGTGGTCGAGCGCGAGGGCGTGCCAGGGCTCGCCGCGCGCCTCGGCTACTCGAGCCGTCACCTCACGCGGCTGCTGACGACCCAGCTCGGCGCCGGACCTCTGGCACTGGCGAGAGCGCATCGCGCCCACACCGCCCGCATGCTGCTCGTGGGGACGGACATGCCCATCGCCGACGTCGCCTTCGCCGCCGGCTTCCACAGCATCCGCCAGTGCAACGACACGATCCGCGAGGTGTTCGGCCTCACGCCCGGAGAGCTGCGCGCCCGCCGCCGCACGCCGTCCGCGTCCGTGCCGGGAACGATCGACCTGGTCCTGCCGTACCGGGGTCCCCTGGATGCGGCCGGCGTCTTCGCGTGGATGGCGGCGCGGGCGGTGACCGGGGTCGAGGAGGCCACGGCCACGGCGTTCTCCCGACACCTCCGGATGCCCGGAGGCCCTGCGTGGTTCGAGGTGCGTCAGGAGGAGACGGAGCGGCTGCACCTCCGGGCTCGGGTCGCGCAGCTCGGCGACCTCGCGCCGCTGGTGGCGACCGCGCGTCGGATCTTCGACCTCGACGCCGACCCCCTGGCGATCGACGAGGCCCTGGCGGCGCACCCGCCTCTCGCTCCCCTCATCGCGCGCACCCCCGGTATCCGCGTGCCCGGAGCGGCCGATCCGCACGAGATGCTCATCCGCGCGATGATCGGGCAGCAGATCACGGTCGTCGCCGCCCGCACCGCGCTCACCGCCCTCACCGACGCGCTGGGGGAGCGGACCCCCGAGGGGCTGCTGTTCCCGACGATGTCGGCCATCGCGGCCCACGGCGCCGAGGTGCTGCGGGGGCCCGCCGCCCGCATCCGCGCCGTCACCGGAGCCGCCGCCGCCCTCGCGGACGGGAGCCTGACCCTCACGGTCGGCGACGACGGCCCCACGCAGCGCGCGGCCCTGCTGGCGATGCCCGGCATCGGTCCCTGGACCGCCGACTACGTGCGGATGCGGGTGCTCGGCGATCCGGACGTGCTGCTGCCCGGTGACGTCGCCCTCCGCGCCGGTGCCGCGGCTGCCGGTCTCCCGGCCGAACCGAAGACCCTCACCGCCTGGGCGGAGCGCACCGCGCCGTGGCGGAGCTACCTCAGCGCGCACCTGTGGCGTGCCGCCCCGATCCGTCCCGCCGGACCGCGGAGCAAGACCGCCACCCGGCCCGCCCGCGGCCACGAATCCGACACCGAGGAGACCTCATGACCGCACTCATCCAGACCCTCGACACCGCCGACGGTCCTTTCACGATCCTCGCCGACGAGCGCCAGCGGGTGCTCGTGTCCGGGTGGACCGACGACGTCGAGGCGATCCTCGGACGCCTGCCGTCCCGAAGCCGTCCCGACGCCGTGCGGGAGGCCGAGACGGACGCGGCGGGCGCCGTCCGCGCGTACTATGCCGGCGACGTCACGGCGATCGACGCGGTCCCGGTCGCGCAGACCGGCACCGCCCTGCAGCTCGCCGGATGGGCGGCGCTCCGCGGCATCGCCCCGGGGGAACCGCTGACGTACACGGGCTTCGCGGCCCGGCTCGGCAATCCGCGTGCGGTGCGGGCCGCCGCGTCGATCTGCGCCCGCAACGCCCCGGCCCTGTTCGTGCCCTGTCACCGGGTGCTCCGCACGGACGGCTCTCTCGGCGGCTTCGCCTGGGGCCTGCCCGTGAAGGAGAGGCTCCTGGCGCGCGAACGCGCCGCCCGCTGACCTCTCGGTTCGAAGAGCCCGCTCCCCGGAGAGCGGGCTCCTCGTCGTCTCGGGAATTCCTCTTGCGCTCAGCTGGTTCACAGGAATAGGCTGATGGGCTGTCGCGCCAACCGGACGACCTCGCCGAGCCCTGAGGAGGACACCATGACCACGATCGCCACCGCGCGGATCGCCACCCTCGGCTCGACCCCGGCGCGCCCGCTCTTCTAGAGCCCCCGCCCTCTTCTGCACCGGATGCCGGGCTCCGTGAGCCCGCTCTCGCATCCGTCCTTTCACTCTTCTCATCCTCGACTCCTCTGAGAGACATGTCTTCCACGTCTTCCGCGCAGAAACCGTCCCCCTCGTCCTCCCTCTCCACGCCCGCCGCGCTGTGGCGGCTCAAGCCTTTCGTGAAGCCGGTCATCTGGCGTCTCGCCGGCGGTGCCGCCAGCGCGCTCGCGGCCGCGCTCATCGCGCTGATGATCCCCATCGTGCTCGAACAGATCATCGGCGGGCCGGTGCAGTCCGGAGCGCTCGACGCGATCGTCTGGGGCGCGCTCGCCGTGTTCGCCCTCGGCCTCGGCGAGGCGCTCATGGTCTGGCTCCGCCGGCAGTTCGTGCTGTTCCCGGCCACGCAGGTCGAGTACCGCATGCGCACCGAGCTCTACTCGCGACTGCAGACCCTCCCGGTCGCCTTCCACGACAGGTGGCAGTCCGGCCAGCTGCTCAGCCGCATGATGCAGGACATCGGCCTCATCCGCCGGTGGCTCGCCTTCGGCCTCGTGCTTCTCGTCGTGAACGTGCTGACGATCCTCATCGGCTCCGTCCTGCTGTTCCGCTGGCACTGGCTGCTGGGCACGATCTTCCTGGTGACGGCGATCCCGCTGTGGATCCGCGGCTACCTGTTCGAGAAGCGCTACGGCGCCCTCACGCGGCGCAGCCAGGACCAGGCCGGCGACCTCGCCACGAGCGTCGAGGAGAGCGTGCACGGCATCCGGGTGCTCAAGGCGTTCGGACGGGGCACGCACGCCCTCCGCCGCTTCAGCCGTCAGGCCGAGACGCTGCGCGAGACCGAGATGAGCAAGGCCCGAGCCATCGCCTCGATCTGGTTCTGGCTCGACCTCATGCCGCAGATCGCCTTCGGCCTGAGCCTGATGTCCGGCATCTGGCTCATCTCGCAGGACGCGATCACCTCGGCGGAGCTCTTCGCCTTCTTCGCGATGGCCGTCGTGCTGCGCTGGCCGATCGAGTCGATCGGCTTCCTCTTCTCGTTCATGCTGGACGCGCGCACGGCGACGGACCGCGTGTTCGACATCTTCTCGGAGACGAACACCATCACCGACCCCGCGAACCCCGTGCACATCGAGAACCCGCGCGGCGAGCTCGCATTCGAGAACGCGCACTTCCGCTACCAGGACGCGGCCCCCGACGAGCGGGACCTGCTCGACGGCATCGACCTCGTCCTCCGACCGGGTGAGACCATGGCGCTGGTCGGGCTCACCGGCAGCGGCAAGACCACCTTGACGACCCTGCCGACGCGGCTCTACGACGTGACGGGAGGGCGGGTCACGCTTGACGGCGTCGACGTGCGCGACCTCACCCTCGCCGAGCTGCGCGAGCACATCGCGATGGCGTTCGAGGACGCGACGCTCTTCTCCGCCTCGGTCCGCGAGAACGTCCTGCTCGGGCGCGCCGACCTCGACGTGCACAGCCCCGAAGCCGAGCGCGTCCTGCGCGAGGCGCTCGACGTCGCGCAGGCCGCCTTCGTCGACACGCTCCCCGAGGGCGTCGAGACGGTCATCGGCGAAGAGGGACTGAGCCTGTCCGGCGGACAGCGCCAGCGGCTCGCCCTCGCCCGAGCGGTGGCCGCCACGCCGCGGGTGCTCGTCCTGGACGACCCGCTGTCGGCGCTGGACGTCGACACCGAGGCCCTCGTCGAGGAGGCGCTGCGGCACGTGCTCGCCGACACCACGGCGATGATCGTCGCACACCGTCCGTCCACCGTGGCCCTCGCCGATCGCGTGGCGCTGCTGGAGGACGGCCGGATCACCGCGGTCGGCACGCACACCGAGCTGCTGAAGACGAGCCGGCACTACCGGCATGTCATCTCCAGCTTGGAGGCCGAGGAGGCGGCTCGCACCGGCGCTATCCCGATCATCCGCGACGAGCAGTCGGAGATCCACGACACCGTGCAGGACGGCATCCGCCAGGAGGCCGACGATGAGGCGCCGGGAAGCGCCTCCCGATTCGCAGGAGAGGAGGTGCAGCGATGAGCTCCCTCACCGGAACCCAGGACGAGGACCGCTCCCGCCTCACCACGGAGGAGAGCAGGGCGATCCGCCGTCGCTCGCTGCGGCTGCTCGGCTCGCTCGTGCGCCCGCTCAAGCCGCAGATCGTGCTCGCCGCCACGGTGCTCGTCATCTCGACGGCGCTGCAGGTGGCCGGGCCGATCCTCATCAGCATCGGCCTCGACCGCGCGCTGCCGGCGGTGCTCGACGATGCCGACTGGATGCCCACCTTCGTCGTCGGCGGGATCTATCTTCTCGCCGGCGCTCTGGCCGCCGTGCTCATCGCCTGGTACGTCATCATCGCGGCCAAGCTGACCCAGGCCGTCCTGCTGGACCTGCGCAAGCGCATCTTCCTGCACACCCAGCGCCTGAGCCTGGAGTTCCACGAGTCGTACACGTCCGGGCGGATCATCTCGCGCCAGACGAGCGACCTGGACTCCATCAAGGAACTCCTCGACGGCGGCCTGAACGAGCTCGTCTCCGGCGTGCTCTTCGGTGTCTTCACGTTCATCGCCCTGTGCGTGTGGGACTGGCAGTCCGGCCTGATCCTCGCGATCGGCGGCGTGCCGCTGTTCTTCCTCATGCGCTGGTTCTACTCGCGCTCCCAGCTCGTGTACCGCGAGTCCCGGGTGATCAGCGCGAAGGTGATCGTGCAGTTCGTGGAGACCATGACGGGCATCCGCGCGGTCAAGGCCTTCCGGAAGGAGCCGCGCAACGACGAGGCCTTCCAGGGCGTGGCCGGCGAGTACCGGGACGTGAACCGCCGCTCGATGCTGCTGTTCGGCACGTTCGAGCCGGGGCTCATGGGCGTCGCGGCGCTCGTCCTGGGCGTGGTCGTGCTGTGGGGCGGCATCCGGGTCTCGGAGGGGGCCCTGACGGTCGGCGTGCTGCTGTCCGCCGTGCTCTACGTGCGCAACTTCTTCGCTCCGATGCAGGAGATCGCGATGTTCCTCAACTCCTACCAGTCCGCCACCGCGGCGCTGGAGAAGGTGTCGGGCGTCCTGGAGGAGGTGCCGACGGTGCCGGACCCCGAGAAGCCGGTGGACCTCTGGGAGTCCCGGGGGCACATCCGCTTCGACGAGGTCACGTTCGCGTACAACGAGGACAAGACGATCCTGCCGAACTTCTCGCTCGACATCCCCGCCGGGCAGACGATCGCGCTGGTGGGGACGACGGGGGCGGGCAAGTCCACGCTGGCCAAGCTCATCTCCCGGTTCTACGACCCGTCCGCGGGGACGGTGACCCTCGACGGCGTCGATCTGCGGTCGCTGCACCCGAAGGACCTCCGCCGCGCGATCGTCATGGTCACCCAGGAGGCGTACCTGTTCAGCGGGACCGTCGCCGACAACATCGCGCTCGGGCGCCCGGATGCGACTCTGGACGAGATCCGCGAGGCGGCGCGGGCGGTGGGCGCCGACGCGTTCATCTCGGCGCTGCCGGACGGGTACGACACCGACGTGAACAAGCGCGGTGGTCGTGTCTCGGCAGGGCAGCGACAGCTCATCTCGTTCGCCCGCGCCTTCCTCGCCGACCCGGCGGTGCTGATCCTCGACGAGGCGACGGCCTCGCTGGACATCCCGTCCGAGCGGCTGATCCAGGACGCGCTGCAGACGCTGCTGGCCGACCGGACGGCGATCATCATCGCGCACCGGCTGTCGACGGTGGCGATCGCTGACCGTGTGCTCGTGATGGAGCACGGCCGGATCATCGAGGACGACACCCCCGCCGCCCTCATCGGCGGCACCGGGAAGTTCGCCCAGCTGCACGCGGCCTGGCAGGAGACGCTCGTCTGACGTCCTGCCGCGACAGTGGCCCCGGCATCCGTACGGATGCCGGGGCTTCCTCGTCCGGGCGCGGGTGCGCCGGGATCGGTAGCATCGAGGGATGGACCCCTTCCTCCTCGTCGCGGAGTGGTGGTGGCTCGCGCCGACCGCCGCCGCCGGGGTGACCGCGGGCGCGATCGGCGTCCGTCGGCGCAACACCCGCAGCGGCCGCCGGCTGGAGTACGACGCGGCCCGGCACGACCTCCGCGAGGCCCAGCAGCGCGCGGTGGTGCGACGGACGGCGCTGAAGGTGGCACGGGCCGACCTCGCCCGGGTCTCCGCCGAGCGGGCCGCGCAGCGGGCGAGCGCGGAGCAGGTGTCCGGCGCCCGACGCATGCTCAAGGAGCGTGAGCGCGACGCCAGGGCCGCGGCGGCCGACGTCCGCGCCCGGCGGGTCAGGGTGAACGCCGCTCGCGCCGCGATCCCCGCCGGCTCCGCGCCGCGGCCGCTGGAGCGCCTGTATGCGGAGCACGACGCGGTGACGGCGCGGTGGATGCGGTATGAGACAGACCCCGCGTTGCAGATCACCTATCCCGAGATGACGGACGTGAAGCGTCCGGAGACGGCCGCCTACCTGCGGGCCGCCGGTGCCGCGGTCGAGGCGCGTCGGCAGACGACGGGCCGGGTGACCGCCGCCGAGTACGCGGCGTACCGCGACGCTGTCGCGGAGCTGGAGCGGGCGTTCGAGGCCGCCGAGCACGCGGCGAAGGTCCAGACGGGCGAGGCACCTCCGACCGCGGCCTGGCAGGACGCCGCGCAGGACATGCTGCACCGCTCCGCGGAGGCCATCGACCGCGCGGCAGGTGCTGCCGCCTCAGCGCTCGCCGCGTGGAACAGTCGCCGGGGCAAGGGCACGCCTCCGGACGGCAACGGTCAGCGCTGAGGAGGATCGAGGTCGGGCCGTCCGGCGGGATCCGAGGGCGACGGAGTCTCGATGGGGGAGGGGATTCGAGACCCCGCCGCCGGTCTCAGGAGGGGACGCGGATCTCGGCGATGACCTCGCCGTAGGCCGTCTCCCCGACGGGGGTGAAGCCGACGCGACGGAAGAAGGCCTCCGGGCCGTCCTCGCCCGCTTCGTAGATCACGTTGACGTGGTCGACGCCGCGGGTGCGCGCTTCGTCGATGAGGTTCTCGACGGCGAAGCGGCCGATGCCGCGACCCTGGTCGTCCGCGTCGACGTTGATGCGCCACAGCACGGAGCGGAAGTGCTCCTCCGGGGCCTCGTCGTCGAAGTTGGCGCTGACGAAGCCCACGACCTCGTTGCGGTCCAGGATCACCCGCTGCCAGGAGGTCTGCGGGTTGATGACGGTGGCCGCGATGCCGTACGAGACGGGCGCGAGGAACTGCTCCTGTCCGGGCTTGAGCGACAGGTTGTTCACGGCGACGATCGTCGCGGCGGAGAGTTCGACCATGCGCAGTTCGGACATGCCCCCAGGCTAGCCCCTCCGCTCACCGCATTCATCACTCGGGCGGACTTTTCACGGACCGGTCACGTGCCGGACCCCGTCGCCGGGAGCGCCGCTTCGGGGCGAGGGCCGCTCAGGTATCTTGGTATCGAGACAAATAGCCCTCGTGAACGGAGAACCTCCCGGTGACCGACGACGCCATCATCTACACCTACACCGACGAGGCACCGGCACTGGCCACCGCCTCGTTCCTGCCGATCATCCAGGCCTACACGGGCCAGGCGGGCATCGAATTCGAGACGCGGGACATCTCTCTGGCCGGCCGCATCCTCGCCGCCTTCCCCCAGAAGCTCACCCCGGAGCAGCAGGTCGGCGACGCGCTGGCCGAACTCGGCGGCCTCGCCACGCTCCCCGAGGCGAACATCATCAAGCTGCCGAACATCTCCGCGTCGATCCCGCAGCTCAAGGCCGCCATCGCGGAACTGCAGCAGCAGGGCTACGACGTCCCCGACTTCCCGGACGAGCCCTCGTCGCTGGAGGAGAAGGACGTCCGCGCCCGCTACGACCGCATCAAGGGCTCCGCAGTGAACCCGGTGCTGCGCGAGGGCAACAGCGACCGCCGCGCGCCGCTCGCGGTGAAGAACTACGCCAAGAAGCACCCGCACCGCAATAAGCCGTTCGCCGAGGGCTCGAAGACCCGCGTCGCGACCCTCGGCCACGACGACTTCAAGCACAACGAGCGCTCGTGGGTCGCCGCTCACGACGACGTCCTGTCCTTCCGCCACACGGCGAAGGATGGCACCGTCACGGTCCTCAAGGAAGGACTCAAGGTCCTCCCGCGCGAGATCATCGACGCGACGTTCCTCTCCGCGAAGGAGCTGGACGCCTTCCTCGCGGACACCCTCGCGGAGGCCAAGGCCGACGACGTGCTCTACTCGGTGCACCTCAAGGCGACGATGATGAAGGTCAGCGACCCGATCATCTTCGGCCACGTGGTGAAGGCGTTCTTCAAGGATGTCTTCGACCAGTACGGCACGCAGCTCGCCGAGGCCGGACTGAGCGCGAACGACGGCCTCGGCTCCATCCTCGCGGGCCTGGCGAACGTCACCGGCGGCGAGGAGATCGCTGCGGCGTTCGACAAGGCCATCGCCGAGGGGCCGCGTCTGTCGTACGTGAACTCCGACAAGGGGATCACCAACCTCCACGTGCCGAGCGATGTCATCGTCGACGCGTCCATGCCGGCGCTCGTCCGCAACGGCGGCAAGCTCTGGGGCAAGGACGGCGAGGAGGCCGACACGATCGCGGTCATCCCCGACTCGTCCTACGCGAGCGTCTACCAGGCGGTGATCGACGATGTGATCGCGAACGGCCCGCTCGATCCGGCCACCATCGGCACCGTGCCGAACGTGGGTCTCATGGCGCAGGCGGCCGAGGAATACGGCAGCCACGACAAGACGTTCGAGATCACGGCGGACGGCATCGTCCAGGTGCTCGACAGCGAGGGCACCGTCCTCATCGAGCACGAGGTCGGCAAGGGCGACATCTGGCGCGCGACGCAGACCAAGCACATCCCCGTCATGGACTGGGTCAAGCTCGCCGTCGGCCGTGCCCGTGCGACCGGCGTGCCCGCGGTGTTCTGGCTCGACGCGAACCGCTCGCACGATGCCCAGATCATCGCGAAGGTGCACCAGGGCCTCGCCACGCTCGACACCAAGGGCCTGACGATCACGATCCTCGCGCCGGAGGAGGCGACGCGGTACACGCTGGCGCGCATGCGTCACGGTCTCGACACCATCTCGGTGACGGGCAACGTGCTGCGCGACTACCTCACCGACCTGTTCCCGATCCTCGAGGTCGGCACGAGCGCCAAGATGCTCTCGATCGTGCCGCTGCTCGCCGGCGGCGGACTGTTCGAGACGGGTGCCGGTGGCTCCGCTCCGAAGCACGTGCAGCAGCTGGTCGAGCAGAACTACCTGCGCTGGGACTCGCTGGGCGAGTTCTTCGCGCTGGCCGCCTCGCTCGAGCACTTCGCCGACCGCACGGGCAACGAGAAGGCCCGCGTGCTCGCCGAGACGCTGGACGCCGCGACCGGTACCTTCCTCGAGGAGGACCGCTCGCCGGGCCGCGCGCTCGGCACGATCGACAACCGCGGCAGCCACTTCTACCTGGGGCTGTACTGGGCGCAGGAGCTGGCGAAGCAGACGAAGGATCCGGAGCTCGCCGCGGCCTTCGCCCCGGTCGCCGAGAAGCTCGCAGCGAACGAGGAGGCCATCGTCTCCGAGCTCAACGCGGTGCAGGGCAAGCCGGTGGAGATCGGCGGGTACTACCGCCCGGACGAGAAGCTCGTAGCGGCGGTCATGCGCCCGTCCACGACGCTCAACGAGATCGTCGACGCCCTGCGCTGAGACGACGGAAGGGGGCGGATGCTGCGGCATCCGCCCCCTTCTCGCTGTCCGCCCTCCGCCAGGCCCGAGCACGACTGCGGAGCGCGACCGCGACACCCTGGGAGAGGGGACGCCTCGACGGCGTGTCGTTCCGCGTCTCCGAAGCTGTGCTCGGCACGCGAACCGGGTCAGTTGTAGACGGAGACCTCGAGGCCCACGGGGGACCAGTCGTAGACGTACTTGGCGAGGTCGATCGGCAGGTTCACGCAGCCGTGGCTCATCCGGTTGCCGAAGTTGTTGTGCCAGTAGGTGCCGTGGAAGCCGATGTTCGGGGCGAACCACGTGATCCAGGGCACGTCCTCGGTGCAGTACGGCGCACCTTCGTAGCAGCCCATGTCCTGCATCGACGTGTGCGCGAAGACCTTGAAGTTGCCGGTCGGCGTCGGCGTACCGGGCAGGCCCGTCGAGACCGCCCAGGACTGCACGACCTTGTCGTTCTCGAAGAGGTAGGCGCGCTGCGTGCTGAGGTTGATCTCCGCACGGCGGAACAGGTTCGTCGTCTCGAACGGCGTCTCGGTCACGGAGAGCGCGAAGGTGCCGTCGCCCGCGGCGAGCTGCGTCGCGAAGTCGTCGGCGATGCCGTCGGTGTCTCCCAGGGCGCGTCCGGTGGCGCCCTCCTTCTCGGCGCGCAGCACATTCCCCGCGGAGTCGACGATGTTGGTCGCGTTCACGGGCGCGCGGTCCACGGCGGCGGGCAGCGTGTCGACGGTGGTCTGGATCGCCGCCGGATCCGCCTCGATGCGGAGCTGGCCGTCTTCGTCGACCACGGTCAGCCAGGACGCGGCGACCGCGGGGGAGACCGGGACGGTGCGCTCCTTGCCGACGTAGAAGCCGATGGTGGACAGCATGGTGTTGAGGGTGGTGGCGGTCGCCGTCGCGTCGTCGTCGGACACGGCGGGCAGGGCTTCGACAGGGTCGCCCGGGTACTCGAAGGTCGTGCGTCCGTCGCCGACAGCCTCGACGAAAGCAGCGTTCAGATCGGCCACGTCGACACCGGTGCCGGGAACGGACGGAGTGACGGTGTAGGTGCCCTTCGCGGCGTCGAAGACCACGGCGGCGTCGACCGGGTCGACGAAGCTCCCGGGGACGGCCGCCCGGAGCGCGGCGGATGCGGTCTCCTGGTCGAGGACGATGTCCGCGGGCACGGGGTCGCCCATCCAGGCGCCGAGATTCCACATCGGATGCGCCGAGAACGCGGCATCGGCGAGGGCCGTGGCGTCGGCGGTCGCCCCCAGGTCGGCGCCGGTGAGCACGGCGTCGTCGCCGTCGCCCGTGAGGGTGACCTCGGTCTGGGCGAGGTGCGAGCTGATCGTCTCGGCGGCGGCACCGGGAGTCATCCAGCCCACCGGGATGCCCGCGACGGTGGTGCCGGGGGCGATGAGGATCATCGAGGCGGCGCCGGCGCCGAGCGCGACCACGCCGAGGCCGAGACCGATCCACAGGCCGAGGCGGCGTTTCTTCGGGGCCGGCTCGACGGGAGCCCAGGCCAGGGGCTGCTCGCCGGTCTGCGGCGGGGCCGTGTCGGTCGCCGCCTCCGGCGTCAGGACACTCGTCGGTGTCGCATCGTCGGGCTGTGCCCCCGTCGCAGTGCCCGGCGTGGAAATCAGATCGGTCACGAACTACACCCCCCGCAGTCTCGACGTGTCCTGTCGTCCATGGTACGGGATGGCTGGTAACGGGGAGGCAACGGTCCTGATAAGGTGCCTCCCCGTTCGCCAGGGGTGTCGGGGGTCAGTCGATGACGGCGAGCCCGTCGATCTCGACGAGCATCTCCTCGCGGGGAAGACCGGTGAAGACGGTGGTGCGCGAGGGCAGCACGCCGCTGGTCGTGTGGGCCTCGACGAACGCGCCGTAGGCCTCGTTCATGATCGGGAAGTCCTCGCGCGTGGTGAGGTACACGCGCAGCATCACGACATCGTCGAACGTGGCGCCGGAGGCCTCCACGATGGCCTTGACGTTCTCGAGCGTGCGGGTGGTCTGCGCCGCGACGTCGCCCGGGTACAGGTACTCGTTGGTCTGCGGGTCGACGGGGCCCTGGCCGGAGACCTGGACGATCGGGCCCTTGCGGACGCCCTGGGAGAACGTGTGCGCGGGAGCGGGGGCGGCGTCGGTGGAAACTCGTGTCTTCGCGGTCATGCCGCCAGCCTAGTAGCCTTGTTAGATGCCTCTACAAATTCCGGATCCCGTCCTCGGCGCCTGGGCGAAGGGGTTCCCGGCGCACGCCGCGGGCCTGCGTCTGTCGGAGGTGGCTGGTGCGGGGCTGCGCCTCTCGGACCTCGGCACGCCGGTGCTCACGGTGCATGCCGACGCGATCGCGCACAACGAGGACACGGTGTTCGGCTGGGCCGCGCGCGAGGGCGTCCGCCTCGCCCCGCACGGCAAGACCACCATGGCGCCCGCGCTGTGGCAGCGCTTGCTGGACGCCGGGGCCTGGGGGATCTCCGTGGCGACGCCGTGGCAGGCCCGCGTCGCCGTCGACGCCGGTGTCCCGACGGTGCTCATCGCCAACGGGGTGACCGACGGCGCTGCGGCCCGTGAGCTCGGGGCGCTGCTCGCGGCCGACGAAGGCCTGCGGATCCTGTGCGGGGCGGACTCCCTCGCCGGCGTGGCGATCCTCGCCGACGCCCTCGCGGACGCCCCGCGTCCGCTGGACGTGCTCGTGGAGCTCGGCGGTGCGCAGGGGCGCACGGGTGCGCGGACCGTGGCGGAGGGCGAGCACATCGCCGCGGCGATCATGGCCGCCCCCGGTCTCCGCCTCGCCGGAGTGACGGGCTACGAAGGCCCCTTCGGCCCCGATCGCTCCGCGGCGTCAGTCGCCGCGGTGGACGGCTTCCTGGCCACCCTCGTCGAGCTTCATCGCCGACTGGAGTACCCCGACGGTGTCCGCCCCGTGCTCAGCGCGGGCGGCAGCTCCTTCCCCGATCGTGCCGCCGCGGTCCTCGGCGCCGCGGGAGCGGACGCCGAGGTCGTGCTGCGCTCCGGTGCCTTCCAGATCCACGACGACGGCTTCTACTCCCGCATGTCGCCGTTCGGTCCGCTCACGGACACCGCCCCGCTGCGCTCCGCGATGCACGCGTGGTCGCGGGTGGTCTCGCAGCCCGAACCCGGCCTCGCCCTGCTCGACGCCGGGCGGCGGGACGTGCCGTTCGACATCGACCTCCCGGTGCCGCAGTCGGTCGCCGGCACCGTGACGGCCCTGAACGACCAGCACGCCTTCCTCCGACCCGCCGACGGGGCGACCGTCGCGGTCGGCGAGGTCGTACGCCTCGGCCTCTCGCACCCGTGCACCGCGTTCGACAAGTGGCGCGTCGTCGCCGTGATCGACGACCCCGACGCCGCGGACCCGCGGGTGATCGGGGCGGTGGCGACATGCTTCTGAGCGCGGAGAAGGCGGCGGCGGGCCTCGTACGCGTCTACCGGCGGGCGACCGTCGTCGACGGCACCGGCGCCCCGCGCTTCGTCGCGGACGTCGCGGTGGAGGGGGCCAGGGTCGTCGCCGTCATCCGCGAGGGCGAGGCCGACCGGATCGAGCTGCCGGACGACGCGGTCGAGGTCGACGCGTCCGGCCTCGTCCTGGCGCCCGGTTTCATCGACATGCACGCGCACAGCGACCTCGCGGTGCTCCAGGGCGCCGCGCACGACGCCAAGATCCGTCAGGGGGTCACGACGGAGGTGCTCGGCCAGGACGGCCTGGGCTACGCGCCGCTGGACGAGGCGACCGCCGCCGTCATCCCCGCCCAGATCGCGGGCTGGAACGGGCGGCCGGCGGAGGTCCCGTGGCGGTCTATGGACGATTTCCTGGAGGCGATCGACGTCGCCGCGGTGGCCAACGCCGCGGTGCTGGTGCCGCAGGGCAACCTCCGGATGATGGTGGTCGGGCACGATGACCGTCGGGCGACTCCCGCCGAGATCGTGGCGATGGCCGACCTCCTCGGCCAGGCCCTGGATGCCGGGGCCTTCGGCATGTCGAGCGGCCTGACCTACACCCCGGGGATGTACGCCGACGTCGCCGAGCTGGAGGCGCTCTGCCGAGTGGTCGCGGAGCGCGGCGGCTACTGGGCGCCGCACACCCGCAGCTACGGACGGGCGGCGCTGGATGCGTATCGCGAGGCGATCGAGATCGGCCGCCGTACCGGGTGTCCCGTCCATCTCACGCACGCGACCATGAACTTCGCGCCGAACCGCGGGCGTGCCGCGGAGCTGCTGGCGCTCGTCGACGAGGCGACGGCCGACGGCGTCGACGTGACGCTGGACACCTACCCGTACCTCCCGGGGGCGACCACTCTCGCGGCGCTCCTGCCGAGCAGGCTGGCGGCGACCGGCGACCTGCTGGGCGTCCTGGCCGGCCTGGATGCGGAGGGGCGCGAGGCCGTCCGCGTCGAGCTGGAGGAGATCGGCTGCGACGGGTTCCACGGCGAGGTGGCGGACTGGTCGGTGATCCAGATCTCGGGGACGGGCACCCCCGCTCTGGCCGGCCTCGTCGGCCGCACGATCGCCGCCATCGCGGCGGAGACCGGGCAGCGCGCCGTGGACGTCGTGATCGACACGATCCTCGCCGATGCGGGCGCCACCGGCGTGCTCATGCACATCGGCGACGAGGACAACGTCCGCGCCATCATGCGGCACCCGCGGCACTCCGGAGGCAGCGACGGCATCCTCATCGGTGCCCGGCCGCACCCGCGCGGCCGCGGCACATTCCCTCGCTACCTCGGTCACTACGTCAGGGACCTGGGGGTGCTGAGCCTCGAGGAGGCCGTCCGCCATCTCTCCGGCAACCCGGCCGCCCGCCTGGGCCTCGACCGCGGTGACGCGCCGCGCGGTGTGCTCCGCGAGGGCGCCACCGCCGACCTGGTGCTGTTCGACCCGGAGACGATCGCGGCCGGAGCCACGTTCGACGACCCGCACGGTGCGCCGCAGGGTGTGCGCGAGGTTCTCGTCGGCGGTGTGCCGGTCGTCATCGACGGCGACCCCGCCGGTGCGGTCGCCGGCCGCGCGCTGCGGATGCCCCCCTCGGCTCCGCGCGCGACGGTGCCGCACGTCGTCGCAGAGATCGACTCCCTGGCTCCGGGCTTCCGATGGACCCCGTCGACGCCGATCGAGGCGGCGCCGGAGCTGGCCGCGGCCGTCGCACGACTCGGCGGCGGGGGAGCAGACGACACGCTGCCCGCCATCCGCCTCGTGATCGATTCGGAGCTGGGCGCCGCGGCATCCGCGGCAGGGCGCCATGGCCCCGAGGCCTTCCGCGTGACCGCGACGGCCTCGGGGATCGAGATCGCGGGGGCGACGCCGGAGGGGGTCTTCCGCGGCGCGACCACGCTCCGTCAGCTCCGCGACCCGGACCACGACCCCGCTCTCCCCGCGACGATCCCGGCAGGGCGCTGGGAGGGCTCTCCCGCCTACGCCTGGCGTGGAGCGATGCTCGACGTGGCGCGCCACTTCCGCCCTGCGGAAGACGTACGTCGTCTCATCGACCTGCTCGCCGATCACCACCTCAGCATCCTGCACCTGCACCTGACGGACGATCAGGGCTGGCGGTTCGAGGTGCCGGGGTATCCGCGCCTGACCGAGGTCGGTGCGCGGCGCGAGGCCACGCAACGCGGCCACGGCCCTGAGGCCACGGTCGAGCCCGGCGTGCACGAGGGCTTCTACACGACCGCCGAGCTGCGCGACCTCGTGCGGTATGCGGCCGAGCGCTTCGTCACTCTCGTGCCAGAGGTGGAGCTGCCGGGACACATCCAGGCCGCGCTCGCCGCGTACCCGGAGCTGGGCAACCTCGACGTCGGGACGCCGCCCACCGGGCCGTGGGAGCGTTTCGGCGTGAACGCGCGCACCCTCGCGCCGACCGAGGAGGCGCTGGCCTTCGGCCGTGCCGCCATCGATGCGCTGTGCGACGTGTTCCCGTCCGCATGGATCGGGATCGGCGGCGACGAGGTCCCGGTGACCGAATGGGCCGACAGCGCCACGGCCGCCGCGCGGATGCGGGAGCTCGGGCTGGCCACCGCGCACGACGTCCAGCCCTGGTTCACGGCGCACTTCGTCGCGCACGTCCGCCGCAGGGGACGGACGGCACTCGCCTGGGACGAGGTGCTGGAGGGCGAGGTCCCGGAGGGCGTGCGCATCCTCGCCTGGCGCGGGCCGGTCGCCATGCGCGAAGCGCTGCGGCGGGGGATCCCCGTTGTCGGGTGCCCGGATCTCGAGGTGTACCTCGACTACCCGCAGTCCGAATCGACCGAGGAGCCCATCCGCGTCGGTCCGCCGCTCACCGTCGAACGGGCGTATTCCTTCCGCGTGGTCGACGGGGCGGTCGGCGGGCAGGCGAACATCTGGACGGAGCACCTGCCGAGCAGGGACCGGGTCGACTTCGCGATGTTCCCGCGCCTCGCCGCGATCGCGGAGCGGTTGTGGGACGGGGGAGAGCCCGCGCCCTTCGCGGACTTCGCCCGGCGGCTGCCCACGCATCTGCGGCGCCTCGCCGCAGGGGGCGTGCGGTATCGTCCGCTGGACGGGCCGTCGCCCGAGCAGCGGCGACCGGGGGTTCCCGGCAAACCCATGACCGTCGAGACCCGGGAAGGGATCGTCGCCGGGCTCGTCGAGCGGCTGCTCCGGATGGCGGCGGACGACGAACCACCGCGGTCGGCATGATGTCACGTTTCGGTAACCCTGCCCGCGGAATCGCGCGGAACAGTTGCACAAATCCTGTTCGTAAGGTCTACTAACAAACATGTCCGTTTCGGATGATCAGCGCCCCTCGGCGACGACAGACTTCGTCGCCGCGAACGCGCACGCCTTCGGCCCCGCGCGGCATCTCCGCTCGCGCACCAAGGTGCTCCCCGAGCACGCCCGCGGACACAACCGCGCGCTCGTGCTGCAGACGCTGTATCACTCGGGGGCGATGAGTCGCGCTGACCTCTCCCGCGAGACCGGCCTCACACGCGTCACGATCTCGGATCTGGTCGCGGAGTTCATCGCCGACGGCATCGTCGTCGAGATCGGCGTGCGCGAGGCCGTCGGCCCCGGCAAGCCGCCCATCCTCATCGACATCGATCGGGTGGGGCATCAGATCATCGGGCTCGACCTCTCCGGTCCGACCGCCTTCGAGGGTGCCGTCCTCAGCCTGGACGGCGACGTGCTGGAGCGGCGGCAGGTGCCGCGTCCGGAGACGCCGGACGGCGATGCCGCGTATGAGGCTCTCCGCGGCCTCGCGCAGACCCTCGTCGAGATCGCCACGCAGCCGGTGCTCGGCGTCGGCATCGGCACCCCGGGCGTCGTGCGCCCCGACGGCCTCGTCCTCAGCTCGCCCAACCTCGGCTGGACGGACTTCCCGCTGGAGGCGAAGCTCAGCGCCGACCTCGACCTGCCGGTGCTCGCACGGAACGACGCCAATGCCGCGGTCCTCGCCGAGTACACGTTCGGCGAGGCGGAGGCCGACTTCATGCTGATCAAGATCGGTCGAGGCGTGGGTGCTGGGCTGATCACCGGAAGCCAGCCGCTCCTCGGCAGCCGTTTCGCCGCCGGGGAGATCGGTCACGTCGTCGTCGGCACGGACGGCGGCCCTCGCTGCGCCTGCGGCAAGATCGGCTGCCTGGAGGCATGGCTGAGCGTGAGTCGCATGCAGGAGGCGCTCGACGCCGACCCGGCCGCGCGCGAGGAGATCCTCCGCGACTCCGGGACGCGCATGGCGATCGCGATCGCCCCGATCGTCGCCGCCCTGGACCTGTCCGAGGTCGTGCTCTCCGGGCCCGCCGAGCTGCTGGACGGCACGCTCATCGACGCGGCCGTCGAGACGCTGCACGCGCGGACGCTCGAGGGCGTCTTCGAGGACGTCATGGTGCGGCTCACCCGTCAGGACGACATCGTGCTCCGCGGTGCCGCCGTCATGGTCCTCTCCGGGCAGCTGGGGGTGTCGTGACATCCGCGACCATGATCGGGAACGGCATCCGATGATCGTCCCCGCCTCCGCCGACCGCGCCGGTCGGCCCCTTCGCGTGGGCCTGGACGTCGGCGGCACGAAGATCGACGCCGTCGCCGTCGATCCGGCAGGGACGATCCTCGCCCGCCTCCGCCGCCCGACCGGGTGGGGAGAGGACGCCGTCGTCGACAGCATCGTGTCGACCGTCGCCGCCCTTGCCGAGGAGAGCGGACTGCCGCTGTCCGCGGTCGGATCCGCCGGCATCGGCATCCCCGGCCTCGTCGATGCGGAGACCGGCCGCGTGCTGCACGCCGTGAATCTCGGGGTGGAGTCGCTCGACCTCGCGGCGCGCGCCGAGCACGCACTCGGCGTTCCGTTCCGGGTGGAGAACGACGTGAAGGCCGCCGCGCTCGGCGCCGCGGTCCTGAGCGACGTCGCCGGCTCCATGGCCTATCTGAACCTCGGCACCGGCGTCGCCGCCGGCATCGTGGTGGACGGCCGCATCTGGCGCGGCGCACGCGGGACCGCCGGCGAGGTCGGACACCTCTCCGTCGATCCGCGCGGCCGGCTGTGCGGGTGCGGGCAGCGCGGCTGCGTGGAGACCTTCTGCGGCGGTGGGGCGCTGGCCAAGGCGTGGGGACGTCCCGGTGCGCTGCCCGTCAAGGACATCGTCGAGGCGGCCGACGCGGGCGATCCGCACGCCCAGGCCCTGCAGGCGGACCTCTTCTTCGGGGCCGCGGCGGCCGTGCGCGTGCTCGTGCTGTCGGCCGACGTCGAGACCGTGGTCATCGGCGGGGGACTCACCGCTCTCGGCGGCCGGCTGGCGGCGGGGGTCCGTGCCGCCCTGCACGCCGGTGCCGAGGCGTCACCGTTCCTGAAGTCCCTGCGGCTGGATGAGAGAATCGAACTGCTCCCCGCGGGTTCCCCCGCCGCCGCTTTCGGCGCCGCTCTGGTGGGCGCATCCATTTCTGAGAAGGAGATCGTTCCGCATGGCTGAGGTCGTCATCGTCGAGAATGCCGAGGCCGCCGGCGCCCTGGTCGCCACCGAGATCGTCGAGCTCATCGACAGCCGTCGGGACGCCGTCCTGGGGCTCGCGACCGGATCGACGCCGCTGCCGGTCTATCAGGCTCTCCGCAGCCGCCTCGCGGGACGCGACGTGTCGCAGGTGCGCGGCTTCGCGCTCGACGAATACGTCGGCATCGACCCGTCCCACCCGGAGAGCTACCGCTCCGTGATCACCCGTGAGGTGGTGGAGCCGCTCGGCCTCGACCCGGAGCGCATCCACGTGCCGAACGGCGCGCAGGCCACCATCCAGCACGCCGGTGAGGACTACGACGCGGCCATCGCGGCGGCCGGCGGCGTCGACCTGCAGATCCTCGGCATCGGCACGGACGGCCACATCGGGTTCAACGAGCCCGGGTCCTCTTTCGCATCCCGGACGCGGGTGAAGACCCTCACCGAGCAGACGCGCGAGGACAACGCCCGTTTCTTCGACTCCATCGACGACGTGCCGATGCATTGCATCACCCAGGGCCTCGGCACCATCCTCGAGGCCCGCCACCTCGTGCTGCTGGCATTCGGCGCCGGCAAGGCGGAGGCGGTGGCCGGCGCGGTCGAGGGGCCGCTCACGGCGCTGCTGCCCGGATCGGCCATCCAGTTGCACCCGCACGCCACCGTCGTCGTCGACGAAGCCGCCGCGTCGAAGCTGCAGCTCGCGGACTACTACCGCTACACGTTCGCGAACAAGCCCTCCTGGCAGGGCATCTGACCCGGACGGGCTAGCGCGCTGCGGCGGGCCAGGCGAGCGGCAGCAGGTGCTCGACGCTCAGCGGGGCCAGCGGCAGCGTCGCGACGTCCGCCGGGGTGATCCAGCGCAGTTCGGCGAGCTCGGCCTGCACCCGGACCCCGTCGGGATCGATCGAGGCCGAGAACGCGTCGGCCACGACGCGGTGCCCCGGCTCGTTGGCGGCCGCCGACACGAAGCGCCCCAGCGGCCGGAGGTCGGTCTCGGCGAGCTCGAGACCGAGCTCCTCGTGCAGCTCCCGGATGAGGGTCTCGGCGGGGGACTCGCCCGCTTCCGGCTTCCCTCCCGGCTGCATGAAGCGCGTCGTGCCGTGCTTGCGGACGACCAGGACGCGGCCCTCCGCATCGACGATCACGGCCGCGCTCACGTGGATGTCAGGCATCGGGGGAGAAGACCTTTCCGGGGTTGAGGATGCCGAGCGGATCGAACACGGCCGCGATGTCGCGCTGAAGGCGCCACTGGTCCTCGCCGAGTTCGTCGGCCAGCCATCGTCTCTTGAGGACGCCGATGCCGTGCTCGCCGGTGAGGGTTCCGCCCAGCCGGATCGCGGCGCGGAAGAGCTCATCGGCCGCCTCCCACACCCGGGCCGGGGTCTCCGGGCCCTCGAAGATGAAGTTCGGATGCAGATTGCCGTCGCCCGCGTGTGCGACCGTCGGGATCACCATGTCGAACTCCCGCTCGATCCGTGCGATCTCGTCGAACATCGCCGGCATGGCGCTCCGCGGCACGGAGACGTCCTCGATGAGGGTGGTCCCGAGCGACGCCATCGCGGCGTGCATGGATCGCCGGACCGCGAGCAGCCGATCGCCCTCGACGGGGTCGTGCGAGACCACGGGGACGCCCTCGTGGGCGCTCAGGATCGCGGCGATGGCCTCCGCCTCCGCGCGGGCGGCGGGGCCGTCGGTCTGGATCGTCAGCTGCGCGGCCCCCGGCGTCGGTGCCGGGAGCCCGAGGAGGGCATGGACGGCGGTGAGACTGGCGGCATCCATGAGCTCCATGATCGCCGGCTGGATTCCCGCAGCGGTCACGGCGGCAGAACCCGCGGCCGCGGCTCGCACGCCGGGGAAGGTCGCGGTCACCGTGCAGGTCTCGCCCGGCACCAGTCTGCGCAGCTTGAGCGTCGCCCCGACGACGACGCCGAGCGTTCCCTCCGATCCCACCACGAGAGCGGTGAGGTCGAGCCCGGTCACGCCCTTCACGCTGCGGTGGCCGAGGTGCAGCAGGCGACCGTCCGCGAGGACGAGGTCGACGCCGAGGACCGCATCCCGCACGACACCGTACTTCGCGCAGAGGAGTCCGCCGGCTCCGGTCGCGATGTTGCCACCCACCGTCGAGATGTCGCGGCTGGCGGGGTCAGGGGCCCACCAGAGGCCGTGCGCGGCCAGGTGCGCGTTGAGGTCGGCGTTGAGGATCCCGGGTTCGACCACGGCGAGGAGGTCGTCCGGTCGCACCTCGAGGACGGCGTCCATCCGGCGGAGGGAGAGGACGATCTCGCCGTCACCCGCATTCGCGGCGCCGGCGAGGCCCGTCCCGGCGCCGCGCACGACGACGGGAGTGCGCGTGGCGGTGGCGATCCGCATCGTCTGCTGCACGTCGTCCACGCTCTCGGCATGGACGACGGCCAGCGGGAGGCCCACCGCGGCATGACCGGAACGGTCGGACCTGGCGTCCTGCCTCGTCTGCTCGCTGACGTCCACGCGCGCCCCGAGGGCGTCGCGGAGCAGCGAGACGACGCTCACGACCGTGCGCTCATGCCAGGGCGCGGCGTCCGCTGAGGACGCCCGCGACGACG
Organism: Microbacterium sp. Nx66; assembly: GCF_904066215.1. NCBI lineage: Bacteria > Bacillati > Actinomycetota > Actinomycetes > Micrococcales > Microbacteriaceae > Microbacterium > Microbacterium sp. Nx66. The sequence goes on from NZ_LR880474.1 coordinate 971,852, forward strand.
GCGACCAGGGCGAAGGCGGTGCCGATCAGGGCCTGCCCCATGGACCACCAGGCGATGGTCACGCCCACGTAGATGAACAGTTCGACGACCGCCCGGAGGAAGGGATGCACGCGAAGAACCGGCCGCGGCGAGAGGAAGAGCGCCCACAGCAGCAGGGTGACCACGGGGGCGCCGACGCCGATGACGATGCTCCACGGCAGGTCCCAGCTGGCGAACCCCCACAGGGCGAGCGAGGCGATCGCCACGATGAGGACGACGACGCGCACGATGTCGAGGGCCGTGATGGCCGGACGGTCGACGCCGGCGACGGGGGCGGAATCCGGGGTCATGCGTCCAGTCTATTCCGCGACCGGAGCGTCCTCGGTCGGAGCCGGGGCCTCCGTGGCCGGGGCCTCCTCGGCCGGTGCGGCCGGTGCAGCTTCGGCGGCCGGCGCAGCTTCGGGGGCCGGCGCGGGCTCCGCCGGCGCGGGCCCCACGGGTGCGGGAGCTGCCTCGACCTCGTCGGCGGGTGTCGCGGTGTCCTCAGAGACGGCGGGCGCCGGGGCCTCGACCGGAGCGGTCACCGGCTCGGCCTCGTCGATGACGACCGCCGTCTGCTCGACGGGCGCAGCCGCCGCAGCGCGGTCATCGGCGCCCGTCCCCGGGGGCTCCAACGCGTAAAGCGTGGTGTCCGCCGAGGGGCCCGCCTCACCAGACGGGAGGAGGTACCGGAATGTCACCGGTACGAGGCTGGCGAAGAGGAACTGGGCGTGCGAGGGTCGGAGCTCGATGGTGCCTTTGCCGTCCTTGTCTAGCACGACACTGAGGTTCTCCCAATGATCGCAAAGTAGGGCCTGCACGATCACGTTTTCCGACTCAACACAAAGGAGAGCCTGCACGGTAGTTCTCGGTACACCTTCGACCGGCACGAGGTAGTGCCAGTTCAGGTATTCGTCGCGCCAGACCTCGGCGGTGCTCCATGTGGGCGGGTCAGTCGGGATAGCAGGGGCCTCTGAACCGCCGGTGTCGCCAGGAGGCTTCGGCGAACTGTCGGGGTTCTCGGGAGCGACGGGCGGCTGCGTGGCCTCGGGAAGCGCCGCGGGGACATCCGGGACGGCGGGTGCCGTGTCGGGCCCGGCCTCCGAGGAGACGGGCGGCGCCGCCTCCTCCTCGGCAGGAGGTGCAGGCGTCTCGTCGTTCTCCGGCGTCTCGATCACCACGGGCTCGTCGAGGTTCAGCGAGGAGTCCGGGGCGATGTCGGTCGCGATCGACGACGGGTCGGTGTCCGAGGCGCTGGGCAGGGAGGTCGCCGGGTTCGCGCCCGCGAGTCCGGGGACGATGGCCGCTGCGGCGACCACTCCGGCCACCACGAGGGCTGCCGACCCGGCGCCGACGACGGCGCCCATGCCCGTGAAGACTCCGCCCGTGCTCGCGCCCGAGCCGGCGCCGCCGGCCGATCCCGCTCCTGAGCCGGCTGCGCCCGCGCCGGAGGTGGCCGCCGCGGCCTGGCCGATGCCGCCGTCACCGACGAACACCGCGCCCGGGATGGTGGACGACATCCCCGCCACGGCCAGGACCGGCGCACCGCCCTGCAGGGCGGCGAGGTACCCGGAGGCCCCGGTGGCGCCGAGGACGAGCGGGAGCAGGACGAGGGCGAGACGCTTGGAGACGTCCTTGGCCTCGGCGGCGACGATCATGCAGCGGGCACACTCGTCGAGGTGCAGCTCCAGGCGACGGTGGTCGCGGGTCGCGAGGTTGCCGCGCGAGTAGGCGCCGAGGTGCTCGATCGTCCACTGGCACTCGGAGCCGGGGCTCGCGCTCCGCAGGTGCGCCTGGATCCACGCCTCGCGGAGCCCCTCACGCGCACGGAACGCGAGCTGCGACACCGCGCCGGCCTTCATCCCGAGGAGCGGAGCCACCTCCTGCGGCTTCATCTGCTCGATCTCGGTGTACCAGAGCACTTCCTGCCACCGCGACGGGAGGCTGCGGAAGGCTTGCGCGGTGAGGCTGCGGTCGAGGGCCTCGTTCGTGGCGTGCTCGGTGCTGTCCGGATCGGCCACCGTGTCGAGCTCGTCGATCGCGGTCTCGCGACGTGCTCGTCCCCACGCCGCGGCGGTGTTGCGGATGCTGGTGAAGAGGTAGGCGCGGAACGAGCCGTTGGGGCCGCCGCCCTTGAGGATCGCCTGGTAGATGCGCGTGTAGGACTCCTGCACCAGATCGTCGGGATCGATCGACGAGGTCACCGATCGCGCGACGGCCATGCCGGACGGATAGTGCCGCCTCCAGAGTTCCCCGAACGCCCCCTTGTCGCCGGAGCGGACGCGGAGGATCAGGTCGGCATCGCCGATGGTCTCGTCTGGTGTGGTGTTCTCTCGGTGCACGGTCATCCATCTGGTCCCGGGGCACACAACCGTCCCCAGGAGGAGAGACGCGAGAAGGCGTCTTTCATTACGCGGTCAGTCCATTCTCTCGCGAAACAGGCGCGGTGGCCACCCCCGGGGAGGACTCGGAGCAGATGCTCGGGGACCCCTCCGCGCCCCGGCGGTGATGCCCGGCGAGAACTTTCTGAACTTTTTTCCGAGAACCGCGTAATGAACCGGGCCGGCCCTCGTCTCATCCCGTAGAGACAGCCGAAATGGACTCCACCGGGGGGCGGAGTTCCGGCGCTGGTGCGGGGGGTACTGCACCAGTGGGCGGGTCGGGATCCTCGGGGGAGGAGCTCCCGGCCCCGCCCGCTCGAGCGGGAGGGAAAGGGCCGCCGATCTGGGGAGAACGGCGGCCCTCCACTCCCACCTCGCGAGAAGCGCGACGTCGATCTGGGGAATCCGGCGCCGCCATCTCGTCCGATCGACCGGAGACCGCAGCGCTGCGCGTCGCGCGAAGCGCTGCACGCCTAGGCGGGCAGCGCCGGTCCTGTCCAGACCCGCGCGACGCGCAGCTCCGCGTCCAGCAGCACGGCATCGCCGAGCAGGCCGGGACGCAGTGCGCCGAGGTGGGCGTCGCGCACGATGGCCCGCGCCGGCGTCTCCGTGAGCGCACGCACGACCTCCGGCAGATCGACGCCCGCTGCCACGGCCCGCTGCAGCGCGACGTCCTGGGTCAGCGTGGAGCCGGCGATCGAGCCGGTGTCGTCGGCGCGGGCCACGCCGTTCTCGACGGTCACCTTCACCGCACCGAGGTCGTATCTGCCGTCGGCGCTCCCTGCGGCCGCCATGGCGTCGGTGATGAGCGCCACGCGGTGCGGGGCCGCGTCGAACACGAGCTTGACGACGTGCGGGTCGAGGTGGACGTCGTCGGCGATGGCCTCCAGGATCACCCGGTGGTCGGCGGCCGCGGCGAGTACCGGGCCGGGGGCGCGGTGGTGGATGCCGGGCATCGCGTTGAACGCGTGGGTCAGCAGCGAGGCGCCGGCCTCGAAGGCCGCGACGGCCATGGCGGCATCGGCGTCGGTGTGACCCACGGCGGCGGCGGCGCCGGCCGCGACGATCTGACGGACGGCGTCGATCCCGCCCGGGAGCTCCGGAGCGATGGTGACCTGGCGGACCGTGCCTTCTCCGGCCTCCAGCAGCCGGGCCACATCGGCCGCGACGGGGTGCCGGAGCAGCGTGGGCTCATGGGCCCCGTGGTGACCGGGGTCGAGGAACGGGCCCTCGAGGTGCGAGCCGAGCACGTCCCCGTCGGTCCTGGTCAGGGCGGCGATCAGGGCGACGCTGCGGGCCAGGTCGTCGATCGTGCCGGTGACGAGCGAGATGACCGCCCTGGTGGTGCCGTGCGCGCGGTGCAAGTTCCTCCCCGTCCGGATCGCGTCCACCCCGTCGTCGTACGCGGCGCCCGCTCCACCGTGACCGTGGATGTCCACGAAGCCCGGCGTGAGCAGCGCGCCGGCGCCTGCCACCTCCGTCCCGTCCACCACCTCGGTCGCGGGCTCCCAGTCCGTGCCCGTGCCGCGCGCGACGACGACGCCGTCCTCGATGCGCACCCACGCGTCCTCGGCGACCTCCCCGCGATCGACGAGGCGGACGGAGTGGATGACGAGGGAACCGGTCGCGGAGGAGAGGGTCTTCAACGGGCGCTCCAGGGGATCTCGGGGGCCGGGTGGAAATCGACCCCCTCAGCCTTCCACAGCGGTGCGAGCGCACCGAGTCGGTCGCGGAAGGACTCCCACGTGCGGCCGACGCCCTCGCGCGGCGACCAGGCGATCTCGGCCTGCGCGGCAGCACGGGGGAACACGAGCTGCTCCACCTCGTCGAGCGTGCGGGTGGTCTCGGACCACAGCGGCGCCTCGATTCCCAGGATCGCCTCGTCGGGCACGTCGAGGACAGCGGTCGGCTCCCACTCGTAGGCGCGACGGACGTCGATGATCGCGGCCCAGGTGAGACCCAGCGGGAAGTCGGCGGTGTACTTCATGTCGAGGTATGTCGCATCCGCCGCCGACATGATGAGGGCGCCGCCGCGCTCGACGAAGTGCGCGGCCTCCTCGGCGTGCGTTCCGGTCGGCGTCGTCATACCCCAGTACTGGCCGACCGTGCCGGAGGCGATGCCCGCAGCCGAGCCCATCTCGTGCCAGGCCACCGGGGTCTTGCCCTCCTCGACGACGATCGCCGTCGCGCGCTCCGCGAAGAGGTCGAAGTCGGCCTGGGGCGTGCCGAGGGACTCGTCGCCGCCGATGTGGATGTACGGCCCCGGGGTCATCTCGGCGAGCTCGCGGACGACGTCGCGGACGAATCGATACGTCTCCTCCTCGTGGATGCGCACGCTGGAGTGCCCGACGCCCCAGCCCAGATAGGGCTCTCCGGCCACCGGGAGCGGCTGGCCGAGCTGCTCGGACTGGGTCATCAGTGCGTCGTTCAGGACAGGGGCCTCGACCAGCTCGGGGTAGGCCACGCCGATCGCGTGGGTGTGCCCGGGGAGGTCGACCTCGGGGATCACGATCATGTGGCGTGCAGCCGCGTACGCCACGATCTCGCGGTAGTCGTCCTTGGTGTAGAAGCCACCGGGGGCGCCGTCGGCCGCGGTGGTGGCCGCCCGCTCGGTGAGCAGCGGCCAGGAGTCGATGTGCACGCGCCAGCCCTGGTCGTCCGTCAGGTGCAGGTGCAGGTGGTTGAACTTCAGCGCGGTGGTGCTGTCGATGAATCTCTTCACGTCGTCGACGCCGAAGAAATGCCGGGCCACGTCGAGCATGACGCCGCGGCGGGCGAAGCGCGGGGCGTCCGCGATGTCGGCACGGAGCAGCGCCCAGCCGGCGTCGTCCTCACGCAGCAGCTGCAGCAGCGTCTGGACCCCGTAGAAGAGCCCCGCCTCATCGGCGCCGATGAGGATGGCGCGGTCGCCGATCTCGAGCGTGTAGCCCTCCGGCGCGGAGGATGCCGGATCGACGAACAACTCGATCTCGGCGGGGCCGGAGTCCGCCGCGGTGAGGGTGAGGCCGGTGCGGCGTGCGACGGCGTCGATCAGCTGTCCGGCGGCGGGGGAGGAGCCGAGCACACGCGTCGTCGCGGACAGCGGCAGGCGTCCGTCGCGGGCCTTCGCGGACACCGGTGCAGGGACGAGGGGCAGATCAAGAGGTAGGACCATGAACAAAACCTAGCCGCCGGAACGCCGCAAGGGAACAGGGCGATCGAAACGATTCTGCAAGCGGCGGGCACGACGCCCGAAACGACCGCGTGCGCGGCGTCGCGCATCGGCTATGCTCGTAACCGTCGCGACTGGCGTCTGGGTGGACAACCACCGGGGAGCGACTGACCACGGAATTCGACCGCGCGCCTGGGCCGATAGGAACACCCTTTTCGAATCCGTCGTCAAAAGGAGCACGTCATGACCGACCGTTACTTCAACGCCCCGCTGTCCGAAGTCGACCCGGAGATCGCCGAGGTCCTCGATCGCGAGTTGAAGCGCCAGCAGACCTTCCTCGAGATGATCGCCTCGGAGAACTTCGTCCCCGTCTCGGTCCTGCAGTCGCAGGGCTCCGTGCTCACCAACAAGTACGCCGAGGGCTACCCCGGCCGTCGCTACTACGGCGGCTGCGAGGAGGTCGACGTCGCGGAGGAGCTCGCCATCTCCCGCGCCAAGAGCCTGTTCGGCGCCGAGTTCGCGAACGTCCAGCCGCACTCCGGTGCCTCGGCGAACGCCGCGGTCCTGCACGCGATCGCCCGCCCCGGCGACACCCTGCTCGGCCTCTCACTCGACCAGGGCGGCCACCTCACGCACGGCATGAAGATCAACTTCTCCGGCCGCCTGTACGACATCGTGGCCTACGGGGTCGACGCCGAGACCTCGACGATCGACATGGACGAGGTCCGCCGCCTCGCCATCGAGCACAAGCCCAAGGTCATCATCGCCGGGTGGTCCGCCTACCCGCGCACGATGGACTTCGCCGCGTTCCGCGCCATCGCCGACGAGGTGGGCGCGATCCTCTGGGTCGACATGGCGCACTTCGCCGGCCTCGTCGCCGCCGGCCTGCACCCCAACCCGGTGCCGCACGCGCACGTCGTGTCCTCCACCGTGCACAAGACCATCGGCGGCCCCCGCTCGGGCTTCATCCTCACCAACGACGCCGACCTCGCCAAGAAGATCAACACCGCGGTCTTCCCCGGTCAGCAGGGCGGTCCGCTCATGCACGTGATCGCGGCGAAGGCGACCGCCTTCAAGCTCGCCGGCACGCCGGAGTTCAAGGAGCGCCAGGAGCGCGTGCTGCGCGGGGCGAAGCTCATCGCCGAGCGCCTGTCGCAGCAGGACGTGAAGGACGCCGGCATCGCGGTGCGCTCGGGCGGGACGGACGTGCACCTCGTGCTCGTCGACCTCCGCGACGCCGAGATCGACGGCAAGCAGGCGGAGGACCTCCTGCACGACATCCACATCACCGTGAACCGCAACGCCGTGCCGAACGACCCGCGTCCGCCGATGGTGACCTCGGGCCTCCGCATCGGCACGCCCGCGCTCGCGACCCGCGGTTTCGGCGACGCCGAGTTCACGGAGGTGGCCGACATCATCGCCCTCGCGCTGCTCCCCGGTGCCGACATCGAGGCGCTCCGTGCCCGCGTGGACGCGCTCGCCGCGGCCTTCCCGCTCTACCCGGACCTGCAGCAGTGACCGCGGTCGTCCTCGACGGCAAGGCGGCGGCGGCCGACATCCGTGCCGAGCTGACGGAGCGGGTCGCGGCGCTGAAGGAGAAGGGCGTCACCCCCGGCATCGCCACGGTGCTGGTGGGGGCCGACCCCGCCTCGCAGCTCTACGTGGGCATGAAGCACCGGCAGTCCGAGGCGATCGGGATGAACTCGATCCAGCGCGAGCTGCCGGCCGACGCCACCCAGGCCGACGTCGAGGCGCTGATCGACGAGCTCAACGCCGATCCCGCCTGCCACGGGTACATCGTGCAGCTGCCGCTGCCGAAGCACCTCGACACCGACGCGATCCTGGAGCGGATCGATCCGGCGAAGGACGCGGACGGGCTGCACCCGACCAACCTCGGACGCCTCGTCCTCAATGTCAACGCGCCGATCCACACGCCGCTGCCGTGCACCCCGCGCGGGGTCATCGAGCTGCTGCTGCGCAACGACTACGACCTCAAGGGCAAGCACGTCGTGGTCGTCGGTCGCGGTGTCACGATCGGGCGCTCGATCGGGCTGCTGCTGACCCGTCGCGACCTCAACGCCACGGTCACGCTGACGCACACCGGCACGGTCGACATGCCGCGCTACCTGCGGGAGGCCGACGTGATCGTCGCGGCCGCGGGGGTCAAGCACCTCATCCGCGCCGAGGACGTCAAGCCCGGAGCCGCGGTGCTGGACGTCGGCGTGACCCGGGAGACGGACCCGGAGACCGGGAAGAACCTCGTGTTCGGCGACGTCGCTCCCGAGGTCGCCGACGTCGCCGGGTACCTGTCGCCGAATCCGGGAGGGGTGGGGCCGATGACCGTCGCCCTGCTCATGACCAACGTCGTCGAGGCGGCCGAGCGGACGGTCTGACCTCCGCGCCGCGTCGCAGATTCACGCGAACGCCGCAGGGATCCCGGTGATCCCTGCGGCGTTCGTGCGTTTCTGCGGACTCAGACCTGGCCGTGCAGCGAACTCTCCACGCCGCTGATCCGGGCCTGCTCGTCGAAGCGGATCGTCGCGGTGCCCGAGGCATCCGTCACCGTGGCGCCGGAGAACGACTCGTCCGTCCAGGTGAGGGTCCACCCGGCGAGGCGGGCGAGGTCCCAGACGGCCGTGCGGGCGTCGGGAAGGGGCGTCTGCGCGAGGGTGCGGGGGAGGGCCACCACCGTGTCGGCGACCGTGAGCGGAGCCAGCGGCGCATCGAGCAGGAACACCGCGCGGGTGCCGCCGTCGACGGGTGCCGAGTAGTACGGGGAGCGTCCGGTGAGCTCGACCGCGACGCCGCCGATCGTGTGCGCCGCGCGGGCGATCCAGTCCGCGTCGCCCGAGGCATCGGCGGGGAACGGGACCTCGGGGGTGGTGAGCTCGGCGATCCCGTGCTGCTCGCCGTAGGCGCGGAGCTGTGCCGCGACGCCCTGGGGGTCGCCCTGCGGGTGTGCCCACGCCCACAGCAGCGAGCGCGGACCGGGGGCGATCGTGGCGATGAGGTGCGCGCGGGTCACGAGCTGCCGGGTCGGGTCGGCGTTCGCGGTGAAGGTCAGGGTCCCCGCTGCGAGATCGGCGTCCCACCGGTGCTCGCCGAGTGCGTCGGCGGCCGCGGAGAGGGCGTCCTGGCGGAGCGCGGTGAAGAGGGCGGCACGGTCGGCGAGGGGCTGCAGCGGGGGGAAGGTCATGCTCACAGTCTCGCCGGGATTGCTATGAATCCGCCACTCCCGCGCGCTCCGTGACGGCCGCCGCGGGGCGCCCCATCCGCCACACCGCGGGGACGAGCAGCGTCACCAGAGCGATCGCCGCGTAGAGGACGGCGGAGGTGGTGAGCACGGTGGCCGGTTCCGCGTGCGTCACCAGCCAGCCGTACACGAGCGTGCCGATGGGCATCACGACGAAGCTGCCGAGCATGTCGTAGCTCGCGACCCGCGAGAGCTTCTCGCCGGGGATGTTCTCCATCATCGCGAGGTTCCAGCCGGTCGCGAAGACCTCGGCCCCGGCCCCGGCCACGAACGCGGCCATCGCGAGCAGCACCACGGCCGGGTGCACGCCGAGGAGGGTGAGCGGCAGGGCGAACACCGCCATCCCGATCATCCCGTAGCGCAGGGGGCGGCGGAGCGGGAACCACATCAGCAGCAGGGTCATCACCAGGACCCCCGCGCCCTCCGCGCTCACGACCCACCCCCAGCCGGAGATGCCGAGGCGATCGTCGTTCTTCGCGATGTAGGGGCCGACGACGCCCCAGGCGCCGACGTGGATCGCGTTCATGATCATGAAGGCCAGCACGATCGTCCACAGCCAGGAGCGGCTCCAGAACTCGCGCCAGCCCACCCGGAGGTCGTGGAACATCGTGGTGCCGCCGGAGGCCGCAGGCGGCGGGAGCTTCACGAGGGCGAGGACCGGGATCGCGAGCAGCCAGCCGGCCGCCTGCACGACCATGGCCCACGCGGGTCCCGCGGTCGCGACCAGGACGCCCGCGATGACCGGCCCGCCGATCGTGACGGCCGAGCGGACGAACGACAGCATCGCGTTCGCCTGCTGGAGGTGCGCGGGAGTGGTCAGCTGCGGGATGATGCCCTGCATCGCCGGGAGCACGAACGCGGACGAGGCGCCGTTGAGCGCGGACAGCACCGCGAGGAGCGGGACCGTAGCCGTGCCGGTGAACAGCAGAGCGGCCATCGCCCCGACCGACAGGATGTCCACGACGTAGCAGGACTGGATGATGAGGGCGCGGGGGAGGCGGTCGGCGACGACCCCTCCGAACAGGACGAACACGATGTTGCTGATCGTGAAGGCCGCGAGCACGATCGAGAGCGAGCGGGCGTCGTTGTCGATCTCGAGCACCGCGAACGCCAGGGCGATGGCCGACATCGAGCCGGTGACGAGCGTCAGGGCGCGCGCGAGGAAGAACCACCGGAAGTTGCGGTCCTGCATCGCCGCCAGTCTGTGCACCGGCTCATCCTTCCCGGCCGTTTCGAATCGCGCAAATGGCTCCATTCCGGCCGCGGATGGAGCCAGGTGCGCGACTCGAAGTCAGTAGCTGGGGCGGCCGGGGGCGTCGGAGCGGGGGAGGAAGCGGGCGGCGAGGGCCTCGGAGGCACGGGCGAGGAGGGCGACGTCGGCGCCGACGGCCACGAAGTCGGCACCCGCCGCGAGATACGCGTCGGCGGCGGAGGGGTCGAAGGCGTTCACGCCCACCGGCTTCCCGGCGGCGCGGACCGCGGCGAACACCGACTCGACGGCGGCGACCACGTCCGGATGCGTCTGCTGTCCGAGCAGGCCCATCGACGCGGACAGGTCGGAGGGGCCGACGAACACCGCGTCCACTCCGTCCACCGCGGCGATGTCGGCGGCGGCCTCGACCCCCGCGGCCGTCTCGATCTGCACCGTCAGCGACACGTGCTGCGCGGACTCCTGCAGGTACCGGTCGACGCGGTTCCAGCGAGCGCTGCGGGCCAGGGCGCTGCCGACCCCGCGGACGCCCTCGGGGGGATACCGCGTCGCGGCCACGGCGGCCCTGGCCTCGTCGGCGGACGACACCATCGGCACGATGAGGTTCTGCGCGCCGAGGTCGAGCACCTGCTTGATCGCGACCGCATCGTTGAAGGGCACCCGGACGAGCGGGGTGACCGGATAGGCCGCGACCGCCTGGAGCTGGGTCAGCACGGACTCGAGCGTGTTCGCCGAGTGCTCCATGTCGATGAGCAGCCAGTCCAGCCCGGACCCCGCGGCGACCTCGGCGAGCAGCGGGCTGCCGGAGCACGCCCACATGCCGACGAAGGGGCGGTCGGACGCGGCGAGCTGCTCACGGAAGGACGGATCTAGACGAAGCGGCATGTGATGGTCCCCATCGGTCCGTAGTCGCACAGCACCTCGTCGCCGCGCGACACCCACATCGGGCGTGTGAACGATCCTGCCAGGATGATCTCGCCCGCCTCCAGACGCGCGCCGTGCTGATGGAACTTGTTCGCGAGCCAGGCGACTCCGGTGGCGGGGTGGCCGAGCACACCTGCGGCGACACCGGTCTCCTCGATCTCCCCGTTGCGGGAGAGCACGCCGGGGACCCACCGCAGGTCGATCTCGTCCGGGCGCTTGCGCACCGTCCCCAGCACCATCGCCCCGTAGGCGGCGTTGTCGCTGATGGTGTCGACGATCGTGCGGGCCTCGAGCTCGATGTGGGAGTTCAGCACCTCGAGGGCCGGCACGGCGTAGTCGATCGCGGCGAGGGCGTCGTCCAGCGTGCAGTCGGGGCCCTCCAGGGGCTCCTTGAGCACGAAGGCGAGCTCGACCTCGATGCGGACGTTGGAGAAGTGATCGGTGGGGATCTCCGCGCCGGACTCGTACACGGTGTCGTCGAACATGACGCCGTAGTCGGGTTCGGTGATCCCCGTCGCCTGCTGCATGGCCTTCGACGTCAGACCGATCTTGCGGCCCACGAGCCGACGTCCGGCCGCGACCTGCGAGTCCCGCCACACGCCCTGGATGGCGTACGAGTCCTCCACGGTCGCCTCGGGGTATCGCGCGGTGATGCGCGGGATCACCCCGTGGGTGCGGTCGGCCTCGGCGAGCTCCGCCGCGATCTGCGCGATCGTCTCCTCAGACAGCATCCGTGACCCCTAGAGCTGGTGGCCGAGCTTGTACTCGCCCTGCTTGTACTCGGGCATCGAGGTCTCGCCCTCGCCCGCGCGGGTGTAGGAGAAGCCGTCGGCGCCGATCGTCACGGCCATCTCGCTGGAGTCCGTGCGGGCGATCACCGGCTGCGGGTTGCCGTCGAGGTCGAGCACGAGCGAGGCGTCGGTGTACCAGGAGGGGACGACGGGGGTACCCCACCAATCACGGCGCTGGTTGTCGTGCACGTCCCAGGTGACGACAGGGTTGTCGGGGTCACCGGTGTAGTAGTCCTGCGTGTAGATCTCCACGCGGTGGCCGTCGGGGTCGCGCAGGTAGAGGTAGAACGCGTTGGAGACGCCGTGCCGGCCGGGGCCGCGCTCGATGGCGTCGGAGCGGCGCAGCGCCCCGAGCTTGTCGCAGATCGCGAGGATGTTGTGCTTCTCGTGCGTGGCGAAGGCGACGTGGTGCATGCGCGGACCGTCGCCGCCCGTCGCCGCGGTGTCGTGCACGGTGGGCTTGCGGCGCATCCACGCGGCGTACACGGTGCCCTCGTCGTCCTGGATGTCCTCGGTCACACGGAAACCGAGGTCCTGGTAGTGGCGCACCGCGCGCGGCACGTCAGGGGTGACCTGGTTGAAATGGTCGAGGCGCACGAGCTCGCCGGGGGTGTGCAGGTCGTACCGCCAGGACAGGCGCTCCACGTGCTCGGTGGCGTAGAAGAACTCGTACGGGAAGCCGAGCGGGTCGACGACGCGCACCGAGTCGCCGATGCCCTTCACGAAGCCGTTCTCCTGCCGACGGACGTCGCAGCCGAGCTCCGTGTAGAACTCCACGGCACGGTCGAGGTCCTCCGCGGCGCGCACCCGATACGAGAACGCGGCGACCGCGGCGATCGGCCCCTGACGCAGCACGAGGTTGTGGTGGATGAACTCCTCGGTCGAGCGCAGGTAGATCGCCTCGTCGTCCTCCTCGGTCACGTACAGGCCCAGGATGTCGACGTAGAACTGGCGCGAGGCGGCCAGGTCGGTCACGACGAGCTCCATGTACGCGCACCGCAGGATGTCCGGCGGGGTGCTCTTCGGCGTCGCGACGGGGTTGTCGCTCTGGATCGGTGCCTCCTGGCTCACGTAGTAGCCGGAGGAGGTGAGGGTCTTGGCGGTCTTGTCGGTCATGTCAGCGTCCTTGCTTGTGTCCGGGGGCGTCAGTTCTTGCCGAACGTCGGGTTGTGCGGGGTCGAGGCGAGCGTGATGTGCACGCTCTGCTGGTCGGTGTAGAAGTCGATGGAGCGGTAGCCGCCCTCGTGGCCGAGGCCCGACGCCTTCACGCCGCCGAAGGGCGTGCGCAGGTCGCGGACGTTGTTGCTGTTCAGCCACACCATCCCGGCCTCGACGGACTGCGCGAACGTGTGGGCGCGCTTGAGGTCGTTCGTCCAGATGTAGGCCGCGAGGCCGTACTTCGTGTCGTTCGCGAGCGCCAGCGCCTCCTCGTCGGAGTCGAACGGGGTGATCGCGACGACCGGGCCGAAGATCTCCTCCTGGAAGATGCGGGCGTCGGGGGCCACGTCGGCGAACACCGTCGGGGCGACGAAGTTCCCCTCCTCGAAGCCCTCGGGGCGACCGCCGCCGGCGACGAGGCGGCCCTCGGTCTTGCCGATCTCGACGTAGGACATCACCTTGTCGTAGTGCTCGGGGTGCACGAGCGCGCCGACCTCGGTCTCGGGGTCGTGCGGGTAGCCGACCTTGACGCGCTGCGCCTGCGCGGCATAGCGCTCCACGAACTCGCCGTAGATCGAGCGCTCCACGATGATGCGGGACCCGGCGGTGCAGCGCTCGCCGTTGAGGGAGAAGACGCCGAAGATCGTGGCGTCGACGGCGGCCTCCAGGTCGGCGTCCGCGAAGACCACGGCGGGCGACTTGCCGCCGAGCTCCATCGACAGGCCCTTGAGGAACGGGGCGGCGTTGCCGAAGATGATCTGTCCCGTGCGGCTCTCGCCGGTGAAGGAGATGAGCGGCACGTCGGGGTGCTTCACCAGGGCGTCGCCGGCGTCTTCACCGAGGCCGTTGACGAGGTTGAAGACGCCCTGCGGGAGCCCCGCCTCCTCGAAGATGCCCGCCCACAGCGAGGCGGAGAGGGGCGTGAACTCGGCCGGCTTGAGGACGACCGTGTTGCCGGTCGCGAGCGCGGGCCCGAGCTTCCACGACTCCAGCATGAACGGCGTGTTCCAGGGGGTGATGAGTCCCGCGACACCGATCGGCTTGCGGTTGACGTAGTTCATCTGCTTGCCGGGCACCTTGAAGGCGTCGTCGGCCTGCGCGACGATCAGGTCGGCGAAGAAGCGGAAGTTCTCGGCGGCGCGGCGGGCCTGGCCCAGGGCCTGCGTGATCGGCAGGCCGGAGTCGTAGGACTCCAGCTGCGCGAGGCGGGCGTCGCGCGACTCCACGATGTCGGCGATCCGGTGCAGCACGCGCGAGCGCTCGCGGGGGAGCATGCGCGGCCAGGGACCTTCGTCGAAGGCGCGCTTGGCGGCGGCGACGGCCCGCTCGATGTCGGCCTTCTTGCCGGCGGCGGCCGTCGTGTACGTCTGGTTCGTCACCGGGTCGAGCACGTCGAACGTGTCGCCGTCGATCGAGTCGACGAAGGCGCCGTCGATGTAGTGCTGGATGTGGTCGGGCAGGTCGGCGGGGATACGGGAGTCGGTCATGATGCTTCTCCTTCGGCGGGGACGGAACGGGTGTGCAGGGCGTCGAGGAACGCGTCCCTCGTGCGCCACCGGTGGTTGCGGGCGGCGAGCTCGATCTCCAGCGGCTCGGCGCCGTCGCGGATGAGCTCGAGGATCTGGGTGTGCTCGTCGACCGAGTGGTGGGCGCGGCCGGGCACGTAGGCGAAGGTCGAGTCGCGGATGCCGGACAGCCGGGCCCAGCCGCGGTGCACGAGGTCGAGCAGGTGCGGGTTGGGGCAGGGCTCGAACAGCACGGAGTGGAACTGCCGGTTGAGCTCGGTGAACGTGTGCGGGTCGAAGTGGTCGAGCAGGCGGCTCATGCGCTCGTTGACCTCCGCGGCCTGCGCGAGCGCGTCCGCGTCGAGCAGGGGAGCGGACAGCGCGGTCGCCGCACCCTCGACGAGTCCGAGCGTCTGCATGGTGTGCGCGTACTCGCCCTCGTCCACGAGGGTCACCCGGGCGCCGACGTTGCGCTCGAAGGTCACGAGCCCCTCGGCCTCCAGGCGGCGGATCGCCTCGCGCACCGGGACCACGCTCATGCCCAGCTCCTCGGCGATCGGCCCGAGGACCAGACGGTAGCCGGGACCGTAGGTGTGCGCCGAGATGCGCGCGCGGATCCAGGCGTACGCCTGCTCCGACTTGCTGGCGCTCTCGACCGTGCTCACTTCCGCTCCGCTCCGGTGCCGGTCGCCTGCTCGTAGCGGGCGCGCCATTCGGCGTTCATCGGGAACAGGCCGTCGACCGGGTGTCCGGCGGCGACCTGCTCGGCGATCCAGGCGTCCTCGATCTCCTGGGCCACGGCGTCGGCGGCGACCTCGGCGGCGAGAGCCGGCGGGATCACGATCACACCGTCGCTGTCGCCGACGATGATGTCGCCGGGCTGCACGGTGGCACCGCCGCACGAGATCGTCACGTCGACGTCCCACGGCACGTGCTTGCGGCCGAGTACGGACGGGTGCGCGCCCTGGGAGAAGACCGGCAGTCCGATCTCGGCGACGGCCTGGAAGTCGCGGACGCCGCCGTCGGTCACCACGCCCGCCGCACCGCGGGTCTGCGCGCGCAGGGCGAGGATGTCGCCGAGCGTGCCGGTGGTCGCGTCGCCGCGGGCCTCGATGACGATGATCTCGCCCTCGGCCACGGCGTCGAACGCGCGCTTCTGGGCGTTGTACCCGCCTCCGTGGCTCCGGAAGAGATCCTCGCGGAACGGCACGAAGCGCAGGGTCTTCGCGGTGCCGACGATCTTCGTGTCCGGGAGGTTCGCAGAGACACCGTCGATGAAGCAGGAGTGGTGTCCGCGCTTGCGCAGCTGTGCCGAGAGGCCGGCGGTGGGGGCTTCGAGAAGCTGGGCGCGGAGCTCGGGGGTGAGCGTGGGCGCGGTGTCCTCGGCGGGCAGGCCCGCGGCCTCGCGGGAGCCCCAGGCCTCGGTGCGCTGGAGGTCATCGACGGCGGGGAGCGAACCGAGGTCGCCGTCGAAGGGGACATCGCCCTGCGTGACTGTCGTGATCAGGCGGCCCGACGTGGGAGCGCCGGGGGCGTCCGGGGCGTCGACCTCGATCTCGACCACGTCGCCGGGGACGATGACCGAGGATCCTGCGGGAGTGCCGGTGAGGATCACGTCGCCGGTCTCCAGCGTGAAGTGCTGGGAGAGGTCGGCGACGAGCTGGGCCAGCGGGAAGATGAGGCCCGCGGTGGTGTCGTCCTGGCGGAGCTCGCCGTTCACCCAGGCGCGCACGCGGAGGGCCGCCGGGTCGACCGTGCGGGCGTCGATCAGCTCCGGACCGAGCGGGGTGTACCCGTCGCCGCCCTTGGAGCGGACGTTGGAGCCCTTGTCGTTCGCGCGCAGATCGTAGAGGCCGAGGTCGTTCGAGGCGGTCACCCACTGCACGTGATCCCAGGCGTCGGCGAGGGCGACCCGGCGGGCCGGGGCGCCGATGATCAGCGCGATCTCCCCCTCGAACGCGAGCAGTTCGGTGCCGGCGGGGCGCTCGACGGTGCCGCCGGAGGCGCCGACCGAGCTGGCCGGCTTGAAGAAGTAGGAGGGGTGGGCGGGGCGTCGACCCCGCTGGTCGGCCCGCGAGGCGTAGCTCAGGTGGATCGCGATGATCTTCCCAGGGCGGGCGATGGTGTCCGTCACGGATGCGCCTCCTCGCGCTCGTCAGGACGCGTTGTGCGTCGTATCCGAAATCATATATCATCGTCTCACCCCTCGGCAAGCAGATCGGATTCACGTCCGTGCGCGCCGTGACAACGCGGTCACAAGCACAAAGGAGACACCCCATGAGCGGGCAGTCACAGGATGGGTTCACACCCACCGGAACCATCGCGACGGCGGCCGACCGGCGTCGTGTCGTCTTCGCCACCGTCGTCGGGACCACCGTCGAGTGGTACGACTTCTTCATCTACGCCACGGCGGTCGGGCTCGTCTTCGGACAGCTCTTCTTCGCGCCGCTCGGCGCCAACAGCGCTCTCGTCGGCTTCGCCACGGTCGGTGTGAGCTTCCTCTTCCGGCCCCTCGGTGCGTTCCTCGCGGGCCACTACGGCGACAAGCTCGGCCGCAAGGCCGTGCTGATGTGGACGCTGATCCTCATGGGTGCCGCGACCGCCCTGATCGGTCTGCTCCCCACCTACGAGACCATCGGCGTGATGGCGCCGATCCTCCTGGTGCTGCTGCGCATCGTGCAGGGCATCTCGGCCGGCGGCGAGTGGGGCGGCGCGGTGCTGATGGCCGTCGAGCACGCCCCCCGCAAGAAGCGCGGCATCTTCGGCGCCTCCCCGCAGATCGGCGTGCCGCTCGGCCTGCTGCTGGCGTCGGGCGTCATGGCGCTGATGACCGCGATCGCTCCGGGAGACCAGTTCCTCGCCTGGGGCTGGCGCGTGCCGTTCCTGCTGAGCGTCGTGCTGATCCTCGTGGGCTACTACGTCCGCCGTCGCGTGGAGGAGAGCCCGGTGTTCGCCGAGCTCGCCGAGCGCAAGGAGAAGGCGAAGATGCCGATCGTGCAGCTCTTCCGCAAGCACCTGCTGCTCGTCATCATCGCAGCCCTCGTCTTCGCCGGGAACAACGCCGTGGGCTACATGACCACCGGCGGCTACATCCAGGGCTACGCCACGAACCCCGACGGACCCATCGGGCTCGAGCGCGGGCCGGTGCTGTGGGCCGTCACCGGATCGGCCGTGACCTGGCTGCTGACCACGCTGCTGGCCGGCTGGGTGTCGGATCGCATCGGCCGTCGCACGACATACCTCATCGGCTGGGTGCTCCAGCTCGTCGGCGTGTTCACGCTGTTCCCGCTCGTCAACACCGGCGAGGTGGGGCTGCTGTTCGCGGGCCTCGCGATCCTCACGATCGGCCTCGGCTTCACCTACGGGCCGCAGGCGGCGCTGTACACCGAGCTGTTCCCCGCGAGCATCCGGTTCTCCGGTGTCTCCATCTCCTACGCGATCGGCGCGATCGCCGGTGGGGCGTTCGCGCCCACCATCGCGACGTTCATCGTCGATCAGACCGGCTCCACCGAGGCGGTCACCTGGTACCTCGCGGGCATGACCCTCCTCGGTCTCGTCGCCACGCTCCTGCTGCGCGACCGGTCGGGCATCCCGCTCGGTCCGGACCACGAGGAGGAGCAGTCCGTCAGCCCGATCCGCGGGCTCGCGAAGGTCTGACCCGGCGATCCGAGAGCGCACGTCCCTGAGGGGGCGTGCGCTCTCGTGCGTTCCGGCTCAGCCCTCGAGGGCTTCGCGGATGAGGTCGGCGGAACGCTGGAGTCGCGCGGCGATCTCCCCGTCGTCCAGGTCGGTGGCCACGTGCACGACCGCGATCGCGGCAGGACGCTGGCCGCGCAGACGCAGCGGGACGGCGACGGACTGCACCGTGGGGATGACCTCGTCGTGGCTCGTGGCATAGCCGCGTGCGGCGGCGGTGTCGATGTCGGCGCGCAGGGCGGGGGAGATGCCGACGGGCACCTCCGCCGGGTCGAGCTGCGCGAGGATCGCCTTCCCGGGGGCGCCGACCGTGACGGAGTGCCGCGCGCCGGGGCGCTGGGCGACGCTCGCGACGGCGTGCCGCGGTTCGACGCTGGCGAGGGTGATGCACTCGGCGCCATCGAGGACGGCGAGGAAGCAGGTCATGCCGAGCTCGTTCGCGATGGCGGTCAGCTCCGGCAACGCCTCTGCCTGGAGGTCGTGGGCGACGCCGGCGGCGAGAGCGGCCATGCGGGCGCCGAGGCTCACGGCGCCGCTCGCATCGCGGGTCACGAGACCGTGATCCTCGAGCGTGCGCAGGAGACGGTAGGCGATGGACCGGTGCACGTCGAGGCGCCCCGCGATGACGTCGATGGTCAGCGCGCCGCGGGCGTCGGCGAGCACCTCGAGGATGCGGATGCCGCGACTCAGCGTCTGCGACGCGGGGGCGGCGGGGCGCTCGGGCATGGCTCTCCTTGCGATGCGCGCGGCACCGGTCTAGGCTGTGTTCAATAGTAGAACACTGTGTTCGAATATAGAACACCGTGTTCCTGGACGCAACACCCGACGAAGACGTCCGGAAGGAATCGACGACGATGCAGTTCCACCACCACGGCTATGTGTCCGGAGACCCGCGCGTGCAGGACGCCGCCGGCACCGGGATCGGCCGCCCCGCCGCCCTGCCCGACGAGGTCGACGTCCTCATCGTCGGCTCCGGGCCCGCGGGCATGCTGCTCGCGGCACAGATGTCGCAGTACCCCGACATCACCACCCGCATCATCGAGAAGCGCGAGGGCCGCCTCGTCCTCGGGCAGGCCGACGGCATCCAGCCCCGCAGCGTGGAGACCTTCCAGGCATTCGGCTTCGCCGAGCGCATCATCGCCGAGGCCTACAACATCGGCTGGATGAACTTCTGGGGCCCCGATCCCGAGCACCCCGATCAGATCGTGCGGACCACCCGCACCGCCGACTACGCCTACGACATCTGCGAGTTCCCGCACCTCATCGTCAACCAGGCGCGCGTGCTCGACTACTTCGCCGAGGCGGCGGCCGACGGTCCCGGCCGGATCGTGCCGGACTACGGCGTCGAGTTCCTCGGGCTCACCGTGCACGAGGAGGGCGAATACCCGGTCGAGGTGCGCGTCCGCCATGTCGGGGAAGCGGACGAGCGCATCGTCCGGGCGAAGTACGTGGTGGGCTGCGACGGAGCCCGGAGCGGGGTGCGCCAGGCGATCGGACGCACGCACGTGGGTGCGAGCGCCGCGCACGCCTGGGGCGTCATGGACGTGCTCGTCAACACCGACTTCCCGGACTGGCGCACCAAGTGCGCGATCAACTCCAAGGCCGGCAACATCCTGCACATCCCGCGGGAGGGCGGCTACCTCAGCCGCATGTACATCGATCTCGGCGAGGTCGCCGCGGACGACGACCACCGCGTGCGCCAGACGCCCATCGAGGAGATCATCCGGCGCGCCAACGCGATCCTCCACCCCTACACGCTCGATGTGAAGCAGGTCGCCTGGCACAGCGTCTACGAGGTCGGCCACCGTGTGACGGACGGCTTCGACGACGTCGACCCCGGCGTCGATCGCAGCCCGCGGGTCTTCCTCACCGGCGACGCCTGCCACACGCACAGCGCCAAGGCCGGCCAGGGCATGAACGTGTCGATGCAGGATGGCTTCAATCTCGGCTGGAAGCTCGGTTCCGTGCTGAGCGGCCGTGCCCCCGAGGCGCTGCTCGCCACGTACGGCGCCGAGCGTCGTCCCGTCGCGCAGCAGCTCATCGACTTCGACCGCGAGTGGTCCAGCCTCATGGCCCGCAAGCCGGAGGAGATCTCCGACCCGAACGAGCTGGCCACGTACTACCTCGCGACGGCCGAGTTCCCCTCCGGTTTCATGACCCAGTACACGTCCTCCATGATCACCGGCACCGACGCCCATCAGGAGCTCGCGGTCGGCTACCCGCTGGGCAAGCGCTTCAAGTCGGCGGAGGTCGTGCGGGTCGGGGACGGCAACGTCGTCCACCTCGGGCACCATGCGAAGGCCGACGGCCGCTGGCGGGTCTACGCCTTCGGCGACCGGACCGGGGAGGCGCTCGCCGCGTGGGCGGAGGAGGCGGCGCCGGTGTTCGCGCGGTTCACCCCGGCTGACGCTGACGCCGACGCCGTGTTCGACGTGAAGGCCGTGTACCAGCAGCCCTTCGAGGAGGTCGAGGTCACGACGACGCCCGAGCTCTTCCAGCCGAAGACCGGCCCGCTCGGACTCACCGACTGGGAGAAGGTCTACGCCGCGGGCCCGAGCAAGTGGTGCGAGACGGACATCTTCGAGGCGCGGGAGCTGTCCCGTGGCGGCGTCGTGATCGTCGTGCGTCCGGACCAGTACGTCGCCGCGATCCTCCCGCTGGACGGCGTGGACGAGCTGGCGAAGTTCCTGGACGGGGCGCTGCTGCCGGCGCGCTGACCCTCGGCGCACGTCCGGCCCTGGCGGGTGTCGGAGGCCGCGCGTACTGTGAGGGCCGACGGGTGACGGAGCCCGACAGGAGGAGTGCGTGATGGACTGGAAGATCGAACTCATCTTCGTCCCGGTCAGCGATGTCGACCGGGCGAAGGACTTCTACGTGAAGATCGGTTTCAACGCCGACCACGACCATGTGCCGTACGAGGGGCTGCGCTTCGTGCAGATGACGCCGCCGGGATCGGCCTGCTCGATCGCCTTCGGCACGGGGCTGACCACCGGCTTAGAGCCGGGGCAGCAGAACACCATCCAGGTGGTCGTCCCCGACGCCGACGAGGCTCTCGCGCACCTGCGCGGCCTCGGCGTGGAGGCGGAGGGCGTGGACGAGCAGGACTGGGGGCGCTTCGTGCGCTTCGACGACCCCGATGGCAACACCTGGACCCTGCAGGAGCTCCCGGACTACAGCGCCCAGGGGTGACGACTAAGGGTCCGGTTCGGGCTCCGGTTCGGGTTCCGGGTTCGGGTTCCGGGTTCCGATTCGGGTTCCGGGGTCCGGCTCGGGTTCCGGGGTCTGGTTCGGGTTCCGATTCGGGTTCCGGGGTTCGGTTCGGGTTCCGGATGCACGATGGTGGGGCGGGTGCACGACCAGGGGCTGAGGTTGGTCGTGCAGGCGGAATCGGCTCGTGCAGATGTTCCGGTGCCCGGGGAGGCGGGGCTCGAGTCGGATGACGGGTGCGCGAGGCGGGCGCGGGTGCACGACCCGGGGAGGGTTTCGGTCGTGCAGACGGAGCCGGTTCGTGCAGACGGAGCCGGGTCGTGCCGGTGAGACCGTGCCGTAGGATCGAGGTCTCGGGTGCTGTGACGGATGCACGATCCGGGGACGGATGCACGGCCGGGCGAGGGCTGTGGTCGCGCAGACGGAACCGCGTCGTGCGGGTGACCGCGCGTGCCTCGTGCTCCGTCTCTCGAGTCCGAGGAGTCCGCGGCCGGGGTCAGGGGAGGCGGGTGGCTCCGCCCGAGACGACGAGGCCTCCGGTGGACGGGATCGCGACGCGGAGTTCGCTCGGGCGACCGACGTGGGCGCCCTGATGGATGCGGACGGTGTCGCCCGGATAGCCCTGGGCGCGGAGGTAGGCGCCGACCGAAGCGGCCGCGGACCCTGTCGCCGGATCCTCCGTGATGCGCCCCACGGGGAAGAGGTTGCGGGCCTGGATCTCGGCAGGATCCTCGGCGTGCAGCACCGTCACCGTGCCGTGCCAGCCCCGCGCGCGCATGAGAGTGGCGACCTCGGCGGGGGAGAAACGGAACTGGTGGAAGAGCTCCCGGTCGGCGACGAAGACGATCGGATGCCAGTTGCCCGCGAACGCCTCGCGGACCGGGAAGCGCGGGTCGACATCGGCCGGCTCCATCCCCAGCAGCGCGAGGAGGCGGTCTCGCACGACGGGGTCGAGGTCGCGCACCTCCGGCTCGACGCTCGTGAACGACACCGTGACCCGGCCGTCCGCGTCCGCGAAGGACTCCATCGACACGTCTCCGGCCGCGGTCTCGAACACGACCGCCCCGGGACCCTGCCGTTCCGCGAGGGCGACCGCGGTCGCCACCGTCGCATGACCGCAGAACGGCACCTCCGCGGCAGGCGACCAGTACCGCACCCGGAAGCGGGAGCCGTCCGCCGCGGCGTCCTGCACGAACGCGGTCTCCGAGTAGCCGACCTCGGCCGCGATCCGCTGCATGTCCGCCTCATCGAGCCCGTCCGCGGCGAGCACGACCCCGGCCGGGTTGCCCCCGTCCGGGGTCGCGGCGAAGGCGCTGTAGCGCAGGACCTCGGGAGCATCCGTCATCCCGGGAGCCTATCGGCCCGCGCGGGTCAGGAGTTCACGCGGATGATCTCCTGCTGGTACGGCGCGATCACGTCGCCGGAGATCCGGAGGTCGAGGACGAGGAAGCGCCGGGTCGCCGAGTCCTCCTCGGCCCAGGTGGCCAGACGCTCCAGGTCATCGAGCGTCCGCACGACGACACCCTCCGCGCCGACCGCGGCTCCGAACGCGGCGAAGTCGACCTCGGGGATGCGCATCGGCCCCTCGGCCAGGCCCTTCAGTCCGTAGAGGTTGACCTCGGCACCGTACGCGGCATCGTTCCAGACCACGGCCATGCCGCGTCCGTCCGCCGCCCGCACGGCCGATTCGAGGTCGGCGATCGCCATGAGTCCGCCGCCGTCGCCGGAGGTGAGAACGATGGTCGCGTCACGACGGGCGAGGGCCGCCCCCACCACGCTGGGCCAGCCCTGTCCGATCGACTGGAACGCGGTGCCGATCATCATCATCCGGTCGGGCGCGGCGACCGGCCAGTACATGTTCGCCCAGCCGATGAAGTGCCCGCCGTCCGAGACCACGACGCGGTCCTCGGGGAGGAGCTCGGCGATCCGGCGCGCGGCGGAACGCGGGTCGAGGCGGCCGTCCGGTGCGAGCTCGTCTCCGGGCTCGTACGCGCGAGCCGCGGCGACATCGACCGTCTCCCGCCAGGGTCGGGCGGACACAACTGCGGAGCCGGTGCCCGACTCGCCGCCGGAGTCGGGGGTGGCCTCGGCGAGTTCTGCGGCATCTCCGAAGTCGTGCCCGGAGGAGAGGCGGGCGACGAGGGCCTCGGCGGCGAGACGGGCATCGGCGCGCACGAAGCCGCCGACATGGGCATGCGTGGCGGCCGGAGCGGTGTCGATCTGGAACACCCGGGTACCAGGGGCGAAGAGATCGCCGAAGCGCATCGTGAACTGGTTCAGGCTCGCGCCGAAGACCACGGCGACATCGGCGGTCCGCACGAGCTCCATCGCCCCCTCGGCGCCGAAGCCGCCGGTGACCCCGAGGTCGTACCGGGCGTCCGGGAAGATACCGCGGCCGAGGGCGGAGGAGGCGGTGAGGGCCCCGGTCCGCGCGGCGAGGGCGCCCAGAGCCTCGCCGGCGCCGGCCAGCCAGGCCCCGCGGCCGGCGAGGAGGAACGGACGCTCGGCGTCGCGCAGGGCGGCGGCGATCTCATCCAGCATGCCCTCGGCGAACGCGCCGCGCGGGGCGAGCGGCGCGGGGAGTCGGGGAGCCGGGGCCGCCGGCACCGCGCCTGCTTCGAGAGCGGCGAGGTCGTAAGGGATCGCGAGCACCACGGGCACGCGATAGGTGAGGGCGTGCTCGACGGCGATGACGGTGGTCGCGGCGGCATCGGTCCGCCCGACGGTATAGGTGCGGGCGCCCACCGCCGAGGCCAGCGCGATCTGGTCCACGTCCCACGGCCGCGGCCCCGAGGTCGGCTCGTCGCCCACCACGAGGACGAGCGGCACGTGCGCCTGCACGGCCTCGGCCAGCGCCGTGATCGTGTTCGTGAAGCCGGCGCCGTAGGTGGAGGTGCCCGCGGCGATGCGGCCGGAGGCGCGGAAGTGGGCGTCGGCGGCGACGACCGCGCCCTGCTCGTGGCGGACGGCGGTGAACGTGGCGTCGGTCTGCGTCTCGAGGGCGTCGAGGAAGTAGGCGTTGCCGTTGCCCATGACGCCGAAGACGGCATCGACGTGCTGGGCGAGGGTGAGGGCGACGTGCGCGGAGACGGAGGGCATGGAGAAGCCTTTCGAGACAGGGACGGAGAAGGGGGATCCGTATGTGTCTCGCCCTCGCGGCGATGCGAGGTGCTTCGTGCCTCTTTTTCAGGCACCGGCGGGGCCGGACCTGCTCAGTCTAGCGGCGGCTCGGGCGGAGCGGATGCGCGAGAATGGACCGATGACGGATGCATCGATCGAGCGCGAGACGCTCACCTGGGACGGCTTCGGCGTGGCGACGCGCGATCTGGCGCGGAACATCTCGGCGACGGGCTTCGAGCCGGAGGTCGTGGTGGCGATCGCCCGCGGCGGCCTGCTCCCGGCCGGGGCCATCGCGTACGGGCTCGGCGTGAAGAACTGCGGCGCGATCAACGTCGAGTTCTACACCGGCATCGGCACCGTGCTGGACGCCCCTGAGGTGCTGCCGCCCGAGCTCGACATGGCCTATCTCGACGGCCGCCGCGTGCTGCTCGTGGACGATGTCGCCGACTCCGGTCGCACGCTGGCGCTCGCGGTGCAGCTGCTGCAGGAGAAGGGCGCCGACGTGCGCTCCGTCACGATCTACACGAAGCCCTCGACGATCATCCAGCCGGACTTCGCGTGGAAGGACACCGACCTCTGGATCGACTTCCCCTGGTCGTTCCGCGGCACGGTGCGCCAGGAGGACGAAGGCCTCCCGCCCACGGCCTGATCAGGCGTCGTCCGTCGCGCCCCGCCGCAGGGCGAGGAGCGTCTGGATCGTGTCGGCCTCCGCAGCGGTCTTGTCCGGACGGTAGCCCTTGACCCGGGCGAACCGGAGGGCGAGGCCGCCGGGGTAGCGCGGGGACCGCTGCACGCCGTCGATCGCGATCTCGACCACGAGCTCCGGCCGGAGGAACACCGTCGACGCGGAGCGATGGGTCTCGTGCGCCGGGAACTCGTCGGTCTGCCACTGCAGCAGCGCGTCGGTGAGGCCCTTGAACGTCTTGCCGACCATCACGAAACCGCCCGGGTCGCCGAAGTCGCCGTCCGGGTCCCGCGCGCCGAGGTGCAGGTTCGACAGCCATCCACGCCGGCGCCCCGACCCCCACTCGGCGCCGAGCACGACGAGGTCGAACGTGAGGACGGGTTTCACCTTCACCCAGGACTTGCCGCGTCGACCGGCGGCGTACGGCGCATCCACGGCTTTCACGAGCACACCCTCGTGGCCGGCCGCCAGCGCTTCCCGGGACAGACGCTCGGCTTCCTCCGCACTGTCGGTGACGATGCCGGGCATGCGCCACTCACCGGCGACCGCGGCCAGGACCTCCTGACGCACCGACAGCGGCTCGTCGAGCAGATCACGGCCGTCCACGTGCAGGACGTCGAAGAACCAGGGGCGCAGGGCGAGTTCCCGCGCGGCATCCGCACCGAACCGCGACATCGTCTCCTGGAACGGCCGGGGACCGCCGTCCTCGTCGAGCGCCAGCGTCTCGCCGTCGAGGATGACCTCCTGCGCGGGAAGACCGCGGACGACCTCGACGATCTCGGGCAGCCGGTGGGTGACGTCGGCGAGGCTCCGCGTGTAGATGCCGACCTCGTCGCCGCGGCGGTGCACCTGGATGCGCGCGCCGTCGAGCTTGTACTCGACCGAGGCGCGCCCGGTGATCTCCAGAGCGGCCGTGGGCGTCGGCGCCGTGGCCGCGAGCATCGGGAGCACGGGGCGACCCACCCGGAGTCCGACCTCGTCGAGTGCGCCCTCGGCGCCGGTGAGCGCGAGCAGCGCCGTCTCGCCGAGGTCGCCGGAGAGCATGGCGGCTCGTCGCACCGTGGCAGGCGGGGCCTCGGCGGCGCGGGCGATCGCGTCGAGGAGCACGCCGCTCAGCGCTCCGGTGCGGAGCTCCCCGAGCATCGCCCTGGTCAGGAAGTCCCATTCGGGAGCGGTGGCTCGGGCGGCGAGGTCGTGCAGCAGCTCGCTGCGCACGCCCGCCGAACCGGAGCCCGAGGCGTGCGCGAGGGTGTCGAAGGCGTGGTCGATCTCCGCGATGGTCAACGTCGGCGTCGTGGTGTGCTCGATGGCGAGGGCCGTCAGCCCCCGCCACCCCACGCCGAGGCGACCCTGGCGGGGCGCGGCCAGGAGCAGCCCCACGAGAGGCGCGATGTCGTCGGCGTCGGCCCGGCGGAGCAGCGCCGCTATCGCCTCGATCTTGGCCAGGCGGGACGAGGTCGCGGCGACCTGGTCGGTGGTGGTGACGAGCTCCGAGAGCAGCATGCGGGCATCCTCCCACCGGGGTCGGACACCGCACGAGACGGTTGACAGCGACCACCGGGGCGTGGCGTCAGCGTCCGCGGAACTCCGGCTTCCGCTTCTCCTGGAACGCGGCGAAGCCCTCCCGGTAGTCCTCGGTGTCGCACAGGGCGGCCTGGGCCGCGTTCTCGACGTCGATGGATTCCCACAGGGTGAGGCGTTCGTCGCGGATGCGGGCGACGAGCTCCTTGCTCGCCCGGAAGGCGGCCGTGGCGCCACGCGCGGCCTTCGCCGCGGCGGCCGTCGCGGCCGCGAGCACCTCGTCGTCGGGGAAGACCTGCGAGAAGAGGCCGGAGCGTACCGCCTCGGCGCCGCTCATGAGCCGACCCGTGTAGATGAGGTCGAGCGTCTTGTGCGGGCCGAGCCGGTCGAGGAACAGCGCGTGCCCGCCGGAGTCGAGGGTCGCGCCGAGCGCCGCGAACGGGGAGCCGATCTTCGCGGACTCCGCGACGTACACGACGTCCGTCGCGATGAGCAGCCCGAGTCCCACGCCGAGGCAGGCGCCGTGGGCGACGGCGAAGGTCGGCGCCGGGAAGCGGGACATGCGCTGCAGCAGCGGCGTCACG
The DNA here is from genome assembly GCF_904066215.1 of Microbacterium sp. Nx66. NCBI lineage: Bacteria > Bacillati > Actinomycetota > Actinomycetes > Micrococcales > Microbacteriaceae > Microbacterium > Microbacterium sp. Nx66. The sequence goes on from NZ_LR880474.1 coordinate 999,056, forward strand.
CGTCCGCCGAGGTAGCCGAGCACATCGTCGTCGCGCGGATCGACGGCGGAGATGTCCCGCCCGGCGCAGAACGCCCGCCCTTCACCACGGAGCAGCAGCGCCCGCACCCCGGCGGCCTCGGCCTCCCGGTACGCGGCGTCGAGCTCCGCGAGGGCGGCCTCGTCCAGGGCGTTGAGCTTCGCGGGGGCGTCGAGCACCACGGTGGCGACGTCGTCGGCGATGGCGAGATCGATCATGGGGTCTCCGGGTCAGACGTCGTAGTCCACGACCACGCGGTCGCTGGTCGGGTGGGACTGGCAGGTGAGCACGTAGCCGCGCTCCAGCTCGTCGGGCTCCAGGGCGTAGTTCTCGGTCATCGTGACGCTGCCCTCCAGCACGCGCGCCCGACAGGTGCCGCAGACGCCACCCGCGCACGCGAACGGGGCGTCCGGCCGCACCCGCAGTGCGGCGTTCAGCACCGACTCGCGCGCTGCGACGGGGCTTTCCACCGTCGACGAGACGCCGTCGAGGTTCACCTCGATCCGCACGGTCTTCTCGCCCGAGCGCACCGTGACCGGCCGGGCGGCCCGCACCGGCTCGTCGCCGGTCGTGAACAGCTCGAAGCGCACGTGCTCGCGGGGCACGCCCACGTCGGCCAGCACCTCCCGGCACAGGTCGACGAGTGCGAGCGGTCCGCACAGGAACCACTCGTCCACGTCGGCCGGATCGATCAGCGCGTCGAGGATCGTCCGCAGCTTGGGCTCGTCGATGCGGCCGGACAGCACCGGCGCGGTCCGCTGCTCGCGGGACAGCACGTGGTGCAGCGTGAGCCGTGTCGGGTAGCGGTCCTTGAGGTCGGCGAGGTCCTCCAGGAACATCACGTCCAGCGTCGAGCGGTTCGTGTACAGGAGCGTGAACCGCGAGGTCTGCGAGCGGGAGAGCACGGTGTGCGCGAGGGCCATCAGCGGCGTGATCCCGGAGCCGGCCGCGATCCCGACGACGTGCTTCTCGTCCAGATCGTCGAGGCCGGAGGTGAAGGTGCCCTGGGGGCTCATGACGTCGATGCGGAAGCCCGGGTGCAGGCCGGTCTGGGCCCAGGTGGAGAACGTCCCGCCCTCGTCGCGCTTCACGGCGACGCTCAGGCGGGTGGGTGCCCCGTCGGTGCGATGCTCGGGCGCCCGGCACAGCGAGTACGAACGCCGCACCTCCACGCCGTCCAGCGTCGTGCGCAGCGCCACGTATTGCCCGGGGAGATGGTCGTAGTCGTCGGCGAGCTCCGCGGGGACCGTGAAGGTCACCTCGACGGAGTCCTCGGTGAGCGGCCGGACGTCCTCGACCTCGAGCGTGTGGAACCGGGCACGGCTGCGCGCCCGGGCGGGGGAGGCGGGAGAGGGCACCGGCGTCGTAGTCGGGGCCGGGGAGAACAGCGACATCAGTGCACCTTGAAGTGATCGAAGGGTTCCAGGCAGGCCCGGCACTCGTACAGTGCCTTGCACGAGGTCGACCCGAAGCGGGAGACCTCCCGGGTGTCGAGCGAGCCGCACCGGGGGCAGCGCACGCTGAGGGCGAGCCGGATCGGACCGGCGGGCATCGCCGCGCGGCCGCTGGGCGGCGCGATCCCGTACGCGCGGAGCTTCTGCTTCCCGGCGTCGCTCATCCAATCCGTCGTCCACGCGGGGGAGAGCACGAGCCGCACCTCGACGTCGCCGAATCCTGCCGCCGTGAGCGCGAGCACGACGTCGTCGCGGATCGTGTCCATGGCCGGGCACCCGCTGTAGGTCGGCGTGATGTCGACGACCACGCGCTCGCCGCGGAGCTCGACCGCCCGCAGCACGCCGAGGTCCTCGATCGTGAGCACCGGCACCTCCGGGTCCGGCACGGCGGCGGCGATCCGCCAGGCCTGAGCCTCGACATCGGCGGTGGTCCGGGTCACCATGACGCCCCCGGATGCCGTCGCGCCAGCACCTGCATCTCGGCGAGGAGGTGACCGAAGGGGGTCGCGTGGGCGCCGTTCCGGCCGCCCGCGGACGACGCCGCCACCGGCGGCACCGCGAGCTCGGCCTCGGCGAACACGGTGGCGATGACCGCGTCGAACGGCGCGCGGAGCGTCGACGGTCGCACGGCGGCGTCGCCCAGCCGGTCGATCAGCGGTTCATCGCGGAACAGCTCGTCGACGTACGGCCACACATCCGCGAGGGCACGGATCATGCGGCGCCGCGACTCCTCCGTCCCGCCCGCCAGGCGCAGCACCCACTGCACGGCGTGGTCGCGGTGGTAGTCGACCTCCTTCAGCGCCTTCTCCGCGATCGCGGCGAAGGTGGGCTCGGAGCTCGCACGGAGCGCGGCGTACAGCTCGACGAGGTAGACGGACGCGACGAGCTGGCGGGCGATGGTCTGCGCGAAGTCGCCGTTCGGCTGCTCCATGATCCAGGCGCTGCGGAACTCCGGCTCGTCGCGGAAGTAGGCGAGGTCGTCCTCGGAACGGCCGTCCCACGTCCCCGCGAAGTGCAGGAAGGAGCGGGCGTGGCCGAGCAGGTCGAGCGCGATGTTCCCGAGCGCGACGTCCTCCTCCAGCTCGGGGGCCCGGGAGATCCAGGCGCCGAGTTGCTGCGACAGGATGAGGGCGTCGTCGCCGAGCCACAGGGCGTACTCGGCGATGTCGGCGCTCGCCGCGGTCGTGCCGGCGCCCGCGAGCTCCTCGCTGAGCCGCAACTCGTCGACGGAGACGTCCCCGTGCGCATCCCCGTGGACGTCGCCGGCTTGCTGAGCGGAGCTGGGGTCCTGAGCGGAGCGGGGTCCCTGAGCAGAGCTGGGTCCCTGAGCGTGTCGAAGGGTCACAGGTGCGGCACCCCCTCGGACGCGGTGTAGTACACCGCATGCCGGTAGTTCTTACCCGCGGGACTCTCGAAGTACGCGCCCTTGGCGTCGGGGTCGCTCGTGGTGATCGCCTCGGCGGGGACCGCCCAGATCGACACGCCCTCGCCCCGGCGGGTGTAGAGGTCGCGGGCGTTGCGGATGGCCATGTCAGCATCGGGCGCGTGCAGCGAGCCGACGTGCACGTGGCTCAGCCCGCGGTTCGCCCGCACGAAGATCTCCCACAGCGGCCAGACCTCCCGTCCCTGGGGCCCTGAGCTCGTCGAAGGGTCGGCCCCGGGGGTCGCCATCACGCCACCGCCCCTTCAGGGGTCAGGCGGGAACGCTGCTTGCGGGCGTACTCCGCGGCGGCCTCCCGCACCCACGCGCCCTCGTCGTGCGCCGTGCGGCGGCGCTCCAGACGCTCGGCGTTGCACGGGCCGTTGCCGCGCAGCACCTGGAAGAACTCGTCCCAGTCGATCTCACCCATCTCGTAGCGACCGGTCTCCTCGTCGAACCGCAGGTCGGGATCGGGGAGGGTGACGCCGAGGATCTCGGCCTGGGGCACGAGCATGCTCACGAACCGCTGACGCAGCTCGTCGTTCGAGAAGCGCTTGATCTTCCACGCCATCGACTGGGCGGAGTTGGGGGACTGGTCGTCGGGCGGCCCGAACATCGCCAGGCTCGGCCAGTACCAGCGGTCGACCGCGTCCTGCGCCATCTGCCGTTGCTCGTCCGTACCCCGCATGAGCGAGAGCAGGATCTCGAACCCCTGGCGCTGGTGGAACGACTCCTCCTTGCAGATGCGCACCATCGCGCGGCCGTAGGGGCCGTAGGAGGCGCGGCACAGCGGCACCTGGTTGCAGATCGCGGCGCCGTCGACGAGCCAGCCGATCGCGCCCATGTCGGCCCAGGTCGGGGTGGGGTAGTTGAAGATCGACGAGTACTTCGCCTTTCCGGAGATGAGCTGGTCCATCATCTCGTCACGGGTGATGCCGAGGGTCTGCGCGGCGGAGTAGAGGTAGAGCCCGTGACCGGCCTCGTCCTGCACCTTCGCCATGAGGATCGCCTTGCGCTTGAGGCTCGGGGCGCGCGTGATCCAGTTGCCCTCGGGCTGCATGCCGATGATCTCGGAATGGGCGTGCTGGGAGATCTGCCGGATGAGGGTCTTGCGATAGGCCTCGGGCATCCAGTCGCGGGGCTCGATGCGCTGCTCGTTCGCGATCAGCTCGTCGAACAGGCGTTCCTCGTCGGAGGTCTCGCCGTCCACGAGGGACAGGTCTGCGGGACTGGTCATCATCGACTCCTCGGGGTCCGGTCCTTCTTTACTGACCGATCGTTAGGTAATTCTGACACACGCGACGGCCCGATTCAACAGGACGTGTCAGCGGGAGCGCGAGATCAGCGCCAGCAGGGCGCGGCCGTAGGCCTCCGCCGGGTCCGGGTGCTCGAACAGCAGGGGAGTCCCGGCGAGCTCGATCTCGACGCGGAACGTGTCGGGGAGGCGGATGAGGGCACGGAACGTCCCGCGGAGCAGGTCCCGCAGCTGGTCCTCGCGCGGCAGCCACACCGCATCGGCGAGGGTCACGGCGTCGAGCGCCCACTCCGTCGTGCCGTTGAAGGCGAGATCCGTGCCGGCCGGCGTCTGCCGCGCCTCGATGGTCATCGCGCTGACCGTGAAGACGTCGGCCTCCGCCTCCAGCTCCACCTCGTCCGGGAGGTCGAGCTGGAACCGGTCACCCTCCGCGGGCTTCCAGGTCAGGCCGGCATCGCGGAGCGCGACGGCGAGTTCGCGGGTGATCATTCCTCCACGCTACGGGTTCCGCGCCGGTCGTCCACCGAGCGTGGGCGACGGGCAGAGTCCTGTCAGAGGCCTGCGGCAGAGTGGAGGCATGACCTCCACGACTGCCGTGCCCCTCCGCGAGGCTGCCCGCGCCGCCCTCGGCGAACTCGTCGGCCGCCCCGACGTCGACTTCCACGACGGCCAGTTCGAGGCGATCGAGGCGCTGGTGGAGGGGCGTCGCCGCGCGCTGGTCGTGCAGCGCACCGGGTGGGGGAAGTCGGCGGTGTACTTCGTCGCGACCCTCCTGCGCCGCCGGCAGGGCACCGGCCCCACCGTGCTCGTCTCCCCGCTCCTGGCGCTCATGCGCGACCAGATCGCCGCGGCCGAGCGCGCGGGGGTGCGCGCGGTCGCCATCAACTCGACGAACGCGCACGAATGGGCGGAGGTGCAGGACAGCCTCGCTCGGGACGAGGTCGACGTGCTGCTCGTCTCCCCGGAGCGGCTGAACAACCCGGCCTTCCGCGAGGAGCAGCTGCCGACGCTGGTGGCGCGGCTCGGCATGCTCGTCGTCGACGAGGCGCACTGCATCAGCGACTGGGGGCACGATTTCCGCCCGGACTACCGCCGGCTCCGCGATCTCATCGCGCAGATGCCCGCCGACGTGCCGGTGCTGGCGACGACCGCGACGGCCAACAGTCGCGTGGTGGCCGACGTCGCGGAGCAGCTCGGGGCGCTGCCGGGTGGCGCGAGCGGAGCGGAGGCGGTACCCGTGCTCACGATCCGGGGGCCGCTCGCCCGCACCTCGCTGCGGCTCGGCGTGCTCCGCCTCAGGGACTCGGCGAGCCGCCTGGCCTGGCTGCTCAGTCACCTCGACGACCTCCCCGGCAGCGGGATCATCTACACGCTGACTGTGGCGGCGGCGGTCGACACCGCCCGATTCCTGCGCGACCACGGCCACGACGTGCGCGCCTACACCGGCCAGACCGATCCCGAGGAGCGCGCCGAGTCGGAGGGCATGCTCAAGCGGAACGAGGTGAAGGCGCTCGTCGCGACCAGCGCCCTCGGCATGGGGTTCGACAAGCCGGACCTCGGGTTCGTCGTGCATCTCGGTGCCCCGTCCTCGCCCGTCGCGTACTACCAGCAGGTCGGACGAGCCGGGCGTGCCAGCGAGAGCGCGGACGTGCTCCTGCTCCCCGGTGTCGAGGACCGTGAGATCTGGCACTACTTCGCGACCGCGTCGATGCCCGATCGGGAGCGCGCGGAACGGGTCATCGCGGCGCTCGGCGACAGCCCGATCTCCACGCCGGCGCTGGAGGCCGTCGTCGACATCCGTCGTACGCCCCTCGAGCTGCTGCTGAAGGTGCTCGACGTGGACGGTGCCGTGCGCCGCGTGCAGGGCGGCTGGGTCGCGACGGGACAGCCGTGGACGTACGACGCCGAGCGCTACGAGCGCATCGCCGCCGAACGGGTCGCGGAGCAGGAGCACATGCTGGAGTACGAGCGCACGGACGGCTGTCGCATGGCCTTCCTGCAGCGGGCGCTCGACGACGACACCGCGGCTCCCTGCGGTCGGTGCGACAACTGCGCGGGCGTGTGGTTCCCGGCGGAGATCGCGCAGACGGCGAGTGCACAGGCGACGGAGTCCCTGGACCGGGTCGGTGTGCCGGTCGAGCCTCGCCGCGCGTGGCCGACCGGCGCCGACCGTCTGGGCGTGCCGGTGCGCGGTCGCATCCCCGCGGGGGAGCAGGCCGACGAGGGACGCGCCCTCGCCCGGCTCACCGACCTCGGCTGGGGCGGCGCGCTGCGCGAGATCTTCGCCGCGGGTGCCGCGGACGCGCCGATCAGCCCGGCGCTGCTGCAGGCCTGCGTGCGCGTGCTGGCCGGGTGGGACTGGGCGGAGCGGCCGATGGCTGTGGTCGCGATGCCGTCGCGCTCGCATCCGCAGCTCGTCGACTCCCTCGCCCGCGGGCTCTCGGAGATCGGGCGGCTGCCGTACCTCGGCGCGCTGGAGTGGCGGAACGGGGGTCCCTCGGGGCAGGCGGGCGGGAACAGCGTGTTCCGGCTCGCGGGGGTGTGGGATCGGTTCGACGCGGCGCATCTCGAGGTCCCCGCCGGTCCGGTGCTGCTCGTCGACGACCTCATCGACAGTCGCTGGACCCTGACGGTCGCGGCGCGCGCGGTGCGGCAGGCCGGAGCCACGGCCGTGCTGCCGTTCGCGCTCGGCCTGCGCGGCTGAGCACCGGTCCCCGAACCGACGCCGTCAGTCCTCGGCGGGGGCTACGGGTGGCGGCCAGGTCGTCGCGCCGAGTTCGCGGGAGATGTTCCGTGCCGTGTCCCGCAGCGCGTGCATGGTCGCGTCGGATGCGGGTGCCTCCGACGTCGGCAGTACGACGGCGACGGCGGCGACGATCGTGTTCGAGGCGTCGGCGATCGGGGCGGCGAGGGAGGATTCGCCGAGCACGGCTTCATCCGTCTCGGCCGCCGTCCCGCGCTCCGCGATCCCCGGCAGCTCGAGGGTCAGTCGGGCGACGTCAGTGATGGTGTCGCCGGTGAGGCTGCGCAGGGGCTCCGCGAACACGCTCTGCTGGAAGCCCTGGTCGTAGGCGAGGAGCACCTTCCCCATGGCGGAGGCGTGCGCGGGGACGGCCATCCCCGTCTCCAGCATCTGCGGGCTGTCGTCGGGCCGGAGGTTGTGGTGGATCACGAGGACGTCCGTGAGGTGCGGCGCGCCGAGGCGCACGGACAGCTCGGAGCGCCGGGCCAGTTCCTGCGTCCAGCGCATCGCCCGCGCCCGCACATCCAGTGTGTCGAGGTACACGTTGCTCAGCCGCAGGAGGGTAGGGCCGAGCATGTAGCGCTGTCCGCCGCGCTCCTTCGCGACGAGGCCGTGCGCGCGCAGCGACTTCACCAGCCCGTGCACGGTCGACGGCGGAAGGCTCAGGGCCGCAGCGAGATCGGTGATACCGAGGTGGCGGGCGCCCTGGAGCAGGTCGAGGATCTTCGCCGCGCGGTCGATCGCCTGGATCATGCGCGTCCTCCTTCCGGTCGTCGTCGAGCCGGGTTTCCGGTCGCCGGATCGATCTTGACAACCCGGCAGGCTCCGAGCATATTCGACATTGACGAATCCTTTTCGGATTTTTGCTCGAGACTCACGCCGCATCAAAGGAGATCGCAGGATGAAGAAGCTCATCAACGCCCCGGAGGACGTCCTCGTCGAGTCCCTGAAGGGCGTCGCCGCCGCGCACCCCGAACTCTCGGTCGACCTGGAGAACCACGTCATCACCCGGGCGACACCGAAGGAACAGGGCAAGGTGGCCGTCGTCTCCGGAGGGGGATCCGGCCACGAACCGCTGCACGGCGGCTACGTCGGCACCGGCATGCTCGACGCGGCCGTCGCCGGCGAGGTCTTCACCTCACCCACCCCCGACCGCGTGCAGGTGGCGACCCAGGCGGTCGACCGCGGCGCCGGCGTGCTGCACATCGTCAAGAACTACACGGGCGACGTGCTCAACTTCGAGATGGCCGCCGAACTCGCGGCGATGGAGGGGATCGAGGTCGGCACGGTCGTCGTGGACGACGACGTGGCCGTGCAGGACTCGCTCTACACCGCCGGCCGTCGCGGCGTCGGCCTCACCGTCCTGCTGGAGAAACTCGTAGGAGCCGCGGCGGAGGAGGGCCGCGACCTCGCGGCGGTCGTCGACCTCGCGAAGCGCATCAACGGGCAGGGGCGCTCGATGGGCATGGCCCTCACGAGCTGCACGGTGCCCGCCGCCGGGAAGCCCACCTTCGACCTCCCTGACGATCAGATGGAGATCGGCATCGGCATCCACGGCGAGCCGGGACGGCATCGTGAGCCGCTCGCGCCGGCGTCGGAGATCGCCCGGCAGCTCGTCGAGCCGATCCTCGGCGACCTCGACGCCACCGGACCCGCGATCGTGATGCTCAACGGCATGGGCGCCACGCCCCTGATCGAGCTCTACCTCATGTACGGCGAGGTCGCCGCGATCCTGGAGAGGTCCGGCGTGCAGATCGCGCGGAACCTGGTGGGCAACTACATCACCTCCCTCGACATGGCCGGGTGCTCCGTCACGGTGCTGAAGGCCGACGACGAGCTGCTGCGGCTGTGGGACGCCCCGGTGAACACCCCCGGCCTGCGGTGGGGCGCGTGATGGCGGCCGTCGGCACCGACGTCCTCGTCGACTGGATCTCCCGCTACCGCGAGGCCGTCACCGCGCAGCGCGACTGGCTCACGGAACTGGACTCCGCGATCGGGGACGCCGACCACGGCGCGAACATGGCGCGGGGCTTCACGGCGGTCGGGGAGAAGCTCGCGGCGACGCCCGCGACGATCGACGAACTCCTCAAGTCCGTCGGCATGACCCTGGTGAGCTCGGTGGGCGGTGCGAGTGGCCCCCTCTACGGCACCTTCTTCCTGCGCATGGGGATGTCGGCCGGTGCGGTGACGACATTGGACGGACCGGCGCTCGCCGCGGCACTGCGGGCGGGGCTCGAGGGCATCGTCGCGCGGGGCAAGCCCGAGGCCGGCGACAAGACGATGTTCGATGCGATGGCCCCCGCGGTCGACGCTTTCGATGCCGCCCTCGCCGGCGGAGCGGATACCGCGGCGGCGGCCAGGGCGGCCGCGGACGCCGCGGCCGCCGGTCGTGACGCCACGGTGCCCCTCGTCGCCCGGAAGGGCAGAGCGAGCTACCTCGGTGAACGCAGCGCCGGACATCTCGACCCGGGAGCCGCCTCGACGGCGCTCCTGTTCGAGACGCTCGCCGCGGCCCTCGCGGACGCCGGATGATCGGGATCGTCGCCGTCTCCCACAGCGCCCGGCTCGGGGAGGCGGCGCTCGAACTCGCCCTGCAGATGGTGCCGGGCGGCGGCGTGCAGGTCCGTGTGGCGGCCGGGGCGGGTGTGGACGCGGAGGGTGCGCCGATCCTCGGGACGGACGCCGTCGCGGTGTCGGCGGCGATCGACGAGCTCGCCCCCGACGTCGACGGCGTGCTCGTGCTGATGGATCTCGGGTCGGCCGTGCTGAGCGCCGAACTCGCGCTCGAACTGCGCAGCAGCGACGTGCCGGTGCGGCTGGCTCCGGCACCGTTCGTCGAGGGCCTCCTCGCGGCGGTCGTGGCTGCGGCGGCAGGCGGCGACCTCGACGCGGTCGCCGCCGAAGCCTCGTCCGCCCTCGCGGCGAAGACCGGCCAGCTCCTCCCGCCGGACGCGGAAGGCACGGCGGCAGCGGACTCCGCGCCGGTGTCGGCGGGGGACGCCTCCGCCTCGCCCGACGTGGCCGGGGAGACCGTGACGCGTCGTGTGCGCGTGCGCAACCCTCTCGGCATCCATGCCCGCCCCGCCGCGCTGATCGCGGAGTCGGCGGCGGGGGCGGACGTGCGTCTGCGGCGGCTGCCGGACGGCCAGGAAGCCGCGGCCGGAAGCCTGACCCGGCTGCTCGCGCTCGGGGCGCGTCAGGGGACCGAGATCGAACTCACCGGTCGGGGAGCGGACGCCGAGGCGGCGATCGACCGCCTGGTCTCGCTCTTCCAGGGAGGGTTCGGCGAGGGCGTCGAGGCGGACGAGGGCGCCGCCGGCAGCTCCGGAACCGCACCCGCGCCCGCGCCCGGCACGGCCGGGGACGATCAGACGCGAACCGGGGCCGACCACGCGTCCGCGCCGCCGCCGGAGATCGTCCCCGGAGCCGTGCTGCAGGGCCGTGGGGTCAGTCCCGGACGTGTGGCCGCGAGGGCGGTGTCCCTCGCACCGGCACTCCCGGAACCGGATGCCGAGACCGTCGTCCCGCCGGAGGGTCGCGAGGCCGAGGTGTCCACGATCGAATGGGCGGCGGTCGCCGTCGCCGATCAGCTGCGATCGCGCGCCGAGCGGGCGCGCGGAGAGGCGCGGGCGATCCTGGACGCGTCACGGCTCCTCGCCTCGGATCCTGAGCTGGTGGCCGAAGCCACCGCCCTCGTGCGCGCACAGGGGCGGACGGCGGCGCGAGCGGTCTGGGAGACCTCCGCGGCGCACGAAGCGGCGCTCACGGCTCTCGGCGGGAGGATGGCGGAACGCGCCGCCGACATCCGTGACGTTCGCGACCGCATGATCGCCGAGATCCTCCGGGTGGACATGCCAGGGGTCCCCGAGCGCGACGAGCCGTTCGTGCTCGTCGCGACCGACCTGGCTCCCGCCGACACCGCGGCGCTGGAAGGGGGCAGCTGCGTCGCCCTCGTGACAGCGGACGGCGGGCCGACCTCGCACACGGCGATCATCGCGCGCGCGCTGGGACTGCCCGCCGTGGTCGGGGTGGCCGGAGCGACGGGGATCCCCGAGGGTGCCATGGTCCTCGTCGACGGCGACCACGGCTCCATCCACGTCGACCCGGACGAGGCGGAGATCGCCGAGGCACGGGCCGCGGCGGTCGTCGTCACCTTCGATGGACGGGGCCGTCTCGCCGACGGGACCCGCGTGCCGCTCCTGGCCAACGTCGGAGGGGCATCGGATGCCGGGAGCGCCGCGGCGGCGCACGCCGAGGGGGTCGGACTGTTCCGCACCGAGTTCTGCTTCCTCGACCGGACCGAAGCGCCGAGCATCGAGGAGCAGGTGGAGGCGTACCGCGGGGTCCTTCGCGCGTTCCCCGGACGCAAGGTGGTCGTGCGCACGCTGGATGCGGGGAGCGACAAGCCCCTGCCGTTCGCGAACGACGACGACGAGGACAACCCGGCGCTCGGCGTCCGGGGCCTGCGTCTCTCCCGTCGCCGGCCAGCGCTGCTCGACGACCAGCTCCGCGCGCTCGCCAGGGCTGCCGACGCGGAATCCGCGGACGTGGAGGTCATGGCGCCGATGGTCGCCACGGTCGACGAGGCGGCGGACTTCGCCGCGCGGTGTCGTGCCGCGGGGCTGGACAGAGCGGGGATCATGATCGAGACCCCGGCGGCGGCGCTGCTGGCTGCCGAGCTGTTCGAGGTCGTGGACTTCGTGAGCCTGGGGACCAACGATCTCGCGCAGTACACTCTGGCCGCCGACCGGCTGTCCAGCGCGCTCGCCGATCTCAACGACCCCTGGCAGCCGGCGGTGCTGCGGCTGATCGGGACGGTCGGGGCGGCGGGGCGAGCGGCGGGCAAGCCCGTCGGGATCTGCGGGGAGGCGGCCGGTGATCCCGCGCTCGCTCCGGTACTCGTCGGGCTCGGCGCGACCTCGCTGTCGATGACGCCTCGCGCGCTCGGGCGGGTGGCGGCCGCGCTCGACGTGGTGGGCCCGGACGAGTGCCGACGGGCGGCGGAGGGGGCGAGCCGCGCGGCGACCGCTGCGGAGGCGCGGCAGGCAGCAGCTCTCGTGCTCGGCGGAGGCGGCGCCGGCTGAGCCGCACGGCTCCTGCGTCCAGCTCCTTGCGTTACTGACCGATCGTTCAGTTAGTATGGGCGGACGGGACGCGGTCGTCCCGTCCCAGCGCGACGAGGAGGTCGGCGATGACGGAGGCGACGGATACGGCGGAGGCCGTGCGGCCGAACCGGGCCATGATGGAACGTGACCGAGCCTCCGCGATGCTCGGGCTCGTGATCGAACGCGACGACCCGGGGCACGCGGTCGTGTCGATGCGCGTCCGTGACGACATGACCAACGGCTTCCGGATCACCCACGGCGGGCTCGTGTTCGCGCTCGCCGACACCGCCTTCGCGATCGCGTGCAACGAGGACGATCGGGTGACGGTGGCCGCCGGTGCCGACATCTCGTTCCTCAAGCCCACCGTCGCGGGGCAGACCCTCACCGCGACCGCCGTCCGCCGCACCCGCACCGGTCGCTCCGGCCTCTACGACGTGACGGTCGTGGACGAGCACGGCGACGCGGTCGCCGAGTTCCGCGGCCGCTCCCGCACGACTTCCCGCACCTTCTGACCCCGCCCCCGTCCCGAGGAGTCCCCGTGTCGACGATGACCGCCCCCGCCTCCGCCCTCCGCCCGCCCACGGCCGATGAGCTCGACCCCGAGGAGCGGGTGAGCCGCGCCGAGATCGAGCAGCTCCAGCTCGAGCGCCTGCGGTGGACCGTGCAGCACGCCTACCGCAACGTTCCGCTCTACACGCGGAAGTTCGATGAGGCGGGCGTGCACCCCGACGACATCCGCACGCTCGACGACGTGCACCGGCTGCCCTTCACCACCAAGGACGACCTGCGCGAGACGTACCCGTTCGGGATGTTCGCGGTGCCGATGGCCGACGTCGCCCGCATCCACGCGTCCAGCGGCACCACGGGGCGCCCGACCGTCGTCGGCTACACGCGTGGCGACCTCGACCGCTGGGGGTCGCTCGTGGCCCGCTCGCTCCGGGCCAGCGGGATCCGGCGCGGGATGAAGGTGCACAACGCCTACGGCTACGGCCTCTTCACGGGTGGGCTCGGGGCGCATGCCGGGATCGAGGCGCTGGGAGCGACCGTGATCCCCATGTCGGGCGGGCAGACCGCGCGCCAGGTGCAGCTCATCCGCGACTTCGAGCCGGACGCGATCCTGTGCACGCCGAGCTACCTGCTCACGATCGCCGACGCGATGGCCGCGCAGGGCATCGACCCGCGGTCCACCTCGCTCAAGGTCGCGGTGCTCGGCGCGGAGCCCTGGACCAACGAGATGCGGCACGAGCTGGAGCAGCGGCTCGGTATCGACGCCCTCGACATCTTCGGGCTCAGCGAGGTCATGGGGCCCGGCGTCGGAAACGAATGCCTCGAGACCAAGGACGGCCCGCACCTGTGGGAGGACCACTTCCTGCCGGAGGTGATCGACGGCGACACCCTGCAGGCGCTTCCGGACGGCGAGCGGGGGGAGCTCGTCTTCACCTCGCTCACCAAGGAGGCCTTCCCCGTCATCCGGTACCGCACACGGGACATCACCCGTCTGCTCCCTGGCACGGCGCGGCCGGGGATGCGGCGCATGGAGAAGGTCACCGGACGCAACGACGACATGATCATCCTGCGCGGCGTCAACCTCTTCCCGACGCAGATCGAGGAGCTGGTCCTCGGCATCGAGCAGCTCACGCCGCACTTCATCCTGGAGCTGACGAAGGAGGGCCGGATGGACGCCCTCACCGTGCGCATCGAGCGTCACCCCGACTTGTCCGTGGAGACGTGCGAGGCGGCGGCGCAGGTGCTCGTGCAGCGCATCAAGGTGTTCATCGGCTCGTCGGTCGCCGTGCGGCTGGAGGAGCCGGGGGCACTGCCGCGTAGCGAGGGCAAGTACAAGCGCGTGTATGACCTGCGTTGACACGCGGGGGTCTCGGCGGCGACCTCCGCGATGAGCGCGGCGGGCGGTGCGAGACTGAGGGGGATGTCCGAGATGCAGACCACGCGGCGCGGCCGCCCCGGGTATGACCAGCAGGGGATCCTCGCCGTCGCGGTGGCCGCCTTCAACGAGCACGGCTACGACGCGACCTCGATCGGGATGCTCGCGGAGCGCCTCGGGCTGTCGAAGTCGGCGATCTACCATCATTTCGGGTCGAAGGACGAGATGCTCGACCGCGCCCTCGACAGCGCCCTCGGCGGGCTGGAGGCCGTGGTCGACGCGCCCCTCCCGGACAGCAGGGGAGCCGCCGATGCGGTCGCCCGCCTGGAGCACGTGCTCCGCGGGGCCGTCCATGTGCTCGTGGACCAGCTCCCCGCCGTGACGCTGCTGCTGCGCGTGCGTGGGAACACCGACGTCGAGCGCCGCGCCCTCACCCGGCGGCGGGCGTTCGACCGCCGCATCACGGCCCTCGTCGCGGAGGCGCAGGCCGAGGGCTCCCTGCGCTCCGACATCGATGCGGCCGTCGTCGCCCGCCTGACGTTCGGCATGATCAACTCGATCGTCGAGTGGTACCGCCCCGGCGGTCGCGAGGGCGCCGATCGTCTCGCGGACGACGTCGTCGCGATCGCCCTCGACGGCCTCCGCCACCCCTGACCCACGAGACCCCGGCTTCGCGCCGAGGCCCCGCCCTCTCCGCGTGGGAAGGGCGGGGCCTCGACGAGTGCCCGGGGTCTCGGGGGACTATGCGGCGGGGGTGAGCTCCTTCGCAACGAGTGTCAGGACGTCGTAGGTCGCGACGAGCTCGTCGTCCTGGTTCTTCAGGACCGCGTCCCAGCGCACCTCGCCGTACTCGTCGGTCTCCCGCGGCGTGATCTGCTTGGCGGTGAGCTCGACGCGGATCTCGTCGCCGGGGGAGACCGGGGTCACGAAGCGCAGATGCTCCAGTCCGGAGTTCGCGAGCACGGGCCCGGGAGCCGGGTCGACGAAGAGCCCGGCCGCCCACGACACGAGCAGGTAGCCGTGGGCCACGCGTCCGGGGAAGAACGGGTTCGCCGACGCCGACGCCTCGTCCATGTGCGCGTAGAACGTGTCGCCCGTGAACGCCGCGAACGTCTCGATGTCGTCGAGGGTGACGGTGCGTGAGGGGCTGACGACCTGATCACCGATGCGCAGCTCCGCCAACGACTTGCGGAAGGGGTGCACCCCGTCGCCGGTGTCGAACGGACGGGCCGAGGCCCCCTGGTGCCAGACACCGGTGAGCGCGGTCATCATGTCGGGGGAGCCCTGCACCGCCGTGCGCTGCATGTGGTGCAAAACCGCCCGGATGCCGCCGAGCTCCTCTCCGCCGCCGGCGCGACCGGGACCGCCGTGCACGAGGTTCGGGAGCGGGGAGCCGTGTCCGGTCGAGCTGCGGGCGTCGTCGCGGTCGAGGAAGAGCACGCGGCCGTTGTACGCCGCGATCCCCGCGGCCAGCGTCGTCGCGACCTCCGGGTCGTGCGTTGCGACGCTCGTCACGAGCGAGCCGCCGCCCCGGGCCACGAGCGCCGCCGCCTCGTCCAGCGTGCGGTAGCCGAGGATGCTGGAGACGGGGCCGAACGCCTCGATCTCGTTCACGGCGGGGCTCGTCGCATCGGTGAAGCGCAGGAGCATCGGCGCCACGAACGCGCCGTCCTCCGCCGGGCCCTCGCTGCCGTCCGCACGGCGGACCGTCGGGGCCTCGGGGGAGCCGATCACGAGCTCGCCGCCGCCCTCGCGGAGTCGCGCCACCTGCCGGAGCACCTCGTCACGCTGGGCCGTCGAGGCGAGCGGTCCCATCGTCACGCCCTCGGCGCGCGGGTCGCCCACGACGATCCGCGCCGCGAGCCGGTCGCGCACGGCGGCGATCACGTCGTCCACCGCGTCCTCCGGCACGATCGCCCGCCGGATCGCGGTGCACTTCTGCCCGGCCTTCGACGTCATCTCCGCGACGAGCTGCTTCACGTAGGCGTCGAACTCCGGGGTGCCGGAGGCGGCGTCCGTGCCGAGGACCGAGGCGTTGATCGAGTCGGTCTCGCTGGTGAAGCGGACCCCGCCGGTCTGCACCGCGTCGTGCGCCCGCAGCCGCTCCGCCGTCGACGCGGAACCGGTGAACGCGACGAGGTCGCCCAGGCGGAGGTGGTCGAAGAGGTCGGGCACGCTGCCGGACACGAGCTGCAGCGACCCCTCGGGCAGCAGACCGGACTCGACCATCACCCGCACCATGGCCTCGGTGAGGTAGCCGGTGGGGGTGGCGGGCTTCACGACCGTGGGGACACCGGCGAGGAAGGCCGGCGCGAACTTCTCCAGCGAGCCCCAGACGGGGAAGTTGAAGGCGTTGATCTGCACCGCCACCCCGGGCAGCCGGGTGTAGATGTGCCGACCGAGGAAGGAGCCGTCGCGCGACAGGTTCTCCACGGCGCCGTCGACGTAGACCTTCGCGTTCGGCAGCTCCCGGCGGCCCTTGCTGGAGTACGCGAAGAGCACGCCGATGCCGCCGTCGATGTCGACCCAGGAGTCCTGCGCGGTGGCGCCGGTGCGGCTGGAGAGCGCGTACAGCTCCTCTTTGCGGGCGGTCAACGCGAGCGCGAGCTGCTTGAGCAGCACGGCGCGCTGGTGGAACGTGAGCTCCCCGAGGGACGCCTGACCGGTGGTGCGGGCGAAGTCGAGCGCCGCGCCGAGGTCGAGGCCGGTCGTGGAGACGCGGGCGACCGTCTCTCCGGTCGAGGCGTCGCGCACCTCGGTGGCGTCCGCATCGGAGGCGGGCGTCCACCAGGAGCCCTGCACGTAGCTGGGGAGGATCTCGGTCATCGGGGTTCCCTTCATCAGTCGTCCCATTCGTAGAAGCCGCGTCCGCTCTTGCGGCCGAGGTGTCCCTCGGCGACGAGGCGGCGCAGCAGGGCCGGGGGTTCGAAGCGCGGGCCGAGGAGCGCCGCGAGGTACTCGGCGATGCCGAGCCGGACGTCCAGCCCGACGATGTCGGTGAGCCGGAGCGGCCCGACCGGGTGCTTGTAGCCGAGGGTCATGGCGGCGTCGATGTCGGCGGCGTCGGCGACGCCGTCCTCGAGCATCCGGATCGCCTCGAGGCCGAGGGCGACGCCGAGGCGGGAGGACGCGAAACCGGGGGCGTCGGCGACGACGATGGGCGTCTTGCCCAGCGCGCGGACCCAGGAAGCCGCGTCCGCGACGAGGTCCGGCGCGGTCGCGGCGCCGCGCACGACCTCCACGAGCGTGGAGGCGGGCACGGGGTTGAAGAAGTGCATCCCGAGGAACCGGGTGGGGCGGTCGAGCACGGCTGCGAGCTCGTCGATCGAGATGGACGAGGTGTTGGACGCGAGCGCCGCATCGTCCGCGAGGTGCTGCTCGACACGGGTGAGCGCCTCGATCTTGAGCGACAGCTCCTCCGGGACGGCTTCGACGACGAGGGTGCAGTCCGCGAGCAGTGCGGTGTCGGTTCCGGTCGCGAAGCGGGCGCGATACGCCTCGGCGGTCTCGACGGCCGTGCCGCGGGAGAGCGAGGCGTCGATCGACGCGTGCACGCGGGCGGCGGCGGCCGCGGCGGCGTCGTCGTCCCGCTCGACGACGGTCACGGGGGATCCGGCGAGGAGGAAGGCGTGGGCGATACCGGCGCCCATGCGTCCGCCACCCAGCACGCCGACGCGGGCCGGGACTGCGGCCTCGGGGGAGGAGGGCGTGCTCATCGGTCTCTCCGTTCCAGGAAGGCGGTCATGCGACGGTGCTTCTCCGGGCTGTCGAACAGCGCGGCCTGCTCCTCGAGGTCGGCTGCGGGGTGCTGGTCGCGCGGCGCCCGGAAGACCCGCTTGGTCGCGATGGTCGCCGCGGGGTCGTTGCGGGAGATGCGGTCGGCGACCGCGTGGGCGGCGGCGAGGAGATCGGCGGGTTCGTGCAGCGAGGAGACGAGCCCGATGCGGAGGGCCTCCTCGGCGTGCACGGTGCGGCCGGTGAGCAGCAGTTCGATGGCACGGGCGTCGCCCACGATCTCCTTGAGCCGCCAGCTCGCTCCGGCGGCGGCGAGGATGCCCAGGCCGGTCTCCGGGTTGCCGATCTTCAGGGTCGGCGTCGCGAGGCGGATGTCGGCGGCATACGCGAGTTCCGCGCCACCGCCGAGCGCGTAGCCGTCGATCGCGGCGATCACCGGCATCGGCAGCTCCGCGACGCGGACGAACGCGTGGGCGTTGATGCCGCGACGGGCGTCGTCGGCGCGACGGTCCCGGAGCTCCGCGATGTCGGCGCCCGCCGCGAACACCCCGTCGGCGCCGGTGAGGATGAGCGTGCGCGGCGTCTCCTCCAGCTCGGCGCACAGCGCGTGCAGGGCGTCGATCGTGGCCTGGTCGATCGCGTTGCGCTTGTGCGGACGGTTAAGGGTCGCGACGACGCGGTCCGCGGTTCGGGTGACGAGCAGCGGCTCGTCCGCGCCCCTCACACCTTCTCCAGGATCACGGCCGCGCCCTGGCCGACGCCGACGCACATCGTGGCGAGGCCGTAACGGGAGTCCTCGCGTTCCATGCGTCCCATCAGCGTCACGAGCAGGCGTGAGCCGGACGAGCCGAGAGGGTGGCCGAGGGCGATGGCTCCGCCGTCGGCGTTCACGCGGTCCTCGTCGAGGCCGAGCCGCCGGATGCAGGCGAGCGACTGGGACGCGAACGCCTCGTTGAGCTCCACGGCGCCGATGTCGTCGAGGGAGAGCCCCGAACGGCGCAGCGCCTTCTCCGTCGCGGGGACCGGTCCGAGTCCCATGATCTCCGGAGCCAGGGCGGCGGAGGTGCCGACGACGATCCGCGCGCGGGGCGTCAGTCCGTGGCGCTCGACGGCTTCGGCGCTCGCCACGAGCACGGCCGAGGCGCCGTCGTTGAGGGCGCTGGAATTGCCGGCCGTGACGACCTCTCCGCCGGCCACGACGGGGCGGAGGCGCGCGAGCACCTCGAGGGTCGTGTCGGGACGCGGGCCCTCGTCGACGAGCACCTCGCCGTCGCGGACCGGCACGCCCACGATCTCCGGGGCGAAGCGGCCCGCGGCGATCGCGGCGGCGGCGCGCTGCTGGGAGCGGACGGCGAAGGCGTCGGCCTCGGCGCGCGTGATGCCGTCGACGCGGGCCACCTCCTCCGCCGTCTCCGGCATGGTGAAGGTGGCCTTGTCCCGCGCGGCGAGCCGCGGGTTCGGGAAGCGCCAGCCGATGGAGGTGTCGAAGGCGGCTCCGGGCTTCGCCCACGCCTTCTCCGGCTTGGCCTGCACCCAGGGGGCGCGGGTCATGGACTCGACGCCTCCGGCGACGAGGAGATCGGCGTCGCCCGCGCGGATCGCCTGCGCGGCCATGGTCACGGCGGACATCCCGGAGGCGCACAGGCGGTTGACCGTGATGCCCGGCACGGTGTCGGGGAGACCGGCGAGGAGCACGGCCATCCGGGCCACGTTCCGGTTGTCCTCTCCGGCCTGGTTGGCGGCGCCGAGGATGACCTCGTCCAGCTCGGTACGCGCCGGGTCGAGCCCGGCGCGGCGCACGGCCTCGCCGACCACGAGCGCCGCGAGGTCGTCGGGACGGACGGCGGAGAGGGTGCCGCCGTAACGGCCGACCGGGGTGCGGACCCCTCCGACGAGGTAGGCCTCTGGCATGCGGATCTCCTGACTTCGTCGTCCTGGTGTGGTCCGGGAGCGGCCGGTCGTGAATTACTGACCGATCGTAAGGTAATTATGGCACAGGCGCACGGCCGGCCGCGATCCCGGACCGGGTGTCAGACGCTGAGATCCACGCCCTTCGTCTCCTTCACCAGCGAGACGCCGATGAGCGAGATGATCGACGCGACCGCGATGTACACGCCGATCGTCCACGCGGCATGGAACTGGTTCAACAGCGCCTCCGCGATCATCGGTGCGAACGCGCCGCCGAGGATGGCCCCGAGGGCGTAGCCGATCGAGACGCCCGAGTACCGCACGTTCGCAGGGAACATCTCGGCGTACAGCGCCGCCTGCGGGCCGTACGAGAGTCCGAGCGCGAACGTCATGACGAACAGGGCCACGAAGTACCAGACGATGTTCGCCGTGTCGATGAGGAACCACATCGGGATCGCCCACACCGCAAGGGCGACGTACCCGATCTGGAACGTGCGGATCCGGCCGAGACGGTCGGAGAGCGCCCCGCCCCAGAGGGTGAAGATCAGCCACCCGAACGAGGCCAGCGTCGTCGCCAGCAGCACCGGCGGGCGCTCCATGCCGAGGCCCGTGACCGCGTACGTCGCGAAGAAGGCGATCAGCAGGTAGCCCGCGGCGTTGTTCGCGATGAAGATGATGGCCGTGAGCACGACCTTCTTGGTGTGCGCGCGGAAGAGCTGTCCGAGCGGGGCCGAGGCCTCCTTGCGGCGGCGGCGGAGGTCTTCGAACACGGGGCTCTCGTCGACGGCGCGGCGGATGACGTAGCCGACCGCGATGAGCACGATGGAGAGCAGGAACGGGATGCGCCAGCCCCACTCGAGGAAGGCCTCGGGAGACATCGAACTCGTGAGCGCCCACAGGGTGAAGGTGGCGAGGATCATGCCGACCGGCACGCCGATCTGCGGGAACGCGCCGAACAGGCCGCGTCGCGCCGACGGGGCGTGCTCGACGGCCATCAGGGCTGCGCCGCCCCATTCGCCGCCGGCCGAGAAGCCCTGCAGGATGCGCAGGAGGATCAGGAGGATCGGGGCGGCGACGCCGATGGCGGCGTACGTCGGCAGCAGGCCGATGAGGGACGTGGACAGTCCCATCATCACGAGGGTGAAGACGAGCATCTTCTTCCGGCCGAGCTTGTCGCCGAGGTGCCCGGCGACGATCGCACCGAGCGGGCGGAAGAGGAACGAGATGCCGATGGTCGCGAACGAGAGCACCTGGGCGAGCCCGGGGCTCGACTCCGCGATGGGAGCGAGGAAGAGCGGGGCGAGCACGAGGCCCGCCGCCTGGGCGTAGATGAAGAAGTCGTACCATTCGATCGACGTCCCCACGAGGGTGCCGGCGAGGACGCGCCGCTCCTCTGCGGGCATCCTTCCGGTCGACGAGGCGGCTGCGGTGGCTGAGGTCATGCGAACTCCGTTGTTCTGCGAGGGGGGAGCACCGACGCGGGTACGTCGGCGATGACTTACCGAATGATCGGTCAGTAATCGCCGAGCGTAGCGTATCGGCGCTCCGCCCACGAGGGTTCGCCGGCCGGGTCGACCTCAGACCCTCCCGAAGGCGCGGAGCGGATGCTCGATGAGCTCCACCACGCGGCGGAGGAATCCCGCCGCGTACCCGCCGTCGCAGACCCGGTGATCGAACACGAGGGAGAGCTGGACGATGCGACGCGGCACGATCGCCCCGTCCACGACCCAGGGGCGCTCGATGATCCGGCCGATGCCGAGGATCGCGACGTCGGGGTGGTTGATGATCGCCGCCGAGCCGTCGACCCCGAGCCCGCCGTAGTTGTTGAGGGTGAAGGTGGATCCGCGGAGCCGCTCGGGCGGCAGGGTGCCGGCGCGCGCGGTGGCCGCGAGCTCGCGCAGGGCGGCGTCGAGGTCGGTGACCGTGAGCCGGTGCGCGTGCGGGACGACCGGGACGAGGAGGCCGCGTTCGGTGTCGGCGGCGACGCCGAGGTTCACGCCCTCGAACGAGATCAGCTCGGAGCCGTCGTCGCTGAGCCGCGAGGCGAGCACGGGGTAGTCCTCGAGCGCGAGCAGCACGAACCGCGCGAGCAGCGCCGTGATCGACGGGGCCTTCCCGCCGTCGGGAGCCATCTGAGCGCGGAGATTCCAGAGGTCGGTGGCGTCGACGTCGACCCATACGGTGGCCTCGGGGATCTCCGAGCGGCTGCGGGCGAGCCGGGCGCTCACGGTGCGACGCAGCGGGGAGAAGCGCTCCCTGCTGCGGACCGGGAGGCCGTCGATCTCGCCGGTGGGAGTGGTCGCGGAGGTCGGCGTCGGAGCCGCGGCGACGCCGTCCACGGCGTGGTCCACGGCGGCGCGCAGCACGTCGGCGCGGGTGATCGCCCCGTCCGCTCCGGTGGGGGAGATCGCGTGCACGTCGAGGCCCAGATCGCGGGCGAGGCGCCGCACGAGCGGCGATCGCACGGCGACCGGAGCGGGTCGCGCGGCATCGCGGGCGACCGGTGCGGCTGACTCCGGAGCGGTCGAGGCGGGTGCTGCGGATGCGGGCGCTGTCGAGGCCGGCGCCGGGGTGGGGCGTGGCGCCGCGGGGCGTCGTCGCCGACCCGTCGAGGCGGACGCGGAGGTGCCGTACCCGATGAGGACGTTGCCCGACCCCGCACGCTCCTCCTGCCGGTACGCCTCGTGCTCGGGCTGCGTGGCGGGTGCCTGCGGCGCGGACGCGGTCTCCTCGCTGCCGGGGTCGGCGACTTCCAGCACCGGGGCCCCGACGTCGATGGTGTCGCCGGGGGTGCCGTGCAGGGCGGTCACGACTCCGGCGAACGGCGAGGGCAGTTCGACGACGCTCTTCGCGGTCTCGACCTCGGCGATGGCCTGGTCGGTCGTGATCGTGTCGCCGACGGCCACCAGCCATTGCACGAGGCCGGCCTCGGTCAGTCCCTCGCCGAGGTCGGGCAGGCGGAACACGCGGGCGGCGGTCTTCACAGGCGTGCTCATGCGTCGTCCTCCCAGTGCAGCGTGTCGATCGCGTCGAGCACCCGATCGACGTCCGGCAGATACCAGTGCTCGAACTTCGGCGGCGCGTACGGGGTGTCGAACCCGGTCACCCGCCGCACGGGGGCCTCCAGGTACTCGAAGCAGCGCTCGAACACCCGGGCCTGGATCTCGGAGGCGACGCTGACGAAGCCCGGGGCCTCGGCGATCACGACGGCTCGTCCCGTGGACCGCACCGCCGCGGTGACCGTCTCGTCGTCGAAGGGGGAGAGGGAACGCACGTCGACCACCTGCACGCTGCGTCCCTCGCCCGCGGCGACCTCCGCCGCCTCCAGTGCGAGCGGCACGGAGGCCCCGTACGCGAGGAGGGTCACATCGGTGCCGTCCCTGGCGATGCGCGCCGAGCCGATCTCCGCGGTCACCGCGGTGTCGACCTCGCCCTTCGACCAGTAGAGCTTCTTCGGTTCCAGGAAGACCACGGGGTCCGGCGAGGCGATGGCCGCGCGGAGCAGCGAGTAGGCGTCCTGCGGGGTGGACGGGCTCACGACCGTGAGGCCGGGCGTGTGCGCGTAGTACGCCTCGGACGAGTCGCAGTGGTGCTCGACGCCCCCGATGCCGCCGCCGAAGGGGATGCGGATCACGAGCGGCATGCGCATCCCGCCGCGGGTGCGGTTGCCGAGCTTCGCGACGTGGCTGACGATCTGCTCGAACGCGGGGAGGGCGAAGGCGTCGAACTGCATCTCGACCACAGGGCGCATGCCGTTCATCGCCATGCCGACGGCGGTGCCGATGATGCCGGACTCCGCGAGCGGGGTGTCGAAGCAGCGGTCCTCGCCGAAGCGGGCGGTGAGCCCGTCGGTGATGCGGAACACGCCGCCCAGGGCTCCCACGTCCTCTCCGAACACGACCACGTCGGGGTCGGCGGCGAGGGCGTCCGCGAGGGCGCGGTTGAGGGCGGCGGCCATGGTCATGGTCGTGGTGGTGCCGACGGTCGTCGCGACCGGCGTCTCGTGCTCGGCGATGGTCATCGGGCGCCTCCGGTCGTCATCGTCTCGGCGGGGTGGGAGCGGGCGATCTCGTCGCGGAGGAGCTGCCACTGCTCCTCCCGCTGGGGCGAGCGGGTCGCGGTCACGAAGCGGAAGAGGTCTTCCGGGTCGAGCTCCGCATCGGTGTTCAGGGCGGTGCGCATGGCGGCGGCGATCTCCTCCGCGCCCGCGGCGAAGCGCGTCTCGGCCTCGTCGTCCAGCGTCCCCGTCGCGGTGAGGTGCGCGCGCAGGCGGAGCAGCGGATCGCGGGCGAGCCAGGCCTGCACCTCCTCGCGTTCGCGGTAGCGGGTGTCGTCGTCGGCGTTGGTGTGCGCCTGCATGCGGTACGTGTGGGCCTCGATGAGGGAGGGGCCGCCGCCGGCGCGGGCGCGGTCGACGGCCTCCGTGAGCACCGCGAGGACCGCGGCCACGTCGTTGCCGTCGACGCGCTGCCCCGGCATGCCGTAGCCGACCGCCTTGTGGGCGAGGGAGGGGGCGGCGGTCTGCCGGGAGAGGGGGACCGAGATCGCGAACTCGTTGTTCTGCACGAAGAACACGACCGGGACGTGGAAGACGGCGGCGAAGTTCATCGCCTCGTGGAAGTCGCCCTCGCTCGTCGCGCCGTCGCCGCAGAGCGCGAGCACCACGGTGTCCTCGCCGCGGTGCTTCGCCGCCTGCGCGAAGCCGACCGCGTGCAGGAGCTGGGTCGCGAGCGGGGTCGCCTGCGGGGCGACGCGGTGCGCGCGGACGTCGTAACCCGAGTGCCAGTCGCCCTTGAGGAGCACCATCGCTTCCGCAGGTGCGACACCCCGGGCGATCACGGCGACCGAGTCGCGGTAGGTGGGGAAGAGCCAGTCGGTGTCGCCGAGCACCATCGCCGCCGCCACCTGGCAGGCCTCCTGGCCGTGCGACGACGGGTAGACCGCGAGGCGGCCCTGGCGCACGAGCGCGCCGGCCTGATCGTTGATACGACGGCCTTCGACGAGGCCACGGTACGCCGCCAGCAGGACGTCGGCGGCGGGGAGCGCGTAGGTCTCGTCGGGGAGGGTGGTCCCGTCCTCGGCGATCAGTCGTACCGCGGTGTCGCGCGGGAGCATGTCGTGGGGGTGCATCCGTCCGCCTTCCTTGCCGAACTCGATGAGGACAGCATGCCGCGCATGCGACACTCATCCAAGATCCGTCGGGTGATCGTGGACGATTGCGCTCCACATGTCAGAATGGCGTCCGAAGTGTCAGGATTTCCCGGACGCGAGAGGGGTGTCATGGCGGCGCTGGACGAGACGGATCGCGCGATCCTCGCGGAGCTGCGGCGGGATGCGCGGGCGTCCATGACCGCGATCGCCGAGGCGGTGCACATCTCCCGGGCGGGGGCGCATGCGCGGATCAAGCGCCTCACCGACGCCGGGGTGATCACGGGATACACCGTGCGCACCGACCCCGTGCTGCTGGGGCATCACGCGAGTGCCTATGTCACGCTCGCGATCGAGCAGGCCACCTGGCAGGAGGTGAGCGCGCGGCTCCGGGCGATCCCGGAGATCGAGCACATGGCGCTCGTCGGCGGCGACTTCGACGTGCTGCTGCTCGTGCGCGCGAACGACGCCCGCGACCTGCGCCGCATCGTGCTGGAGGACATCCAGGCGATCCCGTCGATCCGCTCGACGCGGACGATCCTGATCTTCGAGGACTCCGACCGGGCGTGACGTTCTCTCCCGCGGTCGAGGGTACGGGGCTCTCCCTGGGGTGCGGCGGGCGCCGGTGAGTGCGGGGGTTTCGGCGGCGGCGGGCGGTGTGGATGCTGCGGTGCTGGGGAATGTCGATCGCGGGTCTCCGTGGATGCAGGAAGAGTCCCTCGCGCGTATCGGAATATCGCGCTGAACGGGGATTATCGGGCCTCGCAATGTCGGTGGCCCTCTGTTGAATCGTCGTATGGAAAGCACCCCGGCAGCGATTCTCGACGACACGCTCGTCGCTCTCGACGCCGTGTTGCGATCCGGCACGGTGGGCGCTCTCGACGCGCGGGAGATGATGGACCTGCTGCGGGTCGCGGGCGAGATCCAGCGACGCGTGGAGGCTGTGATCGTGGACGCGGTGGCGAGCGCCGATCCGCGTCCGGCAGGGTCCGGGGAACCGGCGTTCTGCGGACGGTTCGGCTGCCGCTCGATGAACGAGCTGCTGCAGCGTGTGCTCCGCACCGACGGCGCGTCCGCCGCGCGCCTCGTGAAGAGCGCGCGGTTGGTGCGGCGCGAGGTCGACCTCTCCTCCGGGGAGTGGCTGCCGGCGCGGTGGCCGGCGCTGCGCGAGGCCCTCCTCGACGGGGCGATCGGGGTGACCGGGTTGCTGGCCGCGACCGGGCCGATCGAGCAGGCCGGCCCTCGCGTGCGCCTCGCCGACCGCTGGGAGGCCGACGCGTATCTGGCGGAGGTCGCGCGGGGCGAGGAGAGTTGCGAGGGCGCCGAGAACAGTGATGATGACGAGAACGAGACCGGGCCGGCACCGACGCCCGAGGACCTGAGGGTGCGGGCGCAGATGATCGTGCAGTACCTCGATCCGGACGGCGCGGAGCCTGCGGAAGACATCGCGCTGCGGGCCCGGGGCGTCGTGCTGGGCCGCGCCAAGGACGGCGTGATCCCGGTCAGGGGCGCGCTGCTGCCCGAGGTCGCGGGGCAGCTGCAACGGATCTGGGACGCGTATCTGAACCCGAAGATCGACGGTCCGCCGCTTCCCGGCGTCCACTTCGTGCCGTCGGAAGTGCGTGACGACGCTGCTGGGGAGCAACAGGCACCGGTCTCCCCGGATGACGATGTGCTTCCGTCCGGTGACGTCGGCGGGATGGTCGACGGGCGCACACGCGCACAGAAGCAGCACGACGCGCTCGCGGCGGCCCTGGGGATCGCGGCCCGGCACGACGACATGCCGCGGCTGGGCGGTGCCGCCCCGACACTCGTGGTCACGGTCGCCGCCGAGGACTATGCCACGGGGCACGGCTGGACGCGGGTCGAGGGCGTCGAGACGCCGGTGTCGACGCGGGTGGCCGCGCACACGGCGTGCGGAGGGACAGTCCAGCGCGTGGTGCTCGGTGCCGGAGGAAGGATCGTCGGGCTCGGGTCGAGCGACCGGATCTTCACCCCCGCGCAGCGCCGGGCGATCGGCGTGCGGGACGGCGAGTGTCTGATCCCCGGCTGTCACGTCCCGGCCGCCTGGTGCGAGATCCACCACGTCACGGAGCACGCTCGCGGGGGTCCGACCCACACCGACAACGGCGTCGCGCTGTGCTGGCACCATCACCGCACGTTGGACACCTCGGGCTGGCAGATCCGCATGCGAGGGGGAGTGCCGCAGGTGCGAGGGCCGGCCTGGTGGGATCCGAGACGACGATGGCGCACGCCGCGCCCGGCTCTTCCCGGCTCCCCGGACCGGACGGGGGCCCGATTCGCTCACGCGGGACCGGTCCGCGGACGCATCCTTCGCGCGGGGACATCTCCGGCGCGCTCCGCGACAAGTGCGGCGGGAAGGGCCGACCGAGAATGAGAAGAAGACCGGCGTCCGCGCCGTGACCCGCTCGAAGGAGAGACACCGATGTCCGATTCCGCCGTTCCCGTAGCCGTCGACTCCGGATCCACCGATTCTGCGGCGTCCGCCGCCGCGGCGCTGCTCGACCGTATCCAGCCCCCGCGCGGCGAGGGTCGCGAGATCCCCGATGCCGCGACGCGGGAGGTCATCGGACGCGCGCCCGTGGCCACGGTCGCGGACCTCGACGATGCCATCGCCCGCGCGAAGGCCG
This sequence comes from Microbacterium sp. Nx66, assembly GCF_904066215.1. Lineage (NCBI taxonomy): Bacteria > Bacillati > Actinomycetota > Actinomycetes > Micrococcales > Microbacteriaceae > Microbacterium > Microbacterium sp. Nx66. The sequence goes on from NZ_LR880474.1 coordinate 1,026,375, forward strand.
CGCAGCCCGCGTGGGAGGCGCTGGGACACGAGAGGCGGAGCGCACTCCTCCTGGCCGCGGCCGACGCCATCGACGCGAACGCCGAAGGGCTCGCCTACCTTCTGTCGCGGGAGCAGGGGAAGCCGCTGAACGGCCCCAACGCGCGGTTCGAGCTCGGCGCCTGCTCGGCCTGGCTGCGCACCAACGCCACCACGGTCCTCGAGCCGCAGGTGCTCGTCGACGACGAGACGCTGCACGCAGAGCTCGTCTACAAGGCCGCCGGCGTGGTCGGGGCCATCGGGCCGTGGAACTGGCCGCTCATGATCACGATCTGGCAGATCGGCCCGTCGCTGCGCATGGGCAACACGGTCGTCGCGAAGCCCAGCGAGTACACGCCGCTGAGCGTGCTGGCGATGCTCACCGTGATGAACGATGTGCTGCCCGCCGACGTCCTCATCGGGGTCTCCGGAGACCGTGAGGTGGGTGCCCGCCTCGCCTCGCACCCCGACATCGCCAAGATCATGTTCACCGGCTCCACCGCGACCGGGCGTCGCATCATCGAGAGCTCCGCGGGCAACCTCGCCCGCCTCACGCTGGAGCTGGGCGGCAACGACGCGGGCATCGTGCTCCCCGGCACGGATCCGTCGGCCATCGCGGAAGACCTCTTCTGGGGTGCGTTCATCAACACCGGACAGACCTGCGCCGCCATGAAGCGCCTCTACGTGCACGACTCCGTGTACGACGAGGTCGTGGACGCTCTCGCCGCGATCGCCGAGCAGGTGCCGATGGGCAACGGCCTCGACGAGGCCAACGTGCTCGGACCGCTGCAGAACCGCCCGCAGTTCGACATCGTCAGCCGCCTCGTCGACGACGCGAAGAGCCGCGGCGCCCGGATCGTCACGGGTGGCGAGCCGGCATCCGACCTCGGCGAGCTGTTCTACCGGCCGACCATCGTCGCCGACATCGACAACGATGCGGCGCTCGTCCAGGAGGAGCAGTTCGGCCCGGCCCTCCCCGTCATCCGGTACAGCGACGTCGACGAGGCCTTCGCGCTGGCGAACGCCCTCGATGTGGGCCTCGGAGCCTCGGTATGGGCGAGCGACCCGGAGGAGGCCCGCGCCGTCGCCGCGCGTATGCAGTCCGGCACGGTGTGGATCAACTCGCACGGCGGGCTGCATCCGATGGTGCCGTTCGGCGGGGTGAAGAGCTCGGGTTACGGGCTGGAGTTCGGCGTCGAGGGGCTCAAGTCCGTCGCGGTCACCCAGGTCGTCTCCGGACCCGCCCGGAAGGCCTGAGCGTGGCCGCGACGAACAGCGGCGCGGTGCGCTCCGCGATCGTCGTCGGAGCCGGTACGTCGGGCGCCATCGTCGCGCGGCGTCTCACCGACGCCGGTGTCGCGGTGACGCTCGTCGAGGCGGGTGGTTACGACACGAACCCGGCCATCCACGACCCCTCGCGGGCGGGCGAGCTCTGGCACTCCGCTGAGGACTGGGACTTCTTCACCGTGCCGCAGCCGCACGCGGCCGGTCGTCGTCTGCATCTGCCTCGCGGGAAGGTCACCGGCGGTTCGCACGCGCTGAACGCCATGATCTGGGTGCGCGGCGCGGCCTCCGACTACGACGCGTGGGAGGCGGCAGGGGCGACCGGATGGGGGTGGGCCGAGGTCGAGCCGATCTACGACGCGATCGAGAACGACCTGCTGCCCGTGACCGACGACTACGCGCTCTCGCCCATCCAGGCCTCGATCATCGACGCCGCGGTCGAAGAGGGGCTGCCGCGCAACCCGAACTACAACGGCGGCACGCTCGACGGGGTGTCGCAGGAGCAGGTCACGATCAGGGACGGCCGCCGCGTCAACACCTGGACCGCCTATGCGCAGCCCGTCGCCGACCGGATGACGATCCTCACCGGACGCGCCGTCCATTCCGTGATCGTGCGCGACGGGCGCGCGGTCGGCATCCGGCTCGGGGAGGGCGATGACACCGAGGAGGTGTTCGCGGACGAGGTCATCCTCTCCGCGGGAGCACTCGGCACGCCCGTCATCCTGCTCCGCTCGGGCATCGGTCCCGCTGCCGAGCTGAGTGCCCTCGGCATCCCCGTCGTGCTCGATGCCCCCGCCGTCGGCAAGAATCTGCACGACCACCTCCTGTCACCCGTGATCTTCGCGACCGAGAAGAAGCCCGTCGGCCCGCCGCAGCCGGGAGTGTCCGTCACGCAGAGCCACCTGTTCTGGCGCAGCCGCGACGGCCTCGCGCAGCCGGACACGCAGCCCATCCACTTCTCCGTGCCCATGTGGGGCGAGCTGGAGCCGCGCGGCACCGACGGGTTCACGCTCATGGCGGGCCTGGTGACGCCGCACAGCCGCGGCGAACTGCGCCTCACCGGCCCCGGCGTCGACGACCTGCCGCACATCGACCTGGCGGCGCTGGAGGATCAGCGCGACGCCGACGCCCTCGCGGCCTCCGTGCGCCAGTGCCGCCGCATCGGCACGCAGCCTGCGCTCGCCGAGGAGTGGGGAGCGGTCGAGGTCTACCCCGGCCTGGACGTGGCGGACGACGACGTGGAGGAGTGGGTGCGCCGCACGGCCATCACCTATCACCACCAGGTCGGCACCTGCCGCATGGGCTCCGACCCGGAGTCCGTGGTCGACCCGCAGCTCCGGGTGCGCGGGATCGAGGGGCTCCGGGTGATCGACGCCTCGGTCATGCCGACCGTGCCCACCGGCAACACCAACGCGCCCGCGGCCATGATCGGCGAACGCGGCGCGCGGTTCATCCTCGCGGACTGAGGGAGGGCGGCGAGGGGACGCGGGGCGATCACGGCATCTGTCGCGATCGCCTCGCGCTCCTGCGCGTCAGCGCGTGAGCAGCGTCACGGCCACGAGCGCGAGGGCGACGATCCCGAACCCGGTCGCGAACACCGTCAGCGCGAGCGGGAGACCGCCGCCCGGCAGCGGGCCGCGCGCCCGCGCGGTGAGCACCGCGGTCGTCCGACGCTGCCGACGGCGCGCGGCGATCCAGAGCAGTGCCGCCGTGCCGACGCCCAGCACGCCCGGCACGAGGCCCCACCCCTCGGCGCCGCTCGGCAGCACGAGAGGGAAGACCCGCAGCGACAGCAGCGAGCCGACCGCGATCGCGAGGGCCGTGCGCCGCCAGGCCAGCTCCGTCCGCTCCGGCTGCAGCCCGGGGTCGTACAGATCGGGGGCAGGGGTGGCGGGCACCGGAGTATCGGGGGCGGTCATCGGCAGGCCTCGCTCAGCGCCACAGCACCCCGGCGAGGACGAGCAACCCCGTCGTCACCACGACCACCGCGAGCACCACCGCCGACAGCGCGCCGGGCAGCGGTCGTCCCTGCCGGAGGGCGCGCTCCGCCCGCATCCACTCGAACCACGCGAGCGGCGCCACGGCCGTGCCGGCGATCATCAGCAGCAGCGAGGCCGCCAGCCGGAACCCGGGGTGCAGGTCGAGGCCGAGGACCTCGAGAGCGACGCCGCCCGCGATCAGCGCCAGGCCGGTCCGGGTCCAGGCCAGGAACGTGCGTTCGTTGGCGAGGGAGAACCGGGGGTCGGGCTCGTCCCCGACCCGATAGACGGAGGCGGGGAAGCGGCGCATGCGCCCATCGTACGGCGCGGCGCGGTCAGCGCTCGTGCACCGGGCGCCCGGCGAACCACGTCGAGACGACCTCGGTGTGCACGATCTCCTCCGCCGGTCCGCCGATCGCATCCCGTTCCAGGATCACGAAGTCGGCCGACTTGCCGGGAGTCAGAGACCCGGTCTCGGCGCCGAGCCCCATCGCCGTCGCGGCGTTGATCGTGAAGACCTCCAGCGCCTCCTCGGCCGAGATCGCCTGCTCCGGCCAGAGCGTGCCCGCGGCCCGACCGAGCGGATCGGCGCGTGTCACGAGCCCCTGCAGGCCCTCGAGCGTGTTCGGCGACTCGCTCACCGGCCAGTCCGAGCCGCCGGCCACGAGGGCCCCGGCGTCGAGGAGTGCGCGGTTGGGCTGCGAGTGCTCGGCACGCTCTCCCAGCACGTCCGCCAGCGCCTGGGGGATGACGCCCGGGTACCAGATGAACGGGGAGATGTCGGCGGAGACGTCCAGCGCCGCGAGTCGGGGGATGTCGCTCTCCGCGAGGAACTGCCCGTGCGCGATCTGCACCGGCGTCGTGAAGCCCTCCGCGCGCAGGCGCTCGGCGGCGTCCAGGACGAGGCGTGCCGACCCGTCGCCGGTGCAGTGCACCTTGGCCCCGAGACCGCGGGCGGCGACGGCCCGCAGCCAGTCGGTGAGCTCGTCGAGGGTCATGGTCGTCTCGCCGTGGAAGTGCGCCCCGTGCACCGGATCCGCCGGATACGGGTCGAGGAACGAGGCGGTGCGGGCGGGCGGGACGCCGTCGAGGAAGATCTTCACGAAGTCGGGACGGTGGTGCGGCGTGCGGAACTCCTCGCCGCGGTCGAGCAGGGGAGCGCCGATGGGGTCGAACCCGAAGATCTCGTCGTTGATGAGGAGCGAGGAGACCACCCAGGCGTGCAGCTCGTCGGCGCGGTCGAGTCCGGCGAGCGCGGCGAGGATGTCGACGGAGACCCCCGCGTCCTGGAACGCCGTGATCCCGAACGAGTTCAGCAGCTCGATCCCGCGACGGGAGGCGGCCGCGTGCTGCTCCGCGGTGAGTCCGCCGCTGCGGTCGTACGCCTCCTGCACCGGGATGCCGGCGGCTTCCAGGAGTACGCCGGTGGGGGTGCCGTCGTCGGGGTCGAGCAGCGTCACCCCGGAGGTCGGGATGCTGTCCGCCGTGATGCCGGCCAGCTCCAGCGCCCGGGTGCTGGCCCACCGGTTGTGGCGGGAGTCCTCCATGAGCGCCACCGGCCGTCCGCCCGCTGCCTCGTCGAGACGCAACCGCGTGGCGGTGTTGGCGAGGGTGGGAAGCAGGGTCGTGGCCACGGCGCCGCCGACGATCCAGGCGTCCTCGGGCAGGGTCTGTGCCTTCTCCCGCACCCGGTCCAGGATCTCGTCGAGCGTGAGCGAGGGGGCGAGCGACAGCTCGAAGAGCTCGGTCCGTCCGGCGAGCGCGTGGTGGTTGTGCACGTCGACGAACCCGGGGTAGACCGCCGCGTCGCCGACCTCGACCAGCCGCGTGCGACGGCCGCGGAACGCCTCCACGTCGGCGCGGTCGCCGACGGCGAGGATCCGTCCGTCTCGTACGGCGAAGGCCTCGGCACGCGGACGGGCGCGGTCCGACGTGCGGATCACGGAACCGGTGACGATGAGGTCGGCGACGTCGGTCATGTCAGGCATCTCCGAAGGTCGCGGGCTCGAGCGACGGCGTGTGGTGGGTGGTCGACAGCAGGCGGCCGTGTGCGCCGAACGTGAAGTGCGTCGGCACCTCACCGCTCTCGTCCAGTCCGAACAGCACGCCGTGGGAGCGGATCGCGTTCACGTCGCGGTGGTCGGCGATCGTCACCGAGGCGCACGGGATCACCTTCTCGCGCCACGCGAAGATGTAGATCCCGGGGCGCACCTCCCACACGCTGTTCTCGTCGGTGTCGGCGAGCCCGCGCTCCGGACCGGCCAGGCACTGCCACGAGTACCAGCGCGGGGAGAGGTAGACGTGCTCGTAGGCGTGCTCCTCGCTGTAGACCCACTCGACGCGGCGGCCGATGAGCGTGGTCGTGGGGGCGGCCTCGGCACCGGTGACCGCGGCGCCCTCGATGGTGCCGGGGGCGAAGTGGTGCTGCACCCGGGTGCGGCCCTGCTCGGGCGCGGGGAGGATCTCGGAGATCACCGCGAGGGAGCGTCCGTGCCGCAGATCGAGCACGAGCGAGACCGCCTCGTTCGGGAGGTAGCGGTGGTGGAACTGCACGAAGTAGAGCTCGTCGTCGACCTCGAACGCCTCGTAGTCGTCGGTGTCGGACGCGGCCTCCGTGGGGTCCTCGGCGGCGGGCTGGTACTCCCAGGCGACCGTCGAGTCGTCGAAGCGGTGGACGATGCGGGTGCCGCGGGCGTCGACGACAGCGATCTCGCGACCGCTGAGCGCGGTGCTGTGCGGGGCCTTGTTGGCGTCGAAACCGGGCGCGAGGCCTTCCAGTGGCAGCCAGGTGGAGGTGTCGGCGGGGTTGAGGGTCGTCATGGGGATTCCTTCCTTCGGGGAACGGGGTCGGCGCGGGCGTCAGCGGTCGCTGAACCGCTCCAGGTCGGTGGCGAGGCCGTCGTAGACGGCGGGCTTGGCGCGGCGGAGGTAGGCGGCGTAGACGATGCCGCCGATCAGCGCGAGCACGAGCAGGAGCGGCATCAGGCGGATCGCGAGCTCCTCGGAGCCGGCCACGATGTTGAAGTTCACGATCGCCAGGATCGAGATGGCCGCGATGCCGAGGAAGCCGATGCCCGGCGCGATGAACGTGCTCCACCACCGCGGGTCGTTCCGGCGCCGGAAGTACACGACGATCGAGATCGCCGCGAGCCCCTGCAGGATCAGCACGCTGAGGGTGCCGAAGCCGAGCATCGCGGGCACGAGCGTGACGATGGGGTCGGCGCCGGCGAGGGCGAACAGGATCGCCACGATCGCCGCGAAGCCGGCCTGCACGATGCCCGCGAGCTGCGGGGCACCGTTCGGGCGGGTGCGGGCGAGGGCCTGGGGGAGGATCTTCGCGCGACCCAGCGAGTACAGGTAGCGGGTGGCCGAGTTGTGGAACGCGAGCATCGCCGCGAACAGGCTCACCAGGAGCAGCACCATCATCACGGTCGTGAGCGGACCGCCCAGGTACTGCTGCGAGAGCGAGAAGATGAGGTCGCCCGTGGGCAGGTGCTCCAGCGCCGTGGCCTGCGCCTGTGCGACGCCGGTCGCGCTCACCACGGCCCAGGTCGTGACGCCGAGGATCACGCCGATCGCGATGATCGAGGTGTAGGTCGCCCGCGGGATCGTGCGCAGCGGCTGCTTGGCCTCCTCGCTGAAGAGCGCAGTGGCCTCGAACCCGAGGAAGCCGGTCGCCGCGAGCAGCAGGCCGATGGGCAGCGAGCCGGAGAACACGGCCTCCGGGCTGAACGCGGCGACGTCGTAGCCGGTCTGCACGAGCACCGAGATGTCGAAAACGACGAGCATGAGCACCTCGAGCACGAGGCACACGCCGAGGATCTTCGAGCTGAAGTCGACGCCGATCCGCGCGAGGACGAAGCACACGACGATCGACAGCAGGCCCCAGACGAGCCAGTGCACGTCGAGACCGGTGAGGTCGCGGATGATCGTCTGCATGAAGAAGCCGCTGGTGCCGATCGTGCCGACGACGAAGAAGTTGTAGCCGAGCGTCGCGATGAGGCCCGCGACGAGTCCGCCGGTGCGGCCGAGGCCCTTCACGACGAAGGCGTAGAAGCCTCCCGCGTTCACGAGCTGCTTCGACATCTGGGCGTAGCCGATCGCGAACAGCAGCAGGATGGCCGCGACGAGGAAGAACGACATCGGGGTGCCGCCGCCGTTGCCCAGGGCGATGGCGAGGGAGGCGACGACGACGATCCCGGTCAGCGGCGCGACGGCGGCCAGGACGAGGAAGACGATGCCGGCGACGCCGAGGGCGCCGGGGCGGAGGGAGGTGTGGTGCGGCGTCGTGGGTGCGGAGGTCTGCTCTGCCACGTCGGCTCCTTTGCTCGGGTGACGGCCGTGCGGACACGGCATCGACGACGAGGGGAATCGTCGATAGAGCGAGTCTGCTCGCCGCCTCGATCCGGCGCTTGACCGTGAGCGAAGGACGATGGTGCCACCGCGCACACCCCGCCGGTGGGCGTGCGGCCCCTTCGCCCCGCGGAGCAGGATGACCGGGACGACACCGCTGTCTCGTCGGCGCCGCGCGGCGCCGGGCCGCGGTCGGAGGACGCGATGGACCTGCAGCTCGACGGCACGACGGCCCTCGTCACGGGGGCCGCCAGCGGCATCGGCCGTGCCGTCGTCCGGGCGCTCGCCGCCGAGGGGGTGCGGGTCGCGCTGCTCGACCGGGACGCGGCTGCGCTCCGGGACGCCGCCGCGGTCGCCGGCGCCGATCCGGTGCTGCTCGCCGCCGACGTCACGGACGAACAGCAGGTGGCCGCCGCGGTCGACGCCGGCGTCCGCGCGATGGGAGGTCTCGATGCGGTGGTCTGCTGCGCCGGGATCTCGGGCCCGGTCGGGACGCCGATCGAGGAGACCGCACTGGAGGAGTGGAACCGCGTCCTCGCCGTCAACGTCACCGGCGCGTTCCTCGTGCTCAAGCACGCGATCCCGGCGCTCCGGGAGTCCGCCGCGGGGTCCGTCGTGCTGCTCGCGAGCGACTCGGCCGTCGTGGCCTCGCCGGGCATGGCTCCCTACGCCGCATCGAAGGCGGCGCTCGTGCAGTTCGGGCGGGCGCTCTCGGTCGACCTCGCCGGCACCGGGGTGCGGGTGAACGCGGTGGCACCGTCCATCGTCGACACTCCGATGAGCCGCGGGGATCTCGGTTCGGAGGCCTTCGCCGACCCCGCCTTCCCCGTGCAGAGCGCCGACGAGGTCGCCGGGCACGTGGCGTACCTCCTCTCCCCGCGGAGCCGGACCGTGAACGGCACCACCCTCCTCAGCGACTTCGGGTACACCGCCCGGTCGGGATTCCCCGCCTGACGCGACCGCGTCCGGCCCCACAGCGCACGCGCGCAGAACACACAGGAGCACACATGGCAACCGTGGTCGGATCAAGCGTCTCCGGACGCGTCGTCGTCATCACCGGAGGCGGCACGGGCATCGGCGCAGCGGTCGCGGAGCGGTTCGCGGCCGAGGGGGCGCACGTCGTCGTGGTGGGCCGCAGGCCGGAGCCGCTGCACGAGGTCGAGCGCGCGGTCGGAGCCCTGCCCGTCGTCGCCGATGCGGCGGACACCGCGTCGGCGCAGGCCGCGATCGCCGAGATCCTCGCGCGGTTCGGCCGGATCGACGTCCTCGTCGCGAACGCCGGGGGACACGGGTTCTCGCCGGTCGCCGAGACCGACGACGCGAGCTGGGACGCGGCGATCCGCGCCAACCTCACCACCGCGTTCGTGATGGCACGCGAGGCGCTGCCGGCGCTGATCGAGGCCAAGGGGCAGGTGGTGATCGTCTCGTCGCTGGCCGGACTCTTCGCGGGGCCGTCGGTGGCCGGATACACGGTCGGCAAGCACGCGCTCATCGGCCTCACGCGGACGCTCGCGCGCGACTACGGGCGCCACGGCGTCCGCGTCAACGCGATCTGCCCCGGGTGGGTGCAGACGCCGATGGCCGACGAGGAGATGGACGAGTTCGCCGCGCATGCCGGCCTCGGCTCCCGCGAGGAGGGGTACGCGACGGTCACCGCCGATGTGCCGCTGCGCCGCCCCGCGCGGCCCGCCGAGATCGCCTCGGTCGTCCGCTTCCTCGGGTCGGGGGAGTCGTCGTACGTCACCGGCGCCGTGATCGTGGCGGACGGCGGGTCGCACGTGGTCGACGTGCCGACCATCGCCTTCGACCACGCCGGGATGTAGCGCGGGTCAGGGTCGAGCGGCGGCTGTCGCGCCTCAGTCGATGCGGAGCTCGAAGCCGTCCTCGGTCGCGACCACGGCGACGTGCGTGAGGTCGTCGACGTGCGCGGTCGGGGCGTGGGCTGCGGCGTGCGGGCCGATGCCGATCACGCGCATGCCCGCGGCGTGGGCGGCCTGGATCCCGGCGCCGGAGTCCTCGAACACGACGCAGTCCGCGGGGTCGATGCCGAGCGTGCGGGCGGCGAGGAGGAAGCCCTCCGGATCGGGCTTCGAGGCGGAGACGTTCTCCGCCGTGACGGCGAGCTCGGGGACCGTGAGCCCGGCCTGGCCCATCCGCGCGGTCATGAGGGCGACGTTGGCCGAGGTGACCACGGCGTGCGGGAACGGCTGCAGCGCGGCGAGCAGGTCCTCGGCACCCGGGATGCCGATCACACCGTCCACGTCGGAGGCCTCGGTCGCGAGCATGACCTCGTTCTCGCGGAGGTTGATCGCGTGGTCGCGCTCGGGGAGCAGGATCGCCATGCTCTGATGTCCCTGCCGCCCGTGGACAGTGCGGAGCACGGTCTCCGGATCGATCCCGTGCGGCTCCGCCCAGGCGAGCCAGAGGCGCTCCACGACGGCGGTCGAGTCGACGAGGGTCCCGTCCATGTCGAGGAGGGCGGCGCGGGCGTGGAGGATCTCGGTCACTCCCTCAGGCTAACCCCCACGCCGCCGACCCACCCCCTTTCGCGCGCCCCGGCCCCCTGCGCACGTACGCACGGGGCCGGGAGGAACGCAACGGGGTGGGTCGACGGGAGACTCAGCCCCCCAGGTAGGCGCGGTGGAGGAGGGCGGGGTCGTCTTGGAGGGCCTGCGGGGCGCCCTGGAACGACACGCGGCCGCCGGCGACGACCACCGCCTCCTGCGCGAGACCGAGTGCGAGCTGCGTGAACTGCTCCACCAGCAGCACCGCCACCCCCGACTCCGCGATCGACGACACGATCGGCATCAGACGCAGGAACACCACCGGCGCGAGGCCCAGGGACATCTCGTCGATGAGCAGCACCCGGGGCTTCGCCGCGAACGCCCGTGCCAGCACCACCATCTGCTGCTCCCCACCCGACAGCAGCGCCGTGGGGGAGTCGATGCGCTTCTCGAGCTCCGGGAACTGCGCCAGCACGGCTTCGATCTCCCCGGCGGTGCGTGCCGTGAGGGAGAGGTTCTCGCGCACGGTCAGCGACGGGAACACGGCCCGCCCCTGCTCGATGTGCACGATGCCGCGCCGGGCTCGCGCCACGCGGGAGAGCCGGTCGATCGGATCCCCGTCCAGCAGGATCGACCCGGCCGAGTGCGGTGTCACGCCGGACACCGCCTCGATCAGACTCGTCTTGCCGGCGCCGTTCGGGCCGACCAGCGCCAGGACCTCGCCGCCTGTCACCCGCAGCGAGACGTCCGAGATGACCGGCCCGGCGCCGCGGCTCACCGTCACCCCGTCGAGCACCAGTGCGCTCATTTCAGCAGCTCCGTCTCTCCCATGTACGCCTTGACGACGTCGGGGTTCGCGAGGACCTCGGCCTGCGGGCCGCTCGCCAGGACGCGGCCGAAGTCGAGGACCGTGAGGGTCGGGCACACCGAGCGGACGAGGTCCAGATCGTGCTCGATGATGATGAGGGCCACGCCGTAGCGCCCGGGGAGCTCGCGGAGGCGAGCCGCGAGCGCCAAATGCTCCTCGTGCGAGAGGCCGGCGGCGGGTTCGTCGAGGATGAGCAGGCGCGGGCGGGCGGCGACGTTCGCCGCGACCTCCACGAGCCGCCGGGTGCCGACGTCGACGCTCGAGAGGCGCGCCCGGGCCGGCGGGCATCCGAAGAACGCGAGGACCTCGTCGATGTCCGCCGCGGCGAGGCGCCGCCGGGCCACGAAGCGCACATAGCCGCCCACCGTGAGCGCCGGCGGGACGCGGTCCTGCTGGAAGGTCCGTCGCAGTCCGAGGTGGGCGCGCCGGGTGGGGGAGAGCCCGGCGAGGTCGCGGTCGCCGAGGAGCACGCGGCCCTCGTGCTGGGGGAGGAACCCGCTGATGGCGTCGACGAAGGTCGACTTCCCGGCGCCGTTCGGACCGATGAGCCCCATGATCGAGGCGGCGGGCACGGTGAACGAGACGTCATCGAGGGCCCTGAGCGCCCCGAACTGCACGGTCAGCCCGTCGACCGTGAGCACCGGGGCGCCGTCGAGGGCGGCCTCGTCGACGGTGGCCGTCGTGGTCGTGGTGATCGCCGTCGCATCGGTTCCCGCGTCCGGCGGGAGCGCCGTGAGCTCCGCGGTGGCCGTGCGCCGGTCGGCCCGCCGGTACAGGAGGTTGCGGATGCCCTGGCCGAGGTTCGTGCCGCTCGTGAGGGCCTGGACGCCCAGCACGCCGAACACCACGAAGCCCCAGTCCTGCGGCACGCCCCAGCGCTTGAGCAGCTCCGGCACGAGCACCCAGAGCAGTCCGCCGAAGATGGCCATGTCGATGAGGTGCGCGCCGGACATGATCGCCAGCACGTACAGGGCGAGGGACTGCAGTGGTGTGAAGCTCGAGGCGAAGGGGAGCTGCACCTGTCCGGCGAGCAGCCCACCGGAGATGCCGCCGAGGGCCGCCGACACCGCGAACGCCGTGAGCTTCGCGGTGCGCACGCTCTGCCCGGCCGCGGCCGTGCCCCGCTCGGAGAATGCGACGGCCTTCCAGCTGGCGCCCCAGCGTCCGCGCTGCAGGAAGAACACCGCCAGGCCGCAGACGGCGAGCACGACGATGGAGAGGAAGAAGAACTCCCGGTCACTGCCGAACAGCGCGGGCCGCTCGATCGCGATGCCGTCCGCGGAGCCGGGGAACTGGATCTGCACGAGCGTGACGTCCGCCGCGGCCGCGAATCCGAGCGTCACGACGGCGAGGTTCACGCCGCGCAGCCGCAGGGCGGGGAGGCCGACGAGGATGCCGACGAGGCCGGCCGCGACGCCGCCGAGCACGAGCCAGACGAGGAAGCCGCCGGGCGCCTGCATCACGTTCAGCAGGGAGACGATCCACGCCCCGACCGCGGCGAAGGTCAGCTGGCACAGGGCGATCATCCCGGCCGAGCCGGTGACGATGCCGAGGCCGAGGATCGCGATCGCGGCCGTGACAGCGCTGATCGCGAGGAAGACGAAGTAGCCGGGAAGGGCGGCGCTGAGGAGCGCGCCCACGCCGATGCCGACGACGGCGACGGCGAACGGCCAGGTGATCCGGAACCAGGGGCGGTCAGCGAGCGGCATCCCACACCTCCTTGCGTTGCGTCCAGAGCAGCAGGACGACGATGAACAGGAACGGCAGGAAGTTGCGCACGAGCGCCACTTCGTCGATCTGCGCGACGAGTCCGCCGAGGACGCCGAGGAGCAGCCCGCCGACGACGGCGAGGTCGAGCCGGCGGAAGCCGCCCAGGAGCGCGGCCGCCGCAGCGGGGACGATGAGCATGGACAGGCTCGTGGCGTCGTTCGACTGGGAGGGCGCGACGATGATGATCGCGATGGCGCTGATGATCCCGGTGACGAACCAGACGGCGATCGACAGCGGCCGGGAGCGGATGCCGAGCAGCTCCGCCGTGGTCGGCCGCTCCGACAGCGCGCGCAGCTGGGTGCCGACCCGGGTACGGCGCAGCACGATGCGGACGGCGACGGCGGTGACGACGGCCATCGCCACCGTCGCGACGGTGACCTGGCTGATGACCACGCCGCCGAAGGAGAACGCGGGCCCGGCGATGATCGGGGTGAACGGCTGCGGCTTGTTGCCGAACAGGATGAACGACAGCGAGATGAGCAGCAGGAGCGGGCCGACCGTCATGGCGGAGCGGGTCGTCGTCGAGGCCTCCGACAGCCACGTCGCGGCGATGAAGCCGATGGCCGCGGCGAGCAGGCCTGCGACGAGGACGCCGAGGATCGTGCCGAGCCAGATGGGCAGTCCGATCTCGCGCACGAACCACACGGCGGTGAACGCGCCGAACATGCCGGTCGCGGCCTGGGCGAAGTTCACGACGCGCACGAGGCGTGACATGAGGGTGAGGCAGACGCCGAGGACGGCGTAGAGGCCGCCGGCGGCGAGTCCGGCGATGGCGCCTTGGAGCATCAGGCGTCCTTTCTGGTGAGGGCCCTTCGACAGGCTCAGGGACCCGGCGTGGGTCGCTGAGCCTGTCGAAGCGCGGGGACCCGGCGTGGGTCGCTGAGCCTGTCGAAGCGCGGGACCCGGCGTGGGTCGCTGAGCCTGTCGAAGCGCGGGGACCCGGCGTGGGTCGCTGAGCCTGTCGAAGCGCGGGGACTATTCGCCGATCCGGAGCCAGTCGTCGGCGACCTTCTCCCAGGCGTTCGTGCCCGACTTCAGGATGATCGGCCAGCCCGCGGTGTTCTGCGTGCCGAAGGCGTAGGGCGTGCCCACCATCGGGTTCTCGATCGGGTCCATACCCTTCAGCGCCTCGGAGACGCTCTCCCGGGTGATGTCGCCGTCGATGCTCTTCAGCACCTCGATGAAGTACGTCGCCGCGAGGTAGCCACCCTGGCTGAACGAGGTGAGGGGGATGTCGTTCTCCTCCATCAGCGTCCGCCAGTCCGCGTTGATGTCGCTGTCGTCCGTGAACGGGTAGAACTCGGCGGGGACGTAGATGCCGGCGCCCGCGTCGTCGATCGCGTCGGCGAAGTTCTCGCTGTAGACGCTCGTGAGGTAGAGCCAGGTCACGTCGTCCCAGCCCTGCGCGTTCGCGGCCTTGACCTGTCCGATCGCGTCGGGCTCGACCGGGTTGATCGCGAGGGCCTTGCAGCCCTGGTCCCGCGCCTTGACGATGTAGGGCGTGTAGTCGGAGGCGCCGTACGGCACGGTGTCGTCGACGTACTTCGGCTCCTTGCCCGTGATCTCGGTCCATTTGTCGATCGCGGCCTGATAGGTCGGGCGGGTGGAGCCGGCGATCTCCAGCAGGATGCAGATGTCGTCGAGTCCGAGCACCTCGGAGCCGTACTGCAGCGTGAGGGTCATGTCGTTGAACGGGCCGACGTTCGCCGGCGAGATGTTCTCGCTGTCGAAGCAGCCCGTGTCGACGCCGATGCCGGGCACCGAGAGGATGCCCTCCTGCTCGTAGTACTTCGCGTTGATCTCGCACTCGATGAGGCTCGCGGAGCCCACGAGCGCGACGGCTTCGTCGCTGCCCACGATCTCCCGCGCCGAGGCGGTGGCCGTGGCGGGGTCGCCCTTGTCGTCGAGCATCTTGTACTCGATCGTGCGGCCGTCGAGGCCGCCGTCCTCGTTGAACGCGTCGAAGACGGCGGCAGCCGCCTGCGAGGCCTCCGGGAACGTCGCCGGGCCGCTGATCGTGTTCACGGAGCCGACGACGATGGGGGCACCGTCGCCCCCGGCTCCGTCGCCGCCGGCGCAGCCGGCGAGAGCGAGGGCGGCCACGGCGATGATCGCCGCGGCGCCGGATGCTCGTCTGTTCATGTGCTTCCTGCCTCTCCTGTTCGGGTCGTGCTGTCAGCTCGAAGGCTGGGTCTCGGTGCTCGTCGACGGCGCGCGCAGGGCGCGGTTCACGAGCTCCGTGTCGGTGAACTGCTCGAAGGCGACGATCTCGCCGCCCGCCACACGCCAGACGTGGGCCACCCGGGCGGCGAAGAACCGCCCGGTGCGCTTGTAGGTGCCGGAGTAGGTGCCGATGCCGACCACGACGTCGCCGCCGTCGACGACCTCGTCGATCGCGACGGTGTAGTCGTCCCACTCCTCCTGGATGCGGCCGAAGACGTTCTCGGCGACCGCGTCCGGGCCGATGTACGTTCCGGCGTAGGGGAATCCGGCGGCCTCGGTCCACTCGATGTCGGCCGCGAAGGGCGCGAGCATGCCGTCCAGGTCGCCCCGGTCGTTCGCGGCGTAGTGGTCGCGGATCAGGTCTGCGTTGCTCATGTGCTCTCTTTCCGTGGTGGGTCGCTGCGCCCGTCTGGGTCCCTGAGCCTGTCGAAGGGCCCTGAGCCCGTCTGGGTCCCTGAGCCTGTCGAAGGGTCGAAGGGTCGAAGGTCAGGCGGGCTGTGCGTCGGGGTAGGCGACGGCGCCCAGCGGGTAGATGTGTCCGCCGGCGCGGGAGTGCTCGGACTCGCCGTCGCCGTTGAGTCCGAGGAAGATCTGCGTCGTCATGAGCTGGTAGCCGAGGTCGTGGAGCCAGACGCTCGCCACCGCGATCCGGAACTCGCGGAAGCAGAACAGGTACAGGCCGTCCGCGAACTTCCACACCGTGGAGAGGTCCATGTCGCCGTGACCGCGCTGGACGCCCTCCAGGCACTGCCACGCGTAGCGCTGGCTGGAGACGTAGACGTGCTCGTACAGGTGGTGGGGGCTGTAGCGGTAGATGTTCCGCTTGCCGATGAGGTCGCGGCTCGGACCGGGGGCCTCGCCGGTCGCGGGTCCGGCGTCGGTGGTCGCGGCCCAGAAGTCCTGCCCCACCTGCGGGGTACCCTCGACGGCCTCGGCGGCGATGCGGGAGCGGATGACGGTGGCGCGGTGGGTCGTGGTGGAGAACACGACGGTGAGGGCCTCCCGCTCGCGGCTCTCGAAGGGGATGTTCACGAAGACGACGTCGTCACGGACGCGGACGGCGTCGTACGGGTCGCGACCGGAGGAGCCCAGGCCCTCCCAGACCACGGAGTCCTCGTCGAAGCTCAGCGCGAGCGTGGTGTCGTCGTCGAGGGTGAGCGTGAGTGCGGTTCCGGCGAGCATCGTGTTCGGCAGGCGGAACGTGTCGATGCCCGCGGCGAACTCGTCGTACGTGCGCCATTCGTCCAGAGCGGGGTCGGCGGAGATGTCGGTCATGAGGGTCCTGACGTCGCACACGGCGGGGCCTCGTCGCCCCGGGCACCGCGTCGTCGCGATGCGCTTGCCTCATGCTCCGGCCGCACCGGGGGACCCCTCAAGCGCGCGGAGTCCATCCCGCACCGAGAGTCAACCGGCGTGCCCTCCCGGGCAAGCCCCGTCCCCGCGGGGCCCCGTACCGGTTCCGTCCCCCCGGTTCCGTCCCTGGATCCGCCCCGGGCCCCCGTGCGGGATCAAAACCGCCCCTGCCGGGCGCGAGTGGGGTGCCTTCCTGATCCCGCACGGGCGTCCCGCCCGCGGCCGCCCCGGCGCGGGACGGAAAACGCCCCTGCCGGACGCGTGTGGGGTGCGTTCCTGATCCCGCACGCGGGCGCGGTGCCCTCTGGGGCGCGGGAGTCGTGTCCTCTGGGGTGCGGGAGTCGTGCCCTCTGGGGCGGGAGCCGCCCTCTCGCGCACGGAGTGCCGCTCGTCGGTGCGGGATCGAAAGTGCCCCTGCCCGACGGGAGTGAGGTGCGTTCCTGATCCCGCACGCGGGGCGGGGGATGGTGCGGGATCAGGAACGAGCGCGGGGCGAGCGCTGGCGGGGCGGTTTTAATCCCGCGCGCGACGGGGAGAATGGGAACAACAGGGTCAGTGGGTGGCGCGGTACTCGCTGGGGGAGACGCCGAAGGCGGTCTTGAAGGCGCGGCTGAAATGCGCCGCGTCGACGAAGCCCCAGCGGGCGGCGATGGCGGCGACGGGGCGGTCGGCGAGCATCGGGTCGAGGAGGTCGCGGCGGCACTGCTCCAGGCGGCGGGTGCGGATCCACGTCGACACGGTCACCCCCTGCTCCTGGAAAAGTCCGTGCAGGTGGCGGGTGGAGATGAAGTGCGCGGCGGCGATGGAGGCCGGTCCGAGGTCCGTGGAGGCGAGGTTGCGGTCGATGTGCGAGCGGATCCGCTGCATGAGGGCACGGTGCGGGTCGGCGGAGACCTGGTCGAGACCGAGCTCCCGCGTGAAGACGGTGGTCACGAGGTCGAGGGCGCTGTGCGCGAGCCGGGCTCCCGTCGTGCCGGCGAGTTCATCGAGGTTGCCGGCGAGCTGCGTCAGGTACGGCACGACCATGCCGCCGAGCCCTTCCTGACCCGAGATGCGGACGGCCGTGAGCTGCCCGATCATGTCCGGCGGGAGGCTGATCAGGTGCTTCGGGAACATGACGACCATGGTGCGGAAGTCCTGGTCGAAGACGAGGGAGTACGGCCGATCGGTGTCGTAGACGGCGAGGTCGCCGGGCTGCAGCACGGCCTCGCGGTCGTCCTGGATGAGCAGGCCCGTCCCGGCGAGCATCAGGCTCACCTTGAAGTACGAGCGGTCCCCGCGGGCGATGAGCTCGGTGGTGCGCTCGACGACGTGCGAGGTGGCACGGATGTCGTTGACGTGCACCTCGTCGACGGCGGCGCCGCGGATCACGCCGCGGAACTGGTCGGCGCCCGCGGTGGACACCTGCAGCGGGACGAACGACTCGGAGACGGCGGCGCGGAACTCGCTGATGTTGCGCGCGACGAGCGTGGACACCGATTCGGCGGGGGTGGTGAGGGCACCGTTCATGACTGATCACCTCGGGCTGGTGGGAACGACGACGTTGTATACGATCCGTTCCGTGATGCTACCACCGGCGACGATCCTGCGGGGGTGCCGTCTAGGATGTGGTCCGTGAACGGCGGGATGATGTCGACGGTGACGCAGCGGATCCGGCAGGTGCTCCGCCAGGTGCGCGGACCCGCCACCTCCGACGCGGTGTTCGAGGCGACCGCGCTGATCGTCGGTGCGGCGTTCCTCCTCGTCGGGTTCCTCGGGGCGTTGCCGGTGTTCTGGGGGCGGGAGCTCTCGATCAGCGGCACCGGCTCGATCGGTATGTTCGCGGCCTACGGCGGTGCGATCGCGGCGGCGCTCGCCTTCGCCCTGGGGCGGCTCGCTGTGCGGGTTCCGGAGCCCGACCCCACCCGCGCCAGGGACGGGTTCGCCGTCCCCGGCGACCGGCTCCGCTGGTACGACCTCGCCGCCATCGCCTTCGCGCACGCCGCGATCGCCTACCTCGGCTGGTTGGGGATCGCGCAGCTGCTGGAGCAGAGCTTCGTGGACGCCCCCGTCTTCGCGTTCCCCGGCGCGATCCTGGTCGCCGTGGCGTTCGCGCTCACGGGCTACGTCGCCTTCCTCAGCGCCGTCGCTCTGACGCCGACCGTGCTGTCGCTGGTCCTGGCGGTGTTCCTCGTCGTCGGGGCCTTCGCGGCGATGCTGGCCTCCAGTGACGTGCACTGGTGGCGCGACAACCTGTCGGCGCTGGGCATGAGCAGCAATAGCGCCTCGGTGGCCTTCAACGTGACCCTCATCATCGCGGGGATCATGGTGACGACCATCTCGCGCTATGCGACGGCGGGGCTGCCTGTCGACGATCCGGTCGACCGCCGTGGCCGGACCATCGTGCGCGGCGGGCTCATCCTGATGGGCATCTTCCTCGCGTGCGTCGGGATCTTCCCCGTCGACGAGTTCTTCGGTCTGCACAACACCGTCGCGACGGGCATGGTGGTGGTGTTCGCGGTGGTCGTCGTCGGCCTGCCGTGGTTCGTGCGCAGCATCCCGCGCGTCTTCGTCGGCCTCGGCTGGACGTACGTGCTGGTCATCGTGCTGCTCGGGGCGTTCTTCGCTGTCGGCTACTACAACCTCACGGCGGTCGAGCTCATCGCGGCCGTGCTGATCTTCAGCTGGATCATCGTGTTCCTGCGCACGGCGGGGACGATGGGCGGTCACGCGCCGCGGGCCGACGCCCTGACCGCTCCCGATGCCGTGGTCCGCTGACGCACCCGGGCTCGGCGCCGACGTCAGTCGCGGAGGAGGCGCGTCGCCTGACGCGTGCGCTGCAGGGCGTCGACGGTCTCGGCGTACCGCCGCTTGGCGACGCCGATGAACAGGCAGTCCACGAGGGCGAGCTGCGCGATCCGGCTCACCATCGCCCCGGCACGGAAGGTCGACTCGCGCACCTCGGTGAACAGGGCGTGGTCGGCGACCTGGGCGAGAGGGGAGTCCTTCACGGAGGTGACGGCGACGGTCGTCGCACCGTTGGCGACGGCGGCTTCGAGGAACCGCACCGTCTCGATCGTCGACCCGGCGTGCGAGAACCCGATCGCGACGGTCGTGCCCACGGGGAGCACGGCGGCGGCGATCGCCTCGTGGGGGTCCGAGAGGACGTGGGCGTTGCGGCCGACGCGGAGGAGCTTGTGCGCGAGGTCCTCCGCGACGAACTGACTGGCGCCGATGCCGTAGAGCAGGATCCGGTCGGCGCCGTCGATGGCCGCGACAGCCGCCGCCAGCACAGCGAAGTCGAGCTGGCCGACGGTCTCCTCGATGGCGAGGAGCTCCAGGGCCGCGAGCTTGGAGACCGCCTCCTCGAGGGTGTCCTCGTCGGAGATCTCCGAGCCGTAGGCGCCGCGGGCGGAGAACTGCGCGGCCTCCTTGCCGAGCTCGGTGGCCAGGGCCATCCGCAGCGGCGCGTATCCGGTGAAGCCGATCGCGCGGCAGAACCGCACGACGGAGGCGACCGAGGTGCGGCACTCCTCGGCGAGCTCGCTGATCGTCTTGTCGATCACGAGGGTCGGGTTCTCCCGCACAGCGGCCGCGACGCGCGCCAGCGACGGGGGCAGGGTCGCAGCGGCGGCTTCGATCGTGGACTGGATGCTCACGGTATCCTCCGGAACGGCGGAACGGGATGGTAAATTCTTTTCAGCGAGTCTACGTGTTGTGTAGACGCTTTTCTTTCTTTCCGCCGGATCCGAGGAGTGCCGATGAGCGACACGACCGCCACCGTCGACCTCGGCAAGTCCCGCTGCCGCCTCGTCGTGCACGGCGCGACGGCCGGGGAGCGCTCCGGGATCGGAGCGCCGGGCCTCGCCGCGGCGGGCGGAGTGGAGGCGGCGCTCACCGCGATTCTCCCGCTGCTCGACGGTGTCGAGCGCATCGACACGCTCGGCGTGGGGGCGGCCGGCGCCTGGTTCGCCCCGGAGGCGGCCGCGGAACTCGCCGCCGCGCTCGCCGCACGGACCGGAGCGCGCGTGGCCGTGGCGTCAGACGTGGTCACCGCCCATGCGGGCGCTCTCGACGGCGCGGCCGGCGTGCTGCTCATCGCCGGCACCGGAGCCGTGGCGCTGGGCGTCGACCCTTCCGGTGCGCGTCTGGTCGACGGCTGGGGTCCCGAGCTGGGCGACTTCGGCAGCGGATCCTGGCTCGGCCGCGAGGCGTTGCGCGCCGTGCTCCGTGCCCACGACGGGCTGGCCGCGCCCACCGCTCTCACCACGGCGCTCGCCGCCCCCGTCGGCCCGCCCTCGGCCGTGCAGGCCTGGCTCGCCGCCGACGGAGCTCTCGCCCGCCGCCTCGCGACCCTCGCGCCCCTCGTGCTCGCCGCCGCCGCAGACGACGACCCCGTCGCCCGCGGGATCGTCGAGGAGGCCGTCCGGCTCCTCGCTGCGACGACCGCTGCGGCCGCCGGGCCGACCGCGGACGTCGCACTGCACGGCGGCCTCACCGACCACGACGGATTCCGCGCCGCCCTCGCACGCGCGCTCGAAGGGAGCGGCCGTCGAGTCGTCCCCGCGCGAGGCGGCGCCATGGACGGGGCCCTGCTGCTGACCCGTCGCCTCGACCTCCCCCATGAAAGGTTCGTGCACCGTGCCGAATGACCCCCGTCTGACCACCCTTCTCGCCGAGCTCGCGGGCCTGGACACCGAGGCCTCGTCCACCGAGCGGGGCGATCTCGACCTGCTGAGCACCACTGAGCTCGTCGAGCGCATGAACGCCGAGGACCGTCGGGTGCCCGAGGCCGTGGCGGGTCGCACGGCGGAGATCGCGGCGGCGGTGGACGGCATCACGGAGCGCTTCCGACGCGGCGGTCGCCTCATCTACATCGGTGCGGGCACGGCAGGTCGCATCGGCGTGCTCGACGCGAGCGAGTGCCCGCCCACCTTCGGCACCGACCCGTCGATGGTGGTCGGACTCATCGCCGGCGGGGAGACGGCCATCCGCTCGGCGGTGGAGAACGCGGAGGACGATGATGAGGCCGCGGCCCTCGCCCTGCGCGACCTCGACCTCACCGAGCGGGACACGGTGGTGGGCATCTCGGCATCCGGTCGTACGCCCTACGTCATCGGCGGGCTGCGGTACGCCCGGGGCCTCGGCGCCCTCACGGTGGCGATCGCCTCGAACGCGGGATCGGCGATCGGCGCGGAGGCCGACATCGCGATCGAGGTCGTCACGGGGCCGGAGTTCATCTCGGGCTCCACGCGGCTGAAGTCCGGCACGGCGCAGAAGCTCGTCGTGAACATGCTGACGACGCTCTCGATGATCAAGCTCGGCAAGACGTACCGCGGGGTCATGGTCGACCTGCTGGCCACGAACGAGAAGCTGCACGCGCGCTCGATCCGCACGGTGTCGCAGCTCGCGGGTGTGGACGTCGACGCCGCGTCCGCCGCGCTGGAGGCCGCGGACGGCTCCGTCAAGCTCGCGCTGCTCCTGCTCGCGACCGGAGCGTCCGCCGAGACCGCGGCGGCCGCACTGGCGGACGCCGCCGGCATCCTCCGCGACGCGATCGTCGCCCTCACCTGAGCCGGTCGTCGCCCTCCCCGCGGCGCGGGATGCGAAGCGCTCCTGCCCGGAACGATCGGGGCACGTTTTCGCACCCGCGACGGGCTGCCCGCTAGCGTGAGGGCATGCCCCTCGCTCTCGTCACCGGCGCCGCGCGCGCGAACAGCATCGCCGCGGGTATCGTCCCGCGGCTCCGTGCCGACGGCTGGACCGTCGTCACCAGCGACCTCGACGACGCCGATCACCCCGCCGACCTCTCCACCGCCGACGGGCCGGAGCGCCTGATCGCCGAGGTCGCGGAGGCGCACGGCCCGATCTCCGCGCTCGTCCTCAGCCACGCGCACGACGTCGAGTCCGGCGTGCTGGACACGACGGCGGAGAGCTTCGACCGGCACGTCGCCGTGAACGCGCGGGCGAGCCTGCTCCTCATCGCGGCCTTCGCCCGGCAGGCCGATACGGGTGGCGCGATCGTGGCGCTCACGAGCGATCACGTGACCGGGAACCTGCCCTACGGGGCCTCCAAGGGCGCGCTCGACCGGCTCGTCATCTCCGCCGCGCGCGAGCTCGGTCCGCGCGGCATCTCCGCCAACGTCCTGAACCCCGGCTCCATCGACACCGGATGGATGGACGACGAGACGCGCGTCGGCCTCGCCGGGATGACACCGCTCGGTCGCCTCGGCACGCCGGGCGACATCGCCGCGGTCGTCTCGTTCCTCGTCTCGGATGAGGGACGCTGGATCTCCGGTCAGCTCCTCCACGCCGACGGGGCCTTCTCCGCCCGCTACTGATCGCGCGGCGGAGCGTCCCTGGGAGCGCTCAGTGGCCGCAGGCGCAGGAGTCGCCGCCGCAGCAGGAGTCCGTCGCCGTCGCGCCGCCGTGCGCCTGGGAGGACTCCGGCACGTCCATGGCGGGGTTCTGGTCGAGGAAGCCGTAGGGCTTGAACCAGAATCCCGCGTAGTCCACGGGCATGATCGGCCAGTCCTCCGGGCGGGGGAAGTGCGTGAGCCCGAAGGTGTGCCACAGCACCATGTCCTCGCCGTCGATCCGGCGGTCGTCGGCCGTGTACTCCGGGAGGCCGGCGCCGCCCTGGTGCGCGTTGGGGTAGCGCCCGGCCGGCCAGATCTGCCCGTGCTCGTACCGGGTCGCCCAGAGGTGCTTCGTGGCGAAGGCCGCGCGCGCGGCGACGGAGGAGGCGGGGTCGGCCATCAGCAGGGCGGTCGGCTCCGGGACGAGGTGGTAGGCGGTCGGGCGGCCGACGTGGTTGGTCCGCGAGGCGCTCTGCACCTCCCACACCCGGGCGGCGGAGGAGTCGGCCTCACGCTGGGCGGCGTGCTCGGTCTCGAGCACCGTCTCCGACCAGGTGAACGCGTTGCCGAACGGGTTGTCCGGCCCCATCGGCACCCGCTGCGCGTCGACCTCCACGAGGCGGTTGTCCTGGCCGTCGATAGCCACGTCGAGCCGCGCGCAGAACAGATGCTGGTGGACCGGGGCGAAGACGCCGGGGGCGAGCTCGGTGGCGTGCTTCTGACGGACGCCCGGCTCCCCGGCGCCGGCGAACACGATGCCCGTGGCCTTGGCGACGACCTCGATGGAGCCGTCCAGTCCGAAGTTCCAGTAGAAGCCGTAGTCGTAGTTGCCGATCGTGGAGAAGTACGAGACCACGAAGCGCCGTGAGCGCCGCACGTCGGACCGTCCCGAGAGGTCGGTGTGCTTCCAGAGGATGCCGAAGTCCTCCTCGTGCATGCAGATCACATTCGGGATGCGCACCGGGTGACCGTGGTCGTCGGCGACGTAGCCGTCGAGATACTGGATCACGCCGAGGCAGTCGCAGCCGAGCTCCAGGTGGTTGGCGTTCTTGCCGAGGAGGTACTCGCCCGCGTCGAAGTAGCTGATCCAGAAGCGCCCGGGGGCGGTGTCACCGTACGGCACGACCATCTCCGGCACGCTCGCCCGGTGCAGCACGGAGCGCCCCTGGAACGACACGTCGTGCAGGACGAGGCCTTCGCGGGCGTTGAAGCCCACGCGCATGGACCATCCCTCCCACTCGACGAGCGATCCGGACACGGCGAAGCTCGGCCCGTCCGGCTGGGTGATCTTGATGGGCCGCAGCGTCGTCCGTGCCGCGCCCTGCACCTCCGGGTAGTAGTTGCCGTGCCCGGCGGGCACCGGCACGTCGCCCTCGTCCTCGACGCGGATCACGCTGTCCGTGGTGAGGTCGATGTGCACGATCAGCCCCTCGACGGGGTGGGCCCACGGGGAATCCTGCTCGTCGTATCGGAGGAAGGTGAGGGACCGGATCACGCGGCGGCCCACCTCGTCGGCCCGGCCGGTGTAGCCCGGGGCCAGGGGGGAGCAGAAGGCGAGGGCCATGTGGTCCGCCAGGCCCCGCCGCCGCATGGCCGCCTGCCAGTCCGGGGACGCCTTGGCGATGGCCTCTGCCCGCTCGTACTCCTCGAACAGGTACTGCGGCTGGCCGTACGGCGGGGCGTCGTTCGGCACTCGCTCCTGCCGCACGACCTCGCCACGGGTGATCGAGACGATCAGCTCGGTCGCGACGCCGGTGGCGGTGTCGAGCAGCGTCACGTCGACACGGCGGTCGATGGGAGAGCCGGGACGCCAGGCCGCGAGCTCCTCCTTCGTGGCTTCGTCGGGGAGCAGCATCGGCACGCGGGTGGTCGCCGTCAGCAGGCCGGCCGCGTCGAGCACGGCGCGGGCGGCGGCGATCTCGGCACCGGTGAGCGGGTCGAGCGGGTGCGGGACGGCGATCGGCTCGAGGGAGACGGGCTGGGGGGAGTGCGGGGACATCGTTGACCTCACTATTTTCGAGCAAGTGCTCAAGAAACGGGTTGGCACGATGATACGACGGCGTGCACGGGCGCACAACCGTGGCGTGTGGGCGATGTCGAGGTCAGCGACGCCAGGGGGCGAGGATGCTGTCGAGGACCGCGAAGTGCGCCGCCGCCGTCTGCGGTTCGGTGACCTCGACGACCTGCTGGCCGTACGTGATCGAGCGCAGGAGGGCGAGGAGGTCGCCGGTGGGGGTGTCCGGGCGCAGCTCTCGGTCGCTCACCGCCTCCTCCAGCGCCTCGCGGATGCTGCCCTGCCACGTCGCGAGGGTCGGTGCTCCGGCGTCAGGAGTCGGGGCGAGGGCGGCCAGGCGCCCCCAGAAGCCGACGACCACGTGCGCCTCGGTGCGAGTGCGCTCGTCGACGGGGAGCACCTCGCCCATCAGGGCCCGCAGTCGGGTGAGGCCGCGGAGTCCGTCCGTCGCGGCGGCGATGCGCTCGTCGGTGCGACGGGTGACCTCGGCCGCCGCGGCGCGGACGACGTCGTCGAAGCCGTCGAAGTAGTGCCAGAGCGAACCGGTCGCGACGCCGAGCTCCTTGGCGACCGCCCGTGAGGACACGCTCTCATGACCGTCTCTGGCGGCGACGACGAGCAGCGCGTCGGCGATCTGACGGCGACGCTCATCATGGTCGACGATGCGGGGCACGTGCTCATTGTGTCGTATGACGAGGGGTCTCGCTTTTTTGAGCGAACGATCAATATACTTCGGCTGTGGACCTCCTGCTCCCGGCAGCATCGTGGCTGATGGCGGCGGCGGCGCTCGTGTCGGCCGGCGCCTGCCTCGCTGCGCGGCGCGCTGTGCCGTGGCAGGGACGCCAGGCCGCGGTGGTGATGGCGGCGGGGATGCTGCTGATGGCGACGGGCGGGACCGGGCCGCTGGGTGCCCTGCTGATCGGTGCCCTGCTGCTCGTGTCCGGCATGATCGGCACGATGGGCGTTCGCGGGGCGACGTCCGCGGCCCCCTGCTGTCACCGCGCTCTCGGATCGCTCGTGATGGCGATCTGCGCCTTCCACGGCGCGGCGGGATCGGTCGGTCAAGGCGTGGTGACGTCCGCGGGGCACGGGGGTCATGGACTCGGCGGCGCGCTCGGCGCGCTCGTCCTCCTCGGCACTCTCAGCGTCGTCGCCTGGACGATCGCCGCAGGGTGGCGGACGACGGCGCATCGGGGCCGCGCCGCCCGGCTGCTCGCGGTGGAATCCTGGGCGATGGCGATCGGGGTCGTCGCGATGAGCATCGCGGGCTGACCGTCCGGTGCGAGGGTCTCACTCCCGCGCCGCGGGGCGGACGAAGGCCCAGGCCGCGATCGCCGCGACGGCGGCGGCCAGGGTCATGGTGACCGCCATCGTGACGGCGTTCGTGCCCCCGATCCCGGCGGCGACCGGGGCGAGCACCGGGCCGAACAGGAACGACGACATGCCGAGCAGCGCGGACGCCGTCCCCGCCCTGGCGCCGTGATGCGCGAGGGCGAGTGTCTGGCCGTTCGGGCCGCCGAGGCCCGCGCACAGCATGAACCCGACGAGTGCCGCCACCACGCCCGCCACCCCCGTCCCGCTCAGTGCCAGGACGAGGAAGGTCGTGGTCGCGACGAGCGTCGCCGTGACCCCGCCGAGGTAGACGCGGAGGGGGCCGAAGCGGCGCACGACCAGGCGGCTCGACTGGCTGCCGACGATGCTCGCGAGGGCGCCGGCGGCGAAGGCGAGACTGAAGCTCTGCGGGCTGAGGCCGAACTCGTCCTGCAGGACGAAGGACGACATCGAGAGATAGGTGAAGAACGCCACGCCCGCACCGGCGGAGGCGCACAGGACCGCGGCGAAGAGCCGGTCGCCCAGCACGGCGCCGGCATGCGCCCGCAGCACGCGGAGGCCTCCGCCGTGGCGCGC
Source organism: Microbacterium sp. Nx66 (assembly GCF_904066215.1). Taxonomy (NCBI): domain Bacteria; kingdom Bacillati; phylum Actinomycetota; class Actinomycetes; order Micrococcales; family Microbacteriaceae; genus Microbacterium; species Microbacterium sp. Nx66. Next base: position 1,052,986 of record NZ_LR880474.1, read on the forward strand.
CTCCGGTCGCAGCGTCTCCGGCAGGAGGAAGACGACCACGAGCAGCAGGATGACGCCGATCCCGCTGAGCACCCCGAAGATCCCGCGCCAGTCCATGATGCGGGCGAGCTGGCCGCCCACCACCGGCGCGATGATCGGCGCGGTGCCCGAGACGAGGAACAGCAGCGAGAGCATGCGGGAGAGCTCGATGCCCTCGAACTGGTCGCGGGCGATCGCCAGGCAGATCACGATGCCCGCCGATCCCGCCAGCCCCTGCAGGAAGCGGGCGACGAGCAGCAGCTCGATGGTCGGGGCGACCGCGCACACCGCGGAGAGCACCGCGAACGCCGCGACGCCGACCAGCAGCGGCAGACGTCTGCCCAGCCGGTCGCTGAGGGGACCGGCCACGAGCTGCCCCAGGCCGAGGCCGATCATGCACGCCGACATGGTCACCTGCGCCAGGGCCTCGGTCGTGCCGAGCGACGCCGCGAGCTGGGGGAGCTGAGGGAGGTAGAGGTCCATCGACAGCGGACCGAAGGCTTCCAGCATGCCGAGCACCAGCATCGCCCGCAGCGTGCCCATCCGCGCGGGCTCACCGCGCGCCGGGAGACTCATCCGCCCAGGCGCAGCACGCGGCGCAGCCAGCTCTCCCGCGCGGCCACCGCGGCCTGCGAGACCTCGGCCTCGGGGGAGAACCCGGAGAAGCCGTGGTAGCCGCCCGCCCAGACGTGCAGTTCGGCCTGGCCGCCCGTGGCCCAGATCCGCGACGCGTAGTCGACGGCCTCATCGCGGAAGGTCTCCGCGGCACCCACCTCGATGAACGCCGGAGCGAGTCCCGACAGATCCGTGGCCCGGGCCGGCGCCGTGTACGGCGACACGCGGTCGGTGAACCGGTCGGCTCCGGCGATCGCGTCCCACGCGGTGTCGTTGTTGTTCCGGTCCCAGGCGCCGAAGCCGTCGTACTGCCGGCTCGACGGGGTCTCGTTGCGGTCGTCGAGCATCGGGCAGCCGAGGAGCTGCCCGGCCAGCCGTGGTCCGCCGCGGTCGCGGGAGAGCAGCGCGACCGCCGCCGAGAGTCCGCCGCCGGCGCTCTGCCCGGACGCGATGACGCGGGAGGTGTCGATGCCGAGCTCGTCGGCGTGGGCGACCATCCACTCCAGTGCCGCGTAGCAGTCCTCCGCCTGCGCCGGTCCGGGGTGCTCCGGGGCGAGACGGTACTCGACCGCGACGCCGACGACACCGTGCCGCTCGGCGAGGTCGATGAGCTCGGCGGTGCCGAAGAAACGCGTGCCGAGCACCATGCCGCCGCCGTGGATCGACAGCACCGCCGGTGCCGGGTCTGCGGGCGCCTGCGCCGGGCGCACGATGGTGATCTCGAGGTCCGGAGCCCTGACGGGGCCGGGGATGACCCGGTCCTCCCAGGTCACGGCGCGACCCTCCGCCTGCACGGCCATCGGCGGGATGATCGTGGCGAAGTGATCGCGGTTGGCGTGGATGGTGTCCGCGCGCAGCGGGATGACCTCGACGAGGTCGACGAAGGCGTCGAGTCCGGCGACGAGCTCCGGGTCGTAGGGCACCGGTTCGGGCGTGCTCATGCGGCGGTCCGCCAGATCCGTCGCAGCCAGGAGGCACGTGCGGCGAGGGCAGCGCGGGTGATCTCGGCGTCCGGCATGTACATGTCGAAGCCGTGGGCGCCGCCGCCCCACACGTGCAGCTCGGCCTGACCGCCGGTCTCCCAGATCCGGAGGGCGTACACGGTGTCCTCGTCGCGGAACATCTCCGCCTCGCCGACCTCGATGTAGGCGGGCGGAAGGCCGGAGACGTCTGTCGCCCGGCTCGGCGCGGCGTAGGCGGGAGCCTCGACGCTGAAGGCGAGCTCCTCGCCGAGGACGCACGACCAGGCGAGGAGGTTCATGTCGCGCTGCCAGGTGCCGATGCCGTCGTACTGCCGACTGGCCACCGTGGTGTTGGTGTTGTCGATCATGGGACACAGCAGCAACTGCCCGGCCATGACGGGGCCCCGCCGATCACGCGCCAGCAAGGCGACGGCCGCGGTGAGGCCCCCGCCCGCGCTGCCGCCGCCCACGACGATGCGCGCGGGGTCGATGCCGAGCTCCGTGGCGTGGGTGTGCGTCCACACGAAGGCCGCGTAGCAGTCCTCCACGCCCGCGGGGTACGGGTCCTCCGGGGCGAGGCGGTACTCGACGTTCACGGCCACGACGCCGTGCTCCGCGACGATGTCGACGACTCGAGCCGTCTCCCAGGAGCGGTGGCCGACGATCATGCCGCCGCCGTGGATGTTCACGAAGCCGGGGAGCGTCGAGGTCTCCGAGCCGGCGGGGCGGAAGATCGTGACCTCGATGTCCGGTGCTCCGGGCGGGCCGGGGATGACGCGGTCCTCCCAGGTGATGTCCCGGCCGGCGATCACGGCGTCGTTGTCCGGGAACATCCGGTCGACGCCGTCGCGCGGCAGGGTCTCGCGGGTGAGGGCGGGCTGCGGGTTCTTCGCGATCTCGTCGAGCACGGCCTGCACGTCGGGATCGAAGGGGACGGGGATGGTCATGGTTCTCCTCGGGTGGGACGGCGTCAGGGGCCTTCGGGGTCGACGACCCCGCGGTCGGCCCAGAAGGGCTCGACGAGACGGCGCAGCTCGGCGGCGCCGACGCGATCGACGAGGGCGGCCGCGTCGAGGTTCGCCCGCAGCTGCGCGACGCGGGAGGCGCCGAACAGCGTCGTCGTCAGGGCGGGGTGGGTGAGGGTGAACGCGATGCCGAGCTGGGCGGGGGTCACGTCGAGGTCGTCGGCGACCGCCGTGAACGCGGGGACGTCGGCGATGATCCGTTCGCGGATGCCGCCGGGGTCGCGCCCGATCTGCCGGTCGCCGTTCACCTTCCCGGCGAGGATCCCGCCCTCCAGGCAGTCCGAGGCCTGCAGCGTGAGGCCCTGCTCCCAGAGGCGCGCGAAGGGCTCGCCGTCCGGGATCGACCGCCGCGAGACGCTGTACTTGAGCTGCGCGATCTGCGGACCGGGCACGCCTTCCGCGGCGGCGAGGTCGATCAGGGCCTGGATGCTCGCCGCCGACCAGTTGTTCACGCCCCACGCGCGGATGAGGCCGGCGTCGGCGAGCGTGGCGAGGTCGAGCACGAGATCGCGCAGCTCGAGGTCGTCGCGGCGGAGGTCGCCGAGGATCACGAGGTCGGCGTGCTCGACTCCCACCCGCATCAGCGCGTTCTCGAGCTGTGGACGGAAGCCGTCGGCGCCGAAGGCCTCGAGCCAGAGCTTCGACGACAGCAGCCACTCCTCTCGGCGCAGCCCGGCCGCGCGCACCATCGCCGAGAAGATCACGTCGGTGAAGACGGGCGGGGCGCCGGGTGCGGAGTACACGCCCACGTCGAAGAGGTTCACGCCGCGGTCGGTGGCCTCGCGGAGGAGCGCCACCGCGTCGGCGAAGTCCATGCGGTCGTAGGTGTGCCAGGAGCCGAGGGAGAACAGGGAGGCGTGCAGGCCGCTGCGGCCGATCTCGCGGAGGGGTAGGGGAGTGGTCATGGTGCTCCTCAGAGGCTCGGGTCGATGACGGCCTTGACCTCATCGAGGTGGTGCATGTGGGCGATCTTCACGGAGGCGTCGGCGAGGCCGACCCGGGCGCTGAACAGGTCGTCCCAGGGGAAGCGGTCGGCGAACGCCGTGAAGAAGTCGATCGCGCGGGCGTAGTCGGAGATGTCGCCGTTGAGCGAGCCGACGACCGTGAGCTCCTTGCCCATGATCGTGCTGAGGGCGAAGCCGTCTCCGGCCGGACCGGTCGAGCCCACGATCGCCACGGTGCCGCGTTGGGCGGCCATGCCGACGGCGTCCGGGCCGACGCTCGGGGCTCCGGCGAAGTCGAACACGTGGTCCGCCCCCTCGCCTCCGGTGAGCGCCAGGACCTGGTCGACGACGGGCCCGTCGCGGAAGTCCACGACGGCGTCGGCGCCGAAGCGGGCGGCGAGCTCCAGACGAGCCGCGGGGGCGCCGACGGTGATGACCTGCCCGGCACCCGCGATCCTCGCGACTGCGGTGGCGAAGATGCCGAGGGCGCCGGAGCCCTGCACCACCACGCGGGAGCCGGGACGGATCCGGCCGGCCCGCTCGAACGCGCGGAGGACGGTCTTCGCGGCGCAGCCCGCCATGGAGGCCCAGGTGTCTTTGACGGTCGCCGGGAGCAGGAGCGTGGCGGCACCCGGGGTCACGTACGCGTACTCGGAGAGCCCGGCCGTCGCGAACGGCGGAACGTCGGCGCGCTGGAGGAAGCCGTAGCCGCGGCGGGAGCACGCGACCGGCTCGCGCAGCACGACGCAGCCGTGGCACTCGCCGCAGGTGGACTCCGACCAACCGATCCGGTCGCCGGGGGAGAGTGCGCGGCCGAGCGCGTCGCGGGTGTCGGGCCCGGTGGCCACGATCTCGCCGACCATCTCGTGACCGAGGACCATGGGCAGCATGCCGGGGAACGACATCTTCCCCTCCCAGATCTCGATGTCCGTGCCGCACAGCGTCGTGCAGGCGATGCGGACGAGTGCGGCGCCGGGTTCGATCTCGGCGGGCAGCGGGAGGTCCTGCAGCGTGAGCGGCTCGCCGTGCGCGGTGAGCACCGCGGCGCGGGTGGTGGGGGGGAGGGTCATGGGTTCTCCAGTCGCGGGGCGGGTGGCGGGATCGAAGACGGTCCTCCGCGGTGCCAGGGAGGGGCGGGATCGATCCCGCACGGAGGGGGACGGGGGTCAGACCAGGAGCTGGCCGCCGTCGACGGGGACCGAGACCCCGGTGATGTGGCTGGCGGCCTCGCTCGCGAGGAAGAGCACGAGCGGAGTGACCTGGTCGACCACGGCGATGGTGCCGAGCGGGATGCGCGATTCCCAGGCGGCGCGGGCATCGGGCTTCGAGGCGAAGTCGGCGGTCAGGGGCGTGAGCACGGGACCGGGGGCGACGGCGTTGACGCGCACCCCGGAGCCGGCGAGCTCGATGGCGGCCGTCCGGGTGAGCGCGTCGACCGCGGCCTTCGTGGCCTCGTAGTGTCCGAGGCCCGGGGTGGGCTGCCGGGCGCCGATGGAGGAGATGTTGACGATGGCCCCGTGGCCGGCGGCCGCGAGCAGCCCGCCGAAGACCCGCAGCATGAGGAACGTGCCGCGGACGTTGACGCGCAGGGCCGCGTCGACCGCGTCGACCGCGACCTCCTGGAGTGTGCCCCCACCGGCGACGACGCCGGCGTTGTTGACGAGGACGTCGAGCCCGCCGGCCTCCGCGAGCTGCGCGGCGGCGGTGGTGACCGCGCCCTCGTCGGCGATGTCGAGGGGGAGGGCGGTGGCGCCGATCTCGGCGGCGACGGCCCGGGCGGCCTCGAGGTTCACATCGCCGAGGAACACCTCGTCCCCGGCGGCGCGGAAGGCGCTGGCGATGCCGCGGCCGAGCCCGGAGGCTCCTCCGGTGACGAGGATGCGGCGCGGGGAAGCGGTCATGGTCGTCCTCACTGACGGTGTTCCGATGGGATTCCTCCGTTATATTCTACAAACATAGAAAAACACAACCCCGTGCCCCGAGACGGCGAAGGAGCCCTCATGCCCGATGTGACATACCCCCGCAAGCCGCTGTCTCCTCGGGGTGCGACGGTGCCGCCGCTCGCCCTCGGATCGTGGAACACCTGGGACCGCATGGGCTTCGACGATGCCGTGCAGCTCATCCAGCGGGCGGTCGACCTCGATGCCGGATTCTTCGACATCGCGTACTACAACATGGGGCCGCATGCCGAGAACTCCCGGACCGACATCCTCTTCGGAGAGGCCTTCCGGGCGAGCGGGGTGCACCGTGTCGAGGTCGTGCTCTGCGGCAAGCTCTGGCTCTGGGACTGGCCGCACCAGGGCTTCCGGGCACAGATCGAGGAGTCGCTCGAGCGGGCCGGCCTCGACCGCTTCGACACCCTCGTGGTGGGGGACTACCTCGACGCCCCGGACATGCCGCGACTCGTCGCCGACGTGAACGCCCTCATCGTCGACGACCTGGTCGACTCGTGGGGGATCAACAACTGGCGGATCGCGGACACCAGGGCGGCGCTCGCCGAGGCAACCGCTCAGGGGGCGGTCGGCCCCGCGTTCGCGCAGCTCAAGTACGGCATCGCGCGCCGGGCCATGGCGGAGGGCGACGCCTACGGGCCCCTGTTCGCCGACGGAACCCTCACGCTGCAGGCCTCCGACGTGTTCGAGGGCGGAATCCTCGCCACGGGACGGATGCCCCAGCGCAAGATCGGTGCCGATGTCGGGGGTATCCGCGAGCGGATCCTCGCCGTGTACCCCCAGGTCGCGCGGGTCGCGGGGGAGTTCGGGGTGACGCCGGCTGCCCTCGGCATCGCCTTCTGTCTGGCGAACCCCGCGACGGCCAACGTACTCTTCGGTGCCTCTCGCGTCGCGCAGCTCGAGGACAACCACGCCGCCCTCGCCCTCGTCCGAGACCACGGCGCCGAGGTCCGCGCCGCCCTCGCCGACTGCCGCGTCGACCACGCCGTCCGCCCCGACGGCACCTGGTGACCTTTCGTATCTCCCACGGCTTCCCCGGCGTCCGCCCCGCCCCCGGCGTCCGCCCCGCCCCCGGCCGCCGGTCTCCGGGATCACTTCCGCACCTCCCGCGCGCCCCGCAGGCACGTTCCTGATCCCGCCTCGCTCCGCCCCCGCGTCCCACTCCGCGTGCGGGATCAGTTCCGCACCTCGCGCGCACCCCGCAAGCACGTTCCTGATCCCGCACTCGCTCGCCCCCGCGTCCCACTCCGCCCCCGCGTCCCACTCCGCGTGCGGGATCAGTTCCGCGTCTCACGCGCACCCCGCAAGCACGTTCCTGATCCCGCACTCGCTTGGCCCGCGTCCCACTCCGCCCCCGCGTCCCACTTCGCGTGCGGGATCAGTTCCGCACCTCGCGCGCACCCCACGGGCACGTTTCTGATCCCGCAGGGCGTGACGTTCTGTGCGCCGATTAGAAGACGCGCCGCGTGAGGAGGGCGTGCGGCCGATTCTGATCCCGCTTCTGGTGTCGGTCGCCGGGCCCGCCGCTCGTGCGCGACCGGACCGCTCTCCGGGGCCCCGGATCAGAAGTGCTCCTCGTGTCCGCAGCAGATCGGAACTGCTCCTCGCCTCCGTGCTGGATCGGAAGTGCCCCGCGCACGCTCCGGATCAGAAGTGCTCCTGGGGCCCGGGTGGGCGGTGCGTTCTTGATCCCGGGAAGGGATGCGGTGGCCCCCGGGAGCGGCAGTGTGGCCCGTTCGCGCCGTCGTTCACCCCGGTGCGGGATGAGAAGGGTGCCGAAAACGCGTCGCCGAGGGGTGTTTCTGATCCGGTCGGACGGGTGGGCGCAGTGGCGGGATCAGAAGTGGGCCGCGCGGGGAGGGCAGGGGTGCGTTATTGATCCCGGTACCCGCACCTGCACCCGCGGGGTGCGGGCGGGCGGGGTACGGGACGGGGCGGGGTGTGCGCGGGGGAGCAAGGCGGGTGCGCGCTGAGGCATCGGTCCGCGCGGACAGAGGAAGAAACGCGCTTGCGCTCTTTTTCCACGCATGTAGACTAACCAGCACGACACATCGAAGTGGCGTCGGTCCCGGTCTCCGGTCAGCGGCTCTTCGAACCTTCTTCACCACCCCCTGCACCCGAGAGAAGGAACCATGAAACGAATGCCCCTCGCGGTCGCCGCCGCCGTCGCCGCGACCCTCGCACTCGCCGGCTGCAGCGGCGGCGGAACGCCCTCGCCGTCCGAGGGCGGCGGCGCCGAAGGCCCCGACGCCCTCAACATCGGCAACTTCCTGGACGTCACCTCGTGGGACCCGTCCCTCGCCGACATCGGCTTCGACGGCCCCTACCTGTCCGCGGTGTACGACGCCCTGATCGCCCTCGACGCCGACGGCACCCCGATCCCGTCGCTCGCGACGAAGTGGACCGTGGCCGACGACGACCTCAGCATCGACCTCGACATCCGCACCGACGCCGTGTTCAGCGACGGCACCCCGGTCGACGCCGACGCCGTCGTCGCGAGCCTCGAGTACCTCAAGGCCGGCGCCCGGTCCGGTGAGGCCTACGTCAACGCGAAGGGCTTCGAGAAGGTCGATGACGACACCGTCCGCATCGCCCTTACGCAGCGCGACGACACGATCCTCTACCTGATGGGCCTCGGCCGCAGCTACGTCATGCCCCCGGCCTCCATCGAGGCGGGCACGCTGGGCAGCGACCCGGTCGGCTCCGGCCCTTATGTGCTCGACAGCGACACCAGCGTCGCGGGCGCCGAGTACCACTTCACCAAGACCGAGGACCACTGGGACGCGAAGACGTACCCGTTCTCCGAGCTCGCGATCTACCCGATCACCGACGCGACCGCCCGGCACAACGCGATGCTCAGCGGACAGATCAACGTGCAGTACGGCGACGTGGCCAACCTCGACCAGGCCGAGCAGCAGGGCTGGAACACCGCCCAGCGCGTCTCCGGGTGGGCGGGCCTCGTCATCACCGACCACACCGGCGCGAAGAGCGAGCCCCTCGGCACGCTCGAGGTCCGCCAGGCGCTGAACTACGCGTTCGACGGTGCGGCCGTCCTCGCGGCGGTCGGCAGCGGTGCGGGCGTGGCCACCAACCAGGTCTTCCCGGACGGCGGCGACATCAACGACCCCGAGCTCAACGATGCCTACGCGTTCAACATGGATAAGGCGAAGGAGCTCCTGGCCGACGCCGGCTACCCGGACGGCTTCGACATCTCGATGCCGATGTCCCCGATCTTCGAGATGTGGAAGCCGTCGGCCGAGCAGGCCCTCAACGAGCTCGGCATCACCGTCACCTGGGACAACATGCAGATGCCGGACTACCAGCTCAACGCCCCGAACTACCCGATGTTCATCTCCTTCCTCGCGATGGACGGCAACGACGTGGCCACCGTCTCCCGGCAGCTGACGAGCGTGCAGTGGTTCAACCCGGAGCCCGACTACGCGAAGAACGAGGTCATCGCCCCGCTCGTCGAGAAGGTGCAGACGGAGCGCGGCGACGCGCAGACCGCCGCCATCAAGGAGCTCAACGAGGCCCTCGTCGACCAGGCCTGGTGGTCGGTCTGGTACCAGGCGAACAACATCTACTACACGGCGCCCGGCATCCAGCTGCAGCCCGTCGTGGGGATGATGTTCCCGACGCTGCGGTACATCACGCAGGGCTGAACGCCCGTCGGGGCGGTCGCCACGCGGCCGCCCCGGCACCCCTTCCCCTCCTCCTCACCCTCGAGAGGCCCCCATGCTCCTCTTCACGGCGAAGCGGGTGCTGTCCGGCATCCTCCTGCTCGTCGCGGTCTCGATCGGCACGTTCTTCCTCGCCCACCTCGCGATCAGCGACCCGACCGCCTCGCTCCTCGGCACGACCGCGAGTCCCGCGCAGCAGCAGGCCCTGGCGGCGAAGATCGGACTCGACCGCCCCCTGATCGTCCAGTTCTGGGACTGGTTCTCCCACGCGGTCCTGCTCGACTTCGGCGTCTCGTGGCGCAACTTCCAGCCGGTCGGCGCGCAGCTCGCGGTGAAGGTCCCCGTCACTCTCTCCGTCGTGACCCTCGCGACCCTCATCACGGCGGTCATCGGCGTCGCCTTCGGCATGATCACCGGACTCCGCCCCGGCACCTGGTTCGACCGCATCATCAAGGGGATCTCCGTCGTCCTCTTCGCACTTCCCGGGTTCTGGGTGAGCCTGGTCCTGGTGATGTGGCTGGCGGTGCAACTCAAGTGGTTCCCCGCCGTGGGCTACGTCCCGCCGACGCAGTCCGTCGAAGGCTGGCTGCGCTCGATCACGCTGCCGGCGATCTCCCTCGCCCTGGGCGGCATCGTCGCCGTGTCGGAGCAGCTGCGCAATGCCGTGATCGCCCAGAGCCGCCAGGACTGGGTGCGCACGCTCCGCAGCCGCGGCCTGTCCGCCGCCCGGGTGAACCTGCACATCCTCCGCAACGCCTCGCCCGCCGCGCTCACGGTGATCGCCCTGATGTTCGTGGGCCTGCTCTCCGGGGCGATCGTGGTGGAGCAGATCTTCAGCCTCCCCGGTCTGGGGCAGCTCACGAACCAGTCGTCGCAGAACGGCGACATCCCGATGCTGCTCGGGATCACGGTGGTCTCCATCGTCTTCGTCGTCCTCATCAACCTCCTGCTCGACCTCGTGCTCGGCTGGATCAACCCGAAGGTGCGCGTCGCATGACCACGACAGACATCCGCGTCGCCTTCGACCGGGCCGCCCAGAAGCGCCGGTCGAGCCTGTTCCGACGCTTCCTCCGTCACCCCGGCGGCTACATCCCGCTCGCGATCTTCGTGCTCATCGTGCTCGTCGGTGTGTTCGCGCCGTTGCTGGCGCCGATGGACCCGAACCTCGTCGACCTCGCGGCGGCCAAGGCCCCGCCCTCGCCGGAGCACCTGCTCGGCGGCGACTCCACCGGCCGCGACATCCTCAGTCGCCTCATCTACGGGACGAGGACGACACTGTGGGGTGCGCTCATCACGATCGTCACGGCGCTCGTCGTCGGGGTCCCGTCGGGTGTCGCAGCCGGGTACTTCGGCGGCGTCTTCGACCGGGTCGCGACCTGGATCAGCGACGCCCTCCAGTCGATCCCCGGGATGATCATCCTCCTCGTGGTCGCCGCCGGCAGCCGCAACAACTTCGAGCTGCTGATGGTCACCGTCGGTGTCTTCATGGTGCCGGGGTACTTCCGCATCGCGCGGTCGCAGACGCTCGCCGTCCGCGGCGAGGCGTACATCGACGCCGCCCGCGTGTCGGGCCTGTCGGACGCGCGCATCATCTTCCGGCACGTCATCACGGCCGTCTACCCGCCCGTCATCATCCAGACCGCACTCACGGCCGGCATCGCGATGGGCATGCAGGCGGGGCTCCAGTTCCTCGGCATCGGCGACTCGAACGTGCCGAGCTGGGGCGCGATGATGCTCGAGGGCTTCCGGCTCATGCTCACCTACCCCCTCATGCTCCTGTGGCCCTCCGCCGCGCTCGGTCTCACGATCGCCGTCCTCGCGATCATGGGCTCCACGCTCGCCGAGCTCGTGCAGGTGCGCACGCCGCGGGCGGCCCGACGGCGGCGGCGCGGTGTGCTCGAGACCGGCGACGAGGTCGCCGCGGCTCCCGCCACGGGCAGCGTCCGCCACGAGGCCCCGGCGTCGGCCCTCCGCGTCGAGAACCTGCACGTCGTCCACGCGACGCCGACGGGGGAGACCGAGGTCGTGCATGGCGTGACCCTCGATGTCGCGCCAGGCGAGGTCGTCGGGATCGTCGGCGAGTCCGGGTCGGGCAAGTCGCAGACAGTGTTCTCGGTGCTCGACCTGCTCCCCGCGACCGGCCGGGCGACCGCCGACGCGATCTGGGTCGGCGGCGCGGAGGTCACCCACGCGACGCCGAAGGAGCGCCAGGCCCTGCTCGGACGCACGATCGGGTACGTGCCGCAGGAGCCGATGAGCAACCTCGACCCCTCGTACACGATCGGGCATCAGCTCATCGAGCCGCTGCGCCGGACGCACGGGCTCGCGAAGGCCGCCGCCCGGCAGCGCGCGCGGGAGGTGCTCCTGCGGGTCGGGCTGTCCGATCCCGATCGCGTGATGCGCAGCTACCCGCATCAGGTGTCCGGCGGCATGGCCCAGCGCGTGCTCATCGCCGGCGCGATCGCCGGTCGACCGTCGCTCCTCGTGGCGGACGAGCCCACCACCGCCCTCGACGTCACCGTGCAGGCGGAGGTGCTCGAGCTGCTGCGGGAGTTGCAGGCGGAGTACGGCATGGCGCTGCTCATCGTGACGCACAACTTCGGCGTCGTCGCCGACATCTGCGACCGCGTGATCGTCATGCGCGGCGGCGACATCGTGGAGTCGGGGCCCGTGGACGACCTCTTCGCCGCGCCCACCCAGGAGTACACGCGCGAGCTCATCGCCGCGTCGCTCGATGATGCCGAAGGGCGCGCCGCGCTCGACAGCCGCCGGACGGAGGTCCCCGCATGAACGCCGCTCCGGTGAACCCCCTGCTGCAGGTCGACGACCTCGTGGTCGAGTACGGCCGCGGAAGACACGCCTTCCGCGCGCTGCACGGCGTCTCCCTCGACATCGCCTCCGGTGAATGCCTGGGCCTCGTCGGGGAGTCCGGATCCGGGAAGTCGACCCTCGGCAAGGCCATCCTCGGCCTCGCCCCGGTGACCGCGGGCCGCATCCGCTTCGACGGCCGGGACATCGGCGGCCTCGGCGGCAAGGCACGACGGGCACTCGCCGACGATGTGCAGGTCGTGTTCCAGGACCCGTACGGCTCCCTCAACCCGGCACTGACCATCGGCGACATCCTCGCCGAGCCGCTGCTGACGACGGGCATCGGAGCGAAGGCGGCCGACACGCGCGTGCGCGACATGCTCGACCGCGTGCGCCTGCCCTCCACGAGCATGGACCGGTATCCGAGCGAGTTCTCCGGCGGGCAGCGGCAGCGCATCGCGATCGCCCGCGCCCTGGTCCGCGGACCCCGGCTGATCGTGTGCGACGAGCCGGTCAGCGCGCTCGACCTCACCACGCAGGCGACCATCCTCGACCTCTTCATCGAGTTGCAGCGCGACACCGGCGTGGCCTACCTGTTCGTCTCGCACGACCTCGGCGTCGTCCGGCGGGTCTGTCACCGGGTCGCCGTGATGTACCGGGGCGAGATCGTGGAGATCGGCGACGGCGAGCAGGTCACCCGCACGCCGCGTCACCCGTACGCCGAGCGCCTGCGGCTGGCCTCGCCCGTCGCGGACCCGGTGGCGCAGCGGGAACGCCGGGCGCAATGGCTCGCTCTGCGGGAGGTGCCCGATGCGGCGGTACGGTAGCTCCAGGCCGGAACACGCCACACCCCGGACTCGGCCGGAAGGACGCCATGCCGAAGATCATCGACCACGACCAGCGGCGACGGGACATCGTCGAGGTGGCCAAGAGCATCATCCTGAAGGGTGGGTTCGAGGCGGCGACCATGCGCAGCATCGCCGCGGAGGCGGGCTTCGCGAACGGCGCGCTGAAGCACTACTTCCCCGGGAAGGAGAGCATCGTCGCGGCGACGTTCGAGACGATCCTGCAGCAGATGTCCGAGGGCGTGGAGGCCGCGGGGCAGGAACCGGTGGCGGCGGACGACGCGCTGCGGGGCTTCCTGCAGGCCACCGTGCCGCGCGACCCGGAGCAGATCGCCGCGGGCCGGGTGCTCCTGGCGCTCTGGGAGTACGCGATGGCGAACGAGTCGCTGGCCGAGCTCTACCGCGGACACCTGGGTTCGTGGCGATCCTCGCTCATCGCGCGCATGGAGGCGGCCCGCGACGAGGGATCGATCCGCGATCAGGACTACGGCCCGCTCGCCGACGAGTACATCTCCGCGGCGGTCGGGGCGACGGTCATCAACCTCATGTACCCGGACGGCGACCGCATCGCCGACTACGAGAACTACATCGACCGGTTCCTCGCGCGGCTGCGCTGAGGGCGAGGGGCCGGTCCCGAGAGGACGGCCCGTCATGACCCTTTCCCCCGAACGACCCGTGGTGTTCTTGCACGGCCTCGCCTCGCGCGGCACGCAGGACTGGCCGGAGAGCGAGTGGGCGGCGGTGCTCGGCGACCGGCCGCGCCGGGTCCTCGACCTGCCGGCGCACGGCGACGCCCCCGGGCTCGGAGTCGTGCCGACCTCCGCGGTGCTCGACGCGCTCGCCGCAGCGATCGGCCCGGACGAGGTCGACCTCGTCGGCTACTCGCTCGGTGCCCGGCTCGCGTGGGACCTCGCCCGGCACCCGGGTGTCGCGGTGCGGCGTCTCGTGCTCGGCGGCCTCAGTGCGGGGGAGCCCTTCACGCTCGTCGACCTCTCCGCCGCTCGGGCCGCGATCGCCGGCGGACCGGCTCCCGTCGATCCGCTGACCGGGATGATCGTGCACATGGTGAGCCTGCCCGGCAACCGCCCGGACGATCTGCTCGACCTCATCGAGGGGCTCGCGACCGAGCCGTTCTCGCCCGAGGCTGCTGCCCCGGCGATGCCCGTGCTGCTCCTGGGCGGTACCGATGACCCGATGGCCGCGGGCATCGACGAGCTCGCCGCGCGGCTGCCCGACGTCCGGGTGCGACGCGTCCCCGGGGATCATCTCGCGGCGCTGCACACCGCCGCGTTCCGCGACGCTGTGCGCGGGTTCCTCGCGGACTGACCCGCCCGATCGACGCCCGGCCCCCTCCTGTCCTTTATTTCCAACGTTCGTAGACATATCGAAAGGCATCCGCCATGACCGACACCCCCACTCCCGACGCCGCCCGCATCCTCGACATCGCCACCGGCTACATGGCCGCGAAGCAGCTCTTCCAGGCCAGCCGCATCGGTCTGTTCGCCGCCGTCGCCGCCGGCGCCGACACGGCTGCGGCGATCGCCGAGCGCTGCGGGGTGAGCGAGCGGATCGCCCGGCTGCTCGCCGACGCCCTCGCGGCGAAGGGTCTCCTCGTCCGCACCGAGGGGCGCTACGCGCTGGCCCCCGACGCGTCCGCCTACCTCACCGGGGAGGACGCGGTGATCGATCTCGCCCCCTTCCTCACCTTCCTCGACGAGATCAGCTACCCGCACTGGCTGCAGTTCGCCCACACGGTCGACACCACCCAACCGGGCGACCTGCAGATGGACGACGCGCGGTGGGGGACGTTCATGGCCGGCGTCATGACGTACAACCGCCTGCACGCACAGGAGTTCGGCCGGCTCGTCGACCTCGCCGGCGCGACGAAGGCCCTCGACTTCGGTGGTCTGTCCGCCGAGTTCGCCCTCGCCGTCATGGCGCGCAACCCCGAGCTGCACACGACGTTCGTCTACGCCCCGGGATTCGAGGACGGCGTGGCCGAGGCGGTCGCAGCGGCGGGCGTCGCCGACCGGGCCGCCGTCGAGGTCGGGGACACGGCGACCACGGCTCCCGAGGGCGCGTACGACGCGGTGTTCGCCAACCACGTCATCCACCGGTTCTCCGCGGAGGAGAACGCGCAGATCTTCCGCCGACTCCGTGCGGCGGCGGCCGACGGGGCGACGCTGACGGTGCTCGACTTCTTCCTCGATGACGACGACGAGCAGCGCGCCCTGGATGCCCTGCACGCGGGGGAGTACCTCGTGATCGACGGCACCGTGGTGTACCCCGAGTCCGAGGTTCGCGGTTGGCTGTCGGATGCCGGGTGGGCGGTGCGCGACACCGTCGCCCTGCCGGGGAGCCCGCGCGTGCTCCTGGCCACCGCGGTCTGACGACCGCGGTCCGAGACTGGTCCGAGGGGGATCAGAGGCGGGCGGCATGCGTGAACATGCCGCCCGCCGTTTTCGTGGGTGGGTGGTCAGCCGCGCGCGAACACCGTGCGGCCGTCGACGATCGTGCGCTCGACCTGGAGGGCGGCGAACGGGCGCCCCGGGGTGCACGGATCCTCGTCGAGCACCGTGATGTCCGCGACCCTGCCGAGTTCGAGGGTTCCCTTCCAGGTCGCGGCACCGTCCTGGATCGCGGCGTCCGCCGTCATGGTGCGCAGCAGCCGGCGCCGAGTTGCGGCGTCGTCCGCCCGACCGTCGGCGGCGAGGAGGGCGAGGGAGGCGTCGAGGCTGGGGCGCCAGTCCGGCGTGGCGATCGGCGCGTCGCTGGTCAGCGTGGTCAGCGCCCCCGAGGAGAGCATCTCGGCCAGCGGCCAGGCGGCGGCGACGCGGGCTTCTCCGAGCTGCACGGCCGCCCAGGAGTGCGTGTGCGCGGCGATGAGGGGCTGCACGGCGAACCCGACGCCGAGACGCTCCGCGCGGCGGATCTGCGCCGGCGTCGCGAGGTCGCCGTGCACGACGTGGTGGGGTGCCGGCGGCGGGGGAGTCTCGCCGGCGCGTTCCAGTGCGGTGAGGAACTCTTCGATCGAGCGATCGCCGGTGGCGTGCACGGCGATCTGGAGTCCGCGACCGGCGGCCAGGGCGATCATCTGCTGGAAGGCGCTGAGCGGATCGGCGTCGCCGCGGGTGAGCAGGTGCCCGGTCGTCCCGTCGGGGTACGGGTCGGACGTCCATGCGGTGGCCATCGGCGGGATGCCGTCTGCGAAGATCTTCACGCCGGGGATCGCGAGCCAGCGCGGGTCGGTCGTCGGCGGCGGCACCGGGAGTCCGGCGGCGAAGTCCTTTAGGGAGCTCTCTCCGTCGATCG
The DNA here is from genome assembly GCF_904066215.1 of Microbacterium sp. Nx66. Taxonomy (NCBI): domain Bacteria; kingdom Bacillati; phylum Actinomycetota; class Actinomycetes; order Micrococcales; family Microbacteriaceae; genus Microbacterium; species Microbacterium sp. Nx66. The sequence continues at coordinate 1,069,147 of NZ_LR880474.1, forward strand.
TCCCGAACAGGCGCAGCAGCGTGACGCGCGAGGTCTGGGCCCCCTCGCGGTGCAGCTCCACATACGACTCGAGCATGTCGGTGCCGAAGCAGCCGGTCTCCCCGTCGTCCTCCCCGGGGCCGATGCCCGGCTCCGTGTAGCTCGTGATGCCGAGCTCCGCGAGCAGAGCCCAGGCGCGGCGCAGGGCGCTGCGTCGCTCACCGGCCGTGGTCACGAGGCGGCCGGTCGGCTGCTCCTCGGGCGGGGTGTCGGAGAAGAAGAGGTGCGGCCAGCGTGCGCCCAGCCACGCGGCGTGGAGGTGCGCGTCGTTGAGGCCGGGGATCGCGGTGCGGCCGTCGAGCTGCACGATCTCGCGGGCTGGGAGGGCTTCGGCCGCGGCATCGGTGGCGACGATCATCCCGTCGCGGACGGCGATCGCGGTGGCGACGGAATCGGTGGCGTCGAAGGTGTGGATGCGGCCACCGCGGAGGAGGAGGTCGGCGTCGTCGCCGAGGAGTGCGCTGCTCATTATTCCACCAGTGTAGACGTAAAACTCGTGCACTCGGGATGTCCCGCGCCGACCGATTCGGCGCGCGGTTCCGCGGCTTGTACCCTGGAGTCATCCCCCGAACACCCCGGCAACCTCGCGCGCGCCGGCGACCTCGGCGCGCGCTCACACATGCAAGGACGCAGATGAACGATTCCGCGGCACACCGCGACGAATGGACGGCGAGCGAAGAGCTGGCGGAGCGGATGATCCCGCTCATCGGGGCTCTCAAGCGCGAGCGCGACGTGGTCACCTCGCTGCACGGCCACCGCCTGCTAGGCCTCTCGGCCACCGGCCTCGTCGAGGTGCACGAGCGCGTGGCCCAGCTCGGCCACGAGCGGCTCGAGGTCGAGGACAGCCTGGCGGTGCTCGAAGGCATCCACGCTCTCGCCCCCGGCGCCTCGTCGATCGACGTGGCCCGCCTCGTGGAGGGGCACGCGGAGAGCGGCCGCCCGCTCGAGGAGTACCTCGCCGAGACCTTGGCCCCGGCCGTCGGCGCGGTCCCGGCGCCGCCGACCGACGTGGTGCTCTACGGCTTCGGGCGCATCGGCCGGCTGCTGGCCCGCATCCTCATCGCGCACACCGGCGGCGGGAGCGGACTCCGGCTCCGCGCCATCGTCGTGCGCCGCGGCTCCGAGAACGACCTCGTCAAGCGCGCGTCGCTGCTGCTGCGGGACTCGGTGCACGGCCGCTTCGCGGGCTCGGTCACGGTGGATGAAGAGGCCGAGCAGATCATCGCGAACGGCACGCGCATCCAGATCATCTACTCCGACGACCCGGCGGCGGTCGACTACACCGCCTACGGCATCCATGACGCGATCGTCGTCGACAACACGGGCCGCTGGCGCGACGAGGCCGGACTCTCCCAGCACCTCCGTGCGAAGGGCGTCGCCCGCGTGCTGCTGACCGCCCCCGGTAAAGGCCCGCTGAAGAACATCGTGCAGGGCATCAATGACGACACGATCACCGAGGAAGACCGCATCGTCTCCGCGGCGTCGTGCACGACCAACGCCATCACCCCGGTGCTCGCCGCGATCGACGAGGCCTACGGCGTCGTGAAGGGCCACGTCGAGACCGTGCACTCGTTCACGAACGACCAGAACCTCATCGACAACTTCCACAAGGGCGACCGCCGCGGCCGCTCCGCCGTGCTGAACATGGTGATCACCGAGACCGGGGCGGCGAAGGCCGTGGCCAAGGCCCTCCCGCAGCTGGAGGGCAAGCTCACGGGCAGCGCGATCCGCGTCCCCACGCCGGACGTCTCGCTCGCGGTGCTGCACCTCACGCTGGAGCGCCCCGCCACCAAGGACCAGGTCAACGACTACCTGCGCCGGGTGTCGCTGCACTCGAAGCTCCGGCAGCAGATCGACTACGTGGAGAGCCCCGAGGTGGTCTCGACGGACTTCGTCGGCTCGCACCGCGCCGGCATCGTCGACGGTCTGGCCACGATCGCCGACGAGGACACCCTCATCCTCTACGTCTGGTACGACAACGAGTTCGGATACTCCTGCCAGGTCATCCGGGTGCTGGAGACCATGGCGGGTTCGCACCCCGTGGTCCTCCCCACCCGCCGCGAAGTCACCCTCTGACCTCTCCCGTCGACCCACCCCCTTCCGCTCGACCCGGCCCCCTGCGTCCGCACGCACGGGGCCGGGGCACGCGAAAGGGGGTGGGTCGCGGCATGATGAGGGGCATGAAGACCTCACAGTGGCGGGAGGAGCGGCTGCGGTGGCAGGGGCTGACCGCGCCGGAGGCGGACGTGGCGGGGGCGGCGGGGCGGCTGCTGGCGGTGCAGAGCCAGGACTTCACGGCCGGACGGTGGGCGCTGGCTGTGCGGACGAAGGGCGACGTACGCCTCCGTGACGTCGACGCCGCGTTCGACCGTGGCGACCTCGTCCGGGCCTGGACCATGCGGGGGACGCTCCACACGATCCCCGCGCGGGATGTCGGGTGGGTGCTGGAGGTCACGGCCGCACGACAGCAGCAGCAGGCGGCCTCCCGACAGCGGCAGCTCGGCATCGACGACGCCATGATCGACGCGGTCGTCCGGGAGCTCACGCCGCGGCTCCGTGACGGCGGCCTCACCCGGAGCGAGATCTTCGCGGTGCTCGAGGGCATCGGCATCGACCCCTCGGGGCAGCGCGGCATCCACCTGCTGTTCGCGATGACGGTCTCCGGCGTGCTCGTGCAGGGGCCGGTCGTGCCGCGGGAGGGCATCACGCGGGAGCAGCGGTTCGTGCTCGCGGCGGACCACATCCGCGACCACGCCCGCCCGGACGACCCGCTGGCCGAGCTGTTCGTCCGCTATGTCGAGGGGCACGGGCCCGCCGGGGTCGCGGACTTCGCGTGGTGGTCGGGCCTGACGCTTGGGAAGTCCAGGGAGGCGGCGGAGCGGGCGGTACCCCGGGTGACCGAATGGGACGACGGCGTCTTCGTCGGCCGCACTCCGCCTCGACGTGCGGCGGGCCGGCCGTCCGTCTTCGCCCTCGGTGCCTTCGACGAGTTCTACATCTCCTATGCCGACCGCACCGTCGTGTGCGCTCCGGAACACCTCGCCGCCGTGGGACCGGGGAAGAACGGGATGGTCCGGGCGACCGTGGTGGAGCACGGCCGCGTGATCGGCTGCTGGACGCACGCCGCCGCCGCCCACACCACCCCTCCGACTCTCTTCGAGCCCCCCGAGGACCCCGCCGCCGTCACCGCCGCACTCGCCCGCTTCGCCGCGTTCATCGCCTGAGCCCCTCGTCGACCCACCCCTTTCCGTGCCTCCCGGCCCCCTACGGCAGCGCGTAGTGGGCCGGGGCGCACGCAAGGGGGTGGGGCGGCGGGTCACTCACTGGCGTGGCGGCCGAGGAAGTTGTAGACCTCGTTGTCGTCCACGCCGGGGAACATGCCGCGGGGGAGCGGCGAGAACATGTGGGTGTGCACGCGGGCGCTCGGCCACGCCCGTCCCTTCCAGCGCTCCGTGAGCTCGGCCGACGGGCGGCGGCAGCACGCCTCGTCGGGGCAGGTCGACACCGCCCTGTCGTTCGTCTCGCGTCCCCGCCACCACCGGGCGTCGTCGAACGGCACGCCGACCGTGACGGAGAACTCGCCCTCGCTCGACGACCCGGTCTGCGTGGAGCACCAGAACGTGCCGGACGGCGTGTCCGTGTACTGGTGGTGCTCGACAGTGCGGTTCTGCTCCGTGAAGGCGGAGCGGGCCTGGAACTTCCGACACACGCGCTGCCCCTCCACCGCCCCCGTCACGTCCATCGGCAGGGGCAGGTCGTCGTTCTCATAGACGCGCGTGATGGCTCCGGTCGAGTCGACGCGCAGGAAGTGCAGCGACATGCCGAGGTGCTGCGTGAGCAGGTTCGTCATGCGCATGCCGGCCGCTTCGTGCGTCACGCCGAACCCGTCGCGGAAGTCCTCCACCGCGAGGTTGCGGTCCTTCTTCGCCTGCTGCAGGAAGGCCACCGCGGCGGTCTCCGGCATCAGGCAGCACGCGGCGAAGTAGTTGATCTCCAACCGCTGCTGCAGGAAGTCGGCGTAGTCCGTCGGCGGCGTGTGCCCGAGCAGTCGATGCGCCATGGCCTGCAGTGCCATCGACCGCAGGCCGTGTCCACCGGGGATCGAGGCGGGGGGCAGGTAGATGCGGCCGTTCTCGAGATCGGTGACCGAGCGCGTCGAGTGCGGCAGATCGTTGACGTAGATGAGTTCGAAGCCGAGCTTCTCGGCCATGATGCTCACGGTGCGGTGGGTCAGAGCGCCCTGCGAATGGCCGGCGGCCTTGAGCTGCTTCTCCGCGAGCTTCTCGATGTCGGGGAGGTAGTTGTTCTGCGCGCGCATCCGCAGTCGCAGCTCCGTGTTGGCGCGGCGGGCCTCCTCCGGGGTGGCGATGGCCTCGCGCTCGCGGCGCTGCAGCTCGCGGTGGAGGCCGAGGATGGACTCGATGGTCTCGTCGCTCATGCCCTTCGTGACGCGGACCGGGGAGACACCGAGCTGACGGAACACCGGGCTCTCCTGGGCCCGCTCCAGCTCGATCTCCAGAGCGGCACGCCGGTTCGGCGGCTCGCCGGAGATGAGGTCGGTCACTTCGGTGCCGGTGGCCTGGGCGATCGCCTGGAGGAGGGAGAGCTTGGGCTCGCGCTTGCCGTTCTCGATGAGGCTGAGCTGGGAGCCGGCGACGCCGACGAGGGCGCCGAGCTCGTCGAGGGTGTACCCCTTCTCCAGGCGGCGGTGCCGGATGCGGTGGCCGAGGGTCGTGAGGTGGATGCCGGAGGACGCCATTGTTTGAGTCTAGCGAAAGAACAGCGATTCTTATCGTTCGGTTTGGCCGAAAGTCCGCGTCAAGGGCGAAGAAGATGGAAGCAACGCCCCACACTTCGAAGGAGCAGTCATGGCCATGGCCGAAGTCCTCACCCCTCGCACGTCCCCTGTCACCCCGACGCGCACGTTCGGCACCGCCCCCTCCTACGACACCCCCGCAATGGCCGAGCTCGCCGCCTGGGTGGAAGGGATCCGCGCGCTCACGCAGCCGGACGCCGTGCACTGGGTGGACGGCTCGCGCGCCGAGAACGACTGGCTGCTGCGCGGACTCGTCGACGAGGGCAAGCTCATCAAGCTGAACCCCGAGTGGCGCCCCGGCTCGTACCTGGCGCGCTCGCACCCCAGCGACGTCGCCCGCACCGAAGCCCGCACCTTCATCGCCTCGGAGCGCGAGGAGGACGCCGGGCCCACCAACAACTGGGCCGACCCGGAAGAGATGCACGCGAAGATGGACGAGATCTTCGAGGGCTCGATGCGCGGCCGCACGATGTACGTCGTGCCGTTCTCGATGGGTCGCGTCGGCGGACCCCTGTCGCACATCGGCGTGCAGATCACCGACAGCGCCTACGCCGTCGCATCGATCGGCATCATGACCCGCGTGGGCGACGAGGTCACCCGCCAGATCGCCGAGGGCGCGCCGTGGGTCAAGACGGTGCACTCCGTCGGTGCTCCGCTGGAGGCCGGCGAACCGGACGTCGAGTGGCCCTGCAACGACGACAAGTACATCGTGCACTTCCCGGAGACGCTCGAGGTCTACTCGTACGGCTCGGGCTACGGTGGCAACGCCATCCTGGCGAAGAAGTGCTTCGCGCTACGCATCGCCTCGGTGATCGCGCGTGATGAGGGCTGGCTCGCCGAGCACATGCTCCTCGTCCGCGTGATCGACCCGCAGGGCAAGGCCTACCACGTCGCAGCCGCGTTCCCGTCGGCCTGCGGCAAGACGAACCTCGCGATGCTGCGTCCGACGATCCCCGGCTGGAAGGTCGAGACCCTCGGCGACGACATCGCCTGGATCCGTCCCGGCGAGGACGGACGCCTGTGGGCCATCAACCCCGAGGCCGGCTTCTTCGGCGTCGCGCCCGGAACGGGTGAGTCGACCAACGTCACCGCAGTCGAGACGCTGTGGGGCAACACGATCTTCACCAACGTCGCGCTCCGCCCCGACGGCGACGTGTGGTGGGAGGGCCTGACCGACGAGGCGCCCGCGAACCTCATCGACTGGGAGGGCAACGACTGGACGCCCGACTCCGGTCGTCCCGCCGCGCACCCCAACTCGCGCTTCACCGTGTCGGCGGCTCAGTGCCCGCAGATCTCCGAGGACTGGGAGGAGGCCGTGCCGCTCGACGTCATCCTCTTCGGCGGACGCCGCGCGAGCAACGTGCCGCTCGTGGTCGAGGCCACCGACTGGACGCACGGCGTCTTCCTCGGCTCGAACATCTCCTCCGAGCGCACGGCGGCGGCCGAGGGCACGGTCGGCGAGCTGCGCCGCGACCCGTTCGCGATGCTGCCGTTCTGCGGCTACAACATGGCCGACTACTTCGGTCACTGGCTCAAGGTCGGCCGCGGCCTGCGCTTCGACCGCGCGCCGCGCATCTTCCAGGTGAACTGGTTCCGTCGCGGAGCGGACGGCCGGTTCCTCTGGCCCGGGTTCGGCGACAACTCCCGCGTCGTCGACTGGATCATCCGCCGCGTGGCCGGTGACGTGCCGGCGGTGGACAGCCCGATCGGACGCCTGCCGCGCGTGGAGGACCTCAACCTCGACGGGCTCGACATCCCCGCGGAAGACCTCGACGAGCTCTTCTCCGTCGACCCCGAGGCGTGGAAGGCCGAGGCCGACCTCACGGAGGAGTTCTACGACACCTTCGGCGACCGGGTGCCCGCGGCCCTCCGCACGGAGCTCGCGTCGCTGCGCTACCGCCTCGCGAAGGCGTAGCCCCCAGACCGGTGCCGGTTCGGGGGAGCCGGCACCCTCGGCCTCAGGCCGAGCCCTACCCGCGAAGGCGGGGCATCAGAGACGAACCCATGGCTGAGTGGTCTCCGACGCCCCGCCTTCGTGTGCCCACTCCTGGCGAGACCCCGGTTTCGCGTCGAGACCCCGCCCCGCATACGTGCGGAAGGCGGGGTCTCGGCAGAAAGCCGGGGTCTCGGCGGTGTACAGGGGGGCAGGGAGGGTCAGGCGAGGAGCTGGTGGCGGGCGAGGTCGCGGTAGAGCGGGGTCGACTCCACGAGCTCGGCGTGGGTGCCCTGTCCCACGACCACGCCGTCCTGCAGCACCACGATGAGGTCGCTGTCGACGACGGTGGACAGACGATGGGCGATCACGACGAGCGTGCGGTCTGTGGCGACCGCATCGATGGCCTCGCGCATGCGCTGCTCGTTCACGCCGTCGAGCGAGGAGGTCGACTCGTCCAGCAGCAGGATCGGGGCGTCGGTGAGGAGCGCCCTGGCGATCGCGAGTCGCTGCCGCTCGCCGCCGGAGAGCATCACGCCGTCCTCGCCGACGGGAGCGTCGACGCCGAGCGGGTTCCGTTGGAGCACGTCGCCGAGGTTCACGGCGCGGAGCACGCGGGCGCAGTCCTCGTCCGTGGCCGTCGGTGACGCGAGCCGCAGGTTCTCGGCGAGGGTGCCGGCCAGCGTCGGGGCGTCCTGCTCGACGTAGCCGAAGTGGGCGCGGAGCTCGTCCCGCGGATAGGTGCGCGTGTCGTGCCCCTTCAACCGGATGGATCCGCCTGTCGGGTCGTAGAAGCGCTCGATGAGGGAGAGGATCGTGCTCTTCCCCGCTCCGCTCGGACCGACCAGCGCCACGCGTGCCCCACCAGGTACCGCGAACGACACCCCGCGGAGCACCTCGTGGTCCTGGGGGTCGGGTGCGGCCTCGGTCTGCTCCAGGTGCGCATCGGCGAGCAGGGTCTGCGCCTCCCTCGCGGCGGCACGGCGGGCGGCGACGACGTTCTCCGGGTAGCGGAAGCGCACGTCGCGGAACTCCAGAGCGGGGGCGTCCGGAGCCGGTTCCTCGTCACGGGGCAGGGCCGCGGCGGTGGCTGCGTCGTCCTGGGTCTCGGTGGGGAGGTCGAGCACCTCCTGGATGCGGCCGAGCGCGCCGAGGGCCTGGTTGACGGAGGTGATCGCGCCGAACGTCGAGGCGAGGGGCATCACCAGCAGGAAGAGGAACATCACGAACGAGATGAGGGCCGCGATCGAGATGGCTCCGGCCGCGACGCGGAAGCCGCCCACGCCGAGCACGACGAGCAGGGAGAGCTGGAGGGCGATGCCGGCGACCGGCACCACGAGCGAGGAGATCTTCGCGATCCGCACGCCGATGCCGTACGCCTCGGAGGCCCGCTCCGTCACCGCCGCGGTCTCCCGCTCGGTCGCGCCGGAGGCCCGGATGGTGCGGATGGAGCCGACGGCCCGCTCCACGCCCGAGGCCAGCTCGCCGACCTTCTCCTGCTGGGCCGTGGACGCCGTCCGGATCCGGCCGCTGAGGGCGACGACGACCACGACGGAGACGCCGATGACCAGGACGATGAGCAGGAGCAGAACGGGGTCGATGAGCAGCATCGCGATGAGCGCGCCCGCGAAGAGCACGACGTTGCCGACGGCGTCGGCGAGCCCCTGCGTGAGGACGGCGTAGAGGAGCGTGGTGTCGGTGCCGACGCGGGAGACGAGATCGCCGGTGCGCCGTGCGTCGAACTCGGACGTCGGGAGGTGCAGGATGCGGGCGATGAGCTTGCGGCGGCTCGAGTAGACGACCGCGGTGCCGGTGCGCTGCAGCAGATAGTGCTGGAACCCGGAGATGATCGACGACACGATCACGAAACCGACGAGCAGCCACACGAGGACGCCGATCGTGCCGTCGGATTGCACTGCCTCGATGACCTGTCCGACGAGGAGGGGCTGCACGAGCGAGGTCGCGGCGCCGAACACGCTGAGGACGGCGACGACGACGAGGGTGCGCTTGTGCTCGAAGAGGAAGGGGAGGAGCTGGCGGAAGGTGGCGCGCGGCCCGTCGGCCGGTGCGCCCCGTCCGCGTCGGCGTGCTGTCGCCCTGCGGGACATGGGGGACCTCGATCTGGAGATGGTACTTCGACCGTACTCGGGGCGCGGTCATTTCCTATGGGGTGGCTGTATGGGCTCAGGTGCGACCGAAACGGCGATGTGCCGCCTGCTTGGTGACGCCGAGGGCGCTCGCGATCGCCTGCCACGAGTAGCCGCTCGTGCGAGCGCGACGGACCTGGGCCTCTTCGGCGCGCGCGAGCTCCTTGCGTAGCGCCGCCAGGCGGTGGAGCTCGGCGAGGGGTTCGCCGCCCTCGGCCGCGGCGATGGTGGTGGGGTGAGACATGGAGACCTCCTTCGCGTCAATGTTCGTTGACGCTTGGGACGGTGTCAAGAAGTGTTGACGTGCGCGTTGCCCACTGGCGTGAGAGCTGCGATGCGAGAGCACCCCGCCCCGCTCCGAGCTAGGGTGAGCGGATGCCGGAGAAGTGGATACTGTTCGACGTCGGCGGCGTGCTCGAGGTCGTCGACGATGACGCCTGGCAGGACCGGTGGTGGGCGCGCTGGTGCCGTGAGGCTGACATCACGCGCCAGGAGGCGGATGAGCGCCTGGCGGCTGCGGCGCTACCGAGGATCGACCTCGAAGCGGGAGTGGCTGAGGCGTTCTGGGAGGGACTCGGGGCGGTGCTGCGTCTCGACAGTGACCGCCAGGCGCAGATGCGTGCGGAGTTCTGGGATTCCTACTGCGGTCATGCCGACGCGGAGCTGATCGCGCACGCCGCGACGTTGCGGGGAAGGGCGAGGGTGGCGATCCTCTCGAACTCGGCGGACGGCGCGCGCGAGGAGGAGGAACGGCGCTTCGGGTTCTCTGCGGTGTTCGATCCCATCTGCTACAGCCACGAGCTGGGAGTGGCGAAACCCGACGGCCGGGCGTACCGCAGTGCGCTCCAACGGATGGATGCGGCCCCGGAGGATGTCCTCTTCATCGATGACCACGTGGAGGCCGTCCGCGGCGCCCATGAGGTCGGAATGTCGGCGATCCTTCACCGGAGCACCCCGCAGACCGTAGCCGCGATCGAGCGGTTCCTCCGGGTCTGAGCGTCGCCGGACCGCGAACGGCGCCCGGTGTCCGAGGACACGGGCGCCGTTCCGGCCGGCCTCTAGAGCTCGACGGCGGAGGCGAGACCGAGGTCGTCCTCGTAGTCGTGGTCCTTCGTCTCGGGAGTGAAGATGAGCGCGATGAAGGTCAGCACCGCCATCGACGACAGGTACAGTCCCACGAGCCAGGGCTCGCCGCCGACCGCCGCCCACAGGGCCACCGCGATGAACGGCGCCACGGCCGCACCGAGGATCGACGACACGTTGTACGCGATCGCCGAGCCGGAGTAGCGCACGTTCGTCGGGAACAGCTCCGGCAGGAGCGCCCCCATCGGCCCGAACGTCGTACCCATGAGCATGAAGCCGAACACGAGGAAAGCCTGGGTGAGGGCCCCGGTGAACTTCGGGTCGGCCTGCGGCAGCAGGAAGAGGTTGAACGACAGACCGAAGACGACGATGAGTCCGGTGACCCACAGCAGCAGCTTGCGGCGCCCGATGGCGTCGGCGATCGGTCCGGACAGCAACGTGAAGATGCCGAAGAACACGACGCCGATGATCTGCATGAGTACGAAGTCGGTGTAGCCGAAGCCGAGGCCCGGGTAGAACTGCGCCGCGAACACACTCGGGTCGAAGTCCTTGCCGGTCGCCTCGGCCGCTGCCCGGGCGGCGGCCGACGCGGTCTCGAGGTCGGCGGCCTTCGTGCCGTAGGTGAGCGTGAAGTTCGTCATCAGGTAGAACAGCACGTACGTCGCCAGCATGATGAACGTGCCGAGGATGAGCTGCTTCCAGTGGTGCCGGAATACGGTCGCGAGCGGGAGCTTGCGGATCGCGCCGGTCTTCTCCGCCTTCTTGAACGTGTCCGACTCGACGAGGCGGAGCCGCACCCACAGACCGATGATGACCATGACGGCGGAGAACAGGAACGGCACGCGCCAGCCCCAGGAGAGGAAGGCCTCCGACTTCAGCGCCGAGTCCTCCGGGTGCGGGAGGGCGAAGTTGATGGCGAGGAAGATGCCGTTCGCGATGATGAAGCCGAGCGGTGCGCCGAGCTGCGGGAACGAGCCGTACCAGGCGCGCTTGCCCTTCGGGGCGTTCTCGGTGGCCACGAGCGCCGCGCCCGACCACTCGCCGCCCAGCGCGAAGCCCTGGGCGAGACGGAGGATCAGCAGGAGCAGCGGGGCGACCCAGCCGATCTGCTGGAACGTGGGCAGGAGGCCGATCACGAACGTCGCGATGCCCATGGTGAGGAGCGAGGCGACGAGGGTCGCCTTGCGCCCGAACTTGTCGCCGAAGTGCCCGAAGACGACGGCGCCGATCGGGCGGGCGACCATGGCCGCGCCGAAGACGGCGAACGACGACAGCAGCGACGCGGTGTCGTTCGTGCTCGGGAAGAAGAGTGTGGGGAAGACGAGCACGGCTGCCGTCGCATAGACGTAGAAGTCATAGAACTCGATGGTGGTGCCGACGAGGCTCGCGGTGATGACGCGCGAGCGGGGGTTCGCGGGGGTGGTGGCGGTGCTCAAGGGGTCTCCGATCCTCCGCCGGTATACCGGCGGACTCGGGCGAGTCTACGCCTTCCTGGGAGTTCCCTGGACGTTGATGACGGACCGGGTCGAGGGCGTCGGTGCCCGCGCGTAGAGTCGGGGGAGACCGGCCGGAGGGGGATCATGACGACACGGATGCTGCTCCTCGCCGATACGCACGTCCCGAAGCGGGCGAAGCGGCTGCCGGACGCGGTGCTGCAGGCCATCGACGAGGCCGACGTCGTCGTGCACGCGGGGGACTGGGTCGATCTCCCCACCGTCGAGCTGCTCCAGTCCCGCGCGCGCGTGCTCCACGGTGTGCACGGCAACAACGACGGCCCCGAGATCCGCCGGGTGCTGCCGGAGATCGCGCGGTTCACCGTGGAGGACACCGCCGTCGCCGTCATCCACGAGACGGGCGCCGCGACCGGGCGGGAGAAGCGGATGGATCTCGCCTTCCCCGATGTCGACGTGCTGATCTTCGGACACTCGCACATCCCTTGGGACACCGTCACGCCGAACGGTCTGCGGCTGCTCAACCCGGGCTCTCCGACCGACCGGCGTCGACAGCCCGTGCACACGATGATGCGCGTCGTGGTCGACGGGGGCGATGTCGAGGCGACCCTCGTGCCGCTCCCATGACGGACGATGGCCCCGGCGAACCGCTCGCCTACCGCGCACCGATGCGCTCTCGCGACGATGCCGTCGCGCCGGGAGTCGCGGTCGAGCGTGCGCTCGCCGAGGGCGTCTGCGGCATGGGTGGGCGGCTCGACAGCACGCCCGGCTCTCTGACTGCGGCGCTCGCCGCCGTCGACGCCCGCCATGGAGAGCGGGCCGCGCGGCGGCTGGAGCGCTTCGCGGCGCTTCCGACGGGAACCCTCGTCTGGACCAGGGACGTCGACGGACTCTTCTGGCTCGGGCGGCTGACGGGACCGTGGCGCTACGACGACGATCCGGCCGCGGTGGCGGCAGACCTCGTGCACGTGCGCGCCTGCACCTGGTCGTCGAGCCCGGTGGCGGCTTCCGACGTCCCGCCGGGCGTCACCGCCACGTTCGCCCGCGGGGGACGCAACGGCCAGCGCATCCGTACGGATGGGGCCGGGGAGCAGTCATCCGCGCTCTGGGAGCGCAGCCTGCGCTGATCCGCGCGTCAGCGCCAGATCGCGGCGATGGCGGCGTTCACGGCCGTGAGAATGCCCACGAGCCAGAAGATCGCGGGCGGCACGACCTGGTCGCGCTTCTGGCGCGCCGTGCCGATGCCGAGCAGGGCGCCGATCACGAGGAGGATGACGAGCTTCGTGCCGATCTTGGCGTAGTTCATCTCGACGCCCTCCGGGAGGCCCCACGGGGCGGCGAGGGCGAGGCCGGCGACCGCGGCGATCGTCATGCCGATGGTCATCAGACGCGTGAACACCCGCTTGCCGCCGAACGCCTGCGCCGCCCAGGCCCCGAAGAGCACGGCGAAGCCGATGAGGTGGACGAAGAGCACGATGTGGCGCAGGGTCTCCATGCCCTCACCGTACGAGAGCGCGGCATTCCGCGCCACCAAGGCACGCCTGACCTCGCGCCCGCGATCGGGCGCGAGGCGGAGGGGAATCAGCCGCGGAGCTCGCGGATCACGAGGGCAGTGCGCAGCGCCGCGTCCGCGGCCTCCGCGCCCTTGTCCTCCTTCGAGCCCTCCAGGCCCGCGCGGTCCAGTCCCTGCTTCTCGTCGTCGAGCGTGAGCAGCCCGAACCCGACCGGCTTGCCGGCGTCGAGGGAGACGCGGGTGAGGCCGTCGGTCGCCGCCGCCGAGACGTACTCGAAGTGCGGCGTGCCGCCGCGGATGATGACCCCGAGGGCGACCACCGCATCCGCACCGCCCGCGAAGGCGGCCTGCGCGGCCACGGCGAGCTCGAACGAACCGGGCACCCGCACCAGGCGATGCGTCGCTCCGGCCTCGTCGAGCACCCGCTGGGCGCCGGCGATCAGGCCGTTCGAGATCACCTCGTGCCAGGTGCCGGCGATCACGACGACCTCCAGCCCCCGCCCGTCGATGTTCCCCGTCTTGGGTGCTCCGGCGCCGCTCATTCCTCGTCCTTTCCTGCCGCGAGGGCCTCGGCGAGCTCTGCTTCGCCGATGATGTGGCCCATGCGGTCGCGCTTGGTCTCCAGGTACTGGTGGTTGTTCGGTCCCACGCCCACGATCAGCGGCACCTGCTCGACGACGTCGAGGCCGAGCTCACGCAGCTTGTTCACCTTGTCGGTGTTGTTAGTGAGCAAACGGACCTTCGAGACCCCCAGATCGGTGAGGATCCCGGCCGCCGCCGCGTAGTCGCGGGCGTCCGCCGGGAGGCCCAGTGCCAGGTTCGCGTCGACGGTGTCCAGGCCGTCCTCCTGCAGGCTGTAGGCGCGCAGCTTGTTGATGAGACCGATGCCTCGGCCCTCGTGTCCCCGCATGTAGATGACGATGCCGCCCTCGCGGTCGATGGCGTCCAGCGCGGCATCCAGCTGCGGGCCGCACTCGCACTTCTGGGACCCGAACGCCTCGCCGGTCAGGCACTCCGAGTGCACGCGCACGAGGGCGGTCTCGGTCGGCTCGCCCGATACGACCGCGATGTGGTCGGTGCCGGTGACGCGGTCCTTGTAGGCCAGGAAGCGGAACGTGCCGTGGTCGGTGGGCACGGTGGCGTCAGCACGGAGGCTCACCCGGCGACCGCGCTGGGCGGCCGGGGTCGCCCCCTCCGGGTCGATCTCGTTGAGGTGTGCGATGAGCTGCTCGATCGTGATGACCGGCACGCCGTCGCGGGCGCCGAGTTCGAGGAGCCCGGGAAGCCGCATCATGCTGCCGTCCTCGGCGACGACCTCCGCGATCGCGCCGACGGGCCGGAGGCCGGCGAGCTTCATGAGCTCGACCGCGGCCTCGGTGTGACCGCTGCGCTCGCGCACGCCGCCGTCCACGGCCCGGAGCGGGAGCACATGGCCGGGGCGGATGATGCTCGTCGCCGTCGAGTCGGGGTTCGCCAGCACGTTGAGGGTGCGGGCGCGGTCGCTGGCGCTGATCCCGGTCGTCACCCCTTCCGCGGCGTCGACGCTCACGGTGTAGGCGGTGGAGCGGGCGTCCTCGCTGGCCGCGACCATCGGCGGCAGGTTGAGGCTGTCCGCGAGGTCGGTGGGCATCGGCGCGCAGATGAACCCGGAGGACCAGCGCACGGTCCAGGCCACCCACTCGGGTGTGGCGAGTTCGGCGGAGAGAACGACGTCGCCCTCGTTCTCGCGATTCTCGTCGTCGGCCACGAGCACGGGGCGTCCTGCGCGCAGCGCCTCCAGGGCTTCGGGGATGGTTGCCAGGCTCATCGCGAGCCCCCTTCCGGTGCGGCGCGGAATGCGAGCAGTCGCTCGACGTGCCGCGCGAGGATGTCGGTCTCGAGGTTCACGCGGTCGCCGACCGCGCGGGTGCCGAGGGTGGTCGCCGCCAGGGTCTCCGGGATGAGCGACACCTCGAACCAGTGCCCGCCCCCGGTGCCCGAGCCCTCCTGGGTCCCTGAGCCCTCCCGGGTTCCTGAGCCCTCCGGGGTCCCTGAGCCTGTCGAAGGGGTCGAAGGGGTCGAAGGGCTCACTGCGCTCACCGTCAGCGAGGTGCCGTCGACGGAGATGGAGCCCTTGTCGACGACGAGCGGCGCGAGGTCGTCGGGAAGGCTGATGCGCAGGACGCTCCACTGCGCGCCGGGGCGCACCTCGAGCACGGTGCCGGTGCCGTCGACGTGGCCCTGCACGATGTGCCCGCCGAGCCGCGCCCCCACGGGCATCGCCTTCTCGATGTTGACCCTGGTGCCGACAGTCGCCGCGCCGAGGGCCGCGACGTCGAGCGTCTGCTTCATGACGTCGGCGTCGAAGGTCTCGGCGGTGGAGCCGACGACGGTCAGGCAGACGCCGGAGACCGCGATCGACTCGCCGTGCACGGCGTCGGCAGCGGCCATCGGGGCGCGCACCGTGAGGCGCCAGCCGTCGCCCGACTCCGCGATGGCGGTGATCTCGCCGATCTCCTCGATGATTCCGGTGAACATCAGAGGGTTCCCTCCTTCTCCGGGCCGGTGCGGTCCGGGTCGTCCGCGTCCGCAGGATGCGCGATCGCGAGCAGGTCTGCACCCAACGGCAGCCACTCGTCCACGACGAGGCGATGTGCCTGGTCGATCGAGCGGACACCGATGTCGGTCACGGCCAGGCGGCTCCCGCCGAGCAGGACGGGGGCGACGTATGCGAGCACGCGGTCCGCGAGCCCGGCGGAGAGGAACGCGCTGGCGAGCGTCGGGCCGCCCTCCACGAACAGCGTCTGGATGCCGCGCGCGTGCAGCTCGGCGAGGACCGCCGACAGGTCGTGCGTGTCGAAGAACAGCGGCGTGTGCGGATGACGATGCACCGCCGCATCCGCAGGGGTGGCACTGGTGCCGATCACGACCGGGACGGGCTGGTGCGGCAGGAGCTCGTCGCCGGCGCGGGCGGTGAGCGCGGGGTCGTCGGCGAGCACGGTGCCGGTACCCACCGCGATCGCGTCGGCCTGGGCGCGTCGCCGGTGCACATCGGCGCGGGCCTCCGGGCCGGTGATCCACTGACTGGAACCGTCGTCCGCCGCAGCCCTGCCGTCGAGGCTCTGCGCCCACTTGACGGTCACGTGCGGACGGCCGAGGCGCGACGCGATGAGCCAGTCGCCGATCACGGCGCGGGCCTCGGTGGCGCGCTCGCCGGACTCCACGCTCACGCCCGCGGCGCGCAGCCGCTCCGCGCCGCCGCCGGAGACCTCACCGGGGTCGTCGAGCGCGTAGACGACCCGCGTCACGCCGGCCTCGATGAGCGCGAGCGCGCAGGGGCCGGTGCGACCGGTGTGATTGCAGGGTTCCAGCGTCACGATCGCCGTCGCGCCCCGTGCAGCGCCCGGCGCGAGCTTCGAGAGGGCGTCGACCTCGGCGTGCGGGGTGCCGGAGCCCCGATGCCAGCCCTCGGCCAGCACCTCGCCGTCGGGGGAGAGGATCACGGCGCCCACCTGCGGGTTGACCCCGCGCGGGCCGCGGGTCGCGAGGGCGAGCGCACGATCCATCGCACGGCGCTCTGTCGCGGTCACTGCCATCCGTCGTCGTCCTCTCTGCGGCTCGGGGTCGCTGCAGGCTGGCGGAACGGACGCACGCGCGTGCGCCTCGTGCTGCCTCCCTTCCGGACTAGCGAGGTGTCCCTCGCATCACCGTCGGTTCCGGAATTCCACCGGATCGGCATCCCGATCACTCGGAACGCTCGCGGACTGTCACCGCCGGTTCGGATTCCCACCGACCCCGGAGCACGTTGCTGCTCTGAGTGTACTCAACGCGTCTGCGCCCGTTTCATTCCGTGGCAGGGGCCGTGCCCGGCCCTCACTTGAGCAGGCGGGACAGTCGCCGGTCGGCGAGGACCTTGCCGCCGGTCTGACAGGTGGGGCAGTACTCTAGCGAGCGGTCGGCGAAGAAGACGCTGCGCACCTCGTCGCCGCAGACCGGACACGCCTCGCCCCGGCGGGCGTGTACCCGCATGCCGCGGCGCTTGGCGTCCTTGAGGTCGGCCGGAGGTTTGCCCGCGGCAGCAGCGACGGCCTCGGCGAGGGTCTCCTGCATCGCCGCGAACAGCCGGTCGATCTCGGCGTCGTCCAGCGTGCCGGCGATGGCATACGGCGACATGCGGGCTGCATGCAGGATCTCGTCGGAGTAGGCGTTGCCGATACCCGCGATGACGCCCTGGTCGCGGAGCAGCCCCTTGATCTGCATCCGGCGGTCGTCGAGCAGCGCGGCGAAGGCGTCGCGGGTGAAGGACGGGTCGAGCGGATCGGGGCCGAGGCGGGCGATACCCGGCACCTCGGCGGGGTCGCGGACGACGTACACGGCGAGCGACTTCTTCGTCCCGGCCTCGGTCAGGTCGAAGCCACTGCCGTCGTCGAGGGCGATCCGCAGCGCGATGGGCGACTTGCCCGGCTTGAGGAGCGTGGTGGGCAGGGTGTCGTACCAGCGCAGCCATCCCGCCTTCGCCAGGTGGAAGACGAGGTGCAGCTCGGGCCCGCAGGACAGCACGACGAACTTGCCGCGGCGCTCCGCCCCGGTGATCGACGCGCCTTCCAGCGCCGAGATCGGCGGGTCGTAGGTCTTCAGCGCGGCGATCGCGGCCACGGAGGCACGGGTGATGGTGCGTCCGGTGGTGCGCTCGCCGAGGAACGCGACGAGTCCTTCGACCTCCGGCATCTCAGGCATGCAGCCATCCTGTCACCGGGGTCCGACGCTGTCACGCGTGGCGTGCGCTCAGAGCACCGGCCACTCCACCGGCGTCCGGTCGTCGTCGCGCAGCAGCCCCGCGAGCCAGCCGTCGTCCCGACCGCGCTGGCTGGTGAGGCCCTGACGCATGGTGCCCTCGAAGCGGAAGCCGAGGGCGCGGGCGGCGCGGGCGGAGGGGACGTTGCCCACGACGGCCTGCCAGCGGATCCGGGCGAGGCCGAGCTCCGCGAAACCCCAGTCGAGCACCGCGCGCGCGGCCTCGACGAGGTAGCCGCGGCCGCGTGCGTCGGCGACGACCCAGTAGCCGAGCTCGGCATGACCCCCGGCCGGATGCTCCCCGATGTGGTGGAGGCCGACCATGCCCACGAGGACGTCGTCGGCGTAGACACCCCAGACGGTCTGCGAGCCGTCCTCCCACCACTGCTCCACGAGGGCGACGAAGTCCTCCGCGTCCTGGCGGAAGTAGGGGGAGGGCACCGTCGTCCACCGCCCGATCTCGGGGTCCTGGCAGGCCTCGGTGATCGCGTCGACGTCGGCCTCCGTCGGAGCGTGGAGGACGAGTCGTGCGGTGGTGAGGGTGACCGGAGGCATCCCTCCAGCCTAAGACGCCCGACCCGGCCCCTTCGGTCCGCCCCGGCCCCTTCCGCGCGTCCGTAACGGGGTGGGAGGCACGGAAAGGGGTGGGAAAGGGAGAGTCGACCGCAGTGTCCGTGGGCGCGATTAGGCTTGTCCGGTGACTGTTCCGGGGATTCTGCGCGCCTTGGAAGAGGCGTCTCTGTATCGTGACGCTCTCGCCTGGGCGCACACCGACGCCGACCTCGGCCTGGTCGACGGGCTCGACGCGCCCGTTCTCGCCGGTCTGCTCGCCAAGCGTGCGGCGGCCGGCCACCCGGCGGCGCTGCTGGCCGTGGTGCCCACGGGGCGCCGCGCGGAATCGGTCGCGCAGGCCCTGGAGACCTACGTCCCGGATGCCGAGGTGCTCACCTTCCCGGCCTGGGAGACGCTGCCGCACGAGCGCCTCAGCCCCAGCCCGGACACGGTCGGCCTGCGACTGCAGACCCTGCGCCGCGTCGCCGAATGGAGAGGCGAGCGCCCTCTCGTGGTCGTCGCCTCCGTGCGCGCCGCGCTCCAGCCCATCGCCGGGAACCTCGGCGACATCGTGCCGCTGGAGCTGACGGTGGGCAGCCGCGGCAACGAGCTCGACCACGTCGCCGAGCAGCTCGTGGAACGGGCCTACTCCCGCGTCGACATGGTGTCGCGACGGGGCGAGTTCGCCGTCCGCGGCGGCATCCTCGACGTCTTCCCTCCCACGTCCGAACACCCGTACCGCGTGGAGTTCTTCGGCGACGAGATCGATCAGATCCGCGCGTTCTCCGTGGCGGACCAGCGCTCGCTGCCCGGCGACGTGCCAGGCGTCGACCTCCCGCCCAGCCGCGAGCTCCTGCTCACCGCCGAGGTGCGGGAGCGGGCCAGGGCGCTCATCGGGGGCTTCCCCGCCATCAGCGGCATGCTCGAGAAGATGGCCGAGGGCATCCCGGTCGAGGGCATGGAGTCGCTGCTGCCCGCGGTCGCCGGTCCCCTCAAGTCGCTCGTCGAGTACCTGCCCGAGGGCACGGCGACCGCCGTCATCGACCCGGAGCGCTCGACCGCCCGCGCCCTCACCCTCGGCGAGACGAACCGCGAGTTCCTCGACGCCGCCTGGAGCGCGGCGACCTCGGGAGCCTCGGCCCCCATCGACCTCGGCGCCGGCGACTTCCTCACCATCGCCGATCTGCGCGAGGTCGTCCGCGACCGCGGCGGCGTGTGGTGGCGCCTGAGCCCCTTCGGGATCGGCGACGCGACCGCGGAGAGCGTCGAGGCGGCCACCGTCATCCCCTCCTTCCACGGCAACGTCGACGGCGCGATCGCCTTCGTGGAGGCGAAGGTCGCCGACGGCTGGCGGGTGGTCGTCCTCGCGACCGGACACGGCCTCGTCGACCGTGCCCGCGACGTGCTCTCCGACCGCGGCATCGCGGCCCGGGTGGTGGAGTCGATCGCGGACGCACCGGACCCGGGGGTCGCGACCCTCACGGTGGGCGGGGTCGAGGCCGGCTTCCAGGTGCCCGAGGCGAAGCTCGCCGTCCTCACCGACAACGAGTTCTACGGCCGCACGATCGGCGGCGACCAGCGCGTCGTCAAGAAGCTCGCGTCCCGTCGGAAGAACGTCGTCGACCCGCTGCAGCTCAAGCAGGGCGACTTCGTGGTGCACGCCACACACGGCATCGGCCGGTTCGTCGAGATGACCCAGCGCGAGGTCTCCACCGGCGGCCGCAACGCCGCGAAGTCGATCCGCGACTACCTCGTGCTGGAGTACGCGCCGTCCAAGCGCGGCTACCCCGGCGACAAGCTGTACGTGCCCACCGACCAGCTCGACCTCCTGTCGAAGTACGTCGGCGGCGAGGCCCCGACGCTGTCGAAGATGGGCGGCAGCGACTGGGCGCAGGCCAAGGGCAAGGCGCGCAAGGCGGTCCGCGACATCGCCGTCGAGCTCGTCAAGCTCTACTCCGCCCGGATGAGCGCCAAGGGGTACGCCTTCGGCCCTGACACCCCCTGGCAGCGCGAGCTGGAGGAGGCGTTCCCGTTCGCGGAGACCCACGACCAGCTGCAGACCATCGACGAGATCAAGGCCGACATGGAGCGGCCGATCCCGATGGACCGGCTGCTCTCGGGCGACGTCGGCTTCGGCAAGACCGAGGTCGCGGTCCGGGCGGCGTTCAAGGCCATCCAGGACGGCAAGCAGGTGGCGATGCTCGTCCCGACGACCCTGCTCGTGAAGCAGCACCTCGAGACGTTCACGGAGCGCTTCGCCGGGTTCCCGGTCAAGGTGCGGCCGCTGTCGCGGTTCCAGACCGACAAGGAGGCGCGGCTCACCCTGCAGGGCCTGCTCGACGGCTCCGTGGACATGGTGATCGGCACGCACCGCATCCTCACGGACCAGGTGCTGTTCAAGGACCTCGGCCTCATGATCATCGACGAGGAGCAGCGGTTCGGCGTCGAGCACAAGGACGCGCTGAAGAAGATGAAGACCAACGTCGACATCCTCGCCATGAGCGCCACCCCGATCCCGCGCACCCTGGAGATGGCGGTCACCGGCATCCGCGAGATGTCGACCCTCGCCACGCCGCCGGAGGATCGGCACCCGATCCTCTCGTTCGTCGGCCCCCGCAGCGACAAGCAGATCGCCGCCGCCATCCGCCGCGAGATCCTTCGCGAGGGCCAGGTCTTCTTCGTGCACAACCGCGTGCAGTCGATCCAGCGCGTCGCGGCGGAGCTCGCCGAGCTGGTCCCCGAGGCGCGGATCGCCGTCGCGCACGGCCAGATGGGCGAGCACGCGCTGGAGCAGGTCGTGGACGACTTCTGGGAGCGCAAGTTCGACGTCCTGGTGTCGACCACGATCATCGAGACCGGCCTCGACATCTCCAACGCGAACACGATCATCATCGACCGCGCCGACAAGTACGGTCTGAGCCAGCTCCACCAGCTCCGCGGACGCGTGGGTCGCGGACGGGAGCGCGCCTACGCGTACTTCCTCTACGACGACATGAAGCCGCTGAGCGAGACCGCGGCCGACCGGCTGCAGACCATCGCGGTCAACAACGACCTCGGCTCCGGTATGCAGGTCGCCCTCAAGGACCTCGAGCTGCGCGGTGCGGGCAACCTCCTCGGCGCCGAGCAGGCCGGACACATCGCGGGGGTCGGCTTCGACCTCTACCTGCGCATGATCGGCGAGGCCGTCGCGACCTTCCGGGGCGAGGAGGTCGAGACCGGGCAGGAGCTCCGACTCGAGCTGCCGCTCGACGCCCGCATCCCGGAGGACTACATCGACAGCGAACGCCTCCGGCTCGAGGCGTACCAGAAGCTCTCCGCCGCCTCGGCCGCGACCGCGAAGGACGACGCGATCGACCTCGTGGTGGAGGAGCTCGTCGACCGGTACGGCACGCCGCCGGACGAGGTCACCGGACTCGTGTCGATCGCGCGACTGCGGCGCCGGGCGGCCAGGGCCGGGCTCACCGACGTCGTGGCCATGGGCTCGAACCTGCGCCTCGCGCCCGCCCGTCTCGAGGACTCGATCAAGGTCCGGCTGCAGCGGCTCTATCCGAAGGCGAAGCTCGTCTCCGGCGGGGAGGCTCTCGTCGTGCCGATGCCCACGGTGCCCGCCGCGGTCGGCGTGGGCGTGGAGCCGCTGCCCGACGCGGAGCTGCTCGCCTGGGTCGACCAGCTGTTCACCGCCATCTTCCCCGAGCCCGCCAAGCCCGAGTGACCCGGGCGGCGGTCGCGGCCGCCTCCGCCGTGCACGACTGCGGAGCCCGCGGACGACACGCCGTCGCCGGCGGCTCGGGTCCGGCGTGTCGGTGATGATCTCCGAAGTCGTGCACGCCGCAGACGCCGGGGGCTAGTCTGGCCGCATGTTGTACGAGCACCTCGGGGCTCGCCCCCGCATCCACGACACCGCCGTCGTCGCTCCCACCGCCGTCATCTCCGGCGACGTGGAGCTCGGACCCGGCTGCCAGGTGCTGCACGGCGCCGTCATCACCGCGGAGGGCGGCCCCATCACCCTCGGGGCGCACGTCATCGTCATGGAGAACGCGCTGATCAGGGCGACCGCGGCCAACGCCGTGCACATCGGTGCGCACACCCTCGTCGGCACGCTGGCGAGCATCGCGGGGGCCACCGTGGGCGAGGAGGTGTTCTTCGCGTCCGGGGCCCGGGTCTTCAACGGGGCGCTCGTCGGGGACCGCTGCGAGGTGCGGGTCAACGCCATCGTGCATCGCCGGGCCGTGCTGCCGTCGGGGACGGTGGTGCCGATCGGCTGGGTCGCGGTGGGGGATCCCGTGCAGCTGCTCTCGCCCGACAGGGACGCGGAGATCGCGGCGGCACAGCCCGAGCTCGACTTCCCCGGACACGTTTTCGGCGTCGACCGGGACACTCCCGACCTCATGGTCCAGCTCACGGAGCGCTACGGCAGCTCCCTCGCGCGGCACGCCGACGACCGCCAGGTCTGACCGCACACCCTTCGAATCGTCCGATTGGTCGCATTCCGGCCGGATTCACGACCAATCAGGCGATTCGAACCGGGTCAGATGACGCCCTGGGCGAGCATCGCCGCAGCGACGCGCTCGAAGCCGGCGATGTTGGCGCCGGCCACGTAGTCGCCGGGGACTCCGTGACGCTCGGCGGCCTCGAAGGCGGCACGGTGGATGTCGCCCATGATCTCGCGGAGCTTGTTCTCACTGTCGCCGAAGCTCCAGCGCTGCCGCGAGGCGTTCTGGCTCATCTCCAGCGCGGAGGTCGCGACACCGCCCGCGTTCGCTGCCTTGCCCGGGGCGAACAGCACGCCCGCCTTCTGGAAGGCCTCGACCGCCTCGGGGACGCACGGCATGTTGGCGCCCTCGGACACGGCACGCACGCCGTTCGCGATGAGGGCCTCCGCGTCGGCGAGGCTGACCTCGTTCTGCGTGGCGGAGGGCACCGCGATGTCCACGGGCACCTCCCACACGCTGCCGCTCTCCACGAAGCGGGCGCTGGGGCGGCGGTTGGCGTACTCGACGATGCGGGCGCGCTCGACCTCCTTGAGCTGACGCAGCAGGTCGAGATCGATGCCCGCGTCGTCGACGACGTAGCCGGAGGAGTCGGACGCCGTGACCGCGGTCGCGCCGAGCTGAGCGGCCTTCTGGATCGCGTAGATCGCCACGTTGCCGGAGCCCGAGATGCCGACGCGCTTGCCGTCGAGGGAGTCGCCGTGCACGCCGAGCATCTCCTGCGCGAAGAACACCGCGCCGTAGCCCGTGGCCTCCGTCCGCACCTCGGCGCCGCCCCAGCCGGTGCCCTTGCCCGTGAACATGCCGGACTCGTGGCGGTTGGTGACCTTGCGGTACTGGCCGAAGAGGTAGCCGATCTCGCGGCCGCCGACGCCGATGTCACCCGCGGGGACGTCGGTGTGCTCGCCGAGGTGCCGGTAGAGCTCGTTCATGAAGGACTGGCAGAACCGCATGACCTCGGCGTCGGACTTCCCGTGCGGGTCGAAGTCGGAGCCGCCCTTGCCGCCGCCGATGCCCTGACCGGTGAGCGCGTTCTTGAAGATCTGCTCGAAGCCGAGGAACTTGATGATCGAGAGGTTGACCGACGGGTGGAACCGCAGGCCGCCCTTGTACGGGCCGAGCACGGAGGAGAACTGGATGCGGTACCCGCGGTTGACCTGCAGCTTTCCGGCATCGTCGACCCACGGTACGCGGAACATGATCTGCCGCTCCGGCTCGACCAGGCGCTCCAGGATCCCGCCGTCCACGTATTCCGGGTGGCGCTCCAGCACCGGGGCGATGGAGTGCAGCACCTCGTGGACGGCCTGGTGGAACTCCGGCTCGTGCGGGCTGCGTGCCAGCACCGTGTCGAAGACGGGCTGCACGGAGTCGGCGAGCGGGTGGAAGTCGGTGGGGGTGGTGACGGTCACGCGGGAGGGCTTTCTGATGGGGGATGGGGTGCGGGCGATCGTGTCGCGCGCGAAAGCAGAGCCGGGTGAGGCGGAGGTTTCACTCTAGCGTCGGCGACGAGGGCCTCCGCGCACGCGGCGGGAGGGCTCGGGTCACCCGGTGTTCTGCAGGCCGGCGGCAACCCCGCTGACGGACAGGAGGAGCAGGCGCTGCTGTTCGGCGTCGGCCCCCGATCCCTCCGGCTGCTCCGGCGCGGACCGGAGCGCGCGGAGCGCCCGCAGCTGCAGGAGCGAGAGGGCGTCGACGTACGGGCTGCGCAGCTGCACGGCCCGCTGCAGCACGGGCTTGTTCTCCAGCAGGCCCTCGCCACCGGTGAGGCGGATGACCCAGCGGCGGGTGAGCGCGAGCTCGTCGAGCACCAGGGCGGCGAGGTCGTCGCGGTCGCCGAGGGCGAGGTACTGCCGGGCGATGCGCTCGTCGGTCTTGGCGAGGCTCATCGCGACGTTGTCGACCATCGTGCGCAGCAGCGGCCACTCGCGGTAGGCCTCCGCCAGCAGCTCCTCGTCGCCGACGGCCTCGAGCGCGGTGCCGAGCCCGAACCAGCCCGCGAGGTTGATGCGGGCCTGCGTCCACGCGAACACCCAGGGGATGGCCCGGAGGTCCTCCAGCGACTCGACCGAGAGGCCGCGGCGGGCGGGACGCGAGCCGAGCGCGAGCAGGCCGATCTCCTCCATCGGGGTCACGGTGGCGAACCACGGGGCGAAGCCCTCGGCCTTGACGAGCGCGAAGAACCGCTCGCGCGAGGCGGCGTCCATGGTCGCGGCGACATCGGCGTAGCGGGCTGCTGCGCTGCTGGTGCGTTCCTCGACCGTGGGGGACGAGGCGAGCAGCGTCGCCGCGGCGACCTGGTCGATGTGCCGCATCGCGATCGCGGGCTCGCCGTAGCGGGCGAAGATGACCTCGCCCTGCTCGGTGAGCTTGAACCGGCCGTCGACGGAGTGCGGGGGCTGCGCGAGGATCGCCGAGTTCGCGGGACCGCCGCCGCGGCCGAGCGCACCGCCGCGGCCGTGGAAGAGGGTCAGTTCGATGCCGGACTCCTGCGCCCAGCGGGCGATCTTCTCCTGCGCCGTGTACAGCGCCAGGTTCGCGGCGACGGGCCCGACGTCCTTGGAGGAGTCGGAGTAGCCGAGCATGACCTCCAGCCGGTTCCCTGTGGCGGCCATCCGCTCGCGGAACTCGGGGAAGGTGACGGCCTCGGCGAGGATCTCCGGGGCGGCCTGGAGGTCGGCGAAGGTCTCGAACAGGGGCACGACGTCGAGCACCGGGGCGTCGTCGCCGAGCGCGTGGCGGGCGAGGCGGTGCACGTTCGCGAGGTCGGAGGCCGCCTGTGTGAAGGAGACGACGTAGCGGCCCGCGGCGCGAAGCCCCCGGTCGCGCTGGATGTCCGCGATCGCGCGGAACACCTCCAGCACCTCCTCCGTCTGCGTGCTGATCGCCCCGCCGGCCTCCAACTCGGCCAGAGCCTTCGCGTGCACCTGGGAGTGCTGGCGCACCTCGAGCTCCGTGAGGTGGAAGCCGTAGGTCTCGACCTGCCAGATCAGGTGCTGCACGCCCCCGAAGGCGTGGCGGCGGGCTCCGGCGGCGACGAGGGAGGACTGCACGGCGCGCAGCTCCGCGAGCAGCTCTTCGGGACCGGTGTAGCCCTCGTCGTCTCCGCGGCGGGTGGCCGCCACGCGGCGGGCCATGACGAGGACGACACGGCGGTGCGGCTCGTCGGGCGAGCGGGCTGCGAGTTCGTCGGCGACCGCCGGCTCTGCGGCCGCGAAACGCTCCCAGAGCGCGATGACGCCGGTGCTGGGCGGGGTGTCGTCGGCGGCGAGCGTGAGGGTGCGGCCGATCCGGTCGAGTGCCCGCTCGAGCCCGCGGAGCACGTGGTCGGAGGCGATCTGCGACGCCTCACGGGTCACGGCGGCCGTGACGAACGGGTTGCCGTCGCGGTCGCCGCCGACCCAGGAGCCGATACGCACGAACGCGGGGACGACCGGAGCGCTGGCGCCGGACTCCTCGCCGCGGAGGGCGTCGTCGATCCGGCGGTAGACGTGCGGGACCGTGGTGAACAGCGTCTCGTCGAAGACGCCCATGACGGTGCGCACCTCGTCGGTCGGGGAGGGCTTCTGTGCGCGCAGCGGCGCCGTCCGCCAGAGGGTGTCGATCTCCTCGAGCATCCGGCGGCGGGCCCGGTGCTCCTCGGAGCCGCCGACGCTCGCCGCGTCGTGCTGGGTGAGCAGCTCGGAGAGGCGGCGGATGCTCGACGAGACGGCGCGTCGACGGGCCTCGGTCGGGTGCGCCGTGAAGACCGGGTGGAAGCGCAGGCCGTCCAGACGCCGGCGGGCCTCGTCGTCGCCGACCTCCTCGCGCAGCCGCGCATACGCCCCCGCGACCGTGTCCGTCGCCTGGGTCCCTGAGCCTGTCGAAGGGCCCGAGCCCCCCTGGGTCCCTGAGCCTGTCGAAGGGCCCGTGCCCCCCTGGGTCCCTGAGCCTGTCGAAGGGCCCGTGCCCCCCTGGGTCCCTGAGCCTGTCGAAGGGCTCGGCTGTCCCGCCCGCTCCCGGAGCACGCGCACGCGCTGGTGCTCCTCGGCGAGGTTCACGAGGTGGAAGTAGCAGGTGAACGCCCTGGCGACCTCGTCGGCGCGGGCGATCGTGAAGGAGTCGGCGATCGCCGCGGCGCGGTCGAACGCGTCGGAGCTGTGGTCCTCGTAGGCCTGGATCGTCGCGAGGCGCAGGCGCTCGACGTCCTCGAAGAGGTCGTCGCCGCCGGCTTCGCGGAGCACCTGGCCGAGGAGCTGGCCCAGCATCCGCACGTCGGAGCGCATGGCATCGGGGATGCCGCGACCGGCTTCGAAACGACCGATCACGCGGATGGCCTCGGTGGGCGTCGGCTCGGAGAAAGCGGGGGAATCGGGGGTCACCCTCCGAGAGTAGCCGGGTGGATCGGGGTGTCCCGCACGCATGACGACCGTGTGACATCCCGGCCTACGATGGACGGGATGCGCATCACAGCGAACCCCCTCCGCGGGCAGCAGTTCCCCGCCGTCCTCCTGCTCGTGGCCGCCGGCCTCGGCCTCCTCTTCGCGAACCTGCCCACGCACGACGCGATCGCCGGACTGCTGGAGACGCATCTCGCGGTCCCGGGGACGGCGCTGGACCTCTCGATCGCGCACTGGGTGTCGGACGGCCTGCTCGCGATCTTCTTCCTCGTCGTGGCGATCGAGCTGCGGCACGAGCTCACCCACGGCGAGCTCGACTCCCCGCGGAAGGCTGTGCAGCCGGCCATCGCGGCGACCGGCGGCGTGCTCGTGCCGATCCTCGTGTACCTGCTGATCGCGGGCGGGCCGGAGACGGCGTCGGGCTGGCCGATCCCGACCGCCACCGACATCGCCTTCGCCCTCGGCGTGCTGGCGATGTTCGGTCGCGGCCTGCCCTCCCGGGTGCGGGTGTTCCTGCTGGCCCTTGCGATCCTCGACGACATCATCGGCATCATCTTCATCGCGGTGCTCTTCGCGCACGACGTGCAGTGGCTCCTCTTCGGTCTCGCGATCGTCGGGGTGGCCGTGTTCTGGTTGCTGAGCCGCCTGCTGCATGCCACCGGCCACACACTCGTCGCGGTCGCGATGGCCGTCGTCGGCGTCGTCACGTGGGGCCTCGTCGCCTCGTCCGGCATCCACGCGACCATCGCCGGCGTGATGCTCGGCCTCGTCATGGCGCCGGTACCCGCCGGACGCACCCGGCATGCGCTGGAGCCGACCGTGAACGGGGCGATCCTGCCGCTGTTCGCGTTCGTGGCGGCGTTCGTCGTGATCCCGGCGGTCTCGCCGACGGCTCTGTCCCCGGCGTTCTGGGCGATCGTCGTAGCGCTGCCGGTCGGGAAGATCATCGGCATCTCCCTGTTCGGCTGGCTCGCCATGCGCATCCGGCCGAAGGGCGCCGACCCGGCGCTGCCCTTCGCGGACATCGTCGCCGCTGGCGCCCTGGGCGGTATCGGGTTCACCGTCTCGCTCCTGCTCGCGAATCTCGCGTTCGAGGACGATGCGGTCATCCGGGACCAGGCGATCCTCGGCGTCCTCGTGGGCTCGCTGCTCGCGCTCATCCTGTCCGGCATCGTCGTCACCCTGCGCGCCCGGTGGTACCGTCGCGCTGCGCCCATTCCCGCGTGAGCCGGAGTCCGGAGGAAGCATGACCAGCGAGCAGCGAGGACCCGAGGGCATCGATGATCCGCTGCGTGCGGCCGCGGAGACCATGCGCACGGTGCGGGAGCGGTGCGTGTGGTCGCAGCGCATCACGCATCGCGATCTCGTGCCGTACCTCATCGAGGAGTCCCACGAGGTGATCGACGCGGTCGAGGACGGGTCTCGCGCCGACCTCCGCGAGGAACTCGGCGATCTGCTGTGGCAGGTGCTCTTCCACGCCGCCATCGCGGCGCAGGATCCGGACGGCCCCTTCGACATCGACGATGTGGCCCGCACGCTCACCGAGAAGATGGTGCGGCGGCACCCGCACGTGTTCGGCGACGAGGTCGCGGAGACGCCGGAGGAGGTGCTCGTGCACTGGAACGCCGCCAAAGCGGCGGAGAAGCGCACCCGCCGCAGCGTGCTCGACGGGATCCCGCGCGCGATGCCGGCCCTCGCCCGCGCCCAGAAGATGTCGGGCCGTGCCGCCGGTGCCGGCGTGGTGCCCACGCATCCGTCCGCCCTGCGCCCGTCTTCGGAGGAGGAACTCGGCGATGCCCTGCTCGCCCTCGTGGACACCGCCAGGGCCGAGGGCTGGGACGCGGAGCGCGCGCTCCGGGAACGGCTGACGCGCCTGGAGGACGAGGTCCGCGCCGCCGAGGCCGGCTGACGCGACGCGGACACCGCCGCCGACCTGGGAAGATGGACGGGTGGCTACCGTGAACGCGCCGCGCGGCATGCGCGACTTCCTCCCCGCCGACAAGGCCCGCCGTGAGCGGGTGCTCTCCGTCATCCGCGACCGCTATCGCGCGCACGGATTCGATGAGATCGAGACCCCCGTGGTCGAGGAGTACGACCGGCTGCATGCCGGCATCGGCGGCGACAACGAGAAGCTGTCGTTCAACATCCTGCGCCGCGGCCTGGATGCGGAGGCCATCCGCGCCGCTGCCGATGACCCCGCCGAGCTCTCCGATCTCGGCCTGCGCTACGACCTGACGGTGCCGCTCGCCCGCTTCTACGCGAGCAACCGCGGGCAGCTCCCCGGTGTCTTCCGGTCCATCCAGATCGGGCCCGTGTGGCGGGCCGAGCGCCCGCAGAAGGGGCGCTACCGCCAGTTCGTCCAGTGCGACATCGACATCATCGGCGACGCGTCGGCGCGCGCGGAGGCCGAGCTGCTGGCGGCCTCGCTCGACACCGTCGACGCGCTGGGTCTGGAGGGCGCGAGCGTGCGGATCAACGACCGCCGCGTCCTGGAGTGGATGCTCGAGCACTTCGGCTTCACCGAGGACGAGCGCCCGCAGGTGCTGATCACGATCGACAAGCTCGACAAGATCGGACCGGAGGGCGTGGCCGCCGAGCTCCGCGAGCGGGGGGCGACGGCCACGGCGGTCGACGCGTTCCAGGCCTTCCTCGGTCGCCCGCAGACGCTCGAGTACCACCCGTTCGGCGACAGCCAGATCCGCAAGGCGCTCCCGGACGGCGCGCCGGACGAGCTCGTCGCCCACCTTGTCGGCATCGGCGAGGCGGTCGCGGCGGGGCGCGGGCAGGACGACATCCCTCTCGTGTTCGACCCCTTCCTCGTGCGGGGCATGGGCTATTACACGGGGACCATCTTCGAGCTCGCGCACCCCTCCGTGACGTACTCGCTCGGCGGCGGTGGACGGTACGACGGCATGATCGGCCGGTTCCTGCAGCAGGAGGTCCCGGCGGTGGGCTTCTCCCTCGGCTTCGAGCGCCTGGTCGACCTCGTCTCGACGGATCCGGCGACCGCCGCGCAGGCCATCGTGCTCGTCCACGACGCCGCCGTCCCCGTGGCGGAGCTCGTGGCGCACAAGACGGCTCTCGTCGCCAGGGGCGCGCGGGTGCGACTCGAGCAGCGGACGAAGAACCTCAAGGCGCTGCTGGAACGGTCGGCGGCGGACGGGTACACGCACTTCGCGAGCGTGCGACCGGGAGACGACGAGCTCGAGATAAAGACGCTGGCCTGAGTCGCCCCCGTCGGAAGACGCGTTCACCGGGCGTTCACGGCGGTCGGCTCGAATCGGGCCGTGCGCCGCCTGCCTCTCTTCACCGTCATCGCGCTCGCCGCGGCCCTGCTCGTGGGCGCCCGCACGGTCCTCGACCGGCAGGCCGCCGTCGCGCGCCGCCGCATCGGGAAGCCGCTGGGGGAGCAGTCGCTCGACGCCGACCGTGTCTGGCGCCCAGGGCTCGAGGGCGAGCCGCTCGACCTCCTGCTGCTGGGCGACTCCCTCGCCGCCGGGCTGGGAGCGGCACGGCGGAAGGAGACCCTCGGGGCGCGGCTCGCGAAGGCGACGGCACGCCGACTCGGGCGTCCGGTGCGGCTGCGCACCGCCGCGGTCGTGGGCGCGGAGTCGCGGGATCTCGCCGGGCAGATCTCCCGGCTCCCCACGGACTATCGCCCCGACGTCGCCGTGATCGTGGTCGGCGGAAACGACGTCACCCACCGCCTCCCGCCCGCGGAGTCGGCACGGCATCTGCGCGAGGCCATCGTCCGCCTGCACGCGCTCGGCGCCCGCGTCGTCGTCGGCACCTGCCCCGACCTCGGCGCCCTGCGTGCCGTGCCCCAGCCGCTGCGCCGCATCGCCTCCGGTCTGTCCCGGCGGCTGGCCGAGGTTCAGGCGGAGGCGGCAGGCCGAGAGGGCGCGGAGACGGTCGACCTGCGGCGCGCCGTGGGGCCGATGTTCTTCGACGAGCCCGAGGAGATGTTCAGCCTCGACCGCTTCCATCCGAGCGCCCTCGGCTACCGCCGCACCGCGGAGGCGCTGCTGCCCGCGGTCGAGCGCGCCGCCGTGGCCGCTTTCAGCTCTCGGCGCCCTGCGGTGCCGCAGTGAAGGAGGCAGCCCACGCGGCCACCCGTCGGGCGCTCTCCTCGTCGGACAGATCCTCCACGCGCGTCATGATCGACCACCGCACGCCGAACGGGTCGCGGATGCTCGCGTAGCGGTCGCCGGAGACGAACAGGGACGGCGCCTCGCGGACGGTCGCCCCCGCCTCGACGGCGCGCGCGACCACGGCGTCCACATCCGGGACATAGAGGCCCATCGAATAGCAGTCGTCGTCGCCGGAGGGAGCGGGCACGAGGTGATATTCGGGACTGGGCTCGCCGAGCTGGAGCCGACCGAGTCCGAAGTCGAGGTCGGCGTGCGCGACAGTACCGCCGAACTCCGTGACGTCGACCACGCGGGCGCCGAAGACGTCCCGGTAGAACTCCACGGCGCGGGCGGCGTCGGGGATCGCGAGGAAGGGGGTCAGCGAGGTCGCGCTGTGGGGGCGGCCGTCGGTCGTGTGCGCGCCGGTCACGCCGGCCGGAGGTGTCTGATCCGTCATGTCGCCACGGTAGGACGGGGAGGGCGACAGCCGCTTGAAGATCCGCGACACGTCCTCGACGACACGTCGGTGGCGCGCTCTACGCTGGGGGCCATGGTGGACCGGACGCGCGGAGTGCTCTACCCCGCGCGGTTGCCCGCGTTCCATCGGCTGCCCCCGCCCGAAGACGCCGCCGCGCTCGTCGCCTGGTTCTGGATCCCGGAGTGGAGCCTGCCGGAGGGCGAGGTATCCCGGCAGGAGATCGTCGCGTATCCGGCCGTCAACCTCGTCGTCGCCCCCGAGGGCGTGTCGATCTCGGGCGCCACGACACGGGCGTCGACCAGGGAGTTGCGGGGGTCGGGGTGGGCTGTCGGCGCTCTCCTGCGCCCGGCGGCCGTCGTGGCCCTCACCGACGACGCGCCGGGTCTGGTCGACGCGGAGCGGTCCTTCGACGCCCCCGATCTGCACGAGGGGGTGACGGCGGCGATGCGGTCACAGCCCGGGCGACGGGAGCGCGCCGTCGCGGTCTTCTCCGCGTGGCTGTCTCAGCGCGTCGGCCCGGTCGGCGCGGTGGGGCGGCAGGCCAACGCGATGCTCGACGTGCTGCTGGGGGAGGGGGCGGCGCTGACTCCGGAGGAGGCGGCGACCCGACTCGCGGTCTCGGTGCGCACGCTGCAGCGGCTCACGCACCGCACCGTCGGGCTCTCGCCGGGCGCGATCATCCGCCGCCGCCGGTTGCAGGAGGCGGCACAGCGTCTCCGCGAGGAGCCGGAGACGGATCTGACGTCGCTCGCCGCCGCGCTGGGGTACGCCGACCACGCCCATCTCACGCGCGACTTCGCGGCCGTCCTCGGTCTGCCACCCCGCGACTATCGCGCGGGTGTCTCCGGCTGAGACCGATCAGGGCCGCCCGCGCTGCGGCCACCGCATCCGCAGGGCCCGTCCGGCGATGCCGAGCAGCACGACGCCTGTGCCGAGGAGCGAGGCGAGGACGGGAAGCGTGCTCACCAGCACGAGACAGCCGAGCGCTCCTCCCACCTGCAGCATCCGCGGGTAGCGTCGGGCGGCCCCCTGCTGGCGGAACGCGGCGGCGTTCGCGATGAGGTAGTACAGCAGCACGCCGAAGGACGAGAACCCGATCACCTCCCGGAGGTCTCCCACGAGCACCAGCCCGATCACGATGACGGCGAGGGTGATCTCGGCACGGCGCGGCACCTGGTGCCGGTCGTCGATACGGGCGAGGACCCGAGGGAGATCGCCTTCCCGCGCCATGGCGAGCGTCGTGCGGCCGATGCCGGTGAGCAGGGCGAGCAGCGCGCCGAGGGAGGCGGCCGCCGCAGCGATCCGCACCACGGGGGCGAACGCCGACCAGCCGGCCGCGGTGAGGATGTCGGCCAGGGGTGCGGCCGCTCCCCGCGCGTCGCCGCCGAGGACGAGGAGCACCACGAGGCCCACGAGCGCGTAGACGACGACGGCGCCGCCGAGAGCGAGCACGATCGCGCGCGGGATCGTCCGCGCGGGGTCCACCACCTCCTCGCCCATCGTGGCGATCCGGGCGTAGCCCGCGAAGGCGAAGAAGAGCAGCCCGGCGCCCTGCAGCACCCCGTAGACGGTCGCGTCAGGCAGCGGTGCGGGCGAGGCGGTCGGGGCGGCGCCGAAGCCGACCGCCACCACGACCGCGAGCCCGAGGAGGGAGCACGCCACGAGGATGCGGGTCGCCAGCGCCGTCCGGGTCACGCCCAGGCAGTTCACGACCGCGAGGGCGGCGACGGCGATCACGGCGACGGGGGTCTGCCATCCCGCCGGCGCGGCGTAGGCGGCGAAGGTCATGGCCATGGCGGCGCAGCTCGCGATCTTGCCGATCACGAAGCTCCATCCGGCGACGAAGCCCCACCACGGTCCGATCTCCGCCCGCGCATAGGCGTACGTGCCGCCGGCGACCGGGTGCACAGCGGCGAGCTGCGCAGAGGCGGTGGCGTTCGCGTAGGCGACCGCGGCGGCGATCGCGAGGGCGACGAGCGTCGCGTTTCCGGCGACGTCGACGGCCGGACCCCAGACCGCGAACACGCCGGCGCCGATCATCGATCCGAGGCCGATCGCTACGGCGTCTGGCAGCGTCAGGCGGCGGGCGAGGGGCATCCGGTCATCGTCCCACGCCGGAGTGAACGGCGGGTGACGGGTCATCCCCGCGCTGCGGTGACGCGCTTCTTCTCGCGGATGTAGACCTCGCGGCGCACCTTCGCCACGACGTCCCCGTGGCGATCGGTGATGACGGTCTCGAACCACTCGAGCACTTTGGCCCCGCCGTGGGCACGCTGTCGCAACTCCTCGGCCTTCTCCCGCGTCACCTCGAACTCCGCGGTCAGCACCCCACGCCCCGGCTTGAGGAACTCGATCTCGCCGCGCGTGTCCCATACGACGTAGTCCCGCCCGAGCTGGTGCATGACGAGCATGAAGAAGTAGGGGTCGGTCATCGCCGACATCGACCCGCCGAACGCGGTCTTCACATAGTTGCGGGTGAGGAGGTTCACGTGCAGCTCCACGGTCGCGCGCGTCCAGTCGTCGCTGAACCGGCGGACACGGATGCCGCTGCACAGGTTGGGGATCCAGAGGCTCATGCCGAGGGCGAGGCGGCGGGGCGTGATGCGCATGAGGTCAGTGTGGAGGATGCGCGCGGCTGCGACGAAGACGACTGGAGGGTTGGCACAGTTATTCTAGTTCACATAGAATAACTAGAGAAGGGAGGCGCCATGCTCATCCGCGTCGATGTCGACAGTCCGCACGCGCTCTACGACCAGGTGGCCGCTTCGGTGCGCGCGGACATCCTCTCCGGCGCCCTCGCGCCCGGCGATCGTCTGCCGGCCGCCCGCGACGTGGCGGCCGCGCTCGACATCAACCAGCACACCGTCCTGCACGCCTACCAGCGCCTGCGGGACGAGGGCCTGGTCGACCTCCGGCGGGGCAGGGGCGCCGTGATCGCCGCCTCCGCCGCGCCCCTCGCGGAGCTCTCGCACGAGATCGACGGGCTGATCCGACGGGCCGCCGCCCTGGGGGTCTCCGCCGACACTCTCGCCGGAATCGTCCGCACGCACCGCGCAGAAGCCGAACCGCCCACTCCAGCCGCGACTCCCCAGGAGGCCCCCGATGACGACGCCTGACCCCACTCGCACCCCTCCGGCCACCCTGCGCCGCGCGCGACGGGCCTTCGTCCTCGTGGCGTCGGTCCTCCCCGTGCTCATCGTCGCGATCTCCGCTCTCGTGCTGATGACCTGGCTGCCGTCGTTCCCCGCCGACGTCGCGATCCACTGGGGCGTCGACGGGGCGGACGGGTTCGGCCCGGCAACCACCTACCTCTGGGTGCTCCTCGGGGTCGGTCTCGGCATCCCGGTGCTCCTGACCATCACGACGCTCGTCGCCGTCGGGGCGCACTGGGGCGCCACCGCCCGGCTGCTCGGGGCGACCGCAGCCGGCATGTCGGCGTTCGCGGCCGTGATCTGCCTGGGTTCCCTCGCGATCCAGCGCGACCTGCCGCCCGCCGGTGACGTCCCTGGCATCGCGGGGGTGATGGGGCTGGCCTTCGCGGCCCTCCTCGGCGTGGGCGCGATGGCGTGGTTCGTGCAGCCGCGCGTCCGTGCGATCCCCGGCGCCGCCCTCACGCCGCGACACGACGTGCGGGTCGGCGAGGGGGAGCGCGTCGTGTGGGTGGGGACGACGACCATGCCCACCGGTGCTCTCGTCTTCCTGCTGCTCGTGCTGCTCGGGCTCGTGGCGCTCGCCGTGATCATGGTCGTCACCCGAACCCCGATGGCCTGGGTCTCGGCCCTGGTGGCGCTCGTCGTCGGATTCGCGCTGGCGGCGACCACGTCGTTCCGGGTGCGTGTCACGCCGGACGGCATCGACGCCCGCGCCGTGATCGGGTGGCCTCGCAGGACCATCCCGGTGGCGGAGATCGTCTCGGTCCGGGCCGTGCGCATCTCGCCCTTCGGGGAGTTCGGCGGCTGGGGCTGGCGTCTCGCCCCGGACGGCCGCAGCGGGATCGTGATGCGGCAGGGGCCGGCGATCGAGGTGCATCGCCGCGACCACGGTCCCTTCGTCATCACGATCGACGGCGCGGAGGAGGCGGCAGCGCTCCTGCAGACGTACGTGGACCGGTCTGCGGGGCCTGCGATCTCCGGGGAGACGGAGAGGGCGGAGCGATGACCACCACGACACCGACGCGCGTCCCGTGGCGCGCCGTCCTCATCTTCACCCTCACGGCCTGCGGGCTCGCCGCTCTCGTCTGCCTGCCCCTCTGGCTCGGCGACGGCCTCGCCGAGCCCTTCGCGGGGGCGATCCTTCCCGTGATGATGTTCACCCCGGCGGCCGCGGTGCTCGTCGTCATGCTCACCACGGGCGTGCCGGAGAAGGGCGTCCGCGCGCGCTTCCTCGGGATGTGGCCCCTGCGGCCCGCGAAGCGCGTCGTCGGGCTGCTGGTCGCGGCCTGGCTCGTGCCGCCGGTGCTCGTCGCCCTCGGCATCCTCCTCGCGGCCGTGCTCGGGTGGGTGCGGCTCGACCTCACCTTCTCGGCCTTCGCGGATCAGCTCGCCCAGGCTCTTCCCCCGGGGACGCCGGTGCCGCCGGTCGGCGTGGTCGTGTTCGCGCAGCTCGCGGCGATCCCCGTCGGCGCCCTCGTGAACAGCGTGCTCGCCTTCGGGGAGGAGCTCGGGTGGCGCGGCTGGCTGCTCCCGGCGCTTCGTCCGCTCGGCACCTGGCCGGCGCTCCTGCTCACCGGAGCAATCTGGGGGCTGTGGCACAGCCCTGTCATCCTGCTCGGCTACAACTTCGGCCGGACGGACGTCACCGGCGTGATGTTCATGATCGGCGGCTGCGTGGCGTGGGGCGTGCTGTTCGGCTGGCTCCGGCTGCGCTCCGGCTCGCTGTGGCCGGCGGTCGTCGCGCATGGATCCCTCAACGCCGCCGCGGGCATGATCATGATCGTCGCCGCCGTGCAGCCCGACCTCGCCCTGGCCGGGCCGCTCGGCGTGGCGGGCTGGATCGTCGCCGCCGTCGTGGCCCTCGTCCTGGCGCTCACCGGGCAGTTCCGCCGTCAGCCGGAGCTCGCCGCGCCGCGGACCCCTCCGGCCCCGCCGACGCTTGACGGCCGACCGGCGCCGGGGGTTGGCTGAGCACATGGAATCCACTCCCGCCGCCTGGGCCCGCGCCGACACCTTCCTCGCCGACACGCTCGTGGGCACGGACCCGGCCCTGGAGGCGACGCTCGAGGCGCAGCGGGCCGCGGGGCTCCCCGAGATCGAGGTCGCCCCGGTCGCGGGGAAGCTGCTGAACCTCCTCGTGAGGATGAGTGGTGCGCGCCGCGTGCTGGAGATCGGCACCCTCGGCGGCTACTCGACGATCTGGATGGCGCGAGCGGTGGGACCGGACGGACGAGTGGTCACGATCGAGGCGGAGGCCGACAACGCCGCCGTCGCCCGCGCGAGCATCGATGCCGCCGGAGTGGGGGATCGGGTCGACATCCGGATCGGGCGCGGAGCCGACGTGCTGCCGACCCTCACCGGCGCCTTCGACCTGGTCTTCATCGACGCCGACAAGGAGTCGAACACCGTCTACCTGGACTGGGCCGCGAAGCTCGGTCACCCCGGCACCGTGGTCGTGCTCGACAACATCGGCCGCGACGGCGAGATCGTCCGCGACGACTCGACGGACTCCAAGGTCAACGGCACCCGTGCGGGCCTGCGGATGCTGGGGGAAGACCCGCGTTTCGACGCCACGGCGCTGCAGACGGTCGGGATCAAGGGGTGGGACGGCATCGCGCTCGCACTCGTCGTGTGACTCCGGCGCATCGCCCCGCCTCGTCTCCGGGAGCCGTCCGATGCCGGGGATAGACTGGGCGCGGATCGACGACGCTCCACACACCCTTCCATCCTGAACAAGGAGCACATCAGTGGCACTGATCGAGGCTGTAGGCGCACGCGAGATTCTCGACTCGCGCGGAAACCCGACCGTCGAGGTGGAGGTGCTCCTCGACGACGGCATCGTGCAGCGCGCGGCCGTCCCCTCCGGCGCCTCGACCGGCGCCTTCGAGGCGTACGAGCTGCGCGACGGCGACAAGAGCCGCTACTCGGGCAAGGGCGTGCTCAAGGCCGTCGAGGCCGTCATCGACGAGCTCGGCCCGGCCATCGAGGGCGTGGAGGCGAGCGAGCAGCGCATCGTCGACGAGATCCTCATCGAGGTCGACGGCACGGACAACAAGAAGCGCGTCGGCGCCAACGCCATCCTCGGCGTGAGCCTCGCCGTGGCCAAGGCGGCCGCCGACTCCGCCGACCTGCCGCTGTTCCGCTACCTCGGCGGTCCCAACGCGCACGTGCTGCCCGTGCCGCTGTTCAACGTGATCAACGGCGGCGAGCACGCCGACAACGGCATCGACATGCAGGAGTTCTTCCTCGCGCCCATCGGCGCGGAGACCTACTCCGAGTCGCTGCGCTGGGGCGTGGAGACCTACCACGTGCTGCGTGCCGAGCTGAAGGCCGCGGGCTACGCGACCGGTCTCGGCGACGAGGGCGGCTTCGCCCCCGACCTGCCCAGCAACCGCGAGGGCCTCGACTTCCTCGTCAAGGCGATCGAGAAGGCGGGCTTCACCCCCGGCACCGACATCGCGCTCGGCCTCGACGTCGCTGCCACCGAGTTCTTCACCGACGGCGTCTACCGTCTCGACAACAAGGACTGGGACGCCGAGGCGCTCACCGAGTACTACGTCGGTCTCGTCAACGACTTCCCGATCGTCACGATCGAGGACGCCCTCGCGGAGGACGACTGGGACAACTGGAAGCACCTCACCGACGCCCTGGGCTCGAAGGTGCAGCTCGTCGGCGACGACCTGTTCGTCACGAACCCGCAGCGTCTGGCCGACGGCATCACGCGCGGCGTCGCCAACTCGCTCCTGGTGAAGGTCAACCAGATCGGCACGCTCACCGAGACGTTCGACGCGGTGAGCCTCGCGCAGCGCTCGGGCTACACCGCCATGCTCTCGCACCGTTCGGGTGAGACCGAGGACACGACGATCGCGGACCTCGTGGTCGCGACGAACGCCGGCCAGATCAAGGCGGGCGCCCCGGCGCGCAGCGAGCGCGTCGCGAAGTACAACCAGCTGCTGCGCATCGAGGAGGAGCTGGGCGACGCGGCGGTCTTCGCCGGCCGCTCGGCCTTCCCGCGCTACCGGGCCTGAGCGCCCGAGACAGCGACGCCGCTTCCGCGGCACGACCGCGCCGCCCGGAAGGCGGCAGAGACGAAGGAGGAGCCGTGGCACGACAACCGGCTCCTCCTTCGCCGTCTCCCGGGGCGGCCCCTGCCCGCCCCGCATCGTCCAGGTCGCGACGGCCCCGCGAGGCCGCCACGACCGCGCCACGCGTGGACGTGCGCGAGTGGGCATCCGGCATCCGTCTGTCCGCGTTCTCGGTGATCATGCTGTCCCTCGTCGTGCTGGGCGCCTGGGTGCTCGTCCCCACGCTCGGGACCTTCATCGACCAGCGGCAGAAGATCGCCGCGCTGGAGCAGTCCGTGCAGGTGAGCGAAGACGAGATCGCGGCGCTGACCGCGGAGCGGGAGCGGTGGGACGACCCCGCGTACATCACGACGCAGGCCCGTGAGCGGCTCTACTACGTCAAGCCGGGCGAGGTCGTGTACCTCATCGACAACGACCTCGATCCTTCCGCCCTCCCGCGGGATCAGGAGCCGGTGAGTGACACGCTCGAGGAGAAGCCGGCCGACTGGATGCCGCAGCTGC
The DNA here is from genome assembly GCF_904066215.1 of Microbacterium sp. Nx66. Lineage (NCBI taxonomy): Bacteria > Bacillati > Actinomycetota > Actinomycetes > Micrococcales > Microbacteriaceae > Microbacterium > Microbacterium sp. Nx66. The sequence continues at coordinate 1,108,666 of NZ_LR880474.1, forward strand.
TGCGCACCCTCGTCTCCGCGGGACTGAGCGACACCGCCGCCACCGCCGGCTGAGGGTCCGGCTCCGAGCATCCTCCCGGACGGCTCCCCTACGCTGGTGGGGTGACCACTCCGCCGTTCCCCGCGCCCACTTCCGCCGAGCTCGCCGTCGTGTCGACCCAGCTCGGACGGCCCGCCCGCGGAGTCGTCGGCATCGCGGCCCGTTGCCGGTGCGGCAACCCGACGGTGGTGGCCACCACTCCGCGCCTGCCGGACGGCACGCCGTTCCCCACCTTCTACTACCTGACGCACCCGGCCGCGACGGCGGCGATGTCCACGCTCGAGGCGAACCAGGTCATGCCCGAGCTGGCGGGGCTGCTCGCCGAGGACGAGACCGTGGCCGCGGCCTATCAGGCGGCGCACGAGGCCTATCTCGCGGACCGGGCGCAGTTCGGCGAGGTGCCCGAGATCGACGGGATCTCTGCCGGAGGCATGCCCACGCGGGTGAAGTGCCTGCACGCGCTCGCCGGGCACGCCCTGGCGGCGGGTGCCGGTGTGAACCCGATCGGCGACGCCGCGCTCGCCCGCAGCTCCTGGTCTCCCGAGGTGTGCCGCTGCGAGGAGCCCGGCGCCGCCCTCCGCGACGATCCGGCACGCTCGGCATGACGCGGCGGCGGGTGCTGCGCGGCGCCGTCGCCCTCGTGGCGGTGGCGGCATCCGTCCTGCTCCTCGGGTCGACCGCCACGCCGACCCCCACGCCGCCGCCGGTCGCCGACGACCCCGCCGACCCGATCCGCGCGGCGGAGTACTGGCTGGACGGCGCCGGCATCAGGGAGGCCTGGCAGACCACGCGCGGCGAGGGCGTGACCATCGCCGTCATCGACACGGGCATCGGCAAGGTGCCGCAGGTCTTCGGCGAGGCGGTCGTCGGCGGCACCGACGTGTCCGGAGCCGGCACCCCCGACGGCCGCACGCCGCTCGGTGCGGTGGACGGCAACCACGGATCCTGGGTCGCGTCGCTCGCGGCCGGGCGAGGCAAGCCCGACGGCACCGGGATGATCGGCGTCGCACCGGAGGCGGACCTGCTCTCGGTCTCGGTCGGCTTCGGCGCCGCGGCGGCCGTGCCGTTCACCGAGCAGGTGGCCAAGGGCATCCGATGGGCGGTCGATCACGGCGCCGACATCATCAACCTGTCGTTCACGACGAACACCCTCGACTGGGACGAGAGCTGGGACGACGCGTTCCTCTACGCCTTCGAGCACGATGTCGTGGTCGTCGTCGCGGCCGGCAACCGGGGGAGCGGCACGAACATCATCGGCGCTCCCGCCACGATCCCCGGCGTGCTCACGGTCGGCGGTGTCGACCAGACCGGAACGGCCAGCATCGAGGCCTCGACCCAGGGCATCACCATCGGCATCTCGGCGCCGAGCGAGGGCCTGCTCGGCGTGTCCGCGGACGGCGAGGTCGTCTCCTGGAGCGGGACCAGCGGCGCGGCCCCCATCGTGGCCGGTGTCGCCGCACTCATCCGCTCGGCGCATCCCGACATCTCGGCCAACGACGTCATCAACCGCATCATCAAGACGGCGATGCCGGTGGCCGATGCGCAGAAGCCACGCGACCCGCTGTACGGTTTCGGGCTCGTGGACGCGGACGCGGCGATCTCGGCGAACATCCCGACCGTCAGCGAGAACCCGATGGGCGACCTTGCCGAATGGGTGCGGCTGTTCCGCCGCGCGGACAGCGCGCCGACCCCCGAGCCCACCCTCGCCCCCGTGGACATCCCGCCGCTGCCGGATGCGGATGCACCGACCGAGCCCGGTTCACCGCTGCTTCCCAGCGCCGATTCCCTGCGCTACGGTACCCTGCCGCTCATCGCCCTCACGGTCCCTGGTATCCTGGTAGCGCTTGGCGTCACCGCAGCTGCCCGGCGCATCCGATCGGCGCGCGTTCCCGTACGCCACAATCCCGACTCCGAGGAGTAGTTCTTCTGTGCCTCAGAACAGCACTGTGCCCAAGATCCTGATCGTCGGCGGAGGGTACGCGGGTTTCTACACCGCGTGGAAGCTCGAGAAGCACCTGCGCAAGGGTGAGGCCGATGTGACCATGGTCGACCCGCTGCCGTACATGACGTACCAGCCGTTCCTCCCCGAGGTCGCCGCCGGATCGATCGAGGCCCGGCATTCGGTCGTCGCGCACCGCCGTCACCTGAAGCGCACGCACGTGCTCACCGCCAAGGTCACGAACATCAACCACGCGCAGAAGGTGGCCACCATCACGCCGCCCGTCGGCGAGCCGTACGAGTTCGCGTACGACCAGATCGTCGTCACCGCGGGCGCCGTCTCGCGCACGTTCCCGATCCCGGGCATCGCCGACAACGCCATCGGGCTCAAGACGATCGAAGAGGCCGTCGCGATCCGCGACAAGGTCATGTCGAACTTCGACAAGGCCGCCTCCCTCCCGGCCGGCCCCGAGCGCGACCGCCTGCTGACCGTCGTCGTCGTCGGCGGTGGCTTCGCGGGTATCGAGGTCTTCGCGGAGCTCCGCTCGCTCGCCTCCTCGCTGGTGAGCAAGTACCCGCAGCTGAGCTTCGAGGACACGCACTTCCACCTCATCGAAGCCATGGGGCGCATCATGCCCGAGGTCTCGCTGAAGACGAGTGAGTGGGTTCTCAAGGACCTCGCCAAGCGCGGCGCGAACGTCCACCTCGACACACAGGTCACCGGTGCCATCGACGGCAACGTCGAACTCTCGACCGGCGAGGTCATCCCGACGGACGTCATCGTCTGGACCGCCGGTGTCATGGCCAACCCGACCGTCGTGCGCGGCGGCGATCTGCCGGTGGAGGAGCGCGGTCGCATCCAGACCCGTGCCGACCTCCGCGTCGGTACGCCCGAGGCGTTCGTCGAGGGCGCCTGGGCCGCCGGTGATGTCTCGGCCGTCCCCGACCTCTCGGGTGGCGGCGTGGGCGGCTTCTGCGTCCCGAACGCCCAGCACGCCGTGCGTCAGGCGAAGCTCCTGGCCAAGAACGTCGTCGCCGTGCTCCGTGGCGAGAGCCCTAAGGAGTATTTCCACAAGAACCTCGGCGCTGTCGCGGGCCTCGGTCTGTACAACGGCGTCTTCCAGTCCGGCAAGATCGCGCTCAAGGGCTTCATCGCCTGGCTCGCGCACCGCGGCTACCACGGCCTCGCGATGCCGACGTGGGAGCGCAAGTGGCGCGTGCTCTGGGGCTGGTGGAACAACCTGTGGCTGGGCCGCGACCTCGTGAACCTGCAGACGGTGCAGAACCCTCGCTACGTCTTCGAGGAGTTCGCCGCCCGCCCGCGTCCCGCCGCACCCGCGGACACTGCTCCGGCGTCTGGTGCCCCGGCGGCGAAGGCCCCGGCCGCCGAGAAGCCGGCCGCTGCCCCCGCGGCGGAGACGCCTGCAGAGATCAAGAAGCCGGCCGCCAAGCGGCCCGCAGCCAAGAAGGCTCCGGCCTCTTCGACGAAGGACTCCGCGGAGACCGCCGCGGCGAAGTGACCACCCGGTTCTGAGGAGAAGGCCCTGAGCGCGTGAGCGCCGGGGCCTTCTTCCGTTCGCGGGGCGGCGAGAGTTGGCGACGTAACATCTCACATTGTACGCTCGCAGGGTGCTCGGGAAGGGCGTGTGCACGCACCCCCGGACGACGCTGGGAGGAGGTCCGGTGAGCGCGCACGGGGGAGAGTCGCCGACCGTCAGTGTGTCGATCCGGACGGCGGCGGGCGACGAGGAGCGGGCGGAGCGACTCGCGGAACAGCTCGACGGCGCGCTCGTCCGCATCAGCCGCACGAACACGGAGGCGGATGTCGGCGCCGAGGCCGGGGCGTGGCAGCCATGGACACGACGAGCCACCCACCATCTGGTACTCGACGCCGCGGTGCGCCCGCACCCGCGTCTCATCGCGCAGGTGCACGAGGCGATCGCCGGACGGCCCGGGGCGGCCCTGAGACTCTTCACCCCCGGAGACGGCTACGCCTCGCACGCCCTCCGGGTGGCGGCGTTCTCCGGCCGCCCGTGGCTCATGCCGCCCGGACCCGACCCGTCGGCGGTCGCCGTGGTGCTCCCGCTCCCCGAGGCCGCGGAGTTCGCGCGTTCCCTCCAGGTCGGCGAGGTCGCCCCTGCGGGAGTGCTGCTGCATCGGTTCGCGAGGGAACGCGGCCTCGCTCTGCTCGCCAGTACCGCCGATCTCGTGCAGCCCGACCGGCCGGGGACGCACGCTCCGGGCACCGCCTTCCTCCCCGCCGCGGTCGCTCCCGCGGACTGGTGGCAGCGCGAGACGCTCCTCGCGCCGCCCTCGATCCCGGTGGTGCATCTGCGGGATGGAGAGCCGCTCTCCTACGAGGCCGTGCCGGGCGCGGCGGACAGCTGGCGCCTTCGCGCGCGGCGAGACGTTCCGACGCCGCATGCCCGCCGATTCGCACGCATGATGCACGACCGCCTTCTCGGCACGGAGGTCGCTCGCAGCCACCTGCGCGCGGCCGCCGTGCTCCTCGGGGTGGCGGGAGTGCTGCGCGACCAGCTCGTCCTGGCATCGGATCGGGGGCGGCCGTCCGACGGCTTCGGCGCGGCGGTAGCACGGGAGGCGGCGGCGACCCTCGCCCTCGGGACGCTGCCGGAGGCGGTACCGGCCGCGGGGCGACCGGATGGCGCTGCCGAGCTCCGCGACGCGTTCCAGACGCTGTATGAGGAGATGACCGGGATCCTCGGCGGCTCCCTCCCCATGCCGGAGCGTGGAGCCGATCCATAGGCCGCCTCGCTAGCGTGTCGAAGGCAAGGGGAGTACTCCCGTCTGCAGCGACGTCGTCATGACGGGCATGTCATCGTGCCCCGGCCCGCTGGCCCGCGAGGGTGGAGGAGACCTTGGCACCCGAATCGCGGGCTGCCCGGAACCCTTGTCGTCGCCCGACGTCGCGGAGAACGGCGGCCCGTCCCACGAAGGGACCCCCATGTCGAAGCTCTCCCGCCTGATCCGCCTCGCCACCGATGCCATCGATGCGAAGGGCGGAAGTCCCGGTGCGCGTGCCGGCGACGGCACTCGCCCCTCGACGGACTGGAGCGGGATGATCCGGAGCGCGGTGGACGCCGTCCGAGCCCAGGACCCCCAGCCGCAACGCCCGACCACGCCTTCTGCCGCCTCCTCGACTCCGGACGCCCGTCCCGGTGGCGCACGAGCGTCCACCTCGGGCACGTACGCCCCACCGCCGGCCCCTGGTGCCGCCGGCGGGCGCGACGTCACCGCGGCGGACCGTGCGGCCATCGCCCGGTACGACTACCTCCTGCAGACGGCCGACCCCCACCGGATCGAGCAGATCCATCGCGAGGCCTTCACGCGCCTCACGCCGACGCAGCGGGAGCACGTCGAGGCCCGCATGCGGGCCGAGCTCCCCGCGGAAGAGCGGCCGCGCTCGTCCTCCCCTGACGACCTCGCCCGCGCGGCCGGGCGGACCGAGGCGATGCGACCGGGCCGTCTGCGCGGACTCCTCTCCCGTGTCCGCGGCGGCGGTGCGGGCGGGGCCGCGGTCGCTGCGGGCGGCGCGGCGGTCGGCGTGCTGGGCGTCGTGGCCGGCGGCGCCGTCGTGAGCACCGTGGCCGCACCGCTCCTGGAGCAGGCGGCGGGGCTCGGCGTGGACTTCGAGGCCCTGGCCTCCGGCGTCGACCTCGATGCTCTGGCCGGCGGCGCCGACGAGATCCTCGGCTCGGCCGGCGAGGCCGTGTCGGGGCTCGGCGAGGCGGCGACCGGTTGGGGGGAGCGGCTCGGTGATCTCGGCATCCCCGGGATCGGCGACATCCTCGGACGGTGACGGGTGCCCCCGCTGGGACTCGAACCCAGACTGAAGCGATTTTAAGTCGCCTGCCTCTGCCATTGGGCTACGGGGGCCGCGCGGCCAGCCTATCGTCGGCGGGGTCGTGACCCGGCGGGGCTCAGGCCATAGGGTGGGGGAGTGCTCGACCTCACCGACGAACTGAGCCCCGTCCCGGGCGGCCCCGCGGTCGCCCCCGAATGGGAGGACCCGGGCCGCTACTGGCCGCGCTTGTCGGCGGCGACCGGGCATCTTCCGGCGCCGGTCGCGGTGATCGATCGCGAGGCCCTCCGCTACAACGCGATGGACCTGCTCGTCCGTGCGGGCGGTCTGCCGATCCGGGTGGCGTCGAAGTCGGTGCGGGTGCGTGCGGTCCTCGATGCCGTGCTGCGCCTCCCGGGTTTCCGCGGCATCCTCGCGTTCACGCTGGAGGAGGCCCTCTGGCTCGCGGAGACGCACGACGACATCGTGCTGGGCTACCCGACGGTCGACCGGGCCGCCCTCGAACGGCTCTGCGCCGACGAACAGGCGGCGCAGCGCATCACTCTCATGATCGACGACCCGGTGCACCTTGATCTCGTCGACAGCGTTGCGGCTCCTTCGGCGCGGCCCGAGCTCCGGGTGGCGATCGACGTCGACGCGTCCTGGCGATCGGCGCTGCTCGGACACATCGGCGTCCGCCGCTCGGCCCTCTTCTCGGCCGGTGAGGTCGCGGCGTTCGCTCGGAAGGTCGCGGCGCGCCCCGGCTTCCGTCTCGTGGGGCTGCAGATGTACGACGCGCAGATCGCGGGACAGGGCGACGCCGGCCCCGATGGGCCGCTCATCCGTCGAGTCCAGGCCCGGTCGCGTGACGAGCTGCGGGAGCGGCGGGCGGCGATCGTCTCCGCAGTCGGCGCGGTGACGCCCCTCGAGTTCCTCAACGGCGGGGGGACGGGCTCCCTCGAGTTCAGCGGCAGCGACGAGTCCCTCACCGAGGCCAGCGCGGGCAGCGGCCTGCTCGGGGGACACCTGTTCGACGGGTACCGGTCCTTCCGGCCCGCACCGGCCGCCGCGTTCGCCTTCGACGTCGTGCGCCGTCCCGCGGTGGACATCGCCACCGTGCTGGGCGGCGGCTGGATCGCCTCCGGTCCCGCGGTCGCCTCGCGGCAGCCGCGCCCGGTGTGGCCGGCGAACCTCCGCACGCTTCCGCGGGAGGCGGCCGGAGAGGTGCAGACGCCGGTGCAGGGGCCGACCGCCGCGACCCTGGGCGTCGGCGATCGCGTCTGGTTCCGTCACGCCAAGAGCGGCGAACCGGCAGAGCGCATCGCCGCCTACCACCTCGTCTCCGGCGACGAGGTCGTCGACGAGCTGCCGACGTATCGCGGCGAGGGGAAGGCGTTCCTGTGACGAGGATCGGCGGCACCTGGCAGAACTGGGGCCGATCGGCGTCCGTCCGCCCGGTCCGGGTCGAGCGCCCGCGCAGCCCCGAAGGCGTGCAGCGCGCCGTGCGGGCAGCGGCGCGGCAGGGGCTGACGATCAAAGCGGTCGGCGCCGGTCACAGCTTCACCGGGATCGCCGTCGCGCCCGGTGTGCTCCTCGAACTCGACGATCTCCAGGGCCTCGTCTCGGCGGACGTCGCGAGCGGACACGTCACGCTCCTCGCCGGCACGCGGCTGCATCGCATCCCCGGGCTGCTCGCGCGCTACGGTCTCGCGATGGAGAACCTCGGCGACATCGACCGGCAATCCATCGCGGGCGCGATCTCCACGGGCACGCACGGGACCGGCGCCGGCTTCGGCGGTCTCGCCACGCAGGTGGTGGGGGTGACCCTCATCACCGCAGACGGGGAGTTCCTCCGCATCGATGAGGCGCACAGTCCCGAGCTGCTGCCGGCGGTCGCCCTGGGGCTGGGTGCGCTCGGCATCATCGTCGAGGTGACGCTGCAGTGCGTGCCGACGTTCGTGATGCATGCGATCGACGAGCCGGTGCCCCTGGACGAGGTGCTCTCCACGATCGACGAACGCATCGCCGCGGCCGACCACTTCGAGTTCTACTGGTTCCCGCACACCGACGTGGCACTGACCAAGCGGCAATCGCGGCTGCCCGAGTCGACGCGGAGAAAGCCTCTGCCGATCGTGGGCCGGTGGGTGGACGAAACCCTTCTCGCCAACGGCGTGTACCGCGTCGTCTGCGCGGCGGGACAGGCCGTCCCGGCGATCACGCCGCCGTTCAACCGGCTCGCCGTGCGGCTCACCGGGGACCGGGAGTACACCGACCTGTCGAACCGCGTGCTCACCCAGAGTCGGACCGTGCGGTTCCGCGAGATGGAGTACGCGCTGCCGGCCGCCGAGGTCGTGCCGGCGTTCCGCGCCCTCCAGGAGCTCATCGCACAGCGCGGCTGGCGCATCGAATTCCCCGTGGAGGTGCGGTTCGCGGCGGCGGACGACCGCTGGCTCTCGACGGCGCACGACCGCGCGACCGCGTACATCGCGGTGCACCGGTACTGGCGGGCGGACCCGACCGTGTACTTCGGCGCGGTGGAGGAGATCATGCTGGCGCACGGCGGCCGCCCGCACTGGGGCAAGCTGCACACGCTGACGCACGAGACCCTGCGTGACCGGTATCCCCGCTTCGACGACTTCGTGGCAGTGCGCGACCGCCTCGATCCGGAGCGCCGGTTCACGAACCGGTACCTGGAGCGGGTTCTGGGCAGCTGATGCGCGGGCCGGCGAGCTGCCGAGTCCCCAGTCCACGTGCAGGCACCGCGTCTAGGATGAGAGAAACACGGGAAAGGGTGGGGCACTGATGGAATGGCTCGTGCCGGTACTGATCGTCGTCGGGGTGATCCTGCTCGTCGGCGTCTATCTCTGGGCGACGTACAACTCGCTGGTGCAGCTGAACGTCCGCGTGGACGAAGCCTGGAGCGGCATCACGGTCCAGCTCAAGCGCCGTGCCGACCTCATCCCGAATCTCATCGAGACGGTCAAGGGCTATGCCTCGCACGAGAAGGCGGTGTTCGAGAACGTCACCCGCGCCCGTGCCGAGACCCTCTCCGCCGGCAGCCCCGGTGAGGCGGGGATCGCCGAAGGGCACCTGCAGCAGGCGCTGCGCAGCCTCTTCGCCGTGGCCGAGGCCTACCCGCAGCTTCAGGCGAGCCAGAACTTCCTGCAGGTGCAGCAGGCCCTCGTCGACACCGAGGACAAGATCCAGGCCGCGCGGCGCTTCTACAACGGCGGGGTGAGGGAGCTGAACACGAAGATCAAGGTGTTCCCCAACAACCTCTTCGCCAAGGGGCTCGGCTTCACGGAGCGCGAGTTCTTCGAGGTCGCCGACAGCGGCGCCATCTCCGAGCCGCCGCGCGTGCAGTTCTGATCCTCGCCCTCACCACACGGTGAGGGCGAGTTCGTCTGCGGTGATCTCGACGCCTCCGCGCACGCTCCATGCGGTGCTGCGATAGGTGACCGACCGCGTCGTCCCGTTCTGTCCGGTGCCGGTCACCGTCGCCTCGAGGACGCCGTCGTCGGCGGCGAACGTCGTCGGGGTGAGGGTCACCATCGGGAACCGCTCGACGCGGAAGGCGACATCGGAGACCTCTCGGAACTCCGTGCCCCAGGGGATCCGGATGCCGCAGTTCTCGGGAATCGCGCTTCCACCGGCCGTGCAGGTCTCCAGGTAGGCCTCGAGCTGCGACTGCGCGGCCTCGGTCGCCTCGGGGCGGAGCGCGGCGGTCACTGTCGCCGTGGCGTCGCCGCCGGGCAGCACGACGGCCTCGGTCGTCCCCGTCAGCAGCGTCAGGGGCGCGGCCGCCACGGGATACACGGCAGGCAGCAGCGCCGCATCCTCCGCCACCGGGAGGACGGCGTCGCCGACCTGCACGGCCGTCCCGACCGTCGTCGTGGCGCGGAGCGTGCCGAGGCCGGAGGCGTCGACGACCCAGCGCCCGTCCTCCTGATCCAGCCTCAGCCGAGCCTCGTGCTCGTCCCCGTCGAGCCGGAACGTCACGGTCGCTGACGCCTCGCCGTCGCTGTCGCGGACCCCCGTGACCTGGGCGTCCTCGATGGTCGAGGCTGCCCCGGCGAAGGCGGCGAGGGCGCGGTCGGACACCGCGGTCCCGGTCGCCGTGACCGCCTCCGGATCGCCCGTCTCCAGAGCCCGGAGGTAGTCCCGCACGGCCTCTTCCGGGGTGGGCGAGCGGAGCGTGGAGACACCCCACCACACCCCTGCCGCCACGGCGACGACCGCGACGAGACCGGCCAGGAGCCACCGGTGACGACGGGTCATGCGACACCCTCGCGCACGTGGACATGACGCCGCACCACGCCCGGCGCGGTCGAGGCGAGCGCCGCGTGGACGGCTGCGGTCGCATCGCCCCACCCGGAGACCGACACCTGCTCGAGGCGCTGCCACTGCGCGGCCCGCAGGAGCTCCGCGGCGATCGCCTCGGCATCACCCGGGCGAGCCTGCGGCTCCCACCACGCCGACTGCACCTGGAGGGTCGAGGTGCCGCGGTCGGCCTTGAGGTCGACGCGCGCCACGATCCGGTCGCCGACGAGCACGGGCAGCGAGTAGTAGCCGTAGCGGCGCTTCGCAGCCGGGACGTAGATCTCGATGCGGTAGTCGAGCTCGAATGCCCGCAACGCGCGTTCCCGGAACCACACCACCGGATCGAAGGGGGTCAGCAGGGCGGCGGTCTCGACCCGGCGTGGGAGCACGGCGTCCCGGTGCCGCCAGGCGGGGAGAGGTCTGCCACCACGCTCCCAGCCGCGGACGCTCACCGGCTGCACCTCTTCGGTGTCCACGAGGTCGGCGATCGCCGCCGTCACCGCAGCGCGGTCGCGGAGACGGTAGTAGTCCGCGAGATCGGCCGCGGTGCCGACGCCGCTGGAGCGCGCCGCACGCCGGACGAGCTCGCGGATGGCGTCCTCCCGCGGGATCTCCCGGGACCGGATGCCGTCCGGGATGACCTGCTCGGCGAGGGCGTACGTGCGTTCGAACCCCCGCCGCCCGCTCACGGCCACATCGCCCGTGCGCCACAGATGCTCGAGAGCGAGCTTGACCTCGTCCCAGTCCCACCAGGTGCCGCGCTCGCGCGGGGCATCGGCACGGAGGTCGACGGGGCGCAGGGGTCCGCGCGCGCGAAGCTCGTCCTGCACCCACTCCACCGTCCGGGCATTCGAGCGGAGCCAGGAGTCCTCCGCGGACCAGCGTCGCCGGAAGTCGTCCATGCGGAACCGCCACAGGGGCCAGTCCTCGACGGGGATGAAAGTCGCCTCATGGGCGAGATACTCCACGTAATGGGTCGTGCGGGACAGGAAGAGGCGGTCGAGGAGCGCGGGATCATAGGCGCCGAGACGGGAGAACAGCGGGAGGTAGTGCGACCGGGCGAACACGTTGACGGAGTCGATCTGCAGCACGCCGAGCCGGTCCATCACGCGGTGCAGATGGCGCCCGGAGACGGTGGCCGGACGTGCGCGGGTGAAGCCCTGGGCGGCGAGGGCGATCCGGCGTGCCTGAGCGGGACTGAGGGTGTCGGTCACGCCGCCAGCGTATCCCCGGTATCCGACATCGTCGCCGCGCGCAAGATGCGTCGAACGGCATACGGCATGACCGTAGACTGAGGCGATGAGCGAGGACCAGCGACCCCGGCTGCGCGATCTGTTCCGTCCGCGCCCCGTGGTGACCGACCGGACCGTGACCACCGAAGCCGACGAAGCGGTGCCGCTGCCTCTGCGCATCACGGCGAGCTACGCCTGGCGCCTGCTGCTCATCGCAGCGGCCATCGGCGTCTTCATCTGGCTGGTGATGCTGCTCAAGCTCCTCGTCATCCCGCTCATGGTCGGGATCCTCATCACCGCCCTGCTGTGGCCGGCGTTCTCCTGGATGCTGCGCCACGGGTTCCCGCGCTGGCTCGCGATCGCCGTCTCGCTCATCGGCACCGCGGCGATCGTCACGGGACTCATGTGGCTCGTGGTGTGGCAGGTGCGCGCCCAGCTCCCCGACGTGCAGCAGCGCACGACCGAGGCCTTGGACCAGTTCCAGGTCTGGCTGCACGAGGGCCCGCTGAGTCTGTCGGACACGCAGATCGCGGACTATCTGCAGCAGGGCCTCGACTTCATCAGCGAGCAGGCGCAGGTCCTCTGGACGGGGGCCCTCGCGATCGGGACCACCGTGGGGCACGTCGCCACGGGGGCGCTGCTGTCCCTGTTCATCCTCATCTGCCTCCTCGCGGACGGCGCCGGTATCTGGCGCTGGACGCTCCGGATCTTCCCGCGGAAGGCCCGTCCCGCTGTCGACGGTGCCGCGCGCAACGGCTGGACGACGATCGTCAACTACGCCAGGACGCAGCTGTTCGTGGCGACGATCGACGCGATCGGCATCGGCCTCGGTGCCTTCCTGCTCCAGGTCCCGCTCGCGCTGCCCGTCGCCGTCCTGGTGTTCCTCGGCTCGTTCATCCCGATCGTCGGTGCGGTCGTGACCGGTGCGGTCGCCGTGTTCCTCGCGCTCGTCTACAACGGCCCGTGGATCGCGCTCTGGATGCTCGTGGTCGTGCTGGCCGTGCAGCAGATCGAGGGTCACATCCTGCAGCCGATCATGATGGGCTCCGCCGTCAAGGTGCACCCGCTCGCCGTCGTCCTCGTGGTCGCGGGCGGCGCGATGATCGCGGGGATCCCCGGCGCCCTCTTCGCCGTTCCGCTGGCCGCGTTCGTGAACGTGGCGGCGGTGACCATCAGCTCGGGATCCTGGCGCACCGGCGTCGGGCCGAGCGGAGACCTGATCTGGAGCACAGTTCCGCGCGAGCGGAGACGGAGGAATCGATGAGCGCAGTCCCCAGCCTGACCGAGTTCCAGGACGCGGCTCGAAGTCTGGCTGAGGTGATCTCGCACACCCCGACCCTGCCCTCGCGGGCGCTGTCCGATGCGCTCGGCGCCCCGGTGCTGCTGAAGATGGAGAACCTGCAGCGCACGGGCTCCTTCAAGATCCGCGGTGCGGCCTACCGCCTCTCCCGGCTCAGCGCGGAGGAGCGCTCCCGCGGCGTCGTGGCGGCCTCGGCCGGGAACCACGCACAGGGCGTCGCCCTGGCCGCCCAGGCACTCGGCATCCCCGCGACGATCTTCATGCCGCTCGGGGTCCCGGTTCCGAAGCTCCTCGCCACACGCGGGTACGGCGCGGACGTGGTGCTCGAGGGGGAGACGGTCGCCACCTCGCTGCGCCTGGCCGCCGAGTTCTCGGAGCGCACCGGTGCCGTGCTCATCCATCCCTTCGATCACCGTGACATCGTCATCGGGCAGGGCACACTCGGCCTGGAACTGCTGGAGGATGCGCCCGAGATCGACACCGTCGTCCTCGGGATCGGCGGCGGCGGGCTGATCGCCGGCGTCGCCGCAGCGGTGAAGGCCAAGGCCGCGGAACTCGGTCGCACGATCCGCGTGATCGGCGTGCAGGCGGAGAACGCGGCCGCCGTCCCGCCGTCGCTGGCGGCCGGGGAGCCGGTCGACATCGTCACGCGCCCCACCATCGCGGACGGCATCCTCGTCGCGCGACCGGGCGCCGTGCCGTTCGAGATCATCAAGGAGCTCGTCGACGAGGTCGTCACGGTCTCCGACGACGACCTCGCGCGCGCGATGCTCGTGCTCCTGGAACAGGCGAAGGTCGTGGTCGAGCCGGCCGGTGCGGCAGGCGTCGCCGCCATCCTCTCCGGACGCGTGTCGGCGACCGGCACGACGATGGCGGTGCTGTCCGGCGGCAACATCGACCCGCTCCTGCTGCAGCGGGTGGTGTCGCACGGCCTCGCGGCCTCCGGGCGGTACCTGACGATCCGCATCCCGCTACCCGACCGTCCGGGTCAGCTCGCCCGCGTGTCCGAGCTCATCGCGGAGGCGGGAGCGAACGTCATCGAGGCCATGCACACCCGTCACGGCCACGGACTCCAGATCAGCGAGGTCATCCTCGAACTGAGCGTGGAGACCCGCGGGGCGGAGCACTCGGCCCACACGCTGGACACCCTCCGTCGCGCCGGGTTCGCGCCCATCGTCGTCCCGGACTGAGTCCGCCCGATACGACGCACCCCCTCGACCGTCGCGGTCGAGGGGGTGCGTCGTGACGAACAGGCGTCAGCCCGTGTAGGTCTCGACCTTCACGATCTCGACGCTGATCGAGCGGCCGTTCGGCGCCTCGTACGACGAGGACTCACCGACCTTGAGGCCGAGGATCGCCTGGCCCAGCGGGCTGGCCTCGCTGTAGACGTCGAGGTCGCTGCCGGCGGCGGCGATCTCGCGGCTGCCGAGGAGGAAGACCTCCTCGCCGCCCGCGACGACCGCGGTCACGACAGTGCCCGGCTCGACGATGCCGCGGCTGGCGGGAGCCTCGCCCACCTTCGCGGTCTTCAGCAGCGCCTCCAGGGTGCGGATGCGCGCCTCCTGCTTGCCCTGCTCGTCCTTCGCCGCGTGGTAGCCGCCGTTCTCCTTGAGGTCGCCCTCCTCGCGGGCCGCCTCGATGCGCTTGGCGATCTCGTCGCGGCCGACGGTGGAGAGGTGTTCCAGCTCGGCGACGAGCCGGTCGTAGGCTTCCTGCGTGAGGAAGGGGACCTGAGCATCGGTGGACATGACGAAGCTCCTTCTATCGGGATCCCGCCGAGATGCCGCGGGGGATATGCCAAGACGCCCCGGCACGGTGCCGGGGCGTCGTCTGTCTGGCATCAGTCTAGGCGACCCAGCAGGTGTTCACCAAACCTGTCGTGGCCTCCGCGACGGTCGGGATGCGCTCCGCACGGGTGAGCGAGTGGGCGTCTCCGGCCGGGATCTCCACGATCTTCCAGCCCACGACACCGAACTCCTCGTCGAGGGCTTCGAGCACGCAGACGACGTCCTTGCCCTGGACGCCGGTGACCTGGAAGCGGAGGTCGACGGCATGCTCGTCCACGAGTTCGAAGCCCAGGTCGTCGGCATCGACGGAGCTCATCGACTGACTCACGGTGGACCAGGCGAGGGCGGCGAGGAGGAGCAGGGCGACGGCCCCGGCGAGGAACCACGGCCACCGACGGCGGCGGGTGCGGCCGTAGCGTTCGTCGAGCTGGAGGGCGGTCGTCACAGGTGGGGTCTTCCGGTCGTTAGGCTGGTGTTACCAGGTTATGCGACCTGCGTACGAAAGGCCGATTCATGCGCTTCCTCTCCGAGACTCCGATGCCGACACCGTCGATGACGGTGGCTCCGGAGTCGGTCACGCCGGGCTTCGCCGGCTTCGCGGTGATCGTCTTCGTGCTCATCGCCGTGATCCTGCTGATCTGGGACATGAACCGCCGGATCCGCCGGGTGCGGTACCGCGAAGAGGTCCGCGAGGAGCTCGACGCGGAAGAAGCCGCCCGCGCCGCCGAGAACGCCGCGGACGACGGTCGCACCGCACCGGAAGCTCCGGCCGCGTCCGATGAGGAGCCGCGCGAGCGCTGACCCCGGCTCAGGGCGCGCCGAGCGACGGCGACAGCGGGTGCAGGGCGATCAGCAGGCACGCCGTCCAGTGGCACAGGAACGCCAGAACAGTGCACACGTGGAAGATCTCGTGGAAGCCGAAGTGTCCGGGCCAGGGGTTCGGCTTCTTCAGCGCGTAGACGATGGCGCCGCCCGTGTAGAGCAGACCGCCGACGATCACGAGGACCATCATGGCGACGTTGGCGTCGAGCAGGTCGACGATGTACATCACCGCGGCCCAGCCGAGCAGTAGGTACAGCGCGACGTAGAGCCAGCGCGGCGCGTGGATCCAGAACACCCGGAAGAGGATGCCGAGCAGGGCTCCGCTCCAGACCAGCGTCAGCAGCAGGACGCCCTTCGCCGGCGGCAGCGCCAGGGTCGCGAGCGGCGTGTACGTGCCGGCGATGAGCAGCAGGATGTTCGCATGGTCGATCCGCTTGAGGATGCCCTTGACCCGCGGCCGCCAGTTGAAGCGGTGGTACACGGCCGAGTTCCCGAACAGCAGCAGCGAGGTGGCCATGAAGACCACCGCGGCCCACTTCGCCGCGGCGCCCTGCGACACGACGACGAGGATGATGCCGGCGACGAGCGCGACGGGGAACGTGCCGGCGTGGATCCAGCCGCGCCAGGTCGGTTTGATCTCGGTCGCCGCATCGGCGGCCGCGGCTTCGAGCAGCGGCAGCTGTGGGACGTCGGCGCCGGTCTGGTCGGAAGTGCTCACGTGCTCACTCTAAGCGGCTGCGCATGCCCCGCCCCGTACATGTCCCCAGGTTCTGCACCGGCGCGGAAGACCGGGGCAGGGTAGCGTAGGTGGGTGATGTCACGCGAGAGCCCGGGGCGGGGACCGCTGTACCGGCTGTACACCAGCCGGCTGCGTCGTCAGCTCGATCCGGCCTCCGTTCCGCACCATGTCGCGATGATGATCGACGGCAATCGCCGGTGGGCGCGGCAGCTCGGATTCGACACCCCGGCCGAAGGACACCGTGCGGGGGCGGCCAAGATGCAGGAGTTCCTCGGCTGGTGCGATGAGCTCGGGGTACGGGTCGTCTCGCTCTACCTCCTGTCCAGCGACAACCTCCGCAAACGTGACTCGGCCGAGCTCGCCGATCTCATCGAGATCATCGCGGAGCTCGCCGAGGCGCTATCCCAGAAGGGGAACTGGCGGGTCAAGCACGTCGGCCGCTCCGACATCCTCCCCGTCGAACTGGCACGGGTGCTCGCCGACGCGGAGGAGCGGACGAAGGACCACACCGGACTGCACGTGAACCTCGCGGTCGGCTACGGCGGCCGGAACGAGATCGTCGACGCGGTGCGCAGCATCATCACGAAGCATGAGGCATCGGGTGGCACGCTGGAAGACCTCGCGGCGCACCTCACTCCGGAGATGATCGGGGAGCACCTCTACACGGGCGGCCAGCCCGACCCCGACCTCGTGATCCGCACAAGCGGCGAGCAGCGGCTGAGCGACTTCCTGCTGTGGCAGAGCGCGCACAGCGAGTTCTACTTCGTCGAGGCCTTGGGGCCGGACCTCCGCCAGGTCGACTTCCTCCGCGCGATCCGCGACTACGCCGACCGCGACCGCCGATTCGGACGCTGATCCGGGAACCGCGCGCGCGTGTCACAATGACGCAGTGAGCTCCTTCGACGACTACATCGGAACGTTCGACGCCGAGCCCGGGTACCTGAACTGGGCGGCGTTCGGCCCCGTGTCACCCTCGGTCCGTGCCGAGGTGTTCGCGGACGCGGACCTGCTCGGCAGCGGTCGGCCGTCGTCGCTGGCCCTCGTGGGAGAGCGGATCGGGCAGGCGCAGGAGGTCATCGCCGAACTCCTCGGCGCGGACGCCGCGGAGGTCACGCTGCAGCCGTCGTCGACGCACGGCCTCATGCACGCGCTCTACGGGGTCTCCGGCGCGGTCGTCGCGAGCACGGCGGAGTTCCCGAGTGTGAGCCTCACTCTGGAGCGCGCGGCGACCGCGTCCGGCCGCGCGGTCACACCACGGTGGATCACGCCCGAGGACGGACGGGTCACTCCCGACGCCGTCAGTGCTGTCCTCGACGACGAGGTCGTCGCCCTCGCCGTCAGCCACGTCGACTTCCGCACCGGCTACCGTGCCGACCTCGCCGCGCTGCGTGACGTCCTCGGCCCTGATCGCCTCCTCATCGTCGATGCCGTGCAGTCCTTCGGTGTGATCGACGCCGACTACAGCGTCGCGGACGTCGTCGTCGGGCACGGGTACAAGTGGCTGCGCGCGGGCCGGGGCACCGGGTTCGCCTGGTTCTCGCCGCAGGCGCGCGAGCGCATCGCGCCCGTGCTCTCCGGCATCACCGGGACGACGGCGAGCGGACTCTTCGTCGACGAGCTGCCCGCCCCGGCACCGGACGCGAAGGCGTACACGATCAGCGTGCCGGACACGCTCGCCGCCGGCCGGCTCTCAACCGGCGCACGTGATGTCAGGGACGCCGGTGTCGCGGCCATCGAAGAGCGGGTCTCCGCGCATGTGGACGCGGTGATCGAGACCGCCGACCGCCATGGGATCGCCGTCGTCTCCCCGCGCGACCGCACCGAGCGCGCGGGGATCGTCGCCCTCGCACCCGAGGAACCCGCTCGGCTCGCGGCGGCCCTCGCGAACGCCGGACTGGTCGTCACGGCGCGTGGCGAGTCGATCCGCGTCGCACCGCACGCGGGCACCGACGCCGAGACCCTCGCACTGCTCGATGAGACCCTCGGCGCGTTCGGCAAGGAATCGTTCATCGTCCCGTAACGAATCGCTGGCGTGTCTTGTCCGTGGAAAACGCCCGGGCGGTCGTACCTTCAAGGCATCGGGCAAGGCGCCCGGTCGGGTCGGCCTCAGGTTCGCGACTCGTGACCCCCTGGTCGACTCGTTCGAATAGCCGGGAATCCCCGGGTCGGGAGTGGGTCGTGACCACACGTTCAGCGCAGCAGTCCACCAGCACCGCGCAGCAGTCCACCCGTCAGACGACGAGACAGGCCGCGGCCGCAGAACCCGATCAGGATCTGCGCACCTACGTCCTCGACACCTCGGTCCTGCTGAGCGATCCGCAGGCGCTCTTCCGCTTCGCGGAGCATTCCGTGGTGCTCCCGGTGGTCGTCATCACCGAACTCGAGGGCAAGCGGCACGACCCGGAGATCGGCTACTTCGCCCGCCAGGCGCTGCGTCACCTCGACGACCTCCGCGTCGAGCACGGCCGCCTCGACTTCCCGGTGGAGGTCGGCGAGGGCGGCACCCTCCGCGTGGAGCTCGGCAACGCCGACCTCTCGGTGCTCCCGGCCGGCATCCGCCTCAGTGACAACGACAGCCGCATCCTCTCCGTGGCGATGCACCTCGCGCAGGACGGCCAGGACGTGACCATCGTGTCGAAGGATCTCCCGATGCGGGTGAAGGCCGCGTCCCTCGGGCTGCGTGCCGAGGAGTATCTCGCGGAGCAGGCCGTCGACTCGGGCTGGACGGGTATCGCCCCCCTCGACCTCTCCGGCGATGACATCAGCGACCTCTATGAGAGCGAGGTCGGGATCAGTGAGGACGTGCACGGGCTCCCCGTCAACACCGGCCTCATCATCCACTCCGAGCGCGGATCGGCCCTCGGTCGGGTCACCGGCGACGGCGAGTTCCGGCTCGTCCGCGGGGACCGGGACATCTTCGGCATGCACGGGCGCTCCGCCGAACAGCGCATCGCGATCGATCTGCTCCTCGACCCCGAGGTGGGCATCGTGTCGCTGGGCGGACGCGCGGGCACCGGCAAGTCCGCGCTGGCGCTGTGCGCGGGTCTGGAGGCCGTGCTGGAGCGGCAGCAGCAGAAGAAGATCATCGTGTTCCGTCCGCTGTTCGCCGTCGGGGGCCAGGAGCTCGGATACCTCCCGGGCGACCAGGGGGAGAAGATGAACCCCTGGGGCCAGGCGGTGTACGACACCCTCGGCTCCGTCGTCTCCGGGAACGTCATCGACGAGGTCGTGGAGCGCGGGTTGCTGGAGGTCATGCCGCTCACCCACATCCGCGGACGGTCCCTGCACGACGCCTTCGTGATCGTGGATGAGGCGCAGTCCCTGGAGCGGAACGTGCTGCTCACGGTGCTCAGCCGGATGGGCCAGAACTCCCGGGTGATCCTCACCCACGACGTCGGGCAGCGCGACAACCTCCGTGTCGGTCGGCACGACGGCATCGCGAGTGTCATCGAAACCCTCAAGGGACACGGCCTCTTCGGCCACGTCACGCTGACCCGCTCGGAGCGCTCCGCCATCGCCGCCCTCGTCACGGACCTCCTGGAGGGCGGCGAGCTCAGCTGACCCGATCCGTGCGGGCGGGCTCTGCACGACCCGGGCCCGCCCGCACGATCGCGTCCCGGCCGCACGATCTCGTCCCGCCTGTTGGCCCCACCGGCCTCTTCGATCGTGCATCCATGTCGGGCTCGTGCACCTGGAGGTCCGGACGTCACGTCACACGAGCGGGTGGATGCACGGTCACGTCGGATACACGATCTCCCGGATGCACGATCCGACGACAGTGGTGGGTCGATCAGGGGTGTTCCGTCGTGCAGGCGTATCCAGCTCGTGCATCCGTCCCGCGGGCCCTCGGACGTC
This sequence comes from Microbacterium sp. Nx66, assembly GCF_904066215.1. Lineage (NCBI taxonomy): Bacteria > Bacillati > Actinomycetota > Actinomycetes > Micrococcales > Microbacteriaceae > Microbacterium > Microbacterium sp. Nx66. The sequence goes on from NZ_LR880474.1 coordinate 1,128,500, forward strand.
GGTAGCGACACCTGCACGATCCTGGTCCGTCGGCCGGCTGCCGGGGCCAGAGGGGTCGTGCACGCGGAACGAGGTCGTGCAGGTGGAACGGGGCCGTGCGGGCGGAACAGGGCCGTGCGGGAGGAACCGCGGTCAGACGCGGTCGCGGGCCCGGCGCAGAGCCCCTTCGATCGCAGCCTGGACCATGGGCCAGTCGTGCACGACCTGGGCGTAGTCGAAGCGCAGCGTCTCGTACCCGAGTCGCGATGCCGCAGCATCGCGGGAGAGATCGCGGTGGCGCATCTCGGGAGCACCGTGGTGCTCCCGGCCGTCGACCTCGATGATGAGTCGGCCGTCGACCACGAAGTCGACGCGGCCGACACCGGGGATCGAGACCTGCGTCGCGAGGTGCACGCCGAGGATGTGGAGACGGAGGCGCAGGAGGGATTCCAGACCGCTGTCCGCGTCGGAACGGGCGAAGTCCACGAGCCAACGCGCGGACCGGGGCAGCGCGGCGCGGATCCGGGCTCGTGACGCGCTGCCGATCAGACCCAGGCGCCAGGCGGACTCGAACGAGACGAAGAACGACTCGTCACCCTCGCAGGCGTGCAGATGCCGGAGCGCGTCCTCGACAGCCACGATGCCGAACCGGGTGCGTCCCTCGAAATGATGCGGGATGCACCGGCACTCGATGTGCGGGTGCGCGCGGCCGTTGCGCCCGAGCCAGACGTGCGGCGCATCGCTCTCCGACAGCACCCAGACTCCGTGGGCACGTAGCGCGGTGCCGCAGCTGATGGCCCCTCCGTGGGCAGCCGCCGTGAGCACCGTCGCGTCGAGGTCGTGGGTGGCGAACACCCCCGCGCGGACCCGATGGATCCGGCCGGCGCGCACCGCGCGGGACAAGGCGGAGCGGGAGATTCCGAAAGCCCCGAGGTCGCGACCGCGGGCGATGCCTCCGAGACGGTGAACGGTCGAGACGGGATCGAGCACTCGCCGATTCTGCGTCCTCCGGCGTCACGGCGGGGGCCGAAGGACGTCGTGGGGACGAGTCGGGATGTCCGGGGATCCGTGGAGGAAGAGTCACCTGCACGATCCGGAGCCGCGGGTAGTCCTGATCCGGGGATTCCGTCGTGCAGACGGAACGTGGTCGTGCATCCGAGGTGGGAACCGAGACGGACGGAAAACGGGATCGGAGAACGGGACGGTGCCGGAAACGACGGATGCCGCGGGGACCGAGGTCCTCGCGGCATCCGTCTTCGAGCGTGGATCAGCCCGGGTGGGTCATCGACAGCAGGTCGAGCTTCTCGTCCAGCTGCTCGAGGGTGAGCTCGCCGCGCTCGACGTAGCCGAGGTCGATCACGGCGTCGCGCACCGTGATGCCCTTGGCGACAGAGTGCTTGGCGATCTTCGCCGCGGCTTCGTAGCCGATGAGCTTGTTCAGGGGCGTCACGATCGACGGGCTCATACCCGCGAAGGCCGCCGCCCGCTCGACGTTCGCCTGCAGGCCGTCGATCGTCTTGTCCGCGAGCACCCGCGAGGCGTTCGACAGCAGACGGATCGACTCGAGCACCGCGGTGCCCATGACCGGGATGGCGACGTTCAGCTCGAACGAGCCGGAGGCGCCGGCCCAGGCGACCGTGGCGTCGTTGCCGATGACCCGCGCGCACACCATGAGCACGGCCTCGGGCACGACGGGGTTGACCTTGCCCGGCATGATCGACGACCCCGGCTGCAGGTCGGGGATGTGCAGCTCGCCGAGACCGGTGTTGGGGCCGGAGCCCATCCAGCGCAGGTCGTTGTTGATCTTCGTGAGCGACACGGCGATCGTGCGGAGCGCGCCGGAAGCCTCGACGAGACCGTCGCGGTTCGCCTGCGCCTCGAAGTGGTCCTTCGCCTCGGTGATCGGCAGCTCGGTCTCGGCCGCGAGCAGCTCGATGACCTTCTGCGGGAATCCGAGGGGAGTGTTGATCCCGGTGCCGACGGCGGTGCCGCCCAGGGGCACCTCGGCCACTCGGGGGAGCGCCGACTGCACGCGCTCGATGCCCAGACGGATCTGGCGGGCGTAGCCGCCGAACTCCTGGCCGAGCGTGACGGGCGTCGCGTCCATGAGGTGCGTGCGGCCGGACTTGACCGCGTCCTTCCAGAGCTCCGCCTTGGCCTCGAGCGCGACCGCGAGGTGGTCGAGCGCGGGGATCAGGGTGTCGATGAGCGCCTGGGTGACCGCGATGTGCACCGAGGTCGGGAACACGTCGTTCGACGACTGCGAGGCGTTCACGTGGTCGTTGGGGTGCACGGTCGATCCGAGGATGCGGCTCGCGAGCGTCGCCAGGACCTCGTTCATGTTCATGTTCGAGGAGGTGCCGGAGCCGGTCTGGTAGGTGTCGACCGGGAACTCGCCGTCGTGTGCGCCGGATGCGACCTGGTCGGCGGCCTGCGCGATGGCATCGGCGATGGCGCCGTCGAGGGTGCCGAGCTCCTTGTTGGCCAGGGCGGCGGCCTTCTTGATACGCGCGAGTGCGGCGATCTGCGTCGACTCCAGGCCCTTGCCGGAGATCGGGAAGTTCTCCACGGCGCGCTGTGTCTGCGCCCCGTAGAGCGCGTTCACGGGCACTCGCACCTCACCCATGGTGTCGTGTTCGATGCGGTACTCGGTGTCGGTCATTCCGAACCCTCCTTGGTTGCGGGGTCGATCCCCTCGGCTTCGATGCCGACCGTGACGACGGGCGCTGCCTCGCCCTCGGCCAGACGATAGTTGGCGCCGACGATGCCGAGACGGCCTTCGGCGACGGCGTTGCTGATGATCTCGGACGACTGCAGCAGGTCGTTGACGGTGTTGCGCAGGTGCTCGCGGCCGACGAGCTCCGCATCGATGTCGGCCACCGTGCCGCCGCCGCTCTCCGCGAGGACCTTGCGGGCGGCAGGGACGATCGGCGCGATGAGCTTCCAGATGTGCGGGGGGAGCGGGTCGGCGTCGATGGCCGTGCCGTCGATGGCGGCACGCACCGCACCGCAGGAGTCGTGCGCGAGGACCACGATGAGCGGCACCTCGAGAACGGCGACCGCGTACTCCAGGCTCGCCACGATCGACTCGCCGATCACCTGTCCGGCGTTGCGCACGACGAAGAGGTCGCCGAGGCCGAGGTCGAAGATGATCTCGGCGGCGAGACGGGAGTCCGAGCAGCCGAACAGCGTCGCGACGGGGTGCTGGGCCGCGGTGAGGTCCTTGCGACGGTCGACGTTCTGGTTCGGGTGCTGGGGCTCGTCGCGGACGAAGCGACGGTTGCCGTCCTGCATCTGCTTCCAGGCGGCGGCGGGGGTCAGCGGGTGGGTCATCGGGCCTCCGAGACGGTGCGGATCTGGGGGATGAGCGACTCCGCGAGCTCGGCGGTGGAGTCCGCGGAGCGGGAGCCGTAGAGGAGCACGTAGTCGTCGCCGGCCTGGGTGCCGAGGGCATAGGTGACGTTCGCCTCGGCGCTGGCGGAGCCGGGCTGGTAGACGTCCCACTCCCGGCCGCCGATGCGCACGGTGTCGGTCGGGGCGACGCCGTTCAGCCGCTGCGGGGCCCAGGAGGCATCGGCGTCGAACGCCTGGGCGAGCTTGATGAATCCGCGCTCATCCTGCGCCGCGGGCGCGAGGGTGACCTCCCAGACCACGGGGGCTCCGCTCTGGAGTTCCGCCGCGTTCACCCGCCAGAACTCGTCCGTCTCGGGAACGATCGCCGGGCTGCCCATGGACGACTCGACGTCGGCGGCGATGGCGGCCACGTCGATCGGCTTCGCCGCGACCGGCTCACCGCGGGGGACGAGCGCGATGATGACGACGACGACCGCGAGGGTCACCACGAGGGCGGCGACGAGATTGCGGACCGTCTGGCTCGACCGATAGGCCTTGCTCGACGCGGCCTTGCGCGCGGCGGTCTCGTCAGGTGTCTCCGGCCGACCGAGGTCGGCGTTGATCGCGGGGCCCTTGCTCATGACGCGTCGCTCTCGTCGGCGGTGGCGGTGCGAGCGGCCTCGAGCCGGCGCTTCGCGCCGAGCAGCCACTCCTCGCAACGGGCGGCCAGGGCCTCGCCGCGCTCCCAGAGTGCGAGCGAGTGCTCGAGGGTCGGTGCCCCCTGTTCGAGCTCGGCGACGACCCGCACGAGCTCGTCACGGGCCGCCTCGAACGACAGCGTGTCCACGGGGGTGTCGTTCACGGCGCTCACTCCTCCATCCTACGTCGTGCCTCGGACGCCTCCCGCTCAGGCGTCCTCCGCGATCTCGCCCTCCGAGCGCACCGCCAACGACCCTCGGTCCACCGTGAGCGTCAGCGCACTGCCCGCGGGCGCATCGGCTGCATCGCGGAGGATGACACCGCCCTCGAGGTGTGCGATCGCGTAGCCGCGGGCCAGGGTCGCGGCGGGGGACAGGGCGCGCAGTGAGGCGCGCAACTCGCTGGTCCGGCGGCCGGCGTCGTCGAGCTGCCGGGTGACCGCGTCGCGGCCACGGGCGAGGAGCAGGAAGGTCTCCTGCGCGCGCGTGTCGATGATCGGAGCGGGCGAGCGCAGCACGGGACGGGACCGCAGCTGCTCCAGCTGGGCGATGTCGTGCGAGAGGCGCTGGGTGAGGCGCGTCGTGGCGCGGGACCGGAGCTGCGCGATGAGCGCGCGCTGCTCCCCGACGTCCGGAACGACGCGCTTGGCGGCGTCGGTCGGCGTCGACGCGCGCAGATCGGCGACGTCGTCGAGGAGGGGATGATCGTTCTCATGGCCGATGGCGCTGACCACCGGCGTGGAGGCCGCCGCGACGGCGCGGACCAGGCGCTCGTCGCTGAAGCCGAGGAGGGTCTGCGGGTCGCCGCCGCCGCGCGCGATGATGATGACGTCGACCTCGGGGTCGGCGTCGAGACGGGCCAACGCGGCCAGGGTGTCCGGCACGCAGCGGTCGCCCTGCACGGCGGCGTACGCGGTCTTGAACCGTACCTGCGGCCAGCGCAGCTCGGCGTTGCGGTGCACGTCCTTCTCGGCGTCGGAGCGCTCGCCGGTGATGAGGCCGACGACGTGGGGGAGGAACGGCAGGCGCTTCTTGCGGGCGGGGTCGAAGAGGCCCTCCTGGCGGAGCTGCACGCGCAGCCGCTCCAGGCGTTCGAGCTGGTCGCCGAGCCCGACGTGCTTCATGGCGGAGACCGCGAAGCTGAAGTCGCCGGAGCGGACGAAGTAGTCGGCCTTGACGGCGGCGACGACGTGATCGCCCACACCCACGTCGGCGGGGATGCGGCCGCGCACGCTCGACCAGACGCGGATGGAGATCTGCGCGTCGGAGCGGGTGTCCTTGAGGCGGGCGAAGACGTTCCCGGCGCGGACGTTCCACGAGGTGATCTCGCCCTCGACCCAGACCGTGTTCCAGCGGGCCACGAAGTCGCGGATGGTGGCGTTCAGTCGGGCCACGGACGTCGGCGCCTGGGCGGTGGAGTCGCGCGGGGCCACGGCATCCGCCGGCGGCGTCTCGCCCGGTCCTGTCGCCGCTTCGAAGACTGTCATCTGCTCCCGTTCCTGCCCGCGCGCTCACCGGCCCCGTCCAGCCGCGCGACGGTAGAATCGAGGGGTGACTTCGACTGCCGTTCATCTTCCCGCTCCTCGCATCCCACGAGTGCGCGCCGCGGCCGGGCGGCTTCAGGATAACCCGGTGCCCGGACACAAGCGCGTCCTGCTCGCCGCCCCCCGCGGATACTGTGCAGGGGTGGACCGCGCGGTGGTCGCTGTGGAGAAGGCGCTCGAGCGCTACGGCGCCCCCGTGTACGTCCGCAAGCAGATCGTGCACAACATCCACGTCGTGACGGAGCTGGAGGCCAAGGGCGCGATCTTCGTCGAAGAGGTCGACGAGGTGCCCGAGGGGGCGCACGTCGTCTTCAGCGCGCACGGCGTCTCCCCGGCCGTCGTCAATGCCGCATCGGATCGCGGCCTGCACGCGATCGACGCGACCTGCCCGCTCGTCACCAAGGTCCACCGCGAGGCCGTGCGCTTCGCCCGGGACGACTTCGAGATCCTGCTCATCGGCCACGACGGCCACGAGGAGGTCGAGGGAACCGCGGGGGAGGCCCCGGACCACGTCACCGTCGTGAACTCGCCGGAAGAGGCCGACACCGTGCAGGTGAAGGACCCGTCGAAGGTCGTGTGGCTGTCGCAGACGACGCTCTCGGTCGACGAGACGATGGAGACGGTGAACAGGCTCCGCACGCGCTTCCCCGAGCTGCACAACCCGCCGTCCGACGACATCTGCTACGCCACGCAGAACCGGCAGGTCGCCATCAAGAAGGTCGCCCAGGGCGCCGATCTCGTGATCGTGGTCGGATCGGCCAACTCGTCCAACAGCGTCCGGCTCGTCGAGGTCGCCCTCGAGTACGGCGCCAAGGCCGCCTACCGCGTGGACTACGCCGAGGAGATCCGCCAGGAGTGGCTCGACGGGGTGGAGACCGTGGGCGTCACCAGCGGTGCGTCGGTGCCCGAGGTTCTCGTGCGCGAGGTGCTCGACGCGATCGGCGATGCCGGGTACCGCGACGTGGAAGAGGTCAAGACGGCGGAGGAGGACCTCATGTTCTCGCTGCCGAAGGAGCTCCGTCAGGATGCCGCGGGTCAGCGCGACGCGCGCGCCCTCGGCGGCCGCGCCTCCGCTGGAGGGGGTGCGTAGCGGTGAACGCCGCGGAGGCGGAGCCGACCCTCATCGGGTCCGTGCAACGCGCGCTCCGCCTCGTCGACATCGTCGCGAACTCCCCACGGCCTCTTCCGGCCAAGATGCTCTCGTCGATCACGGGACTCACGCCGGGAACGACCTACAACCTCGTGCGCACGCTGGTGCATGAGGGGTATCTGAGCGCAGAGCCGGACGGACTCGTGCTGGGAGGCCGATTTCCGTCGTTCCAGCAGCAGATCGACTCGCGCGGGGTGTTCCTGGCGCGGGTGCGCGCCGCGCTGCGCGCAGTGACGGAGGACGTCGGCGCCACGGCCTACCTCTCCCGATACGCGGACGGGGAGATGCACCTCGTCGACATCGTGGACTCCGTGCGGAATCCGCGCATCGAGCTCTGGGTGGGACTGCACGCCAGTGCCCACGCCACCGCGCTCGGCAAACAGATCCTCGCGGCGCTCTCCGAGGAGGATCGCCTGGACTACCTCTCCCGGCACCGGCTCGAAGAGCTCACGCCGCGGACGATCAGCGATCGGCGGACCCTCCTCACCCAGCTCGAGCAGACGCCCGGGTGGGCGGTCGACCGGGAGGAGTACGCGATCGGCGCGACGTGCGTCGCGGTGCCCGTCATCGCGCCCGGCGTCACGGCGTCGCTGGCGGTCTCCCTGCCCGCCGACCGGGCCGTCGTCAACCGCCGACTGGTGTCGAACCTGCAACGCACGGCGCGGCGGCTCTCGCTGCAGCTGGGGGCGGATGCCCTCGACACCGACGGGCCGGACGCGGAGTTCACCATCTGAATTCCGGGGCCTGGTGCGGGCATCGCGGGTTCCCTATGATCGAAGACGTAGTGGCTGACAACGCCCTACTGATCGCCTACGGCGTCCCCAGCGCCGGCGACCAACGGGATGAGGAGCGTCCCCAGCGCTCCACGTCCGCGGCCCCGAGAAGTCCCCACTTCTCCGGGGCCGCTATCGGTTGGGGCCCGATTCCCTGAACGGCCCGCTGAGCCCCTGCCGATACCATGGCGGGATGACCGACCAGCGCCCCCGTTACGGGGAACTCGCCACGCCAGAGGAGCAGCGGAGGGCCGCGGGTCTTCCACCCCTGGCGGAGGTGGTCGCACCGACGGCGCCGTCCCCGGCGCCGGCACCGTCGGCCGCACCGCAGACGTCCGCTCCGGCGCGCCCCCACCCTGTGGACAGGTTCGCGACGATCGCACTCCTCGCCTACGGCCTCGTCAACGTCGTGGTGACCGGTCTGTCCTACCTCGACATCGTTCCCGTCATGAACCAGACCATGGGCATGCTGGGCATCGAGGGCGAGTTCACGAATTACGCCGCGGGCCGCATGTGGGGGACCATCGCCGCCGTGGTGCTCGCTGTCGGCTGGTGCGTCACCGCGGCGCTGTCCATCCGTCGCCTGCGCCGTGGCCGCGTCACATGGTGGCTCCCGGTCGTCGGGGCGGTGGTCACGGTGGGCATCGCCGCCTTCTGTCTCGTCGTACCGATGATGGGCGATCCGGCCTTCATCGCCTACCTCGACCAGGCGACCGGGACCCGCTGACCCCGCGCGCAGACACGAAAGGGGCCCGGCATGATGCCGGGCCCCTTCGTGTGCGTGCGGACGGTCAGCTCTTCGACTGGCCGTACGAGCCGAGCTGACGGGTCGACTCGACCACGCGGGCGGCCATGGCCGTCTCGGCGATCTTGCCCCAGGCGCGCGGGTCGTACTGCTTCTTGTTGCCGACCTCGCCGTCGACCTTCAGCACGCCGTCGTAGTTCTTGAACATGTAGTCGGCGATGGCACGGGTGTAGGCGTACTGCGTGTCGGTGTCGATGTTCATCTTGATGACACCGTTGGCGACCGCGAGCGCGATCTCCTCGTCGGTCGAACCGGAGCCGCCGTGGAAGACGAGGTCGAGGGGCTTGGCGCCGGTGTTGTACTTCGCGGCGACCTCGGCCTGGATCTCGCCGAGCAGCTCGGGACGCAGCTTCACGCCGCCCGGCTTGTACACGCCGTGCACGTTTCCGAAGGTGAGGGCGGCGATGTACCGGCCCTGCTCGCCGAGGCCCAGTGCCTGCACGGCCTGGTCCACGTCGGCGAAGGTCGTGTAGAGGGCCTCGTTCGAGCCCTCGTGCTGCACGCCGTCCTCCTCGCCGCCGACGACGCCGATCTCGACCTCGAGGATAGCGTTGATGGCCTTCATGCGGGGGAGCAGCTCCTTGGCGATCTCGATGTTCTCGGCGAGCGGGACCGCCGAGCCGTCCCACATGTGGGACTGGAAGATCGGGTTGCGGCCGGCCTTGACCTCTTCCTCCGAGGCGGCGATGAGCGGCTCGACGAAGCCCGCGAGGGCGTCCTTCGGGCAGTGGTCGGTGTGCAGGGCGACGGTGACCGGGTAGTTCTTGGCGACCTCGGTGGCGTAGCGGGCGAAGGCGAGGGCGCCGGTCGCGCGCGCCTTGACCGTGTGGCCGGCGAAGTAGTCGGCGCCACCGGTGGTGACCTGGATGATGCCGTCGGAGCCGGCCTCGGTCAGGCCCTGGAGGACGGCGTTGATCGTCTGCGAGCTCGAGACGTTGAACGCGGGGTACGCGAAGCCGCCTGCCTTCGCGCGGTCGAGCATGTCGGCGTACTGATCCGGGGTGGCGACGGGCATGAGAACTCCTGCGGTAGGTGAAGCCGGGACAGCTGCCACTCTATCGGGGCGGGTGTGCGGCGTCGGCAGGGCGAGGCACGCCGTGGCGGTGGGTCTCCTTCGTCGGTGTTAAGAACCGCGATTTCTTCATAGTCTGCGAGCGGAAAACGAGCCGATCGGTGCCCTCCTCGTGGCTAGGCTGGGAATCATGGTGAGTCTGACTGCCGACCTGAGTCCGCTGCGTCCTGACCGCAACCTCGCGATGGAGTTGGTGCGCGCGACCGAGGCGGCGGCGATCCGAGCCGTGCCGTTCATCGGCCGCGGGGCGAAGGAGGCCGCTGACGGTGCGGCCGTCGACGCCATGCGGGCCTTCCTCGGGACGGTCGACTTCCAGGGCCGCGTGGTGATCGGCGAGGGCGAGAAGGACAACGCCCCGATGCTCTTCAACGGCGAGGTCGTCGGGACCGGTCGCGGGCCCCTCTGCGACATCGCGGTGGACCCCATCGACGGCACGTCGCTGACCGCCGCCGGGCGGCAGAACGCCCTCTCGGTGATCGCCGTGTCCGACCGCGACACGATGCTCGACGCCTCCAGCGTCTTCTACATGGACAAGCTCGTCACGGGGCCCGCCGGTGTGGGCGTGGTGGACATCCGTCTGCCCATCGGCGAGAACATCCGCAAGCTCGCCGGTGCGCTGGACAAGCCGGTGGACGAGATCGTGGTGTCGGTGCTCAACCGCCCCCGGCACGAGCAGCTCATCCAGGAGATCCGCGACGCCGGAGCCGGAACCCGCCTCATGAGCGACGGCGATGTCGCCGGCGGCATCAACGCCGCCCGGCACGACGCCCGCACGGACATGTGCGTGGGGGTCGGCGGCAGCCCCGAGGGCATCGTCACCGCGTGTGCGATCAAGGCCCTTGGCGGTCATATCCAGGGTCGGCTCTGGCCGCGGGACGACGACGAGCGCCAGCGCGGCATCGACGCGGGGCTCGACATGGACAAGGTCTACGAAGCCGACGACCTGGTGCAGGGGAACAACACGATCTTCGTCGCGACGGGTGTCACGGACGGCCAGCTCGTGGCCGGTGTGCGGCGCGAGCGCGGCTACGTCTACACCGAGAGCGTGGTCCTGCGAGGAGCCTCCGGAACTCTGCGCCGCATCGCGTCGGAGCACCTCGTCTCGAAGTGGCTGTGAGGCCTCTCCCGCGGTGATGATCGTGGGCCGGATTCCCGCCATCGTTACCGACCCGGTATCGCCTCCTCCACGGGTCGGCCCCGGTTCGGCGAGCCGTCGTGTCACAATTGTCACTGGGTTTGTCGCCGTCGACGGAGCCGCCAGGCACCGCAGGCACAGGAGGGCGAACGCATGACAACGCAGCACACGAGCGGCTCGAAGAGCGCCGCGCCGACCAAGATCATCACGACGAACACCGGACGCATCCTCCGGGTGAGCGCCGATGCCGAAGCGGCGGCCGTGGCCCCGCCGGCACCCGTCGCGCAGCCGGCCGTCGATCCGGCTCGCCGCGCCGACGTGCTGTTCCGCGTCCGCCGCGCCGAGGGGCACGAGGTCAGTGCCTGGTGGATGATCGGCGCCTTCCTCGCTACGAGCGGCCTCGTCATCCTGCTGCTCAGCGGCGTTCCCGGCGTCGCCTGACGCCCTCGCGGCCGGTCGATCCGTCGCCGCTGTCAGTCCTCCCGGTCGGGAAGCGCGGCGGCGTGATCCAGACGCGCGCGAACCTCGCCGACATCAGCCTGCATCGCGTCGGCGGCGTCTTCGGCCTCGGTCGGGACCAGGAGCTCCGGCGCGGTGAAGCGCCGTCCGTCCGCGGTGATCGCCGGGACCGGTGCCAAGGCCTCCGCATCGACGCCGGGGAACTGGCGGGCGGTGACGAGAATCCGGGACTCCAGAGATCCGGCGAAGCGGTTGTAGCTGTCGACCGTACGTTCGATCGCCCGCCGCAGGTCGTCGGCATGACCCGCGAGCGTGCCGAGGCGCTCGTACAGCTGCGTGCCGAGCGCCAGCAGGCTCCGGGCCTCGGTGGACACCTCCTGCTGCGTCCACGTGTACGCGACCGTCTTGAGGACCGCCCAGAGGTTCACGGGGGAGGCGAGCGCCACGCGGCGGCTGAAGGCGTAGTCGAGCAGCGTCGGGTCCTCGTCGATGGCGGCGGCCAGCAGCGACTCGCTCGGCAGGAAGCAGATGACGAACTCCGGGCTCGCGTCGAGGCCTGACCAGTAGGCCTTCTTGGCGAGGGCGTCGACGTGCGCGCGGACCGCACGGACGTGTTTCTGCATGTGGGCACGACGCTGCGGTTCGTGGGCGTCGCCTGCGGGCAGCGCCGACGCCTCGAGATAGGCGTCGAGCGGCACCTTCGCGTCCACGGCGATCGACGTGCCGCCCGGCAGGCGGACCACCATGTCGGGGCGCCCCTGGCCGCGGTCGGAGGTGATCGCCGCCTGCAGATCGAAGTCGACGTGCCTGGTCAGCCCCGCGGCCTCGACGACGCGTCGCAGCTGGGTCTCGCCCCAGACGCCGCGCGTGGACGTGGAGCGCAGCGCGCCGGCGAGCGACTCGGTCGTCGCGCGGAGCGCTTCATCGGACTCCTGGGCACGTCGGAGCTGCTCGGCGAGCGTGCCGAACTGCGCCTGCCGTTCGCTCTCGATCGCAGCGACCTTGGACTGCATCTGCTGGAGGCTCTCGCGCACCGGCGCCAGGGCCTGCAGCACGGCGTTCTGCTGCTGGACACGCTGCGCTTCCGCCCGCTGCTCGGAGCGGGCGTGTTCGACCGCGTCCCGGTAGAGGTCGTACTGGCGGTCGCGGTCGTCTCGCGCCGCCGCGAGCTCAGCCTGCGTGCGCGCGATGTCGGCGGCGCTCCGTCCGGCTCGGAGGAACCAGCCGAGAGCGACGCCCGCGGCGAGGGCCGCGAGCAGGAGAACGATCGACAGGGCATCCATGGCTCCATGATGCCGAGGGCCTCCGACATCGCCGGGAGGCGGCGAGGCGCGTCAGGCGACGGCGCGCTCCAGCGCCGGCACGGCGGGCTCGGTGACGCGGAGGCCGAGGGCGTCGGCGAGCCCGAACACGTCGAAGGCGCCGGCGCGGGCGGCCGCGTCGACGATGATCTGTGCGCAGGCGAGCGCATCCGCGAGCGCGTCGTGATGCGAGAACTCCGCATACCCTGCCGCCGCGGCGGCGAGCGGAAGGCGGTACGAGTCGAGCTGATAGGTCTTCCGCGCCACCTGGAGGCTGCACAGCGAACGGTACGGCGGGCAGATCTGGCCCGTGACCTCCGTCGCCCGACGCAGCACGTTGAGATCGAAGCCGGCGTTGTGAGCCACGAGCACGTCCGCTCCGGCGAAGGCGCAGAGCCGTTCGAACTGGTCGACCCACGTGTCCGCCGAGAGCACGTGCTCGGGGCGGATGCCGTGGATGCGGACGTTCCACTCCTGGAACTCGTCATGGCCGGGCGGAGGCTGGATCAGCCAGTTCGCGGTGGCGACGACCTTCCCGTCCCGCACCCGCACGAGTCCCACGGAACACGCGGAGGCCGGGCTGGAGTTCGCGGTCTCGAAGTCGATCGCAGTGAAGTCCAGTGGCACGTCCTCACTCTCTCCCGGGCCTCCGACGTCGCTGTGCAGGCTCGCCGTATGCTGGCCACATGGCGGACGAACTGGCGAGGTCCTTCGGTGCGGCGGCCGGAAGCTACGAGGCCGGACGGCCCGAGTACCCGTTCGAGGCGGTCGCCTGGATGTTGGAGCCGATGGCGGACGGTGCGCGTCGGGTCGCCGACGTCGGCGCCGGGACCGGCAAGCTCACGCGGGCGCTCGTCGCGGCTGCGGACGCCGAGGTCGTGGCGATCGACGCGGACCCCGCGATGCTCGCCGCGCTTCGCGAGGCCGTACCAGGGGTCCCCACTTTCGTCGGGACCGCCGAGGAGCTCCCACTGCCGGACGCGAGCGTGGACGCCGTGGTGCTCGGTCAGGCATGGCACTGGGTCGAGCCCGTCGCCGCATCCGCGGAGATCGGTCGTGCGGTGCGGCCGGGCGGTGTACTGGGACTCGTCTGGAACCTCCGTGACGAGCGCGTGGACTGGGTGAAGCGGCTCACCGACATCATGCACGGCAGCAACGCCGAGATCATGCTCGCGGCCGGCGACCCCGTGGTGGCGGAGCCGTTCGGCTCCTTGGCCCAGGAACGCTGGGAGTGGTCGCGCCCCATGACGCGGGAGCTCCTGCACCGCATGGCCGCGTCGCGCAGCGCCGTGATCACCGCCGACGAGGCCGAGAAGGACCGGATCCGTCGCGAGATGGACGCGCTGTTCGACGAGCTCGGCCTGCACGGGGACGACACGGTCGAGGTGCCGTACGTGACGAGGGCGTTCCGCGCGACCCGCGGCTGAACAGGCGCCCGCGCCGTATCAGGCACCTTTCGCGCACTCCCGCCTGATCCCGCGTGGGTGCCTGCGCTCGCGAGGGTGAGGCGGGGGAGGGCGGCGCAGGTAGACTCGTTCCCCGTGGCTCTCACTATCGGTATCGTCGGCCTGCCCAACGTCGGCAAGTCCACCCTCTTCAACGCTCTCACCAAGAACGACGTGCTCGCGGCGAACTACCCGTTCGCGACGATCGAGCCGAACGTCGGCGTGGTGAACCTGCCCGACCCGCGGCTCGAGAAGCTCGCCGAGATCTTCGGGAGCGAGCGCATCCTGCCCGCCGCCGTGTCGTTCGTCGACATCGCGGGCATCGTCCGAGGGGCGAGCGAGGGGGAGGGCCTGGGCAACCAGTTCCTCGCGAACATCCGCGAGGCCGACGCGATCGCCCAGGTGGTGCGTGGGTTCTCCGACGACGACGTCGTGCACGTGGACGGTGCCGTGAACCCGGCGTCGGACATGGAGACCATCAACGCGGAGCTCATGCTCGCCGACCTGCAGACCGTCGAGAAGGCCATCACGCGGTACGAGAAGGAGGTGCGGGGCAAGAAGATCGACCCGTCGGTCCTCGAAGCCGCGAAGGCCGCCAAGGATGCGCTGGAGCGCGGAATTCTGCTCTCCACCAGCGGCCTCGACCTCGAGCCGATCCGCGAACTCGGGCTCCTCACGGTCAAGCCCGTCATCTTCGTCTTCAACGTCGACGAGTCCGTGCTGACCGACGACGCCCGCAAGGCCGAGCTCGCCGCCCTCGTCGCGCCGGCGCAGGCCATCTTCCTCGACGCGAAGATCGAGTCCGAGCTCAAGGACCTCGACCCCGAGGACGCTGCCGAGCTCCTCGCCTCGACGGGGCAGGACGAGTCGGGCCTCGACCAGCTCGCCCGCATCGGCTTCGACACGCTCGGCCTGCAGACCTACCTCACCGCAGGCCCGAAGGAAGCCCGCGCCTGGACCATCCCCAAGGGATCGAAGGCCCCGCAGGCCGCCGGCGTCATCCACACCGACTTCGAGAAGGGCTTCATCAAGGCCGAGATCGTGTCGTTCGACGACCTCGTCGAGACCGGTTCCGTGCAGGAGGCTCGGTCCAAGGGCAAGGCGCGCCTGGAGGGCAAGGACTACGTCATGCAGGACGGCGACGTCGTGGAGTTCCGCTTCAACAACTAAGCTCCGCTCCAGTACGGTGAGGTGACCACGGCTTCGATCGCCGGAGGTCTGCCGGGGCAAAGGAGCGCAAGAAGCATGAGCGGCGTCGATGACGTGGACTACACGAGCTGGGATTGGCTACCGCGGGCGGCGAACGAAGCCGAGAACTACGTGCGGCGTCTCCTCGCCGAGTCGAGCATCCAGCCACATGACGTCTCTGCTCGGGCTAAGTCCATCGCCTCGTTTCAGCGCAAGCAACGGTTGAAGCAGTACGACGATCCGATGGCGCAGATTACGGATATCGTCGCCCTTCGCATCATCACGTACTCCAATACCGACCGAGATCGAGTCCGTGAACTCATCCGAACCCGCTTTGCCGTCCTGCCAGGCGAAGACCGAAATCCTGGCCGAGAGAAACCGGACCATCTGCGAGGCTACGATTGCCTTCACATCGTGGTGTCGGGCGAATCCGAGGAGAGGGACTCCGACTGGATGGTGTCGGGCGGAGACCTCGAACGATACTTCACTGCCTTCGGGGGTCTCGAAGTCCAGATCCGCACCGTCGCTGGACACGCGTGGGCTGAGTTTGAGCATGCGCGGCGGTATAAAGGCGCCGCGTACCATTCGATCAGCGTGCAGGACAGGGAAACGATCGATCGACTGTTCGGCGCCGCATCTGACGCGAGAAGCGCGCTTGATGAGACGTTCGTGGCGATCGATCGCATTCTTGCGCGACCCACGATCGATATCGAGGTGTCGCGCGTCGAGGAGCGACCAGTTCGCGATTCGGCGTCATCGGAAGCACCTTCGGACCTCGACATCGAGAGCCTCGCCCGCTTTCTTGCGTCGCGATTCTCTGATGATGCGGAGGGAAGCGCGAAGGGGGTCGAGTTCGGGCTCGAGCTGGTCCGGGCGTGCCGTTTGCAGAGCATCGACCAGCTGGAAGCGACATTGGAGGACGTCGATAGCGACCAAGTGCGTGCCCTCATGGACTCCGGCGTGCCGGTAACGCGCGTGCGACGCCTCGACGATGAGCTCCTGGCTCATTTCGGGCAGGAGTACATTGAGCTCACAAAATCCGCCGGAAACGGCAGGCATCGCGCGCTGCAGCTGGAGTGGCGATACGACCGGCTGCGAGGAAAGACGCGCTACCGCACCTATCTTCTGTCCAGCCGTGCCCCGTCGGCTACCTTCAATGCGGGGCCTTACACCGCTGTTGGCGCTCTACGCGAGGTCGTAAGAATGATCGCCGGTGATCGCGGACGAGAAGCTGTGGTCACCGACGGGCTCATCGACGTGAGCTCTGATCTCCCCCCAGGGACTCGTGCGAAGGAAGTTCTTGTAGACGGTCGCGGGGCCGTGTGGGTCGCTTCCAACCTCAATCGGGAGTCATCGGAAAGGCTGATGGCTGATCTGCTGCGGCGAGCACAGCCGTTCGATCTGCGTGTACAACGAGGCGACGTCGTTGTCGCTGACGGTCTGGATGGATTTCCAGCCTTAGGTCAAGAGCGCCTCGACGAGGCTGAACGCCCTCACTAGTGCCGTACACCGGCGTCCGGCCCGTGGCGGTCCTCGAACTCACGGATCGCGCGCCTCGCGCGGCGGGTCTCGACGATACCGACGACGATCCCGGCGGCGAACACGATGATGCTGAGAACGCGCCACAACCCGGCGGGCGCATCGAGGAGGAACGCGACCGTCCAGCCGACCGTCATCACCGACGAGAACACGATCGCGTAGATGCCCCAGTTCCGCCGCCGTTCCAGTGCCATGCGCTGCTGGATGAGCGACGGCTCCGGTCCGCCCGCGGGCCTGCTCATACCCGGAGGGAGGTGCCCTCGACGCTGCCGGCAGGGATCGGGACCGCAGCGCCGGAGCGGGTGCGGAACCACAGGGTGAGCTCGAACAGGGCGCGCTCCATGGTGGAGGCGTCCGCGCCGTCGACGAGGTCGTCGAAGGAGTCGCGGAAGCCCCTGGGTGCGGCCGCGCTCCCCGCGCGGAACGACCGGTAGCCCATCGACCAGTCGGAGAAGAGCCGGGTGGTGATCGGCGTCTCCAGGAGGATGCGCATCGCGTGGTGACGCGGATCGTCCGCGATCGTGTCGACGAGTCGGCGCACGGCCTCGACCGGTCCTTCGAGGACCTGGAGGAAGCGCCCCTGGCGGAACAGGAGGAGACCGGTGATGTCGCGGGCCGCGTTCGACCGACGGCACTGCTCCAGAAGCTGCTCCAGGGCGGTCTCACGGAACGGCTGCGCCGCCGTGCTGGTGTAGACGAGGCGGAGCAACCCGTCGGTCATGGCCGCCGTCACCCCTGCACCAGCTCCGGGGTTCCGAGGGCGGCATCGCCCTCCGACGGGCCGGCGTGGGCGACGACCTCCGTGGTCGCGTCGCTCAGCGTGGCGTGCAGGCCGAGCGGCTGCGCGGACGCGGAGAACGCGGCGAAGCGGCCGTCCGGCTGACGGTCGACGTAGCCGAGGAAGTCTCCGCCGCGGCTTCCGACGTGGAAGCCGTCCTCGACGCACGCCCAGAGGACATCCGATGCGGGGTGGGGGGAATCAGGCACGGCTCCACCCTACGGTGGACGGCCGACATCGCCGCGGGCCTTGCGCGCACCCGCCTCGATATGGCACACGGACCCGGCGCGGCCTCAGTCGCCGGCGCGCGGGCGTCCCGGTTCCCGCCAGCGCGGCGGCACAGGTGCCGGGGTGAGCGGCTCGACGCGGTCCGGCGTCGGCAGGCTCGCGGGAACGCCGGCGTGCAGGACGAGCTCCTCGTCGGCGTGCCGGATCGTCACCGGCTCCCCGGCGCTCAGTCGGTAGGTCGTCTCCGTCGGTGCGATGTCGACGTGCAGGATGCAGCCGTGCAGCCGGACTCCGAACGCGAGACGGGTGACGCCGTCCGGAAGCTGCGGCCGGAAGGACAGGCCGTGGTCTCCCTCCCGCATACCCCCGTAGCCGGCCGTCACGCCCGTCCAGATGCCGGCGAGTGCCGCGATGTGCAGTCCCTCGTCGGTGTTGCCGTGGAGGTCGTCCAGGTCGAGGGCAGCGAGCTCGGCCAGATAGGCCGATGCCAGTTCGAGATGCCCGACCTCGGCGGCGATCACGGCCTGAGCGGCCGCGGAGAGCGAGGAGTCTCGCACGGTCAGGGCGTCGTAATAGGCGAACGCCCTGGCCTTCTCCTCCCAGGTGAACTCTTCGTGGGAGGTGTAGAGCGCCAGCACGAGGTCGGCCTGCTTCAGCACCTGCTTGCGGTAGATGTCGAAATACGGGAAGTGGCTGTGCAACGGATACTCGTCGGGCGCCGTGGCGTCGAAGTCCCACCGGGCGTGCGCGGTGAAGCCCGCCGACTGCGGGTGCACCTGTCGCTCTTCGTCGTAGAGCACGGTCATGGCGTCGGCCGCGGCCTCCCAGGCGGCGACCTCCTCCTCGTCCGCTCCCAGCGCTGCGGCGACCTCCGGGTGCCGTCGGGCGGCAGCCGCCGCCCCCCGGAGGTTCCGGCGCGCGGAGAGGTTCGTGTAGACGTTGTCGTCGACGACGGCGGTGTACTCGTCCGGGCCGGTGACGCCGTCGATGTGGAAGCCGCCGTCGTCATCCCCGCGCCCGAGGGACAGCCAGAGGCGCGCCGTCTCGACGAGGATCTCCGTGCCCCCCTCCCGCTCGAAGTCCTGGTCACCCGTCGTGCGGACGTAGTGCATCACGGCACCTGCGACGGCGGCGTTGATGTGGAAGGCCGCCGTGCTCGCGGGCCAGTAGCCGGAGCTCTCCCGGCCGTCGATCGTGCGCCAGGCGAAGGAGGCGCCGCGCAGGCCGAGCGTGCGCGCCCGCTCCCTGGCGTGATCGAGCGTCGCATGACGCCAGCGCAGTGCCTGGAGCGCGGCATCGGGAGCGGTCGAGGTGAGCACGGGGAGCACGAACGCCTCGAAGTCCCAGAACGTGTGGCCCTCGTAACCGGAGCCGGTGAGGCCCTTGCCCGGCACGGATCGGGCTTCGGCTCTCGCCGACGCCTGGAACACCTGGAACAGCGCGAAGCGCACGGCCTGCTGCAGCCGCGCATCGCCGTCGATACGGACGTCACCGCACTCCCAGTACCGATCGAGGACCGCGCGCTGACCCGCCATCAGCGCCTCCCAGCCCAGACGAGCGGCTTCCTCCACGGCCTCCTCCGCGCGGTCCCGCAGCGTCTGCGGCGCGAGGGTGGCCGACCACTCGTGTCCGATGAGCTTGACGACCTCGAGCTCCTCGCCGGGCGCGAGGTCCACGCGGATGCGCGTGCGTGCCAGGTCGTCGTCGACCTCGGTCGTCACCTCCGGAGCGCCCTCTCCGGAGACGCGCACGATGTGGTCAGCGCTCACCGCGACGCGCAGGCCGCTGCGCCGGGTGCGATGCAGCAGCGTGCTCCGCGCGCCGCGCTCCGATCCCGCGACGGCTTCCAGCGGGCGGGCGAGGAGCTCCTGCACGCGCGGGTCGTCGTGGGTCGTGGGAAGCGGTTCGTTCGCGAGCAGCTCGGACAGCACGGTGATCGCGAGTGCGCCGTCGACCGCTGTCACGCGGTAGCGCACGGCGGCCAGCGACCGGTGCTCGAGGGAGACCAGACGGGTCGACGTGATGTGCACGCGACGGCCCTCCGCCGATTCCCAGTCGACCTCCCGGTGCAGGGTGCCGTCGCGGAGGTCGAGGCGGCGGGTGTGCGTGTGCACCGCCCCGTGCTCGACGTCGAACGGCTCGTCGCCCACCAGCAGGCGGATGAGCTGCCCGTTCGGGACATTGATCACCGTCTGTCCGGTCTCGGGGTACCCGTACCCGTCCTCGGCATACGGCATCGGATGCTCTTCGAACACGCCGTTGAGGTAGCTTCCCGCGACGCCTCGCGGGTCACCCTCGTCGAGGTTCCCGCGCCAGCCGACGTGGCCGTTGGAGAGACCGAAGACGGACTCCTCCTGCGCGAGATGGGCGGTGTCGACGCTCTCGATGCCGACGGCCCACGGTTCGACGGTGAAGCGCGCCGTCATCGGCGCGCCCGACCCTCGGGGCGCCCGTCCGAGGAGGAGGTGAGGATGCCGAGGAGCATGGAGTTCCCTTCTGCCGGAGACCGTGTGCCTCGACGGTATCCGTGCCCACGCGTCGGCACGAGGGAGTTGCGCGGCGCCGAGCCGGTCGGGTAGGTGCTCAGCGGCGCGAGCGGCGCCAGGGCACCAGTACCGCGCCGAGGACGCCCGCGACCGCCACGGTCCGCCACCCGGGGTGCACACGCAGCCAGGTCGTGATGCTGCCCCGTCCGCGGTGCGGCAGCCCGCCCCGCTGATCGGTGTCGCGGAGTGGACCGACGAGGTTCCCGAACTGCGCAGGGGCGCTCTCGTTCGTGCGCATCATCCGGAACCCGAACCGGCCGAGCGCCGCATCGAGAAGACCGGGCGCGATCCGCTGGACCCCGGTGAGCAGCAGGGCGCCACCGCCGACGTGGATCGTGCGGGCCGGATGGACGGCGGCGTAGACGATCGCCCGCGCGACGGACCGGGCGCGGTAGTGCGGATGCGGTCCGCTCGGGCGATACGTCATGCGGCTGCGGGCGTGGCGGTAGATCGGGGTGTCGATGACGGCGGGACGGACGACGGTGATCGTGACGGGCGCGCGCTCGGCGCGCAGTTCGCGGCGGAGGGCGTCGACCGCTCCTTCCACCGCATGCTTCGAGGCGGCGTAGGCCCCGTGCAGCGGCATCGCCGCCACCGCCTCGGCCGAGCTCACCACGATGATGGTCCCGCGCGAGTGCCGGAGCGCCGGCAGCGCCGCCTGGAGGCCGTTGAGCTGTCCGACGACGTTGACGTCGAGGATCCGGCGGAGCTCCTCGGGGGTGGTGTCGGCGACGGGGGCGTAGAGGAGCACCCCCGCGTTGCCCACCCAGGTGTCGATCCGGCCGAACGCATGCGTGATCTGGTCGACTGCGTCCTGCACCGCCCGGCGATCGGAGATGTCGCACACGACGCCGCGGACGTCCCCGCCCTCCGCGGCGATCTCCTCGACCGTCTCGGTCAGCGCCTGCTCACCGCGGGCGAGCAGGACGACGGATGCCCCCGCTCGGGCGAAGCCGAAGGCCGCCTCCCGGCCGATCCCGCGGGAGCCGCCGGTGACCACCACCACCTGGGCGTCGAGGGGCGGCCGCCGTACGCGTGTGCGCGGCGACCGTCCCTTCCGCGAGACCGATGACGGCATGTCACTCCTTGTGGAGCGCGTCCTGCGCGGCGCCGGCCACCTTCTCCACGACGTTCGGCAGCTCGGTGGTGCCGTAGAAACGTGCGTCCGGGTGAGTGGGCGGAGGCATCTCGGCCGTGGTCGTCGGGCCCTCGTGGTAGCTGAACTCGCCGTGTCCGTCCGGCGTGGGGCCGGATGCCCAGGTGCCTTCCGCGGCGGCAGGACCGTCGCTGAAGTTGAGGTACTGGTACGACACGTCGCGGTGCTCCTTGGAGAGCGGGAAGTTGCTCGGCACGGGGAGCTTCTCGGCGCCCTCGGCCTTCAGCTCCTCGGCCGCGGCGAGCCACTGGTTCTGGTGCATCGTGTCGCGCGCCAGCAGGAAGCTCAGCAGATCCCGGACGCCGTGGTCGTCGGTCATGTGGTAGAGCCGGGCGACCTGCACCCTGCCCTGCATCTCGGCGTTCGCGTTGGCCATGAAGTCGGCGAGGAGGTTGCCGCTGGCGGTGATGTACGAGCCCTGCCACGGGTTGCCGTTGCTGTCGACCGGACGCGCGCCGGCACCGGCGACGATGCCCTGCTGCACATCCGTGCCGCCCACGATGGCGGCGACCGTCGGGTCATCCTGCACGGCGTCCTCCGTGATGCCGAGCGGGGACTTCTCGAGCAGCTGCGCGATCATGACCGCGAGCATCTCGACGTGCCCCATCTCCTCGGCGCCGATGCCGAAGACGAGGTCGCGGTACTTGCCGGGGATGTGCATGTTCCACGCCTGGAACTGGTACTGCAGCGCGACGGTGATCTCGCCGTACTGCCCGCCGAGGACCTCTTGCAGCTTGCGGGCGTAGACGGCGTCCGGGGCCTCGGGCGTCGCGGAGAACTGGAGCTCCTGTCGATGGAAGAACATATCGAGCCTTTCTCTTCTGGGGATGGGCTGGCCATGCAACGCCCGGTCGGCCGATCCACGCAGGGCCTTTCCAAAGCCCGACGCGCCTGGGACAATCACTCTCGGCCCGCGCGACATCGGACTTCGCCGCGGTGATAGCCGGTCGGCGCCGACGCCGTCAACCCCCGCCCGTATCCCCGGCGCTCCCGGCAGTCTGTCCCCATGACGGAGGAGACGGCGGCAGCGCAGGACGCGATCGACGCCTTCCTCGAGTCCCACCTCGCTGAGATGGTCGAGCGGCTGTCGGCCTGGGTCGAGATCCCCTCCGTCTCGGCGGCCCCCGAGCGTCGGATGGACGGGGTGCGATCCGCGCATTGGATCGCCGCAGAGCTGCGCGACGCGGGCTTCACGACGTCGCTGCTCCCGGCGGGCGATGCGGTGACCGTGTTCGCCGAGCGCGAGGGCGCGCCGGGGTCACCCACGGTCCTCGTCTACACGCACCACGACGTCCGCCACGCCAAGGCGGAGGAGTGGAACGAGACGGCGCCGTTCGCGCCGGTGCTCCGAGAAGGGCGGCTCTACGGGCGCGGCGCGTCGGACGCGAAGGGCCAGGCCCTCGCGCACGTCTGGGCGCACCGGGCGGTCGAGGCCGTGGACGGCGTCGGAGCCGGGGTGCACCTCAAGCTGCTCATCGACGGCGAGGAGGAGATCGGCTCCCCGCACCTCAAGGACCTCCTGGAGGCCGACCCCGACCGGTTCGCGTGCGACCTCGTCGTCTTCTCCGACACCCTGCAGTGGGAGGTCGACTCCCCGGCTCCGGTCACCTCGATGCGGGGGACGCTCACCGCGACGCTCACGGTGCAGGGGCCCGACCGGGACGTGCACAGCGGTGCCGCCTCCGGCGTGACGGTGAATCCTGCCCTCGTGCTCTCCCGCGTGCTCGCGCAGCTGCACGACGAGGACGGCGGGATCGCCATCCCCGGATTCCATGACGGCGTGGCCCCGCTCAGCGACGAGCGCGCTGCGGAACTGGACGCGTTGCCCTTCGACCCCGAGGACTGGACGCGGCGTACCGAGACCAGGGTCATCGTGGGGGAGGAGGGCTTCACCCCGAAGGAGCGCCTCTGGGTGCGCCCGGCCATCGAGGTGATCTCGCTGCTCGCCGGAGACCCGGAGGGCATCGAGCGCTCCGTGATCCCGCGGGAGGCCATGGCCTCGCTGAGCATCCGAACCGTCGCCGATCAGCGTAACCACGACGTCGCCGACGCGCTCCGCGCCTTCATCGCCGACGTGATGCCCGCCGAGGCGACGTATCGCCTCGAGGTCGACGAGGACATCGCGCAGGAACCGTATGTCTCTCGTCCCGGACCCTATCGGGACGCCCTGGAGCGGGCCCTCGCCCGCGGTTACGGTCGCGCGGTGCGGGGGAGGATGGGCAACGCCGGGGGAGGGCCGGCCGAGCTGCTGTCCCGGGAACTCGGCGCCCCGGTCGTGTTCCTCGGCACCGGGCTGCCCGAGGACCACTGGCATGCGAGCGACGAGAGCATCGATCTGCGCATGCTGGTCCGCGGCGCTGCGACCCTCGCGCATCTGTGGCGCGAGCTCGCCGCCGCCTCATGACTCCGCCGGGGGATGCGAGGAGGAGGCTCGTCCCCCGGCGGGCTACGCTGGACGCAGGCGCCACCGCCCGGTGCCCGGTCGCAGGAGCCCGGCGCGGACGGCGCCTGCGAACCTGACACCGACGGCTTGAGGAGAACGACGCCGATGACCGACACCCAGATCTTCGAGCCCGAGGGCCGCGCCATCCCCTTCGTCGATGAGGGCGATGGGCCGGTCAAGCTGGTGCTCATCCAGGAGCGCGGCCTGGCCGCCGACGTGCTCGGAGTGGTCGGTCACTACCTGGCGGAGGAGGCCGGATTCCACGTGGTGCGGATCGGCCATCGCGCGGATGACGCAGAGATCTCGGTCGAGGACCGCGTCGCGGACGCGCTCGCCGTCATCGACCACATCGGCCTCGGCGACACGTGGATCGGCGGGCACGGCTTCGGCGGCACGATCGCGCGGTCGTTCGCGCTCGTTCACCCGGAGCGCGTGAACGGTCTGGCCCTCCTCGGCGTGGAGGACGTGGACACCCCCCTCGCCCCGGTCATCCCGGTGCTGCTGATCCAGGGGACGGCCGACGAGGTCACCCCGCCCGCGAACGCCGAGAGCGTGCGCGCCATGGCTCCGGAACGCGCCAGCATCAAGGTCGTCGAGGGCGGGGATCACCTCTTCCCGATGACGCACCCCATCGAGACGGCTGTCGTGCTCGAGGAGTATCTCGACTGGGACTGAGCCCGACCCTGTGCACACGCGAACGCCGCGGCCGGATCGGCCGCGGCGTTCGAAGTCTGAGCTCTCAGGCGACCTGAGGGAGCACGGCGAAGGAGACGGAGCCCTCGTCGTCCACGCCCGCGTCGAGCACCTTGTCGTCCAGGGCGGAGGCGGCGGCCTCGTCGAGGAACAGGCGGGTGCCCGACAGCTCGACGACCTGATCGGCGGGCTCCGGGTCGGCGGTCACGGCGACGGCGAGACGGGCCGCGCCCGTGTCGTCCTGCGCCTCGGCGGTATGGATGCGCAGCCCAGCGGCCGGCGCGTCGTTCTGACGACTCACGAGGGTCGACACGATGGCGGTGGCGTTGTCGGTGAGGGTGAGCATGAGCTCTCCTTTCCGGTTGGGGCATGACGCGGTCGCGACATGTGCGGACTACGATTCCGCATCGTCCGGATCCGTTCGACCCCCTTGCGCCTGCGGGGGTGGTGCCTTTAGCCTCGCAGCCGCTTGCGGAGGAACACCTGAGCGGTGCCGTCGCCCTGCGGCACCCGCTCGCGCTCCTCGTAGCCGCAGGACTCGTACAGCCGGATGTTCGCCTCGCTGAGGCTTCCGGTGAAGAGCTCGGACTCGCGGGCGTCCGAGGCCTTCTCCGCCGCGTCGAGGAGCTTCCTCCCGATGCCCTCGCCCTGCATGTCGGGGGCGATCGCGATCCGCCCGATCAGGAGCAGGTCGTCGTCCTCGACGAACCGGATCGCCCCCACCAGGCGGCCGTCGATCCGTGCGCCGAGCCCGCTCTCCGAGGTGAGCTCTGCCTCCATCTCGGCGAGCGTCTGCGTCAGCGGCGGCATGTCGACGCTGCCGTAGATCGCCGCCTCGGACACGAAGGCCGCCCGCTGGATCGTGAGCACCTCTCCGGCATCCGCCGCGGTGAGAGGCGCGATGACCACCTCGGGACGATCCTCCTGTGCTGCTGTTCCCACTGTTCCGCCTCTCTCGATGGCCCTGTCGCCTCCCTCACGTTCGGGGGTCCGCCCGGTGGGTGTCAACCCCCTCGAATCGGCTGTGCCGCGGGGCTACCGTGACAGCAGGAGGTCACACCATGGCAGACACGAAGACCAAGAAGACCGGAAGCTCCAGCAGCAAGAGCGGAGCGACGAAGGCGGGCGTCAAGACCACGCGCCAGCAGAATGCGGAGAAGGGGTTCACCGCATCCCCGACCCTCGCGGCGAACCTGCAGGCGGTGCTCGTCGACCTTCTCGAACTCTCGCTGCAGGGCAAGCAGGCCCACTGGAACGTCGTCGGACGGAACTTCCGCGACACCCACCGTCAGCTCGACGAGATCATCGAGGACGCCCGGACGTTCAGCGACACCATCGCGGAGCGCATGCGCGCCCTGCACGCCGTGCCTGACGGGCGCAGCGCCACGATCGCGAAGACGACGACGCTCCCCGAGTTCCCGACCGGTGAGGTGTCGACGACGGAGACCATCGACCTCGTCACCGCGCGCCTCGAAGCCGCAGTCGGGACGATGCGCGATGTGCATGACGCCGTCGACGAGGAAGACCCCACGTCCGCGGATCTGCTGCACGCCGTCATCGAGCGCCTGGAGCAGTTCGCGTGGATGGTGAGCGCGGAGAACCGCAGCCCCGCCGGCCGCTGATCAGCCCGCTGTCCGACCGCCGCCCCCGTCGCGCTCATGCCGACGAGGGCGGCGGTCCTTCGTCTGCTCCGACCCGCGCGCGGGCTCGCCGCAGCAGGCCGGGCAGCGCCATCCACAGCCCGACCACGAGCAGGAGCGAGGCGATCAGCGCGACGATCCCGGCGGTGCGGCTGACCGTGAAGTCCACGATGAGCGTCGTGACCCCGATCGTGAGGGGGCCGATCACGAAGAGGTCGATCTTCACCAGGCGCGCCGCCGTCCGGACGAGCTCAGGCTTCAGCCGGCTGCCGAACAGGGCACGATGGATGCCGACGGGGGCGAGGGCGAGGATGGTGGCGACCGCCGCGAGTGCCACGAGCACGACATACAGGTCGCGCTGGAATTCGTCCATATCGGTGAAGCGCGGCTGGAACGCCACCGCGAGGAGGAAGCCGGTGAGGATCTGCGTGCCGGTCTGCATCACCCGCAGTTCCTGCAGCAGCTCCTCCCAGTTGCGGTCCGCGCGCTCGTTCGGGGTCTCGTCGCGGCCGTCATCGCGGTCGTCGCGCTCGTCGGCGCCGCCACGGGATTCTGCTGTCATGGCGATAGTCTCGTGGGCACGATCCGCCGCTGTCCAGAACCTTGCGCTGCCGGATGGACAGGCCTCAGGAAAGGACCCGAGATGACCCTTCCCCCGATCGACGAATGGTGGCCCGAGCTGTCCGACGATGCGCGTCGCGCGGTCATCGACAGCGGGTCGCGGCATCTCGACGAGGACGTCCGTGAGGAGATCCGGGAGATCACCGGAGCGGTGGTGGGGATGATCGAGTCGCTGTCCGACGACGACCTCGCGTACGCCCGGGACCACGCACCCGACGAGGACTGAGACGTCAGCCCTCCGGCTGCTCGGCGGTCTCCTCGCGCAGCCGCGGCTCCGTGCGACGCTCGGGGCGCACGCCGTGCTTGTCGGCGTAGAACGCGCGGATCCGGTCCATGTCGGCGGCCACGTCGCCCGTGAGGTCGATCGTCGGCCCGAGGCCCGTCGTCATCGTGTGGCGGTCGACGAAGCCGAGGGTGACCGGCATGCCGGTGGCTCGCGCGATCCGGTAGAAGCCGCTCTTCCAGTACTCGTTGCCGCCCCGCGTGCCGTCGGGGGTGACGACGAGGCCGAACACCGTCCCGGCATGCACCTGGTCCACGACCTCGCCGACGACGCGCGCCGGATCCGTGCGATCGACGGCGATGCCCCCGAGCCCGCGCATGATCGGCCCCCGCCAGCCGCGGAACAGGCTCTTCTTGCCCAGCCAGTGCACGTCGATGCCGAGGCGCCACGCGATCGCGAGCATGAGCACGAAATCCCAGTTCGAGGTGTGCGGGGCGCCGATCAGGACGGTCGGTCGCGTCGGCGCGGCGTCGGCGACGAGGGTCCACCGGCTGACGGCCCAGTACACGCGGGCGAGGAATCGTCGGAGCATCCGTCCAGATTAGGCGGAACGGCCTATCGATCGCCTGGCGGCGGGGCCCCGGTGGTCCGCGTGAGAGCCGCGGTGAGCGCCGGGTCCAGCCCCGGGACGTCCTCGACGGGCACGGCCAGCGCGAGAAGAGCCCTGCTGAAGTAGTTGCGCGCCGCCGCCGCCAGGGTGATGTCCACGATCTGCCGGTCGCTGAACCCCCGGTCTCGCAGCTCCTGCGCATCGGCGTCGGTCATCGCCCCCGGATCGGTCGACAGCCGCGTGGCGAAGCGGATCACGGCCTGCTCCTGCTCCGTGAAACCGCGGTCGTCTCCCGCGGCGAAGGCGGCGAGTCCTTCCTCGTCGACGACGCCGGCGCGCAGGGAACGGCGGCCGTGGGCGAGCAGACAGTGCGCGGATCCGATGGCCCGCGCCGCCCCCAGGGTCGCGGCCTCGTAGATCGGCACGCCGATCGACGGGACGACCGCGCGGACGAGGGCTTCGAAGGCGGCGTGGGCGTCGGGGTTCACGGCCATGGCCTTGGTGTGAGCGAACACGATGCCGTCGTCGACGAGGTCGCTCTCGTACATCGCGGCGACGTGGCCGGTCGCGGTGGCCCGTTCGGGAGGGTGGATGATCATGGCGCCTCCTCGGCTCCGGGGCGCGCGGCGAGGGTGCGCACCCCTCGCCGGGAACGATACGCCGCTCTCAGGCCGCAGAGAAGAGCGTGCGGCGCCCGGTGCTCCTGGCAGGCGTACGATCGAGGGATGACCGAATCGAAGCAGGAGAACACCGGGCAGGACGCGCCGCTCGGGCTGCAGCCGCTGCCGGGTGCGATCGAGCTGCTCGAGGGCGATGCCGCCGGCTACTGCAGCAACGGCGTCTGCCACATCCCCGCCCCCAAGGAGCGGTGAGCAGCAGACGCCGTCGGTGTGGCTGCGCGGTCAGTGACCGCCGTGCGCCGCGTCGCCGATGTCGTCGGCGGGCTTGCGCACCAGCGGGCTGAGCGCGACCGCCGCGAGCGAGATGATCGCCGCGATGAGGAAGGCCGTCCGCGCTCCGGGGGCACCGGCCACGGCCCGCGACAGGCCCTCGTCCTCGCCGGCGTGCAGGATCGCCGAGTACGTGACCGTGAGCAGGGCGACGCCGGCCGCCCCGCCGACCTGCTGCAGCGTGTTGAGCACCGCCGAGCCGTGCGAGTACAGCGAGCGGTGCAACGACCCGAGCGACGAGGAGAACAGCGGCGTGAACGACATCGCGAGGCCGACCGACATGGCCGCCTGCACGATGATCAGCAGCCACCACACGGTGTGCTCTCCGACCGTCGAATAGAAGAACAGCGCCGCCGAGACGAGGATCGTCCCGGGGATGAGCAGCGGACGGGTGCCCTTCGCGTCGTAGACGCGGCCCATGATCGGACCGAGCAGGCCCATCAGCACCGAACCGGGGAGCAGGATGAGGCCCGACTCCAGCGCGGTCAGTCCCGCCACGTTCTGCAGGTACTGCGGCAGCAGCGTCAGGGTGCCGAACATCGACAACGCCAGGATCGTCATGATGATGACGGCCAGCGAGAAGTTCGCCGAGCGGAACACGCGCAGGTCGAGCAGGGCGTCGTCGACGCGCTGCAGCACGATCTGACGCCAGACGAACAGGGCGAGCGAGACGGCGCCGACGACCAGAGCGATGACGCCGGTCGTGCCGCCCGATCCGCCCTCGCCGCCGAACTGGCTGAGGCCGAAGACGATGCCGCCGAAGCCGAGCGCCGCGAGCGGGATGGACAGCACGTCGAGCGGAGCCTTGCGGGTCTCGCCGAGGTTGGTCATCCACTTCGCGCCCATGGCGAGCGAGATCAGGGCGATGGGCAGCACGATGGCGAACAGCGCGCGCCAGTTGAACGCGTCGAGCACGGCCCCCGCGAGCGTCGGGCCGATCGCGGGAGCGAGCGAGATGACGAGACCGACGCGGCCCATCATGCGACCGCGGGACTGCGCGGGCACGACGTTCATGATCGTCGTCATCAGCAGCGGCATCATGATCCCCGTGCCGGCGGCCTGGATCACGCGGCCCACGAGCAGCACCGAGAAGCCGGGCGCCACGAAAGCCACGAGCGTGCCGAGCGAGAACGCCGTCATCGCGGCGATGAAGACCTGCCGGGTCGTGAAGCGCTGCAGGATGAAGCCGGTGGTCGGGATGACCACCGCCATCGTCAGCATGAACGCGCTCGTCAGCCACTGTCCGAGCTCGGGCGGGATGCCGAGGTCGGTGTTCAGATGCGGGATCGCGATGCCCATCGTCGTCTCGTTGAGGATGGCGACGAAGGCGGCGACGAGCAGCAGCCAGATGACCCGCATGTCCTTGCGCGGGATCTCCCCGTGCGATGCGGGGGGCGTCGTGATGGAGCCGGTATCGACGGCAGACATGGGCGGCCTCCAGGGCATCGGAAGAAAAAGAGATGTGCGAGAGTTCGCGAGAGTCATTCAGCGTAACGGGTCGGTGGGACATTTCATTCCGATCCCTGCGATATCCGCCCTGAGCGGAGACGGCGGCCCGCGGTGTCCGCCGTCCTGAGTACGCTGGCGCCATGAGCATGGGCGGGATGGGCGGTGGTCCGCGGGGCGGTTTCCGCGGCGTGGACGAGGACGCCCAGCGTCGGCTCAACGCGGAGGCCCCGAAGATCGACGGGCTGGGCACCCGGGTCGTCGCTCTGTTCAGCGCCTACCGGTGGCGCATCCTCTTCACGGGCGTCCTCGTCGTCGTCGGCGCGGGTATCGCGGTCATCCCGCCGCTCCTCGTGCAGCGCATCTTCGACGACGCCCTGTTCCCCGTCGACGGCGGCGGCCCCCATCTCTCCCTGCTCGGCGTGCTCGTCGGGGCGATGGTCGGCCTCTTCCTCTTCTCGGCGGTCCTCGGCGTCGCGCAGACCTGGCTCACGGCGACGGTCGGCAACAGCGTCACGGGCGACCTCCGGGTGCGGCTGTTCGAGCACCTGCAGGCGATGGAGCTCGGCTTCTTCACCCGGACGAAGACCGGGGTGATCCAGTCCCGGCTGCAGAACGACGTCGGCGGCGTCTCCGGCGTGCTCACGAACACGGTCACCAGCATCCTCGGCAACGCCGTCACGGTGATCGCCTCCCTCGTCGCGATGATCCTCATCGACTGGCGCCTCACCCTCATCGCGGTCGTGCTGATGCCCTTCCTCGTGCTCGTGCAGCGACGCGTGGGGCAGGTGCGGGCGCGCATCGCGGGGGAGACCCAGGAGTCGCTGTCCGAGTTGACCTCCATCACCCAGGAGACCCTGAGCGTCTCGGGCATGCTGCTGTCCAAGGCGTTCAACCGCCAGCGCACCGAGTCCGAGCGCTACCAGCAGGAGAACCGCAACCAGGTGCGCCTGCAGGTGCGCCGGGCCATGAGCGGCCAGGGCTTCTTCGCGGTCGTGCAGGTCATCATGGCGAGCGTGCCGGCCGTCATCTATCTGGTGTCCGGCTACCTCATCGCGGGCGGGACGGGAGCGATCACCGCGGGTACGATCGTGGCCTTCACGACGGTCCAGGCGCGGCTGCTCATGCCGCTCATGGGGCTCATGCGGGTCTCGCTCGATCTGCAGACCTCGTCCGCGCTGTTCGCCCGCATCTTCGAGTACCTCGACCTCGTACCGGAGATCACCGACGCCCCCGACGCGGTCACCGTCGCGCAGGCCCCTGGGCCGCGCGGACGCGTCGAGTTCCAGGACGTCGTGTTCCGCTATCCGGATGCCGCGGCCGACTCGC
The DNA here is from genome assembly GCF_904066215.1 of Microbacterium sp. Nx66. NCBI lineage: Bacteria > Bacillati > Actinomycetota > Actinomycetes > Micrococcales > Microbacteriaceae > Microbacterium > Microbacterium sp. Nx66. The sequence goes on from NZ_LR880474.1 coordinate 1,159,584, forward strand.
GCCCCACGCTGCACGGGGTCTCGTTCGTGGCCGAGCCCGGGCAGCACGTCGCCTTCGTCGGCCCGTCCGGCGCCGGCAAGACCACGATCCTCTATCTCGCCCCGCGGCTGTACGAGGCCAAGGGTGGCGCGGTGCTGTTCGCGGGGGCGGACGTGCGCACGCTCACGCAGGAGTCGATCATCGACGACGTGGGCATCGTCTCCCAGGAGACCTACCTGTTCCACGCGACGATCCGGGAGAACCTCCGCTACGCGAAGCCCGATGCGACGGACGAGGAACTGGTCGCCGCCTGCACCGCGGCCAACATCCACCACATCATCGCGGGCTTCGAGAAGGGCTACGACACCGTCGTGGGGGAGCGCGGATACCGGCTCTCCGGCGGGGAGAAGCAGCGGATCGCGATCGCCCGCGTGCTCCTGAAGGACCCGCCGGTGCTCCTGCTCGACGAGGCCACCTCCGCCCTGGACACCGTGTCCGAGCGCGTGGTGCAGGAAGCCCTCGACGAGGCGGCCAAGGGGCGCACGACCCTGTCGATCGCACACCGCCTCTCGACGGTCATGGGGGCGGACGTCATCCATGTGCTCGAGGCCGGTCGCATCGTGGAGTCCGGCACCCACGCGGAGCTCCTCGCGCAGGGCGGCCTCTACGCCGAGCTGGCGGCACAGCAGGTGGCCGCGTCGCGTGTGCTGAACGCCGAGATCGAAGCAGAAGCCGAGGAGGAGGCCGCGATCCGTGGCGGTGTCGAGGAGGGCGTCGATGCGGCGCTCGCCGGGCGCCGTGCGGACCGCGAGCCGGAGGACTCCGCGGCGGCCGACGCCGTCGTGGCGCTCACGACCGGCGTACCGCTGCCGACGGCATCCAGCGCCGACGCCCGACCGCGCCCGACCGACGGCTGACGGCTTCGCGGGTCAGTGGACGGAGAGCCCGCCGTCGACGAACAGCGACTGGCCGGTGACATACGCCGAGCCGGGACCCGCGAGGAAGACCGCGGCCGCGGCGAAGTCCTCCGGGAGGCCGTTGCGTCCGACCATCGTCCGGGCCGCGAGGGCCGCGATCGTGGCGGGATCCTCCTGCAGGCGGGCGTTCAGGGGAGTGAGGACGAATCCCGGGACGAGGGTGTTGCTCGTCACGCCGGTACCACCCCAGGCCTCGGCCTCCGAGCGCATGAGCGACTCGACCGCGCCCTTGGAGGCGCCGTACACCCCGCTGCCCACGAATGCCCGGTGCGCCTGCTGCGAGCTGATGTGGATGAGCCGCCCGTACCCGCGCACAGCCATGCCCTGCGCCCAGCGCTGACCGAGAAGGAACGGGGCGAGCGCGTTGACGGTCATCGTCGCGTCCCAGTCCGCCTCGGTGATCTCGGCGTAGGGCGGACGGATGTTGATGCCGGCGGAGTTGACGAGGATGTCCGGCTCGCCGAAGGGGACGGCAGCGGCCTCCGCGACCGCGTGGATGCCGTCGCGGGAGCCCAGATCGCCGACGACGCCCGCGGCCCGGCACCCCTGCGCGTTCAGCTCCTCGACGGTCTCCGCGATGCGCTCCGCGCCGCGGGCGACGATCACCGTGGCCGCGCCGGCCCGGGCGAGCGCCGTCGCGATGCCGCGGCCGATGCCCGAGCTGCCGCCGGTCACGACGGCGGTGCGGCCGTCGAGCGCGAAGAGCGAGGAGAGGTAGTCGGTCATGTGGGGGTCCTTCCGGCGGGGCTCACCACGCGAGGGCGTCGGCGAGGGTGGGGTCGGGGCGGGCGTCGGCGAATTCGGGAAGGGCGCGCAGTTCGGCCAGGAACGCGGACACCTCCGCCGCGTAGGCGGGATCCGGGTGCGTGTCCGCGATCTCCCGGAGCGGAGCGACGTCCATCGCGAGGATGAGGTCGAGTCGAGCGGTCACGGCGGCGTGCGCGCCCGCCGTCTGCAGCACACGGATGCCGCCGCGGAGCGCAGCGAGGTAGTCGCGGAGCACGGGGAGCTGCGCCTTGCCCTGGGTGATCGAGGTGCCGTCCGCTCGGACGCGCCAGCGCACCACGACGTCAGGCAGCACGTCGAAGGCGCGCGCCCGGGTGTACATCGTCTGCGCGACGACCTGGTCCTCGTAGGCGACACCCTCGGGGAACCGCAGGTCGGACCACATCTCGGTGCGGCTCACCTTGGACCATGCGACGATGTTCGACACGGCCTGCGGATGCTCCGCGAGGGTGGTGCCGAGACGGCGAGGAGAGGTCGCCGCGGCCACCCACGGCTGTACGCGGCCGGGCACGTACCCTCGCCCCTGGGGACGCAGCCGCACGTAGGCACCGGCGGCGAAGTCGCTCTCCGTGCGTTCGAGCGTGCCCACGAGCGTCGAGAGGGCGTCCGGCATCAGCTCGTCATCCGCATCGAGGAAGCCCGTGAAGGGCGTGTCGACCCGCGCGAGGCCGACATTGCGCGCGGCGCCGAGCCCGACGGAAGCCTCATGCCGGATCAGGGTGAAGCGGGGATCCGTCGCGGCGGCGTCGGCGAAGATCGCTCCCGTGTCGTCGGTGGAGCCGTCGTCGATGAGGATCGCACGCCACCGCTCGTCCGTCTGCGCACGGAGGGAGTCGAGGGCGGCGGGGGCGAACGCGGCGATGTCGCGTCCGGGCACGATCAGCGTCACGATCGGGGCGGGGGCGGTCACTCCGCCGAGTCTAGGGCCGTCCGTCAGCCGCGGACCGCGTCGACCGCTTCCGCCACGAGTGCGGCGAGACGCTCCGGAGCGTCCGCAGGGAGGGCCGAGCGCCCGAAGGTGAAGCGCACGGCCGTCTGGGCGACCTCCGGGGCGATGCCGCACGCGAGCAGCACGGGGGAGGGCTCGTCGCTGCCGGCGGCGCAGGCGGAGCCGCTGGACGAGATCACCCCGCGGCGCTCCAGCTCCAGCAGCACCGCCTCGCCGCTCACGCCGGCGATCGTGAAGCTCGCCGTCGCGGGGAGCCGCTGCGTGGGATGCCCCGTGAGCGCGGCCACGGGCACGCGGCGCTGCACCTCGGCGATGAAACGCGCCGTCGCGGCCTCCACCCGGGTCACGGTGTCTTCGCGCTCCCGCTCGGCGAGATCCAGTGCCGTCGCCAGGCCCACCGCTCCGGCGACGTCGACGGTGCCGGACCGCCGCCCACGCTCCTGGCCGCCGCCGTGCAGGAGCGGTTCCAGAGGGAGGCGTCCGCGGACGACGAGCGCCCCGGTGCCCTTGGGAGCGCCGAGCTTGTGCCCGGCGATCGACACCGCGTCGGCATGCAGCTCGTGCAGCGGCAGCCAGCCGGCCGACTGCACGGCGTCGACGTGGAGGGGCACGCGGCGGGCGTGGACGACCTCGCGGAGCGCCGGGATGTCCTGGACGGTGCCGATCTCGTTGTTCGCGTGTCCGAAGGACACGACGGCCGTGTCGTCGGTGAGCGCCGTGTCGAGGGCGTCAGGCGTGATCCGTCCGGTGCCGTCGACGGCGGGCATCGCGACCGTCACCCCGTGGAACCGCGCGAGGTACGCCGCCGACTCCCGGATCGACTCGTGCTCGATGGGGGACACGACGACGCGCCGCCGGCCGGAGGCGAGCGCTCCCAGGGCGAGTCCCTTCACAGCGAGGTTGTTCGCCTCCGTGCCGCCGCCGGTGAAGACGACATCCCCTGCCCGCGTCCCGAACACGCGGGCCACCCGGGCGCGGGCGTCCTCCAGCGCGCGCGCCGCGGTCTCGCCCGCGGTGTGGTGACTGGCGGGGTTGCCGAACACCTCGGTGAGGAAGGGCTCCATGGCCGCCCGCACCTCGGGGCGTACCGGAGACGTCGCGGCGTGGTCGAGGTACAGCACGGAGTCAGTCGATCCGGAGGTCGAGTCCGAGGTCCAGCGCCCGCGCGGAGTGCGTGAGGGCTCCGACCGAGATCACATCCACCCCGGTCTCGGCGATGGCGCGGACGGTGGTCAGCTCGACGCCGCCCGAGGCCTCCACGATGGCGCGCTCGCCGATGAGCGCCACGCCGGCGCGCAGATCGTCGAGGGAGAAATTGTCCAGGAGCACGGTATGGGCGCCGCCGTCGAGCACCGCAGGGATCTGGTCGAGACGGTCGACCTCGACGACGACGTGGGCGGTGTGCGGCAGCCGCGAGAGTGCCTCGCGGAGAGCCGTCGCGAGATCGAGCCCGGACCTCTGGAGCACTGCGAGGTGGTTGTCCTTCGCCATGACCGCGTCGGAGAGCGAGTACCGATGGTTCCGCCCGCCGCCGGACACGACCGCGTGCCGCTCGAACGCTCGCAGACCGGGCGTGGTCTTGCGGGTGTCGGCGATGCGCGCCCGCGTTCCCTCGACTTCGCGGACGTAGGCGGCGGTGAGCGTCGCGATGCCCGACATCCGCTGCGCGAAGTTCAACGCGACGCGTTCGGCGGTGAGCACAGCGCGGGCCGGCCCTGTCACGGTGGCCAGCACGTCGGAAGCCCTGAAGGCATCGCCGTCGCCCACGTGCAGGTCGACCGTGACGTCCGGGTCGGTGAGGAGGAACGCGGCGGCGAACACCTCGCCGCCGCTGAAGACCCCGTGCTCGCGGGCGACGAGGTCGGCCGTTGCCGTCGTCTCCGCGGGGAGCAGGGTGGTGCTGGTGAGGTCGCCCCAGGGGGCGTCCTCCTCGAGCGCGGCTCCGACGACGCGGTGCAGGGTGGCGTGGGTGAGCATCAGGCGGTCTCCAGGATCGACGGGTGTCCCATGGTCGGTGCGTCGGGGGCGGGATCATCACGGTGATGGGCGCCGGCCGAGGCCGGGCGTGCCAGGGCGGCACGGAGGGTGGCGTCGGCGACCAGCAGCAGATTCCGGTCCTCGTGCGTGCGGACGTCGACCGCAGGAGGCAACCCGACGGCCCACCCGCGCACGATGCGGAGAGCGCGCTGCAGGCCGGATACGTTCCGCCGCAGGCCGACCTCGTCCCACAGCAGCCGCTGCAGAGCCGCGCGGTCGAACGGGGGGAGGGGCTCCGGTGCGACATCCGCGTCCGCGGCGTCTGTCCCGTCCGTCGATGACGGACACGGGGTGATGTCGACGGCAGCGGTGGGCCATGGCTCGTCCAGCGCGGCGGCGGCCCTGGCTCCGAACACGGCTCCTTCGAGGAGCGAGTTGGAGGCGAGCCGGTTGGCTCCGTGCACTCCTGTCCGGGCGATCTCGCCGGCGGCGTACAGCCCCGGGATGGTGGTCCGTCCGTGCCGGTCGGTGACGACGCCGCCCATGAGGTAGTGCGCGGCGGGGGTCACCGGCAGCGGCTCCCGGGACCAGTCGAAACCGCGGTCGCGCGTCACGCGGTCGATGGTCGGGAAGCGGCGGGCGAGCGCATCGGCCCCCAGCCCGGTGGCATCGAGGTGCACGGGCGTCCCCTGCCGGGCTGCCTGCCCGGCGATGGCCCGGGCGACGACGTCGCGCGGGGCGAGCTCCCCGTCGGGGTGGCTGTCGAACACGAACCGTCGTCCGTCGCTGTCGCGGAGCACGGCTCCCTCACCGCGGACGGCTTCGGACAGGAGGAAGACCGGGACGCCGGGGAGGGTGGTCGGGTGGAACTGCACGAACTCCAGGTCGGCGATGGCGGCGCCGGCGCGCAGAGCCGCCGCGATGCCGTCGCCGGTCGTCTCGATCGGATTGGTCGTGTGCGCGTAGAGCTGCCCTGCCCCGCCCGTGGCGAGGATCACGGCGTCGGCCCGGATCTCGACCGCGGCGCCCTCGCGGAGGACCGTGATCCCGCGGATCCGTCCCGCCTCGACGATCAGATCGAGGAGCATCGTCCGCTCGCGGACGGACATCGGCGTGCGCTGAACGGCCGCGCATAGCGCCGCGGAGATCGCGGCCCCGGTCGCGTCGCCCCCGGCGTGGAGGATGCGGGCATGGGTGTGCGCCGCCTCCCGCCCGCGGGCGAGGGCACCGCCCGGCGCCCGGTCGAAGGCGACGCCGCGGGCCAGGAGCTCGGCGATCCGGGCGGCGCCGTCCGCCACGAGGGCGTCGACGGCGGCCGGATCGCACAGACCCGCTCCGGCGCTGATCGTGTCGGCGGCATGCGCCGCCGGTCCGTCGCTCGGCCCGTAGCCGCCGGCCACGCCGCCCTGCGCGAGCGGCGTGCATCCGCCCCCGAGCGCGCTCTTCGTCACGAGCGTCACGGCATGCCCGATCTCGTGCGCGTGCAGCGCGGCGGTGAGTCCGGCGATCCCGGAGCCGACGACGACGACGTTCATCGTGCCCCGGCGGCCACCGGCGGCTTGGCGGCGAGCATCCGCTCGAGCGCGAGGCGAGCCGGGGCGGCGACGTCAGGGGAGACCGTGATGCGGTTCGGGGTGCGGCCGGCGACCAGCTCCTCCAGGACCCACGCGAGGTAGCCGGGGTGGATGCGGTACATGGTCGAGCACGGGCAGACGACCGGGTCGAGGCAGAAGATCCGGTGCTGCGGGTACTGCGCGGCCAGGCGGCGCACGAGGTTGATCTCGGTCCCGACCGCGAACGTCGTCGGTTCCGTGGCCTCGGCGATGGCGCGGCGGATGTACTCCGTCGAGCCGGCCTCGTCGGCCGCGTCGACGACCTCCATCGGGCACTCCGGATGCACGATCACACGGACCCCCGGGTGCTCCGCGCGGGCCTGGTCGATCTGCGCCACGGTGAACCGCCGGTGCACGGAGCAGAAGCCGTGCCAGAGGATCACCTCCGCGTCGACGAGCTCCTCCGGGGTGGAGCCGCCGAGCGCTCGCCGCGGGTTCCACATCGGCATCCGGTCGAGCGGCACCCCCATGGCCTTCGCGGTGTTCCGACCCAGATGCTGGTCGGGGAAGAAGAGCACGCGACGGCCGCGGGCGAAGGCCCACTCCAGCACCGTGGCGGCGTTCGACGAGGTGCACACGATGCCGCCGTGCCGCCCGACGAAACCCTTGATCGCCGCGGAGGAGTTCATGTAGGTGACGGGGATCACCGGCACGCGGCCGTCGGAGTCGGGGGTGTCGAGGTCGCCCAGCACATCGGCGAGCTGCTCCCAGCACTCCTCCACCTGGTCGATGTCGGCCATGTCCGCCATGGAGCACCCGGCGGCGAGATTCGGCAGGATCACGGCCTGGTCGGGCTGCGACAGGAGGTCGGCGGTCTCGGCCATGAAGTGCACGCCGCAGAAGACGATCGCCTCCGCATCCGGCCGCATCGTGGCGGCGGTGGCGAGCTGGAACGAGTCACCCACCTCGTCCGCATGGGTCACGACCTCCTCGCGCTGGTAGAAGTGGCCGAGGATCACCACCCGGTCTCCGAGGGTCGCCTTGGCCGCCTCGATGCGCCGGTGGAGCTCGGCTTCGTCCGCCTCGCGGTAGGCGGCGGGGAGCTCCCCCTGCCGGGGAGCCCCGGTCGGGATGACGTCGCCCATGGAGGATCCGGGCCCGTACCCGGGGCGCGTGTCGAAGTCCCACGGGCCGACGGCGAGGTCGGTGGTGCACGTAGCGTCGGTGGAGGTCCCGCCAACGATGGCCTGGATCGCGTGATCGACGGACGGGTCGGCCGCAGGGACCACGGGGGTCGGGACGAAGGTGATGCTCATCGGGTTCTCGTTTCCTCGGGGCGGAGCGGGCCGCGGTCGGCCAGCTCGACGTCGGTGTCGTCGCGGTACAGGCGGGCCGGGCGGTGGCTGCCCGTGCGGAAGCGGTCGGTGCGGGTGAGGTTGCCCGCGGCCTCGACCTGCCGCCGGAAGTTCGCAGGGTCCAGTGGGCGCCCGAGGATCGACTCGTACGCCTCCCGCAGCTCGGCGAGCGTGAACTCGGCGGGCAGGAAGCCCTGGGCCACGCGGCTGTAGCCGACCTTGTTGCGGAGGCGCCAGAGCGCGTACTCGATGATCTCGTGATGATCGAAGGCGAGTGCGGGCAGGCCGTCGACATCGAACCACTCCACGTTCTCCGGCGCGCGACCGGACGCCCGATGCGCGGTGATCTGGGCTTCGACGTCGTCCTGACGCAGCAGTGCCCAGTACACGATCGAGACGACCCGCGTGGGGGAGCGGTCGACGGCGCCGAAGGCGTAGAGCTGCTCCAGGTAGGTGGGCGCAAGGCCCGTCGTCTCGGCGAGTGTCCGGGCCGCGGCGTCGACCGGCGACTCCTCGGGGGTGAGCCACCCGCCGGGAAGCGCCCATCGCTCTGCGAACGGCTCGCGGGTACGGCGGACGAGGGGGAGCGCGAGAACGGGAGGACCGTCGTCACCGCGGCGCAGCGTGAGGATCACCGTCGAGACGGCGACGCGGATGTCCGCACTTCGAGTCATATGCACCTTAACCTCCGTAGACGATCTTAGTGTCACGACGACCTTTAGTGCGGGCGCATGACGCAGAAAGGTGTCGAGTCCGAAACGTTATCTCCTGCCCGCAGGAAGGCTTGTTCCCCCGGAGCGGGTTTGTTAGGTTACTGTCCTAACAAACCCCTTCGAGGGCGGCCCGCAGGCCACCTCCCGGGGTTCCCGTGAACCCCGCCCGGGGTTCGGCTCCAACCGGAGAATCCCTCCTGCAGTGCAGCACCGAGAGGAAATGAAGAATGATCCGTAACGGAAAGCGCAAGATCGCGCTCACGGCGGTCGCGGGGGCCTCGGTCCTCGCCCTGGGCCTGACGGCCTGTGGTGGCGGCGGCGGTGACGGCGACGAGGGCGGCAACGCGTCCAGCGACCGTGCCCTCCGCGTCTGGGCCGGCAGCACGACGCCGATCACGACGAACTACAACCCGTTCGCCCCGAACGTGCTCCACGGCGCACTCGGCCCGATCTACGAGCCGCTGTTCTTCTACAACAAGACCAAGGACGAGGAGCCCATCGGCCTCATCGGCGAGTCCTTCGAGTACAACGAAGACGGCACGCAGATCACGGTGAAGATCAAGCCCGACCTGAAGTGGAGCGACGGCGAGCCGCTCACGGCCGCGGACGTGGCCTTCACCTTCCTGTACGAGGCGAACAACCCCGAGGGCAACCAGCTGGTCTCCGCCGAGGCCACCGACGACACCACGGTCGTGCTCACCTACGGCATCGCGCAGTACACCACGGAGTTCCAGCGGATGGGGTCGAGCTACATCCTCCCCGAGCACATCTGGAAGGACGTCGACGACTTCGCGAACTTCACGAACGAGGAGCCGGTCGGGTCGGGCCCGTACGTCGTGGACAAGACCACGAGCGAGTCCTACACGCTGGTCGCCAACGAGAACTACCGCGGCGCCGACGAGCTGGCCATCAAGAAGGTCCAGTACATCGCGGTCGACAACAACCAGACCGCGCAGGATCTCGTGACGGCGGGTGAGCTGGACTGGACCGGCATGTTCATCCCGAACCCGGACGACGCGACCGCCAACGGCAAGATCGAGTGGATCAACACGCCGCAGGACCCGACCGTCCTCTACACCTGCTCGAACGCCGAGCTCGGCTGCACGGGCCCGCAGACGGACGTGGCGGTCCGGCAGGCGCTGAACGTCGCCGTCGACCGCGCCACCATCAAGGACAAGGCGTTCGTCGGTCTCACCGCCGACGTCTCGCCCGCCTACACGCTGCTCCCGCGCGATGAGAAGTGGCTCACCGACGACGCGTACGAGGTCAGCCCGCAGGAGGCCAACGTCGAGGAGGCCGCGTCCATCCTCGAGGCTGCCGGCTACACCAAGGGCTCCTCCGGGATCTACGAGAAGGACGGCGCGCCCGTCGAGCTCAGCCTGATCTCGGTCGACGGCTGGACGGACTACAACGACGCCGCGAAGCTCATCGCCGAGCAGGCCGAGGCTGCGGGCATCAAGATCACCGCGTCGACCGTGCAGTGGCAGGAGTTCGTCGACGCCCGCCAGTCCGGCGAGTTCCAGCTGATCGTCGGCGGCGTGGTCGGCACGACCATCGCCGACCCGTTCCAGATCTACCGCGACTGGTTCGGTGGCACCGAGGTGCAGTCCACCAGCCCCGTCGGCACCGAGATCCCCCCGGGGCGCTGGAACTTCAGCCGCTACAACAACCCGACCGTCGATGCGGCCATCCAGCAGGCCATCAGCACCGAGGACGAGGCGGAGCGCAAGGAGCTCTACGCCACGATCCAGGACGCGATCGTCACTGACGTGCCCTACATCCCGCTCGTGATCAACGCCACGCAGACCTTCTACAACACGAAGGACTACACCGGTTGGCCGACCGAGGAGAACCTCTACGCGTTCCCGCCCTCCTGGGGTGCGATCGCGGCCGGGTACGTGCTGACGCAGATCAAGCCCGCCGGCTGAGTCTCGAGAGGAGCAGGGGAAGCAGGAAGTCAGGACAGGTGACATGAAGTTCTATGCACGAAGGATCGGGTTCTACGCATTCACGCTGTGGGCCGCGATCTCCATCAACTTCCTGCTTCCCCGGCTCATGCCGGGGGATCCCGCCGACATCATGATCGCGAAGATGCAGCGGGCCGGCGGAGAGGTCTCCGAGACCACCATCCGCAACATCAAGCTCCTGCTCGGCGGTGATGATGCGTCCCTCTGGGAGCAGTACCTCGCGTACTGGGGACGCATGCTCCGCGGCGATCTCGGGGTGTCGGTGACCAAGTTCCCCACCCCGGTGTCGGAGCTGATCGCCGGCGCCCTGCCGTGGACGCTGGTGCTCGTCGGCACCGCCACGGTCATCTCCTTCCTGCTCGGCGTCGTTCTCGGCGCGTGGGCCGGGTGGAAGCGCGGCACCTGGGTCGACCACCTCATCCCGGCGACCACCGTCCTGCAGTCCATCCCGTACTTCTGGCTCGCGCTCGTCCTCATCGCCGTCTTCGCCGTCGGTCTGGGATGGTTCCCGATGTTCGGCGGGTATGACGTCTTCGACTTCCCGGACGGCCCGGAGCCGACCTGGGCGTTCTTCACCGACGCCGTCACCCACTCGCTCCTTCCCGCGATCACGATCGTGATCAGCTCGGTGGGCGGCTGGATGTTCGGCATGCGCAACATGATGGTCTCCACGCTCGCCGAGGACTACGTCCTCACCGCTGAGGCGAAGGGACTGCGGCCGCGGCGCATCATGACGACGTACGCCGCGCGGAACGCCGCCATCCCGTCGATCGCAGGCTTCTCGATCACCCTCGGCTTCGTCGTCGCCGGCTCCATCGTCATGGAGCAGGTGTTCACCTACCCGGGTGTCGGCAAGCTCATGTTCCAGGCCGTCACCAACAACGACTACGCGCTGATGCAGGGGCTGTTCCTCGTGATCACCCTCACGGTGCTCGTCGCCAACTTCTTCATGGACCTCGTCTATGGCTTCATCGACCCGAGGGCTCGCCAGAATGTCTGACACGAAGAACCCGCTCCTCGTGGAGGAGTCGCCCACCGTCGCCCCCGAGGGCACCGTCGCTCTGGCCACCCAGCGTCAGGAACGCAGACGTCGCCGCATCCTGCCCAGCACCTCGCCGAAGTTCATCGTCGGTGCCGTGCTCGTGCTCACCATCGTGCTCTTCGCGATCATCGCGCCGTTCTTCACGCAGAACCCGCGCAGCACCGACAACCCCGCCCTCGCCGCGCCGTCGGCGGAGCACTGGCTGGGCACGACCAAGCTCGGCAACGACGTGCTCGCGCAGCTCGCGATCGGAGCGCAGGGGTCGCTGCTCATCGGCGTCACGGCCGGCGGCATCGCCATCGTGCTCTCGCTCCTCTTCGGTGTCCTGGCCGGGTACCTCGGCGGTTGGCGGGAGGACGTCCTCGCGCTGCTGACCAACGTCATGATCGTGATCCCCGGACTGCCGCTGGTCATGGTGATCGCGTCGTTCGTGCCGCAGCGCAGCTGGCAGCTCGTCGCCTTCGTCCTCGGCATCACCTCCTGGGCCGGAGCGGCGTACGTGCTGCGGCTGCAGACCCGCTCGCTCCGCACCCGCGACTACGTGTACGCGTCGAAGGTGGCAGGCGAGAAGTCCCTCCGGGTGATCCTCGTCGAGATCATGCCGAACCTGCTCCCGCTGCTGACCGCGCAGTTCCTGTTCGCGATCATCTTCGCCATCCTCGGCGAGGCGGGGCTCTCCTACCTCGGCCTCGGCCCGAACTCCTCGATCACCTGGGGCTCGATCCTCAACGACGCCCAGTCTGGTCAGGCCCTCGGCCGCGGCGCCTGGTGGTGGTTCGTGCCGCCGGGCATCATGATCGCGATCCTCGGCGCGGGGCTCGCCCTGATCAACTTCGCCATCGACGAGGTCATCAACCCGAAGCTGCGCAACGCGCCCGATGCGGCCCGTCGTCTGCGCAAGGCCGCGAAGGAGAAGGGAGTCACCGCATGAGCGACGCCGTGCTCACCGCCAGGAACGTCTCGATCGAGTACGAGGTCGACCCGCCGGTCAAAGCCGTCCGCGATGTCTCACTCACTCTCCACCGGGGCGAGATCCTCGGGCTCGCGGGGGAGTCGGGCTGCGGGAAGACCACCCTCGCGTACGGGATGAACCGGCTGCTCAAGGCGCCGGCCCTGATGACCGACGGCGAGATCGTGTTCCACGACCGCGACGGCCATGACATCGACGTCGTCGGACTCGACGGCGACGGGCTGCGCGCATTCCGCTGGGACAAGATCTCGATGGTCTTCCAGGGGGCGATGAACTCCCTCAACCCCGTCATCTCGGTCCGCGCGCAGATCTTCGACATCTTCGACACCCACCGCCCCGGAATGTCGAAGAAGGCCAAGCACGAGCGCGCCGAGGAGCTGCTCACGCTCGTCGGCGTCGACCCCGGGCGGCTGACGAGCTTCCCGCACGAGCTCTCCGGCGGCATGCGCCAGCGCATGATGATCGCGATGGCGCTGGCACTCGACCCGCAGGTCATGATCATGGACGAGCCCACCACGGCGCTCGACGTGGTCGTGCAGCGCGGCATCATCCGGGAGATCATGCGTCTGCGGGAGAAGCTCGGGTTCGCCGTGATCTTCATCACCCACGACCTGCCCATGCTCATCGAGATCAGCGACCGCATCGCCGTCATGCTGCAGGGACGGATCGTCGAGCAGGGCACGGCCGAGGAGATCTACCGCAACCCGCAGCACGAGTACACCCAGCGGCTGCTGTCGAGCTTCCCGTCCCTCACGGGCGAGCGGGGCGACTTCGTCCGCAGCGGCGGCGTGAACCAGGAGGTCATCCGATGAGCGTGGACGGGACGAGGCGTGCGGGCACCCTCGAGGCGAGGAACCTCGTCAAGGACTTCCACCTGCGGTCGGGGTTCCGCACGAGTGTGCTGCACGCGGTGAAGGACGTGTCGTTCACCCTGGAGGCGGGGCGGACCACGGCCCTCGTCGGCGAGTCCGGATCGGGGAAATCCACCATCGCCCGGATGCTGATGAAGCTGGAGACGCCGACCTCGGGGAGCATCCTCCTGGACGGCGAGGAATCCGGCACGCGGGGCTCGGCCCTGGAGCGCTACCGGTCGGACGTGCAGATGGTCTTCCAGGACCCGTTCGCCTCGCTGAATCCCTTCCACACGATCGTGCACCACCTGGAGCGTCCGATCCGGCTGCACCACCCGAAGCTCGACAGCCGCGAGGTGCGGGCGCGGGCGATCGAGCTGCTGGAGCGCGTGCGGCTCACTCCGGGGGAGAGCTTCGCCGAACGGCGCCCGCACGAGCTCTCCGGTGGGCAGCGGCAACGCGTGGCGATCGCGCGGGCCCTCGCCCCCGGTGCCCGGTTCATCGTGGCGGACGAGCCGGTGTCGATGCTCGACGTGTCGATCCGGCTCGGCGTGCTCAACCTGCTCGCCGAGCTGCAGCGCGAGGAGAACCTCGGCGTCCTCTACATCACACACGATCTGGCGACCGCGCGGCACTTCTCCGACGACATCATGGTGCTCTTCCAGGGCGATGTCGTGGAGCGGGGAACAGCCGACGAGGTGATCCTGAACCCGCAGCACGAGTACACCAAGACGCTCCTGGCGGCGGCACCCGAACCGGAGAACCTCGGCAGGCTCCGTGACGAGGTCAGGGCGGAGCTCGCCCTGGGCTCCTGAGCGGGCGGGGGAGACCGCTAGACTGAACCCACAATCGAAGACAGGCCGAACGACCGACGCGGGAGAGCCCCGGCGCATGCAGCCGGGCACCGAAGGAGCAAGCCTCCCCGCCAATCTCTCAGGTACGCGTACCGCGGAGGTCCGGCCGCTCTGAAAAGCGATCCCGAGCACCGGGGGATCCGCCGACGGTGAAAGCCCTGTGCACGCGCGCGGGCGAAGCTCTCAGGCCCATGACAGAGGGGGAGTTCCCAGGGACGACGTCGTCGTCCCGCCCGACCCAGCCCGGGAGAACTCCATGTCCGACCCCCGCTACACCCCGTTGCGCGAGCGCCATGAGGCGCTCGGCGCCTCCTTCACCGATTTCGGCGGCTGGCAGATGCCGGTGCGCTACACGTCCGACCTCGCCGAACACCACGCGGTGCGGCAGGCGGCGGGCGTCTTCGACATCTCGCACATGGCGGAGTTCACGGTCCGCGGCACCGGTGCCGCGGGGTTCCTCGACTACGCCCTCGCCGGACGGCTGTCCGCGCTCGCGGTCGGCAAGGCGAAGTACTCGCTGCTGCTGACGCCTCAGGGCGGCATCGTCGACGATGTGATCGTCTACCGCCTGGCGGACGACGACTTCCTCATCATCTCCAACGCGGGCAACCGCGAGGCCGTGCGTCAGGCACTCACCGAGCGGGTGGCGGACGCCGACGCGGGCCCCGTGGAGGTCGCGGACGTCTCGGACGACTACGCGCTGATCGCCGTGCAGGGCCCTCGGGCCGAGGAGATCCTCGCGGCGACGGAGGGCATCGCCGACGTCAGCGTCCCGTGGGCGGAGCAGAAGTACTACGCGTGGGCGACCGCGTCTTTCGCGGGGGAGCCGCTGCTCCTCGCCCGCACCGGCTACACCGGAGAGGACGGCTTCGAACTCCTCGTCCCGGCCGCCCACGCGACCGCGCTGTGGGACGCGGTGCTCGACGCCGGTACTCCGCACGGTCTGGTCCCCGCCGGCCTCGCCGCCCGCGACACGCTCCGGCTGGAGGCCGGCATGCCGCTGTACGGCCATGAGCTCAGCCTCGCCACCGCACCCGCCCAGGCCGGCCTCGGCCGCGTCGTGGTCGCCGCGAAGGACAGTTTCGTCGGCAAGGACGCGCCGGCGCCCGCCGACGACGCCCGGATCCTCGTCGGCCTGACGGCGGAGGGGCGACGCGCCGGCCGTGCCGGCTACGCGGTCGTCGACGCCGACGGCACCTCGATCGGAGAGATCACCAGCGGCGCCCTGAGCCCGACGCTCGGCCACCCCATCGCGATGGCCTTCGTCGACCCTTCTTCCGCAGAGGAGGGAACCGCAGTATTCCTTGATGTGCGGGGGACCCGCATCCCCGCGACCGTGACCGCCCTGCCTTTCTACCGGAGGACAAAATGACCGACCTCAGCGCACTCCGCTACACCGACGAGCACGAGTGGATCGCCGGTGATGGCGACACCGTCACCATCGGCATCACCGACTACGCCGCCGAGAAGTTGGGGGACGTCGTCTTCGTCGAACTCCCCGCCGTCGGCACCGAGCTGACCGCCGGCTCCGTCGTCGGCGAGATCGAGTCCACCAAGTCGGTCGGGGAGCTCTACGCCCCGGTCGCCGGCACGGTCGTCGAGATCAACGACGCCGTCGTCGACGACCCCTCGCTCGTTAACGCCGAGCCGTTCGAGGGCGGCTGGCTGCTCAAGGTGTCCGTCGCCGCCGGCGCGCTGGACGGACTGCTGGACCGCGACGCCTACGTCGCACTCACGGAGGGCTGATCCGGAAGTGGTTGCATTCGCCGATCGTCACATCGGACCGACCGAGGCCGCCCAGCGCACGATGCTCGACGCGCTCGGTCTCGGCTCCGTCGACAGCGGGACGCTGAGCCCGGTCGAGGAGCTCATGCGTCAGGCCGTCCCCGCCTCGATCTACACGGGACCGGAGGGCGCGGTCGCCGACTCCCGCATCCCGGTCGCCGCGTCGGAGACCGAGGCGCTGGCCGAGCTGCGTGCCCTCGCCGGGCGCAACACCGTGAACCGCTCGATGATCGGCCTCGGTTACTACGGCACCGTCACCCCGCAGGTCATCCAGCGCAACGTCCTCGAGAACCCGTCCTGGTACACGGCCTACACGCCGTACCAGCCCGAGATCTCGCAGGGGCGCCTGGAAGCGCTGATCAACTTCCAGACGATGGTGGCCGAGCTCACCGGCCTCACCACCGCGAACGCGTCGATGCTCGACGAGTCCACCGCGGTCGTGGAGGCGATGCTGCTCGCGCGCCGGGCATCGAAGACCGCGTCGAACGTGTTCGCAGTGGACGCGGATGCGCTGCCCCAGACGAAGGCCATGCTCGCGTCCCGCGCCGAGGCGCTCGGCATCGAGCTCGTCACGGTCGACTTCGCGGCGGGGGAGGAGCTCCCCGCCGAGCTCTTCGGCGTCTTCGTGCAGTATCCGGGGGCTTCGGGCCGCGTGTGGGATCCGTCCGCGGTGTTCGACGCCGCGCACGTCGCCGGCGCGCTCGCCGTCGCGGCCGCCGACCTGCTCGCGCTGACGCTCCTCACCGCGCCCGGCGCCCTCGGGGCCGACGTGGCCGTGGGCACGACGCAGCGCTTCGGTGTGCCGATGGGCTTCGGAGGCCCGCACGCCGGCTACATGGCCGTGCGCGCAGGCCTGGAGCGGCAGCTGCCCGGACGCCTCGTCGGCGTCTCCGTCGACGCCGAAGGCAAGCCGGCCTACCGCCTCTCGCTGCAGACCCGCGAGCAGCACATCCGCCGCGAGAAGGCGACGTCGAACATCTGCACCGCTCAGGTGCTCCTCGCCGTGATGGCGTCGATGTACGCGGTCTACCACGGCCCGGACGGGCTTCGACAGATCGCCCGCGATGTGACCGCCAAGGCGACCCTGCTGCGCGAGTGGCTCGTCGAGGCCGGCGCCGAGGTCGTCCACGAGCACTTCTTCGACACACTGACCGTGCGCGTCCCCGGCCGGGCGGCGGAGTACGCGGACCAGGCACGGGGCGGCTACGGCATCCTCCTGCGGGTCGCCGACGTCGACACGATCGGCATCGCGGTCGACGAGACGACCACGGTGGCCGAGCTGCACCAGGTCGCGCAGGTCTTCGGAGGGAAGCAGGAGCGCGCCTTCGGCTTCGGCCTCGGCGACGCGGACGCGCTGCCGGACGCCCTCCGCCGCGCGGACGAGTACCTCACGCACCCGGTGTTCCACAGCCACCGCAGCGAGACCGCCATGATGCGGTACCTGAAGAGCCTGTCCGACCGGGACTACGCGCTCGACCGCGGAATGATCCCGCTCGGCTCGTGCACCATGAAGCTCAACGCCGCCACCGAGATGGCCGCCATCACGTGGCCGGAGTTCGCGGGCATCCACCCGTTCGCCCCGGAGGCCGACGTGCGCGGCTACCTGGAGCTCATCGACCAGCTCGAGAGCTGGCTCGCCGAGATCACCGGGTACGACGCGGTGTCGCTGCAGCCGAACGCCGGATCCCAGGGGGAGCTCGCCGGCCTCCTCGCGATCCGCGGCTACCACCGCGCGAACGGCGACGACCACCGCATCGTGTGCCTCATCCCGTCCTCCGCCCACGGCACGAACGCGGCCTCCGCCGTGCTCGCGGGCATGAAGGTCGTCGTGGTGGCGAGCGATGCGCTCGGCAACGTCGACCTGGACGACCTGCGCGCGAAGATCGCCCAGCACGCCGACGACCTGGCGGCGCTGATGATCACGTACCCGTCCACGCACGGCGTGTACGAGGAGCAGGTCGTCGAGATCACCGGGGCGGTGCACGCGGCCGGCGGTCAGGTGTACGTCGACGGCGCGAACCTCAACGCGCTCCTCGGCTACGCCCGGTTCGGCGACCTGGGCGGCGACGTCTCGCACCTCAACCTGCACAAGACGTTCGCCATCCCGCACGGCGGCGGCGGCCCGGGTATCGGTCCGGTCGCGGCGAAGGCGCACCTCGCGCCGCACCTGCCGTCGCACCCGCTCGCGCAGCGCGCCGAGCACTTCGGCGGCCACACGTTCGAGGGCGCCGTGATATCCGCGGCACCGTACGGCTCCGCGGGCATCCTCCCGATCTCGTGGGCGTACGTGCGCATGATGGGGGCCGAGGGGCTCCGGCGCGCGACCGCCGCGGCGGTCCTCTCGGCGAACTACATCGCCGAGCGCCTCGGCGGCCACTTCCCGGTGCTCTACACGGGGGAGAACGGTCGGGTCGCGCACGAGTGCATCCTCGACCTGCGTCCGCTCAAGGAGGCCACCGGCATCTCCGTCGACGACGTCGCCAAGCGCCTGATCGACTACGGGTTCCACGCCCCGACCATGTCGTTCCCGGTCGCGGGCACCCTCATGGTGGAGCCCACCGAGTCGGAGGACCTCGACGAGATCGAGCGGTTCATCGAGGCCATGATCATGATCAAGGCCGAGGCGGACGCCGTCGCCGCGGGGCGCTGGCCCGCAGACGACAACCCGCTCGTGCACGCCCCGCACACCGCGGTCTCGCTCATCGCGGGAGAGTGGGCGCACGCCTACACCCGCGAGGAGGCCGCCTATCCGGTGCGCTCGCTGGTGGCGGCGAAGTACTGGCCGCCGGTCCGCCGGATCGACCAGGCGTACGGCGACCGCAACCTCGTCTGCGCCTGCCCGCCGATCGAGGCCTTCGCCTGACACGGACCCGCACGACGAACGGCGTCGCGCCCGCCTCCCGGCGGCGCGGCGCCGTTCGCGTTACGCCATGTTTCCGTCATGTGACAGATGGTCACCACTCAGTAACAGTTCGTTAGCCGAACGTCCTGGACGCGCGACCCCCGGGTTACGCTCAGGTATCCCTGCGCGCTCGATGATGAGCCGCGCAGAATTCCCACGTCCACAGGAGGACAAAAGTGAAGCGCAACAAGATCGCCCTCGCGGGCAGCGCACTGTTCGTGATCGGCGCCCTGACTCTCGCCGGCTGCGCGAGCGGCGGCGGCAACTCGGGAGACGACGGCAGCGGGGCGAAGGCCGACCCGGATGCCATCATCACCACGAACGGCTCCGAGCCCGAGAACCCGCTCATCCCGACCAACACCAACGAGGTCGGCGGCGGCAAGATCCTCGACGAGATCTTCGCCGGGCTCGTCTACTACGACGCCGAGGGCAAGCCGGTCAACGACATGGCCGAGGAGATCGTGACCGAAGACCCGCAGCA
Organism: Microbacterium sp. Nx66; assembly: GCF_904066215.1. NCBI lineage: Bacteria > Bacillati > Actinomycetota > Actinomycetes > Micrococcales > Microbacteriaceae > Microbacterium > Microbacterium sp. Nx66. The sequence goes on from NZ_LR880474.1 coordinate 1,178,725, forward strand.
CCTCACGGTGACGCTGAAGGAGGGGCAGACCTTCTCCGACGGCGAAGAGGTCACGGCCGACAACTTCATCAAGGCGTGGAACTACGGCGCCCAGGCGGAGAACGCGCACCTCTCGAACTACTTCTTCGAGGACATCGAGGGCTTCCAGAACACCGAAGAGGTGTACGGCGCGCAGGGCGACCTGACCGGCCTCGAGCAGGTGGACGACTACACCTTCAAGATCACCCTGAACAAGCCGGCCGCCGACTTCGCGCTGCGCCTCGGCTACTCGGCGTACTACCCGCTGCCTGACGCGGCGTTCGAGGACATGGACGCCTTCGGGGAGAACCCGATCGGCAACGGTCCGTACAAGCTCGACGGCGAGGGCGCCTGGCAGCACGACGTGCAGATCGACCTGGTCCGCAACGACGACTACGAGGGCGGGCGCCAGGCGAAGAACGGCGGTCTCACGATCAAGTTCTACGCGACCCAGGATGCGGCCTACGCGGACCTGCAGGGCAACAAGGTCGACGTCATCGACGTCATCCCCGCCGTCTCGCTGCCCACGTTCCAGGATGACCTCGGCGACCGCGCTGTGAACCAGCCGTCCGCCGTGTTCCAGTCGTTCACGATCGGGCAGTTCCTGCCGCACTTCTCGGGCGAAGAGGGTATCCTCCGTCGCCAGGCCATCTCGATGGCGTTCGACCGCGACCAGATCACCGACAAGATCTTCTTCGGCACCCGCACCACGGCCTCCGACTTCACGTCGCCGGTCATCGACGGCTGGTCGGACTCGATCTCGGGCAATGAGGTCCTGAAGTACGACCCGGAGAAGGCCAAGGAGCTGTGGGCCGAGGCCGACGCGATCTCCCCGTGGGAGGGCGAGTTCAAGATCGCCTACAACACCGACGGCGGCCACCAGGAGTGGGTCGAGGCCGTGACCAACGCGATCTCCAACACGCTGGGCATCGAGGCCTCGGGTGACCCGTACCCGACCTTCTCGGTCATCCGCGAGGAGATCAACAACAACAGCATCAAGACCGCCGCCCGCTCGGGTTGGCAGGCCGACTACCCCGGTCTGTACAACTTCCTCGGCCCGCTCTACGCGACCAACGCCGGTTCGAACGACGGCGACTACTCGAACCCCGAGTTCGACAAGCTGATCGCCGACGGCATCAGCAACACCGACACCGCGGCTCAGGTCGAGGAGTTCACCAAGGCGCAGGAGATCCTCTTCAACGACCTCCCCGCGATCCCGCTGTGGTACTCCAACGTGACCGGTGGCTACGCCGACACGGTGGACAACGTCACCTTCGGCTGGAACTCGGTGCCGCTGTACTACGAGATCACGAAGGCTGCCGAATAGGCCTGACGGAGCTCGCAACCGCGAGGCGGTGACGGTCTTCCGTCACCGCCTCGTCGGGTGCTTCCGTCCTGCCTGTTCGCGACCGCCCGAAAGCGACAGCGGATGCTCAGCTATATCCTCAGACGTCTTCTCCAGGTGATCCCCGTCTTCTTCGGGGCCACTCTGCTCATCTACTTCCTCGTCTTCGCGATGCCGGGAGACCCGATCCTCGCGCTGTTCGGCGACCGTACGCCCAGCGAGGCCCTCGTCAACGCGCTCCGCGAGGAGTACCACCTCAACGATCCGTTCCTGGTGCAGTACTGGTACTACATCACCGGTGTCTTCCAAGGTGATCTCGGCGTGACGTTCTCCGGCCGGCCGGTCTCCGACGTTCTCGTCGACACCCTGCCGGTCACGGGTCGTCTCGCGATCATGGCGATCGGCATCGAGTTCGCCCTCGCGATCTCCGTCGGAACCATCTCGGCGCTGCGCAAGGGGAAGCTCTTCGACACGACGGCCCTGCTCGTCGCGCTCGTGGCCCTCGCCATCCCGATCTTCGTGATGTGCTTCCTTGCGCAGTACTTCCTGGCGATCCAGTGGGGCTGGTTCAGCCCCACGGTCGGCTCCGACAACGACTGGGGCGGCCTGTGGCTCCCCGCGCTCGTCCTCGGGTTCAGCCTGTTCGCCGTCAGCATGCGCCTGATGCGCAGCTCGGTGATCGACACCCTCAACCAGGACTGGGTGCGCACGGCATACAGCAAGGGGCTCTCGCGGCGACGCGTCCTCCCCGTGCACGTGCTGCGCAACTCCCTCATCCCGGTCATCACCAACTCCGCCACGAACTTCGGTGTCCTTCTCGTCGGGGCCACCGTGACCGAGGGGATCTTCAACATCCCCGGTGTCGGCAACACGCTCTATCAGGCGGCGATCCGGGGCGAGGGACCGACCGTGGTCTCCTTCGTGACGGTGTTCGTCATCCTGTACGTGCTGGTGAACCTTGTCATCGACCTGCTCTACGGTCTGCTCGACCCGAGGATCCGCTATGTCTGACCCCACCACGCAGAAGCACTACGTCGCCCCGGTCGAGACCGAGACGATCTCCGTCGACGCCGTCCGCGTCGGCGAGAAGCCCAGCAACCTGTGGCGTGACGCCTGGCGGGACCTGCGCCGTCGTCCGCTGTTCTGGTTCGCCGTGTTCCTCGCCGCCGTGTTCGTGCTGATGTCGTTCTGGCCGACGCTGTTCACACAGGTCAATCCGCGCGTGTGCGAACTGACGTACAGCAACGAGGGACCCACCGCGGGTCATCCGCTCGGCTACAACTTCCAGGGATGCGACATCTACGCGCGTGTCGTGTGGGGTGCGCAGACCTCGCTCGCCGTCGGACTGATCGCGACCGTGATCTCCGCGGTCCTCGGCCTGATCATGGGAGCGATCGCCGGTTTCTACGGCGGCTGGCTCGATGCCCTCCTCTCCCGCGTGGGCGACATCTTCTTCGCGATCCCGTACATCCTCGCCGCGCTCGTCGTGATGACGGTGCTGTCGGACTACCGGTCGGTGTGGACGCTCGCGCTCGCCATCGGCGGGTTCTCCTGGGCCTCGACGGCTCGCGTCGTGCGTGCCGAGATCCTGCGGGTGCGTCAGGCGGACTTCGTCATGGCATCGCGCGCCCTGGGGCTGTCGCAGTTCAAGACGCTGGTGACCCACGTCGTTCCCAACGGGATCGCACCGCTGCTGGTCGTGTCGACGCTCGGCCTCGCCGCCGCCATCGTGGCCGAGGCGACGCTGTCGTTCCTGGGCGTCGGGCTCGACGGCACCGTCGTCTCCTGGGGTAAGGACATCAGCCAGGCGCAGGCGGCTCTGCGCGTCGCTCCGATGTCCCTCATCTATCCGTCGATCGCGCTCACCCTCGCGGTGCTCGCTTTCGTGAGCCTCGGCGAGCTCATCCGAGACGCCATCGACCCGAAGGCGAGGGCTCGCCGATGAGCGACCGCAACACCCCACAGATCCCATTGCTGAGCGTGCGCGACCTCACCGTCGCGTTCCGCACGCAGGACGGGATGCGCGAGGTCCTGCACGGGATCACGTTCGATGTGATGCCCGGTGAGACCGTGGCCATCGTCGGCGAGTCCGGCTCGGGCAAGTCGACCACGGCGACCGCCATCGTCGACCTGCTCCCGGGCACGGGGACGATCACGGGCGGGTCCATCACGCTGGAGGGACGCCCGCTGACCGGGCTGAGCCGGCGCGACATGGAGGCGGTGCGCGGTCGAGACATCGGCTTCGTCCCGCAGGACCCGATGTCGAGCCTGAACCCCGTGTGGAGCATCGGCTTCCAGGTGAAGGAGGCCGTCCGCGCGAACGGCGTCGCCCAGGGGCGCGCCGCCGCGAAGGCGCGGACGATCGAGGTGCTGCAGCAGGCCGGGCTGGCGGATGCCGAGCGTCGCCTGCACCAGTATCCGCACCAGTTCTCCGGCGGTATGCGCCAGCGGGCGCTGATCGGGATCGGTCTCGCGGCCGACCCGAAGCTCCTCATCGCCGACGAGCCGACCTCGGCTCTCGACGTGACGGTGCAGCGGGTCATCCTCGACCACATGGCGTCGCTCACGCGCGATAAGGGCACCTCGGTGCTGCTGATCACGCACGACCTGGGACTCGCGGCCGAACGCGCCGAGAAGATCATCGTCATGAACGGCGGCAACATCGTCGAGGCGGGCCCCAGCCGGCAGATCCTGGAGAACCCGCAGCACCCGTACACGAAGCGACTGGTCGCTGCGGCGCCCAGCGTCGCCTCGCAGCGGATCCAGGCGGTGGTGGAGGACCGGGGCATCGAGACGCTCGACGACCTGGCCGACATCCCGCCGACGGTCCGCGTGGCCGGGCTGACCAAGGACTACAAGATCCGGCAGGGCAACTTCCGCAGCGAGGCGTTCCGGGCGGTGGACGACGTGTCGTTCGAGATCCCGCGCGGAAAGACGCTGGCCCTCGTCGGCGAGTCGGGTTCGGGGAAGTCCACGGTCGCGAAGATGGTCCTCAAGCTGGAGGAGCCGACGAGCGGGACGATCGAGATCGACGGGCAGGACGTGTCCCACCTGTCGAACGCGCAGTCGTTCGGACTCCGCCGGCGCATGCAGCCGGTGTTCCAGGACCCATATGGGTCCCTGGATCCGCTGCGGAACATCGGCAACACCATCGCGGAGCCGCTGCAGATCCACGGCGTCGGCGACCGGGCCTCGCATCGCGCCCGTGTGGAGGAGCTCCTGGAGCAGGTCGCCCTGCCGCAGGCGCTGGCCACGCGCTATCCGAACGAGCTCTCCGGCGGACAGCGTCAGCGCGTCGCGATCGCGCGTGCGCTGGCGCTCAAGCCCGACATCATCGTCCTCGACGAGGCGGTGTCGGCGCTCGACGTGCTCGTGCAGGATCAGATCCTGAAGCTCCTCGCCGACCTGCAGTCCGAGCTCGACCTCACCTACCTCTTCATCACGCACGACCTCGCGGTCGTCCGGGTCTCCAGTGACCTGGTCTGCGTCATGGAGAAGGGCAAGGTGGTCGAGCAGGGGACGGTCGACGAGATCTTCGCGAACCCGCAGGAGGAGTACACGGATCGTCTGCTGCAGGCGATCCCGGGTGCGTCGATCCCGCTCGGCGGCCTCTGAGGTGGCGTCTCCCGGACACCCCGAGGGCGCACGGACCTTCCGTGCGCCCTCGGGCACCGTCGTCTTCGTGCTCAGCATCCTGCTCGTGCTGTTCCTGCTGGGCGACACCGTCGTCAATGGCAGCATCGTGCAGGCGCTGCTCGTGGCGCCCTGGCTGCTGCTCGGCCTGTGGATCGTGTACGAGACGGCCTTCGTCTCCTTCGTCCGCGTGGATCAGGAGGGGGCCGTGGTGCAGAACCTGCTGCGTCGCACGACCTTCGGCTGGGCGCACGTGCAGGACATCGACATGCGGTGGCAGCTCGAGTTCACGCTGGACGACGGCCGTACCCTGAGCTGCTGGGGCGGACCGGCCAAGGCGCGTCCGCCTCGTCGCTCCCGCGAGGAGGACGCCGAGCCGGAGGTGCCGTCCGCGCTCCGGGTGCTCACGGGCATCCGCGATCTGTGGACCGCGGCTCCCTCGACGGCGGACGCGCCGATCCGACGCAGCTGGGACGGCCCGGCCCTCATCGCCCTCGCGGTGATCGTGCTGTGGGCCGTCGCGGCGCTCGTCGTCGTCAACCTCGGCTGAGCGGGCCTCAGCCGGGAAGACCGAACAGGGCGGGCCAGGTGGCCGCGGCCCAGGGGTAGCCGACGAAGGCCGCCGCGTCGATGAGGAAGTGCGCCACCAGGAACGGCAGCAGCCGACCGGTGCGGTGGTAGAGCCATCCGAAGAGCAGCCCCATCGCGAGGTTGCCGATGAAGGCGCCGGGCCCCTGATAGAGGTGGTACGTCGCGCGGAGCACCGAGGTCGAGACGATGATCGTCCATGGCGACCACCCCAGCTGCCGCAGGCGGGCGAACAGGTACCCGAGCACGACGAACTCCTCCTGCAGCGACGCGCGCGCGGCGGCGAGCAGCAGGATCGGCACGGTCCACCAATGGGCGTCGAGGCCCGCCGGGTTCACGGCGACGAAGAGTCCGAGGGCCCGGCCGCCGAAGTAGAGCGCCAGTCCCGGCGCGCCGATCGCGAGGACGAGGAGCGCGCCGCGGCCGATGTCGGCCGCCACCCGTGTGCCGTCGAGTCCCAGCCGCTCCAGGTGGGGGCGGCGGCGCTGCCACAACAGGAAGCAGACGAGGAGCACAGGCACCAGCCCGAAGCCGATCGACAGCACCTGATAGATGAGGTCGAAGACCTCCCGGTCGCTGCGGGAGGGGTTGAGGGTGGCCGTCTGATCCGCGAGGGGCGTGTCGTCCGTGAGTCGATAGGCGAGCTGCACGATCGCGTAGATCGCGGACTGACCGAGACCCAGGGCCAGCACGATGGCGATCTCCCACCACAGCCGCCCTGAGCCTTCGCGCGGCTCGTGGCTCCGCCTCGGCGCGGTCGAGGACGTCTGCGGGACCGGGGGAGTCGGGTCGGGGAGGGTCACGGGACGATGGTACGACGTGCGTTCAGGAACCCGATCCGCGCGTACGTTATCCTGGAACGTCGGCTTCCCGGCGCAACCCCACACTCTTTGAGGACCCTTGTATGGCGCACGCCCTCCGCTCTGACCTCCGCAACGTCGCAATCGTCGCCCACGTCGACCACGGCAAGACCACGCTCGTCGACGCGATGCTCCGCCAGACGGGCTCCTTCGGCGACCACTCGCACGTGGAGGAGCGCGCGATGGACTCCAACGACCTGGAGCGCGAGAAGGGCATCACGATCCTCGCCAAGAACACGGCGATCACCTACAAGGGCAAGCACGCCGACGGCAAGGAGATCACGATCAACGTGATCGACACCCCCGGCCACGCCGACTTCGGTGGTGAGGTCGAGCGCGGCCTGTCGATGGTCGACGGCGTCGTGCTCCTCGTCGACGCGAGCGAGGGCCCGCTGCCGCAGACCCGCTTCGTGCTGCGCAAGGCGCTCGAGGCCAAGCTCCCCGTCATCCTCCTGGTCAACAAGACCGACCGTCCGGACGCCCGGATCGCCGAGGTCGAGGAGGAGGCGCACGACCTGCTGCTGGGCCTCGCCTCCGACCTGGTCGACGACGTGCCGGACCTCGACGTCGACGCGCTGCTCGACGTGCCGGTGGTCTACGCCTCCGGTCGCGCCGGCGCTGCATCGCGGAACCGTCCCGCCGATGGAGCGCTGCCCGACAACGACGACCTCGAGCCCCTGTTCGAAGCGATCCTCGAGCACGTCCCCGCTCCGGCGTACGACGACGAGGCTCCGCTGCAGGCCTGGGTCACGAACCTCGACTCCAGCCCGTTCCTCGGCCGCCTCGCCCTGCTGCGCGTCTTCAACGGCACGCTCAAGAAGGGCCAGACGGTGGCCTGGGTGCGTGCCGACGGCACCACGAGCAACGCGCGCGTCACCGAGCTGCTCAAGACCCGCGCTCTCGAGCGCTACCCGGCCGAGTCGGCCGGCCCCGGCGACATCGTCGCGATCGCCGGTTTCGAGAACATCACCATCGGCGAGACCATCGCCGACCCGGAGGACGTCCGCCCGCTTCCCGCGATCACGGTCGACGACCCCGCCATCTCGATGACGATCGGCACCAACACCTCGCCCCTCATGGGCAAGGTCAAGGGGCACAAGCTCACGGCGCGCATGGTCAAGGACCGTCTCGACAAGGAGCTCATCGGAAACGTCTCGCTCAAGGTCGTCGACATCGGGCGCCCGGATGCGTGGGAGGTGCAGGGCCGCGGCGAGCTGGCCCTCGCCATCCTCGTCGAGAACATGCGTCGTGAGGGCTTCGAGCTCACCGTGGGCAAGCCGCAGGTGGTCACCAAGAAGATCGACGGCAAGACCTATGAGCCGTTCGAGCACCTGACCATCGACACGCCGGAGGAGCACCTCGGCGCGATCACGCAGCTCCTCGCGAACCGCAAGGGCCGCATGGAGAACATGACCAACCACGGCACCGGCTGGGTGCGCATGGAGTTCATCGTCCCGTCGCGCGGTCTGATCGGCTTCCGCAGCGAGTTCCTCACCACGACCCGCGGCACCGGCATCGCGAACGCGATCTCGCACGGCTACGAGCCGTGGGCCGGTTCCATCACGACGCGCCAGAACGGCTCGATCGTCGCCGACCGCCAGGGTGTCGTCACCCCGTTCGCGATGATCGCCCTGCAGGAGCGCATGTCGTTCTTCGTGCAGCCCACGCAGGAGGTCTACGAGGGCATGGTCATCGGCGAGAACTCCCGCGCCGACGACATGGACGTGAACATCACCAAGGAGAAGAAGCTCACCAACATGCGTGCGGCCAGCTCCGACACGTTCGAGTCGATGACGCCCCCGCGCGTGCTGACCCTCGAGGAGAGCCTCGAGTTCGCCCGTGACGACGAATGCGTCGAGGTCACGCCCGAGGTCGTCCGCATCCGCAAGGTGATCCTCGACCAGACCGTCCGTGGTCGCGAGGCCTCGCGCCTCAAGCGTCAGGACGCGAACGCCTGATCGTCTCGCACTCCTCTCGAGAGGGCCCCACGCCGCCATCTGGCCGCGTGGGGCCCTCTCTCATGAAAATCCCAGGTGAGGGCTAGTTTTCGTTCAGGTTGATGGCGCAGACTCGTTCACTTGCGCCCGGGGCGAGCTCCCGATGAGTCCCCTGAAAGGGCGTACGACGACCCGAAAGTCACAGCCTTGCTTCAGAAGACCCGTGCGCTCCGGCGCGCCTCCGACGCGGCAGCCGCCCGCGCCACTGTCACCCGTACACCCCTGATCGCCCTCGGTGCCGCCACGGCCGCGCTCGTCGGCATCACCCTCAGCGTCGGCCTCGCCTCCGCCCCGGCAGCCGGGGCCGAGCGCTCCGACACCGCCTCTGCCGTTACGAGCCAGAACCTGGGCTCCGAGCCGCTCACCCGCATCGCCGACCAGGCCGTCATGACGGTCTCGGACGGAACCGACGCGGTCGTCGCGGCGAAGAGCCTGACCGCGGAGGTCGCCGAGTCGGGCCTCGACGTGAGCGCCGCGGCGCCCGTCGACACCACCGCGCTCGAAGACGACCTGGAGACCCTCGCCGACCGATCCACGCTCCCGCTGGTCCTGATCACCGTGACGGCCGAGCAGGCCGAGGCGGAGACCGAGAAGGTCGTGACCGCCACGGCTGACCTCCAGAAGGCCTTCACCGCCGCGCAGGAGAAGAAGGCGGCCGACGACGCCGCCCGCGCGGCCGAGGAGAAGGCGGCGGCTGCGGCGGCTGCACTCGCCTCCGCGAACACACCGGACGGCGCTCGGGCCACGGCGCAGCAGATGATGGCGGACCGCTACGGCTGGGGTGGCGACCAGTTCTCCTGCCTGAACTCGCTGTGGAACAAGGAGTCCGGCTGGAACTACCAGGCGTACAACAACGACGGGGGAGCGACCGGCATCCCGCAGGCGCTGCCCGGCAGCAAGATGGCCACGGCGGGCGCCGACTGGCAGACGAACGCCGCCACCCAGATCGCCTGGGGCCTGAAGTACATCGCCGACGCCTACGGCACCCCGTGCAGCGCCTGGGGACACTCCCAGGCCATGAACTGGTACTGAGCCGCAGAGCCGGCTCCTCGCGGAGGATCTGCCCCTAGCCGTCACCCGACACGGGCGCTACCGTGTCAGGGAGACGGCTGGGGGCGTCGCGATTCCGAGGAGGAGTGGTGCTCGATCCCACCGTCTGGCTCGATGTCCCTCAGGAGGTCTCCACGGGCACGCTGCCCGGGTGGGAGCGGGTGGACGAGCTCGTCCGCGAGGCCCACGCCCGGTACGCGGACGAGGTGTCCGGCCAGGTGGCGGACTACATCCCCGTGCTCGCCGCGGTCGATCCGGAGCTCTTCGGGCTCGCGGTGATCGAGGTGGGCGGCGGCATCCACGACGCCGGAGACGCCCTGCACCCGTTCTCCATCCAGTCGATCTCGAAGATGTTCGTCTATGCGCTGGCCATCCAGGAGCACGGCCACGAGCGGGTCCGCGAGATCGTGGGTGTGAACAACACCGGGCTCGCCTTCAACTCGGTCGTGGCGCTGGAGCTCAACGACGGGCATCCGCGCAACCCCATGGTCAACGCCGGGGCGATCGCCACCACGGCGCTCATGCCGGGCGCCACGGCGGTGGAGCAGTGGGAGCGTGTCCGCGAGGGGCTGTCCGCCTTCGCCGGACGGCCCCTGAGCCTGGACGGCGAGGTCTACGCGTCCGAGGCGGGGTCGAACGAGCGCAACCGGGCCCTGGGCTGGTTGCTGCGCAGCTACGGCCGGCTCGCCGGCGACCCCGATGAGATCGTCGACGTCTACACCCGGCAGTGCGCGCTGGCGGTCACCGCGCACGACCTCGCCGTCATGGGGGCCACGCTCGCCGACGGCGGAGTGAACCCGGTGACGGGGGAGCGGGTGGTCTCCGCGGACGTCTGCCGTGACACGCTGGCCGTCGTCGCGGCGAGCGGGCTGTACGAGCGGTCGGGCGACTGGCTGTTCGAGATCGGTCTGCCCGCCAAGTCGGGTGTCGCCGGCGGCCTCGTCGCGGTCTCTCCTGGCAAGGGCGCCGTCGCCGGGTTCTCACCCCGCCTGGACGAGGCGGGCAACTCGATCCGGTCGCAGATGGCGATCGGACACCTGTCGCGGTCGCTCGGGCTGAACCTCTTCGCCTCCGCGCCCGCCCGTGAGCATGCCGGCGGGGCGGGCGCCTCGTCGTCGTCGGAAGGAGAGCGCTCATGACCCGCACGGCTCCCGCACCCGTGAAGACGTCCTGGCTGCCGATGGTCAGCCTGTTCCTCGCGCAGGTGCTCATGTCCTTCAACGTCGCGGCGCTGCCGATCTCGCTCGGCGGCATGGTGGCCGACTTCGGCGTACCGCCGACCATCGCGAGCACGACGATCGTGATGTACGGCCTCGCCGTCGCCGCGCTCGTGATGACCGGTGCCAAACTCGGGCAGCGCGTCGGCTGGGTGCTGATCTTCCGCGTCGTCGTCGCGCTCTTCGCCGGGTCCGCCGTGATGATGCTCCTCGCCCCGACCGTCTGGTGGGCCATCGCCGGGCAGGCTGTCGCGGGTGCGGCCGCCGCGATCATCGTCCCCTCGATCGTGGCCCTGATCGCCGAGAACTACCGGGGACCGCAGCAGGCCACCGCGATCGGAGCGATCGGCTCGGCACGCGCGATCTCCGGCGTCAGCGCCTTCCTCATCGGAGGGACGCTCGGCACCCTCGTCGGGTGGCGTCCGCTGTTCGTCATCGTGCTGGCGATCGCCGTGGCGGTCTTCGCCCTGAGCTTCACGCTGCGCGGCGACCGCGGGGACGCGGCGATCCGCATCGATCTCGTCGCCGCCCTCCTCATCGGCGCGGCGATCGTGCTGCTCACCCTCGGGTTCAACAACCTGAACAGCTGGGGAGCACTCGCGGCGGCGCCGTCCGCGCCGTTCTCCGTCCTCGGACTCTCGCCCGCCCCGATCTTCATCGTCCTGGGCATCATCCTGGGCCAGGGGTTCTTCCTGTGGACCCGGCGGCGGATGGCCGAGGGGAAGGTGCCGCTGATCGACCTGACCGTGCTGGGCTCGTCGCGAGAGCGCGCCGCGGTGTACGCCATGTTCATCGTCGTCGCCCTCGAGGCCTGCGTGAACTTCACGGTGCCGCTGTACATCCAGATCGTCCAGGGACGCACGCCGTTCGATACGGCCCTGGCGATGATGCCGTTCAACCTCACGGTGTTCATCACGGCGACGCTCGTCGTGCGCTTCTACAGGCGATACCCGCCGCGGACGATCGGCGTGTTCGGGTTCATCCTCACCACGGCGGCGCTCGTCTGGCTGTCGGTCGTGGTGACGAACAACTGGGAGACGGTGCCGACCATCGCCGGGCTCGTCGTGTTCGGCATCGGCCAGGGCGCCCTCGTCACCCTGGTGTTCAACGTACTGGTGACGGCGGCGCCGCCCGAGCTCGCCGGCGACGTCGGGTCGCTGCGCGGCACCACGCAGAACCTGGCCTCCGCCGTGGGGACCGCGCTCGCCGGGGCGCTGCTGGTGTCCCTGCTCGCGCTCAACGTCGGCCGCGCGGTCGTGGAACATCCCGAGCTGCCGCCGTCGCTGGTGTCGCAGGTCGATCTGAACGAGGTGAACTTCATCAGCAACGACGAGCTGCGTGCGGTGCTGGAGATCACGGACGCGACGCCGGAACAGGTCGACGCCGCGGTCGCCGTGAACGAGGAGTCGCGGCTGCGCACGCTCAAGCTCGGCCTTCTGATCCTCGCCGCGGTGAGCGCGCTCGCGATCCTGCCCGCGTCGCGCCTGCCGCAGTACCGACCGCACGAGATCCCCGACCCGTCGCCGACGGGGCCGGGGGAGTGAACCTCAGCGCAGCTCGGAGATGAGGACGGCGCTCGTGCCGGGCTCGACCGCCTCGAAGACGTGCGCGACGTCGCCGGCATAGGTCAGGTAGTCGCCGGGGTTCAGCACCACGGCATCGTCGGGGGGACCGACCCGTGCCTGCCCGGCGATGAGGATCACGTGCTCGACCGTGCCCGCGTGGTGGGGGTCGGACCGGCGGGGGTCGCCGGGCTCCGCCTGGATCAGGTAGACGTCCCTCCGGGCACCCGGAGGGCTCGCGGAGAGCAGGGTGGCGCTGTAGGCCGCGGCGGAGGACGGCACGCCCGCGAGGTCGTCGGCGCGGATGAGGGTCGGGGCGTTGGCCTGCTGGTCGACGAGCACCGCGAAGGGCACGCCGAGCGCGACGCCCAGCGCCCACAGCGTCTCCACGCTCGGATTGCCGGCACCGCTCTCGAGCTGCGAGACCGTGGCCTTCGAGATCCCGGCCCGTCGGGCGAGTTCGGAGACGGACAGGTTCGCGGCCTCGCGCTCGCGGCGGAGCGTGCGGGCGATGCGGGTGCGGAGATCCTCCATGCGTTCATCATGGCAAACGATCGTTCGCTTGACTATACGGATCGCCATGTTCAGAATGATGATCGTGTGTTCAGTGAAGCGAACGTCGCGGTGGAGTGGGACCCGGTGACCGCTGAGCGTGAGGTGTGGCGCGAGGCGCTCGGCGTCGTGCTCGCCACGAGCGCCTACGGCATCTCCTTCGGCGCGCTCGCCGTCGCCGCGGGACTCGACGTCTGGCAGACGTGCGTGCTCAGCCTCCTGATGTTCACCGGGGGATCGCAGTTCGCGTTCGTGGGGGTGTTCGCCGCCGGTGGCCTGGCCGCCCTGCCTTCGGCGATCGCATCGGCGGCACTCCTCGGCGTGCGCAACGTCGCCTACGGGATGCGCATGTCGCCGCTCATCGGGGGCGGACCGGCACGGCGAGCGGCCGCCGCGCACTTCACCATCGACGAGTCCACCGCCGTGGCGATCGCGCAGGACGATCAGCGCCTGCGCCGGGTGGGCTTCTGGGTCACGGGGGTCGGCATCTTCCTCGGCTGGAACCTCACCACCCTCGTCGGCGCGCTGGTCGGCGACGTGCTCGGCGACCCGAAGGCCTGGGGGCTGGACGCCGCGGCGGCTGCGGCCTTCCTCGCCCTGCTGTGGCCGCGTCTGCGTGAGCGGCAGGCCGTCGCCGTCGGGATCGCGGCCGCCGTGATCGCGGCAGCCCTCACGCCGTTCCTCATGCCGGGGCTCCCGGTGCTCGTCGCCGCTGTCGTCGCGATCGTCGTCGGGTGGTTGAACTGGCTGGGGACACCGCGTCCCGCGAGCGTCGGCGAAGGGGAGGGGGGCGCATGAGCCTCTGGAGCGCCATCCTCCTCGCCGCCCTGATCTGCCTCGCGCTGAAGGCCGTGGGCTATCTCGTGCCGCCGAAGGTGCTCGAGGCGCCGCGCCCCGCCCGCATCTCCGACCTCCTCACCGTCGCGCTGCTCGCCGCCCTCGTCGCGGTGCAGTCCCTCGGTGACGGGCAGGCGATCACCGTGGACGCGCGCGTGCCCGCCCTGCTCGTCGCGGCGGGACTCCTCTGGCTGCGGCAGTCGTTCCTCGTGGTGGTGGCGTCCGCCGCCCTCGTCGCCGCGCTGCTGCGGCTGTCCGGTCTCGCCGCCTGAGCCGTCGTCTCGCCGGGCACCGCCCGGGTAGGATCGGGGGGTGCGCGGGAAGTGGTTGTCGAGGGTGCTGTCCTGGGTGGCCGCTGCCCTGGTGGGCGGGGTCTACGGCGTCGCGGGAACCATCGCGCACAGCGTCATGTGGGGGCCGATCCCGATCGGCCTGATCGTCGCCGCTGTCGCATGTGCCGCGATCCTCATCGCCGTGCGGGCGCTCACCCACGACCGGGGGGCCGCGGTCGCCGCCGGTCTCGGGATGCTGGCCATGATCGTGCTCATCTCGGGCGTCGGTCCCGGTGGCTCCGTCGTCGTGCAGGACACCCTCGCCGGGCGCATCTGGACCTATCTCGCCGCCGGCATCGTGCTGCTCGTCATCGCGTGGCCGTCGTTCTCCCGGCAGCCGGTCCGCCCCGCCACGCCCTCCGCGGAGGAACCCGAGGTCCACGGGTCGTAGACTGAGGGGGTGACGTATGTGATCGCCCTCCCGTGCGTCGATGTCAAGGATCGCGCCTGCATCGACGAGTGCCCCGTTGACTGCATCTACGAGGGCGAACGGTCGCTCTACATCCACCCGGACGAGTGCGTGGATTGCGGGGCGTGCGAGCCGGTGTGCCCCGTCGAGGCGATCTACTACGAGGACGACCTCCCCGACGAGTGGCAGGACTACTACAAGGCCAACGTCGAGTTCTTCGACGAGATCGGCTCGCCCGGCGGCGCCGCCAAGGTCGGCGTCTACCCGTTCGACCACCCGATCATCGCCGCGCTCCCGCCGCAGGGCGAGTAGGCACGCTCCGTGAGCGTCCGCGACCTCGCCGACTACCCCTGGGACGCCGTGGTCCCCTACCGCGAGCGCGCCGCCCGGTACCCGGACGGTCTCGTCGACCTCTCCGTCGGCTCGCCGGTCGATCCCACGCCGGAGGTCATCCGTCAGGCCCTCGCCGAGGCGACTGACGCCCATGCCTATCCGCAGACCGTCGGCACCCCCGCGCTCCGGGAGGCGATCGTCGACTGGTACGCCCGCCGCCGCGATGTCCCGGACCTCCGAGTCGACAACGTGCTGCCGACGATCGGCTCCAAGGAGCTCGTCGCGCTCCTGCCCACGCTGCTGGGGCTCGGTGCCGGAGACATCGTCGTGCATCCCCGCGTCGCCTACCCGACGTACGAGGTCGGCGCGCGGGTGGCGGGGGCGACGCCCCTGGCGGCCGACGACCCGGCGGAGTGGCCGGAGGGCGCGAAGCTCATCTGGATCAACACCCCCGGCAACCCGGACGGCCGCACGTGGACCGTCGACGAGCTCGCCGTGGCCGTGCAGCGGGCTCGGGAGCTGGGCGCCGTGCTGGCGAGCGACGAGTGCTACGCCGAACTGGGATGGGACGGCCCCTGGGCGGACGAGCCCATCCCGTCCGTGCTCGACCCCCGGGTGACCGGCGGCACACGGGCGAACCTCCTCAGCGTCTATTCGTTGAGCAAGCAGTCCAACCTCGCGGGATACCGCGCGGCCTTCGTCGCCGGATGCGCCCGCGTGGTCGGCGAGCTCCTCACCGCGCGCAAGCATCTCGGCCTCATGCCGCCTGCGCCCGTCCAGCAGGCGATGGTGGTCGCCCTCGGTGACGAGGCGCACGTCGTGGCGCAGAAGGAGCTCTACCGTGAGCGGCGCGCCCTGCTGCTCCCCGCCGTCGAGGCGGCCGGCTTCCGCATCGACGGGTCGCAGGCCGGGCTCTATCTCTGGGCGACGGAGGGACGCGACGCCTGGGAGTCGATGGCGCGTCTCGCCGACCTCGGGATCCTCGCCGGACCAGGGCACTTCTACGGAGCGTCGTCCCCCGAGCATGTGCGGCTGTCGCTGACGGCGCCAACGGACCTCGTCGCCGAGGCGGCTCGGCGTCTGCGCGGAGCGGATCTGTAGGAACCCTCCCTGCTGTGCCGATCCCTTTGGCGGTTGTCACAGTAGGCCTGTGTGACGACTAGGCTGTAAAGGCGATTCGGTCGGCACCCGGCCAGGCGCTCAGCGCCCGAGAGATCGCCAGTTCCGGCTTGATCAAGAACTTGCTGACGCCCGCGACGCCGGGGCGATCAGACAGAAGGAGGAGGTCCGCGTGAGCGCTGCGGCAGACCAGACGGCGAAGCTGACGATCGGCGACACCACCGCCGAATTCCCCCTGGTCCGCGGCACCGCGGGCCACGACAGCATCGACTTCTCGACGCTGACCCGTCAGACCGGCCTCACGGGGCTCGACTACGGCTTCGTCAACACGGCCTCCACCAAGTCGGACATCACGTTCATCGACGGTGACAAGGGCATCCTGCGGTACCGCGGCTATCCGATCGAGCAGCTCGCCGGCAGCACCAGCTACCTCGAGGTCGCCTGGCTGCTCATCTACGGAGAGCTGCCGTCCGCCACGGAGCTGGCCGAGTTCGACGAGAAGATCCGTCGCCACACACTGCTGCACGAAGACCTCAAGCGCTTCTTCTCCGCGCTGCCGCACACCGCGCACCCCATGTCGGTGCTGTCGTCCGCCGTCGCCGCTCTGTCGACGTACTACGAGGGCCAGACCGACCCGCACGACCCCGAGCACGTCGAGCTGAACACCATCCGCATGCTCGCCAAGCTCCCGGTGATCGCCGCCTACGCGCACAAGAAGAGCGTCGGCCAGGCGTTCCTCTACCCGGACAACTCGCTCGGCTTCGTGGAGAACTTCCTGAAGCTGAACTTCGGCGTGAACTCCGAGCCGTACGAGATCAACCCGACCATGGTGAAGGCCCTCGAACTGCTGCTCATCCTGCACGAGGACCACGAGCAGAACGCCTCGACCTCCACCGTCCGTCTCGTCGGCTCGACCGGTGCCAACCAGTTCGCCTCCGTCTCGGCCGGCATCCAGGCCCTGTCCGGACCCCTGCACGGCGGTGCGAACGAGGCCGTCCTCACCATGCTCGGGCAGATCCGCGACTCGGGTCAGAGTGTCTCCCGGTTCGTCGAGCGGGTGAAGAACAAGGAAGAGGGCGTGAAGCTGATGGGCTTCGGGCACCGGGTCTACAAGAACTACGACCCGCGCGCCAAGCTCGTCAAGGAGGCCGCAGACGAGGTGCTGAGCTCGCTCGGCGTCACGGATCCGCTGCTGGACCTCGCGAAGGAGCTCGAGGAGATCGCCCTCGCCGACGACTACTTCCGTGAGCGGCGCCTGTATCCGAACGTCGACTTCTACACCGGCGTGATCTACAAGGCGATGGGATTCCCCACGCGCATGTTCACCGTCCTCTTTGCGATCGGCCGTCTTCCCGGCTGGCTCGCCCAGTGGCGCGAGCTGCAGCTCGACCCGCAGACCAAGATCGGCCGCCCGCAGCAGCTCTACACCGGGTCGCCGGAGCGCGCCTTCCCGACGCGCTGAGCGCTGCGCCGCAGACGCTGAAGGCCCCCTCGCACCGGAGTGCGAGGGGGCCTTCGCTGTTGTCAGGCACGAGCCGGGATCAGCGTCCCTGGGCTCCACGCGTGCCCTGACGGCCCTGGCCGCCCTGACGCTGCGAGCCCGACGCGCCGCCCTGGCCCGCGGCGCGGGGACGACGACGGCGGCGGGACGGCGGGGTGGTCGCGGTGCTTCTCTCGCCACCCGCCGGCCGCTGCTTCGCGGAGCGCTGCTGCTGCGGCTGCGGGGGCGCGGGCCGCACGTGCGGTGCCCGCTCCGGGACGAGCTCGGTGACGGCGTCGGTGGTGAGGTTCTCCAGCGGTGCCGTGATCGCGGCCTTGCGCAGCAGATCCTTCACGTCGCGGCGCTGCTCGGGCAGGACGACGGTGACGACGGTGCCGGCCGCGCCGGCCCGAGCCGTGCGTCCGGAACGGTGCAGGTACGCCTTGTGCTCGACGGGCGGGTCGACATGGACGACGAGGTCGACGTTGTCGACGTGCACACCGCGGGCCGCGACGTCGGTCGCGACGAGGACGCGGACGCCGCCGTCCTCAGGAGCGGCGGAGAAGGCGCCGAGGTTGCGCTCGCGCGCGTTCTGGGACAGGTTGCCGTGCAGGTCGACGGCCGGGATGCCGGCGGCGGTGAGCTGCTTGGCGAGCTTCTTCGCCTGGTGCTTGGTGCGCGTGAAGAGGATGCGGCGGCCCGTGCCGGAGGCGAGGTCGCGCACCAGCACGGTCTTGTTCTCCGGGGAGTCGACGACGAGCACCCGGTGGGTCATCTCGCCGACGGGCACGCTCGCCTCGTCGACCTCGTGGCTGACGGCGTTCGTGAGGAACCGGCGGGCGAGGGTGTCGATGCCGCGGTCCAGCGTCGCGCTGAACAGCAGGCGCTGACCGTCGGCGGGGGTCGCCGAGAGGATGCGGGTGACGCCGGGGAGGAAGCCGAGGTCGGCCATGTGGTCGGCCTCGTCCAGCACGGTGACCTCGATCGCGCTGAGACGCACGATCTGCTGCTTCATGAGGTCTTCCAGACGGCCGGGGCAGGCGACGACGATGTCGACGCCGCCCTGCAGCGCCTGCTCCTGCGGACGCTGGCTGACACCGCCGAACACGGTGGTGACGCGCAGCCCGACGGCCTCGGCCAGGGGGGCGACGGTCGCGGCGATCTGGGTGGCCAGCTCGCGGGTGGGGGCGAGCACGAGGCCGCGCGGCAGGCCGGAGCGGCGCTTGTGGCCGGACGCAGCCAGGCGGGCGACGAGCGGAAGCGCGAAGGCGATGGTCTTGCCGCTGCCCGTGCGTCCGCGGCCGAGGAGGTCACGGCCGGCGAGCGAGTCGGGCAGGGTGTCGCGCTGGATGGCGAACGCCTCGGTCTTTCCGGAGGCGGCGAGAACGGTGGCGAGCTCGGCGGGAACGCCGAGATCGAGGAAGGAAGACATGCAGAGAACTCCGTCAGCGCACGAGAACGGCGCGGGATAGTGGGGTGAGGTGGGCGAAGACGCAGCGAGTGCGCGTCCGTTCGCCGTGCGAATGGCCAGTTCGGGCTGGAGAGGGGAGCGCGGGCGCTCGCTTCGGTCCTCGGAGACCCCTAGACGACGACGATGCTGACCGGCCGGCGGCGCGGGCAACGACCCCAGTCTACCAGCGGCGACCGGTCGAAGGCTGCAGGTGCGCTGTCAGGCGTGGAGCGCTTCGTTGAGCGTCACGCCGACACCGGCCCGGCGGACGGCCTCGACGGCGCCCGTGAGGGAGTTGCGACGGAAGAGCAGGCCGTCCTCACCCGAGAGATCGGCGCCCTTGACGGTCTTCCGTCCGCCGTCGGCGGTCGCGGGGCCGTCGGCGAGGACGATCTTCGTGCCGGCGGTGACGTAGAGCCCGGCCTCCACGACGCAGTCGTCGCCGAGGGAGATGCCGATGCCGGCGTTCGCGCCGAGCAGCGTGCGGGCGCCGATCGACACACGGTGCGACCCGCCACCGGAGAGCGTGCCCATGATCGAGGCCCCGCCGCCGATGTCGCTGCCGTCGCCGACCACCACGCCCTGCGAGATACGACCCTCGACCATCGAGGCGCCGAGGGTTCCGGCGTTGAAGTTCACGAAGCCCTCGTGCATGACGGTGGTGCCCGGGGAGAGGTGGGCGCCCAGCCGCACGCGCGAGGCGTCGGCGATGCGCACCCCGGCGGGCTGCACGTAGTCGGTGAGGCGGGGGAACTTGTCCAGACCCTGAATCTGGATCCCGGCGCGCTGGAGCTGCGGGCGCAGGCGCGCCGCATCGGCGGGGAGCAGGGGGCCGGCATTGGTCCAGGCGACGTTCGGCAGATGACCGAAGATGCCGTCCAGGTTGAGGGCGTTCGGCCGCACGAGCAGGTGCGACAGGGCGTGCAGGCGCAGATAGGCGTCCGCCGTGGAGGCCGGAGCCGCGTCCAGATCGATCGTGAGCTCGACGACCGCGATGGTCACGTCACGCCGCTCGTCCTGGCCCGTCTGCGCGTCGAGCGCGGTGCGGGCGGTGGCGACCTCGTCCGCGGACGGCGCGGACGAGCGGACCTCCGGGTACCACGCGTCGAGGACCGTGCCGTCGCTCGCGGTGGTCGTCAGGCCCAGTCCCCAGACAGATCGTGCGTCGCTCATGCCTCCACGGTATCGCGCCGACGACGGTGTCCCGTCCCGCATGACGGGCATCAGTAGGCTGGGGGCATGGTGCTCGATCTGACCGCGTCCTCCGCCGACATCACCCGCGCGATCTGCGATGTCCCGAGCGTCTCCGGCGATGAGAAGACCCTGGCCGACCTGATCGAGGAGGCCGTGTCCGGTCTGCCGCACCTGGAGGTCATCCGCCACGGCAACACGGTGGTCGCCCGCACGGATCTCGGCCGAGCGCAGCGCGTGGCGATCGCCGGGCACATCGACACCGTGCCCCTCAACGACAACCTGCCCACGCGCGACGTCGAGATCGACGGCGTGCCGCATCTGTGGGGAAGGGGCACCGTCGACATGAAAGCCGGGGTCGCGGTGCAGCTCAAGCTCGCCGCCGAGCTCACCGACCCCGCGATCGACGTGACCTGGATGTGGTACGACAACGAGGAGGTCGCGGCCTCCCTGAACGGCCTCGGGCTTCTCGCCGCGGCACGGCCCGACCTGTTCCAGGCCGACTTCGCCATCCTCGGGGAGCCGTCGAACGGACAGGTCGAGGGTGGGTGCAACGGCACGCTGCGGGCGATCGTGCGGACCACGGGCGTCCGCGCGCACAGTGCCAGGGCCTGGATCGGCGAGAACGCGATCCATCGCGCGGCCCCCATCCTCACTCGGCTGTCCGAGTACCGGGCGCGCGAGGTGATGGTCGAGGGACTGCTCTACCGGGAGGGGCTCAGCGCGGTCCGCATCGCAGGCGGGGTCGCGGGCAACGTCATCCCGGACGCCTGCGAGGTCGAGGTCAACTACCGCTTCGCGCCGAACAAGTCCGCGGCCGACGCCGAGGCCCACGTCCGGGCGGTCCTCGCCGGATTCGACGTCGAGATCACGGATGCCGCCGAGGGCGCGCGCCCCGGTCTGGACGCCGACATCGCGCGCCGCTTCGTCGCGGCCGTCGGCGCGGAGCCGCAGCCGAAGTACGGGTGGACCGACGTGGCCCGCTTCTCGGCCCTCGGCATCCCGGCCGTGAACTACGGACCCGGCGACCCGCATCTCGCCCATCACGACGAGGAGCGCGTGCCGCTCGCCCAGATCGACGCCGTCGAGCGGGGTCTGCGCGCATGGCTCACGTCGCACTGACGCTCACGCGGCGCTGGGCGCGGATGCCGCTCGCCCTGCGCATCGGCATCGTCTACGTCCTCGCACGGGTCGTGACGACCGGATTCCTCATCGCCGCGGCCTCCCTGTCCACGGTGTTCTCCCGCTTCGGCGACGACGCGGGACTCATCGACTTCGTCCTCGGATGGGATGCGCAGTGGTACTGGCAGGTGGCCGTGCACGGCTATCCCTCGGACCTCCCGCTGACGGACGACGGGCAGGTGGCCGAGAACGCCTGGGCGTTCATGCCGGTGTTCGCGTACGCCGCGAAGGCGTTGGGCTTCGTGCTCGGTTCCTGGGCGGCCGGCGCCCTCGTGCTCTCGCTCGGTGCCGGCTACCTGGCCTGTCTCGCCCTGCATCGGCTGCTCCGCGACCGCGTCGGGAACGCGGCCGCGTTGTGGGCCGTCGTCTTCTTCGCATCCGGTCCGCTCGCCGCCCTGTTCCAGGTCGGATACGCCGAGACGCCCTTCCTGCTGCTGCTGTTCCTCGCCCTGGACGCGACGATCCGGCGGAACTACGCCTGGCTGTACGTGCTGATCCCCGTTCTGGGGTTCACCCGTCCCGGCGTGCTCGCCTTCGCGCTGTACCTCGGCCTGCACGGGATCCTTCGCTGGAGGCACCGCCGCACCGATCCGCTGGGCGCCAGGGAAGTGGTGCACATCGTGGCACTCGGCGCGCTGGCGACGGCCACCGGATTCGCCTGGCAGCTGATCGCGGGCGTCGTGACCGGAGACCCCGGCGCCTACCTCGCCACGGAGCTCGCGTGGCGACGGCACTGGATCGTCGGCGGCGTCGAGGGCTTCGTGCCCTTCGAGGGATGGGTGCAGGCGTCGCACTTCTGGTTCGAGCTGTGGGGTCTGCCGCCGGGATGGGGACCCGTCGCCCTCGTCGTCCTCGTGCTCGCCGCGGCCGCCGCGCTGCTGCTGTCCCCGCAGGTGCGCGCGCTCGGCCCGGATCTGCGTCTCTGGAGCGCGAGCTACCTGCTCTATCTGCTCGCGGTGTTCTTCCCCCAGTCGAGCACCTTCCGCCTCTTGCTGCCGCTCAGCCCGGCGTGGGGAGCGGTCGCGGTACCGCGCTCCCGTGCCTGGCGGCTCGGCGTGCTCGCGCTGTGCCTGCTGGGTCAGTGGGTCTGGATCTGTCACGTGTATGCCCTCGGCAGTACGTTCTGGCAGGTGCCCTGACGACGCGGCGACGCGGATTGTGTCCGGTGACGTCCACGGCGCGGCCGCACCCGATAAACTCGTCCCATACCACCGGAGGAAAGGGAGCCACGATGGCAGCGATGAAGCCGAGGACCGGAGACGGACCCATGGAGGCCGTGAAAGAGGGACGACTCATCATCGTGCGTGTTCCGCTCGAAGGAGGAGGCCGCCTGGTCGTCTCCGTGAACGACGCCGAGGCCAAGGAGCTTCACGACGTGCTCGGTGCCGTCGTGGCCCCGGCCTGATCGAATCTGGTCCGCTGCGGCGGAACCGAGAGGGCGATGGATCCGCGGATCCCTCGCCCTCTTCGCGTGAGCGGCGTCCGATCAGGCGCGGTCGTCGAGGCGGATCAGCTGCAGCAGACCCTCGCCCGCGGGGGAGACGGTCGCCAGCACCGCCGACGACTCCTGGGTCTCCTGCACGAGCGACCGGTAGGCGGATGTGATGTCGTCGCGCTGGACGGGGTCGGCCACGCGGCCCCCGGCGAGGATGCGGGGCACGAGGACCAGGCCGCCCGTGCGGGCGAGGCGGAGGCCGTGCGAGACGTACTCGATGACGTTCTCGGGGTCGGCGTCCACGAGGACGATGTCGTACGACGCCTCGTTCATCCGGGGGAGCACGTCGATCGCGCGACCGGCGATGAACCGGGCACGAGTGGCGGGCACCTTCGCGTCCGCGAACGCCTGGCGGGCGGCGGCGAGGTGCTCGGGCTCGTTGTCGATCGAGGTCAGCACCGCGGTCGGCGCGCCGCGCAGCAGCCAGAGTCCGGAGACGCCGGCGCCGGTGCCGATCTCGACGATGGAGCGGGCGGTGCCTGCGGCGGCGAGCACGGCGATCTGCGAGCCGACGACCGCGCTGATCGGGGCGGCCCCCAGCTCGACGGCGTGGGCGCGAGCGCGGGCGATGGTCTCCGGCTCGACGATGGACTCCCGAAGGAAGCGCGCGTTGGCGTCGTGCTCGCTCATGACCTGCCTCTCCTGCGTGCATGGCTGATGTCTCCAGGGTATTCGCTCACCGCGCGCAGAGCCTGCAGGCGCGGCGGTAGCCTGGTCACATGACGTTCGGCCTCACCTTCGAGAAGCTGCTGCTCATCGGCCTGATCGCCGTGCTGATCATCGGCCCCGAGCGTCTGCCGCGTGCCGCGGAGGGCTTCGCGCGCATCGTGCGCAAGGCCGGTGAATACCTCCGCGACACGAAGTCCCGCGTGCGCGAGGAGATGGGTCCGGAGCTCGACGACGTGGACTGGCGCAAGCTCGACCCGCGGCAGTACGACCCTCGGCGCATCATCCGCGACGCGCTCCTGGAGGAGCCGGAGCCCGCGACCCCCGCGCAGGCCACGGCGACGATCGCGGAGCCGGTGGCCCCGCGCACCGCGCCGCCGACCTTCAGCGCGGAGAACCATCCGCCGTTCGACACCGAGGCGACCTGAGCCGCCCGGGTCACGAGATCCGCGTCCGCAGCGTCGCCAACTCTTCGTCGCTGAAGAGGGAACGCGGAATGGCGGTGGCGACGGAGGCATCGCGGACTTTGAAGATCACCGCGTCCCGGCCGACGCGCAGGCTCTGGAACGTGCGGTAGGGGATCTCGGAACGGCGGCGATCGCTGCCCAGCTGCAGACGATCCTCGTCGAGCGCGACCCACACCACGCTCTCCACCGGCATTGCGGCGCGCACGGCCCGACGGGCGCTCGAGGTGGTGAGGATCACCGCATACGCTCCCAGAGCGATGGTCACCGCGGGCATCCAGGCGACGAGCGCGCTCACCTCCTCTCCGGCGGCGAGACGGTCGTTGAGGGTGAGGACGGAGAGCACGAGGCCCGCCGCCAGCGCGACCCACATCACGATCGCGACAGGCCTGGTCAGCGCGTAGACGGCCGCGTCTCTGGCCATCCTCCGCAGAAGCCCTTCATCCACGGTCACGGAGCGATGCGGCATCCGTCCATCCTCCCACGCGCGCTCACCCGATCGACATGGGCAGCGTTCGGCCGGCCAGGCCTCGCCCTCGACGCGCGAGCGCCTCCGCCAGCGCGCGAATCGCCCCCGCGGCGGCATCGTCCGGCGCGGAGGTGACGACCGGAACGCCCTCGTCCCCGCCCTGGCGGAGGGCCGGGCTGAGCGGGATGGAGGCCAGCAGCGGCACCGCAGCGTCGGGCACGGACAGGGCCTCCGCGACAGATGCGCCACCGCCGGCCCCGAAGAGATCGACGACGGTGCCGTCGGGGAGCGTGTATGCGGCCATGTTCTCGACCACGCCGATCACGCGCTGTCCGGTCTGGCGTGCCACGAGCCCGCTGCGGATGGCCACGTCGGAGGCCGCCGCCTGGGGTGTGGTGACCACGAGCACCTCGGCGTGGGGGAGGAGCTGCCCGATCGAGATGGCGATGTCCCCGGTGCCAGGGGGCATGTCGATGAGCAGGACGTCGAGGTCGCCGAAGAAGACGTCGGTGAGGAACTGCGAGACCGTGCGGTGCAGCATCGGTCCGCGCCAGGCCACCACGGACTCCCCGTCGCGCAGGAACATCCCGATCGAGATGGTCTTCACCCCGTGGGCCACCGGTGGCAGCATGAGGTCGTCGATGCGCGTCGGCTGCGTGCCGGAGGGGATCCCGAGCAGTCCGGGGATCGAGAAGCCGTGCACGTCCGCATCCACCAGGCCGACGGCGAGGCCCTGGTCGGCGAGGGCGACCGCGAGGTTCGCGGTGACCGTCGACTTGCCGACGCCGCCCTTCCCGCTGGAGACGAGGATCACGCGGGTGAGCGAGTCGGGCCCGAACGGCATGTGCCGCGCCGGGCGGCCGGCGCGGAGCCGTTCGGTGAGGGCCTTGCGCTCGGCAGGCGTCATCACGCCCACCTCGACCGCGACGTCCGTGATGCCGGGGACCGCGGCGGCGGCGCCGCGCACGTCGCGCTCGATGCGGTCGGCGGCGGGGCATCCGACGATCGTCAGCACGATGCCCACATGCGCCACCCCGTCCTCGACCGAGATGTCGCGCACCATGTCGAGGTCGCCGATCGGTCGCCGCAGCTCCGGGTCGGTCACCGCCGCCACTGCGGCTCTGACGTTCTCGGCCGCGGTCATGAGGCGGCGCCGCCCGCGGACTTCTCCTCGGTGTCGCCCAGCTCTGCCAGCAGGGCACGGAGCTCCTGCCGCAGCACGTCGCGGGTGACCACCTGCGCGTTGCGCTCCTCCAGCGACATCCGCAGTGCGACGATCTCACGGGCCAGGTACTCGGTGTCCGCGAGGTTCCGCTCGGCGCGCTGCCGGTCCTGCTCGATCTGCACGCGGTCGCGGTCGTCCTGGCGGTTCTGCGCGAGGAGGATGAGCGGCGCGGCGTACGACGCCTGCAGCGACAGCATGAGGGTGAGCGCGGTGAAGCCGAGCGCGGCGTCGTCGAAGCGGACCTCGCGCGGCATCAGCGTGTTCCAGCCGATCCAGAGGATGCAGAAGAGACTGAGGATGACGAGGAATGCGGGAGTTCCCATCGCGCGGGCGACCCACTCCGTGAAGCGGCCGAAGCGGTCGCGCGAGGTGGAACGGGGGCGGGTGCTCGTCCGTCCTGGCGCGTCGAGGCGGGCGGCCCGCTCCTTGCGCGCCATCAGTGCGTCTCCGTCACGGGCGGCGCCACGTCGTCGCTGTCGTGGGTGCGCCAGTCGTCCGGCAGCAGGTAGTCGAGGACGTCGTCGATGCTGATCGCGCCGACGAGGCGGTGCGCGGCGTCGATGACCGGCAGCGAGACGAGGTCGTAGCTGGCGAGCATGCGGGCGACCTCGGCCGCGGAGGCGGTGACCGGCACCGGCTCGAGGCTGTCGTCGAGGATGGCGCCGAGACGCTCGTGCGGCGGGTAGCGCAGCATCCGCTGGAAGTGCACGAGCCCGAGCAGGCGGCCGGTGGGGGTCTCGAACGGCGGGAGCGTGACGAACACGGCCGCGGCGAGGGCCGGATGCAGCTCGTGACGGCGGATGAGCGCCAGCGCCTCGGCGACCGTGGCGTCGGCGGAGAGGATGATCGGCTCCGGGGTCATCAGACCGCCCGCCGTGTCCGGGCCGTAGCGCAGGAGCATCCGCACGTCCTCCGCCCTCCCCGGCTCCATCCGCTGGAGCAGCTCCTCCAGCTGGGTGGGTGGGAGCTGGGCCAGCAGGTCGGCGGCGTCGTCCGGCTCCATCTGGTCGAGGATGTCGGCCGCGCGCTCCTCGCCGAGGCGGTCGAGGATGTGCACTTGCTCGTCCTCGGGCATCTCCTCGAGGGCGTCGGCGAGGCGGTCGTCGGAGAGCTCCTCCGCCACCTCGATCATCCGTTGCTGCGGGAGGTCGAGGAGCGTGTTGGCGAGGTCGGCGGCGTGCAGCTCGGAGTAGGAGGCGACGAGCTGCTCGGCGGACTGGGACTCGCCCGGCGCCTGTTCCTCGGTCACCTCGCTCCAGGCGGCGAACGTCGTCGGGCCCTTGGCGAACGGCGACGCGCCGGTCTTCGGGCGACGCAGGAAGAGCTGGCTGATCGCCCACTCGCCGAGGCGGTTGGGTTCGATCGCCACGTCCTCGATCACGGCCGTGCCGCTGCCGTCGGTGAGGCTCACCCGTCGGCCCAGCATCTCGGCGAGGACGCGCACCTCGCCGGCACGCGGGGAGAAGCGGCGGACGTTGATGAGACCGGTGGTGATGACCTGCCCGGACCGGATGGACGTCACCCGGCCGATCGAGAGGAACACGTGCCGGCGGCCGGGGATCTCCACGACCAGCCCGATGACACGCGGGGCCGCGGTACTTCGATACACGACGACGACATCCCGGACCTTGCCGAGGCGGTCGCCGACGGGATCGAAGACGGCGCACCCTGCCAGGCGCGCGGCGAAAACCCGTTGTGTGCTCACTCGACCAGCGTAGCCCGCGGCGTGCCGGGGCGGCGGCTGCGGCGGTCGCTCGGCCGGCCGCGGGGCACGACGTGGAAGAATAGCCGGATGAGCATGCTGAATCGCCCCGCGAGCGGCACGGACACCGGTGAGATCGTCGCCTCCATGCGCGACTACGAGAGCGCGCAGAAGGCGGTGTCGAAGCTGATCGCCGGAGAGGTCCCCGCGCGCGACATCGCGATCGTCGGGCAGAGCGTGCGGACGGTCGAGCGGGTGACCGGACGGCTCGGCTACGCCGCCGCGGCGCGCTCGGGAGCGATCAACGGGGTGCTCATCGGACTCTTCCTGTCGGCGATCCTCGTCCTCGGCAACCCCGAGGTGCCGATCCAGCTGTTCGTCGGCTTCGTCCTCATCGGCGTCGCGGTGGGCATGCTGCTCAGCCTCATCACCTACGCCATCGTGCGCCGCCGCCGGGACTTCGCGAGCGTGACGCAGTTCGCCGCGGATCACTACGAGGTGACCGTGCAGCCCGGCTCGCTGGCGAAGGCGCGGCAGGTCCTCGGCGCGCAGCGGGTCGCCCCCGTGCGTCCTCCGGTGAACCTGGACGAGCCGCCGAAGTACGGCGAGCGGATCCCGCAGGGCGCTCCGGCTCCCGCTCCTGAGCCTGCTCCCGAGCCCGCTCCCGCTCCCGCTCCCGACCCGGCACCGGCTCCCGCTCCCGAGCCTGCCCCCGCTCCGGAGCCGGCACCGTCTCCGGAGCCGGCACCGGCTCCCGAGCCGGGTCTTCCGCCGCGGCCGGCCGACCCGGAGACGGGCACCCCCGGGTCCGTGCGGTGACCACGGGGGCCACCGCCCTGCGCATCGAGGTCGCTCTGCCCGCCGGGGCGACCACGGTGTCCGCCGAGTGGACGCCGGGTACCCGTGATGACGTCGTACTGATCGCGCACGGGGCGGGGGCCGCGAAGGACCACCCGTTCCTCGTCGGGTTCGACCGCGCACTCGCGGCGCTCGGGTACTCGACTCTGCGCTTCAACTTCCCGTACATCGAGCAGGGGCGTCGCATGCCCGGTCCTGCCGCCCACGCGGTCGCGACCTGGGAGGCCGCGGTCGCCGAGGCCCGCGCGCGGGCGCCGCGATCCGCCGTGTGGGCCACCGGGAAGTCCTACGGCGGCCGCATGGCGTCCATGGCCGTCGCCGAGGGCCTTGCCGTGGACGGCCTCGTCTACCTCGGCTATCCGCTGCATCCGCCGGGCCGCCCGGATAAGCCCCGCATCGCCCACCTGCCATCGATCACCGTCCCGCAGCTCTTCGTGGAGGGCACCGCGGACCCGTTCATCCAGCCGATCGCCCAGCTCGACGAGGCCGTCGCCGGCTGTCAGGACGCGCGGGTGCACTGGGTCGAGGGCGGCGGGCACTCCTTCGAGGTGAAGGGGCGGAGGCGTCCGCCGGCGGAGGTCGCTGCGGACCTCGCACCGGTGGTCGACGCCTTCGTCACCGGGCAGCGGGACTGAGCGGGGCGGCCGCCCCGCTCAGTCCGTCGTCAGCCCCGCAGACGCGCCATCCACGCCTCGACCTCGTCGGCCGTGCGGGGGATGCCCGCGGAGAGATTGACCGGGCCGTCCTCGGTCATCAGGATGTCGTCCTCGATCCGGACGCCGATCCCGCGCAGCTCGGCGGGAACCGTGAGGTCGTCGATCTGGAAGTACAGTCCCGGCTCGATCGTGAAGACCATGCCGGGCGTAAGGATGCCGTCGTAGTACATCTCGCGGCGCGCCTGCGCGCAGTCGTGCACGTCGATGCCGAGATGGTGCGACGTGCCGTGCACCATGTAGCGACGGTGCTGGCCGCCCTTGTCCGCGTCCAGGGCTTCCTCCGCGGTGACGGGGAGGAGGCCCCACTCCGCGGTGCGCTCAGCGATCAC
Organism: Microbacterium sp. Nx66; assembly: GCF_904066215.1. NCBI lineage: Bacteria > Bacillati > Actinomycetota > Actinomycetes > Micrococcales > Microbacteriaceae > Microbacterium > Microbacterium sp. Nx66. The sequence continues at coordinate 1,207,804 of NZ_LR880474.1, forward strand.
GGCCATGGCCGCCCCGTGCACGTCGCGGAAGCGGACGCCGACCTTCGCCGCCGCGAGAGCCGCGTCCGCGGCCTCGCGCACCGTCTCGTAGACCCGGCGCTGCACCTCGGTGAACGTCCCGGACACCGGGAGCGTGCGGGTGATGTCGGCGGTATAGAGGCTGTCGGCCTCCACACCCGCATCGACGAGGATGAGGTCTCCTGGCACGACGGCGCCGTCGTTGCGCGTCCAGTGCAGGTAGCAGGCGTGCGGTCCGGACGCGGCGATCGTGTCATAGCCTTCGCCGTTGCCGTCCTCGCGGGCGCGGCGGTGGAAGACGCCCTCGACGACGCGCTCGCCACGGGCATGTGCCACCGCGGCGGGGAGCTCGCGGATGATGTCGTCGAAGCCCTGCGCCGTGATCTCCACGGCCCGGCGCATCTCGGCGATCTCGAAGTCGTCCTTGATGAGGCGCAGCTCCGAGACGACACGGGTGAGGGTCTCGTCCTCCTCGAGGACCAGCTCGCCCTCGACCGGGGCGAACTCGTGCAGGTGCGCCGTGGCCAGCTGCAGGTCGGCGGCGACACCGGCGAGCGACGGACGCGGCCCGATCCAGAATTCGCCGACCGTGGCGTCGGCGTAGAACTCCGTCGTGGTGCGGTCGGCGCGCTCGCGGAAGTAGAGCGTGACGTCATGCCCGTCGTCGGTCGGCTCGAAGACGAGCACCGAGTCCGGTTCGGCGTCGGACGCCCAGCCGGTGAGGTGCGCGAAGGCGGAGTGCGCACGGAAGACGTAGTCGGTGTCGTTGCTGCGCTGCTTGAGCGAACCGGCGGGGATCACGAGCCGCTTGCCGGGGAACGCGGCCGAGACGGCAGCGCGGCGGCGCTCGGCGTACGGAGCCTGGGCGCGCGGCGCGGGCAGCGTCTCCGGACGCTCGGCCCACCCGGTGGAGATGGTGTCGAGGAAGCCCTGCGGGAAGGGCTGCTTGCGATTGGTCGAGCTGTTCTCGACGGGGGTTTCGACGGTCTCGTCAGCGATCGTGTCGTTTTCTCCGGTGCTCATCCGTCCAGTCTCTCACCTGGAGGCCGCGCAGCGTGATCAGCCGGCCGGCTCGAGCTGCACGATGAGGGCGCGGTGGTCGCTCCCGCCGGCATCCTCGAGGACGGCAGAGCCGGTGGGGCGCCAATTGGCGGACGCCATCACGTGATCGATGGGGGCACCGGCGAGGGCGGGGAACGAGCTCGGCCAGGTGCCGGACATCCCGTTGCCGGTCCGGGAGGCGACGTCCCGGCAGTAGCCGATGTCGCCGCCGTCGACGCCGAGGGAGGCCATGTGATCCACGGTGGCGTTGAAGTCTCCGGCGAGGATGAAGTCACCCGCAGGGCACTGGTCGGCGATCCACTGCAGATCGCTCTGCCATTGCTGCATCTCCTCCATGCGCGGCGCGACGGCGTGCACGGCGACGATCGTGGGGCCGTCCCCGTCGATCGGCATGAGCACGGCGCTCGGCACGGATCCGGTGTTGTTGCTTCCGTCCTTGGAGGACTCGATCACGGAGTACTCGCCGAGCTCGGGCGCCACCAGGACCGTGGTCTGCCACGACTGCGGGCCGTCCTCCACGTCCGGGCGGAACTGCACGTGGTGCACCCACATCGGATGGCCCTGCTCGCGCAGCATGAGCGCGATCCGTTCGCCGACCTCTTCGGTGGTCTCCGGCAGCGCCACCACGTCGGCCTCCTGCTCGAGGATCTCCTGGGCGATCTGCTCGGCGGAGACGGCCTCACCCGCCGTGTTCCAGGTGAGCACCCGCAGACTCCTGTCCGTCCGCTCAGGCAGGGCCGCCACCCCGAAGCCGCGGGTCGCTCCGATCGCACCCGTCGCCGCAGCACCGAGGAGGGCGACGATCAGGACCGAGGCCGCGAACCCGCGCAGCGGTCGGGCGAGGAGGAGCAGCAGCGCCAGCACCGCGATGACCAGGAACCCGCCGAGCACGAGGCCGCGGGCGGCGACGAGCTGAGCGAACGGGTAGGTCTGCTCGAGGTGGAAGAACTGCGGCCACACCACGATCGCCGACGCGATCGCGAAGAGCACGGTGAGCAGGATCCCCAGGAGACGAAACATCCCCTCCAGCCTAGAAGCGCCGCCTGTGAAGTCCCTGCCTCGCATCGCCGGTCCGTCCACGCGATCCGGGTCCGGTTTCCGCGCCACGCGCGTCGACGCTCGGTACGCTCGGAGGATGCCCGTTCCACCCGCCGGTCCTGCCGACCTGCACCTGCACTCCAACCACTCCGACGGCACCGAGTCGCCCGCCGAGGTCATGAGGCAGGCGCATCGGCACGGCGTACGGACCGCTGCGCTCACGGACCACGACCGCACCACGGGCTGGACGGAGGCCGGCGACGCCGCCGTCGCGCTCGGCATGACCTTCCTCCCCGGGATGGAGCTGTCAGCCAAACACGAGTGGCGCAGCGTGCACGTGCTCGGCTATCTCTTCGATCCGGAGGATGCGGCGGTGCGGGCGGAGACCGACCGGATCCGGAACGACCGGATCGGACGAGCGGAGCGCATCGTCCGCAACATCGGCCGCGATTACGACCTGCACTGGGATGACGTCCTCGCCCAGACGACGCTCGACGCGACGGTCGGTCGGCCCCACATCGCGGACGCGCTGGTGGCGCGCGGCATCGTTCGGGATCGGGGCGAGGCCTTCGACGGCATCCTCCATCCGCGGGAGGGCTACTACGAGCCGCACTACGCCCCGGACCCGCTGACCGCCGTGAGGCTTCTCACCGAGGCGGGCGGCGTGGCGATCATCGCGCACCCTGTGACGGCGGGCCGTGATCGGATGATGCCGGTGCCGTACATCGAGCGTCTGATCGACGCGGGGCTGGCCGGATTCGAGGTGGACCACCGGGAGAACACCGCCGCCGGCAAGCGGCTGCTGCGCGAACTGGCAGCCCGGCACGACCTCATCGTCACCGGGTCCAGCGATTACCACGGCACCGGAAAACCGAACGTGCCGGGGGAGAACACCACCGCGGGGGACATGGTCGCCCGGATCATCGATCGCGCCTCCGGCTCCGGCCCGCGGCGTCCCTGACCCCGGCGGACTGTCGGCGGTCTCCCGGCATTCTGTCGAGGCGGACCGATACGGTCCGAGGCATGCAACGTGCCACCTCCCTGGAGCGCCGCGTCGACGCGATCGCTCGCCGACTCCTCCGTGCGGTGCCGACATCGGGCTTCCGCGCCGGGCTGGCCGAGTTCCTCGTCTTCGTGCTGAAGCAGGCCTGGGCCTGCGTGTTCGGTGCGGCGCTGCTGGTGGTGATCGTCGCCGCCCGCCTCTGGTACCCCGACGACGCCGCGCTCGCCCGCAACGACGCGCTGACGATCGCGGCCGTGCTCATCCAGGTGGCCATGCTCGTGTTCCGCCTCGAGAGCGGGCGGGAGCTCTGGGTGATCGTGCTCTTCCACATCACCGGCACGGCGATGGAGCTGTTCAAGACCGACGTCGGTTCCTGGGCGTATGCCGCGGACGGCATCCTCCGCATCGGGGGAGTCCCGCTGTTCAGCGGGTTCATGTACGCGGCGGTCGGCTCCTACATGGTGCGCGTGTACCGGCTGTTCGACCTCGGGTTCACCCGCTACCCGCGCCGGTGGTTGACGGCCGTCCTGGCCGCCGCCATCTACGTCAACTTCTTCACCCACCACTGGTGGTGGGATGCCAGGTGGCTGCTCCTCGCCGGGGTGGTGGTGCTGTGGCTGCCCACCGTCATGCACGCCCGCGTATGGCGCCGCACCATCCGGCTGCCGCTCCTCGCGGTCTTCGCCGGGGTGGCGGTGTTCATCTACCTGGCCGAGAACATCGGCACCTGGGCAGGCGCGTGGGCGTATCCCGACCAGGCGGCGGGGTGGCAGCCCGTGTCCCTGAGCAAGCTCAGCTCCTGGTTCCTGCTGATGATCATCTCGGTGGTGCTCGTCGCCTGGGTCTACCCGCCGCAGGTTCCGGCCGACCTCCTGCACGACGAAGGGCGCCCCACGGTAGACCGTGCGGGCGCCCCTCGGACGACGATGACGCGGATCAGGCGCCGGTGACGGGTGCCGCCCCGGTGCCGGAGCCGCCGCGACGACGGCGGCGACGGCGGGCGGGGGCGGGCTTGCCGTCGTGGTGCTCCTTGCCGGTGCCGTCGTGGGTGCCGGCGCCCTCGGCGCCGCGGTCGGCGGTCTGCGCGGCGGAACCCTCGCCGGACGACCCTTCGGGCGTGCCCTCCGCGAACGTGGAGCCGACAGACGACGAGCCGGTGCGGCGGCGGCGACGGCGGCGCGTGCCGCCCTCTCCGGTGCCCTCTTCGGCGGCGTCCGCGGCGCGCTCCGGACGACGGGTGCGCTCCGTCTTGACCGCTTCCTTCTTCGGCGCGCTCACGAGCCGCCCCTTCGTCCCCTCGGGGATGTCGAGGTCGGTGTACAGGTGCGGGCTCGACGAGTAGGTCTCGACCGGTTCGGGCTGACCGAACTCGAGCGCGCGGTTGATGAGGGCCCACTTGTGCAGGTCCTCCCAGTCCACGAACGTCACCGCGATCCCGGTCTTGCCCGCGCGGCCCGTGCGTCCCGCGCGGTGGAGGTAGGTCTTCTCCTCGTCGGGGATGGTGTGGTTGATGACGTGGGTGACGTCGTCGACGTCGATACCGCGGGCCGCCACGTCCGTCGCCACGAGGACGTCCTTCTTGCCGGCCTTGAACGCGGCCATGGAGCGCTCACGCTGGTCCTGTCCCATGTCGCCGTGGACGCCGCCCACGTTGAAGCCGCGGTCGCTCAGCTCGTCCACCAGACGCTGCGCTGCGCGCTTCGTGCGCGTGAAGATGACCGTCTTCCCCCGGCCCTCGGCCTGCAGGATGCGAGCGATGACCTCGTCCTTGTCCAGCGAGTGGGCGCGGTAGACGAGGTGCTTGATGTTCGCCTGCGTCAGGCCCTCGTCCGGGTCGTTGGCGCGGATGTGGATCGGGTTGGTCATGAACCGCCGTGCCAGCGCGACGATCGGACCGGGCATGGTCGCGGAGAACAGCTGCGTGTGCCGCACCGCGGGGACCTTCTGGAAGATCTTCTCGATGTCGGCGAGGAAGCCGAGGTCGAGCATCTTGTCGGCCTCGTCGAGCACGACCTCGGTCGCGTTCGAGAGGTCGAGGAGGCGCTGGCCGGCGAGGTCGATGAGACGCCCCGGCGTGCCGACGACGATCTGCGCTCCGGCCTTGAGCTGGTCGATCTGCCCTTCGTACGCCTTGCCGCCGTAGATGGCGACGACGCTGGTGGAGCGGTTGCTCGTGAGCAGATCGATGTCCTCGTAGACCTGCACCGCGAGCTCGCGGGTCGGGACGACGATGAGGGCCTTGACCCCGTGCTCCGGATCCTTCCCGAGGCGCTGCACGACCGGGATGCCGAAGCCGAAGGTCTTGCCGGTACCGGTCTTCGCCTGTCCGATGATGTCCTGCCCCGGGAGCCCGAGGGGGATGGTCTGCTCCTGGATCGGGAAGGCATCGACGATGCCCTTCGCGGCCAGTGCGTCGACGATGTCCTGATCGATGCCGAGTTCGGCGAAAGTTGTCACTGTTGTTCAGATGCCTGTCCGGCGACCATGCGCGATCGCCTCGTAAACGGAGCCACGCCGTCTCGTGTGCCACAGGCGCGGGGCCCCGCTCCGACGGCGGGGACACGCCCAGCCTACCGGAGGGGCGGCTCCGGGCAGGGAGGACGTCTTCTGCCGAGTATTGTGAACGACGTGGCCGACTCGGGAGGAACACCTCGTGGTTAAGTGGTTCTGGCAGCGCGACGCCGCGCCGCGACGCACCCTGGCGCTGCGCAGCCGCGGCGAGCAGAGCGATGCGACGCGTGTCGACTTCGCGGAGCTGGCGCCGGAGCTCGACCGATTCCTCGGCCAGGCGGCCTACCTCCAGCTCGGCTACTTCGAGACGCTGACGCGGCTCATCCGCGCGACTCCCGAGCTGGCCGAGAAGGAATCGCTGTCCCGGGCCGCCGGTGCGGCGCTCACCAAGCACCGGGGCATCGTCGACATCATCGCGGCGCGCGGTCAGGACCCGACGCAGCTCATGCTCCCGTTCCGCGAGCACCTGGACGCGTTCCGGCGCAAGACCATCGGGGCGCGCCCGCGCGAGACCCTGCTCGCGGTCTACATCACGGCGGGCATGCTCGACGACTTCTATCTCGCGCTCGCTTCGAGCTACGGCGAGACGGGGCGGCGGGTCGCGGAGATCCTGCGCGAGGACGACGCGCGCCACGAGATCGTCGCGATCATCCAGGAGACGATCGAGAGCGACGAGGAGTGGCGCTCGCTGCTGTCCATGTGGGCGCGGCGTCTCGTGGGCGACACGATCCTCGTCTGTCGCGCGGCTCTGCGTCCCGAACTCCTCGCCGTGGAGGAGGCCCGCATCGAGCCGGTGTACACCGAGCTGATGGGGGCGCACGCCCGGCGCATGGACGCGATGGGCCTCGCGTCCTAGCTCAGATCCCGAGCGCGGCTCTCCGCTGCTCGTCGCCGCGTCGACGCGCTGCGGTGAGAGCCGCGGCGGCGAGCGCCGCGACCGCGGCGGCTCCGAGGGTGCTCGCCAGCCACAGCCAGACGCTGTCCTCGCCCACGCCGGACCACTGCAGAGCCGTGTAGACGATCGCCGAGACGGCCGTCGCGATCGCCGGGGCGAGTGCGACGCCGCGCCGTTCGCGACCGCCGATCAGGAAGTGCGCGGCGATGCCGAGCACGCAGGCGCCGACGAGGGCGAGGAGGATGTACATGCGCGGGTCAGGCGACGAAGCCCACGCGACGCGACTCCTCGGTGCCCAGCTCGATGTAGGCGAGGTTCGCGGTCGGCACGATGTAGGAGTTGCCCTTCACGTCGGCGAAGCTCAGGTGCGAGGCGCTCTGCTCGAGCGCGGCGGAGACCTGGGTGCGGACCTCGTCCGCCGTGGCAGCGGTGTCGAAGCTCAGCTCGCGGCCGGTGTTGATGATGCCGATGCGGATTTCCACGGGTGCTCCTTGCAGGTCGTCGGACTCGGCCAACTCTATCGCGCACCGAGCGGGGGAGACCGGCGGCGTCGGTCGTTTCGCCCTGAGCGCACAACCCGCGAGGAGGTTCGCCCTCGACGCCGATGTCCGCGCCTCCCGATAGCGTGGAGGGATGATGTCGGATGCCGCGCAGCGAGCCGTGATCACGGCGCCGCCGACCGCGTCGGGCGTCGTGATCGGTGCCCCCGGTACCGGTAAGACGCGCACGCTCGTCGACCGTGTGGTGCAGCTCCTCGAGGTCGAAGGGCTGCGGCCGGAAGAGGTGCTGGCGCTCACGCCGAGCCGACAGGCGGCCACCGCGCTGCGCGACCGGATCGGCGTGCGCATCGGCCAGGCGACGCCGGGACCGCTGGCCCGGTCGCTCGGGTCGTTCGCGTTCCAGCTCGTCCGCGGCGCGATGGTGAGGGAGGGCGCGGAGCCGCCGGCTCTGCTCACCGGCGCCGATCAGGACCGCATCATCGCCGAACTGCTCGCCGGCGATGCCGAAGACGCCCGCATCGCCTGGCCTCCGGCGCTCAGCGAGCCCGTCCGCGCCTCGAAGGGCTTCCGCTCCGAACTCCGCGCCTTCCTCGCGGAGTGCACGGAGCTGGGGGCGAGCCCGGCCGAACTGCGCGCCACCGGCGATGCGGTGTGGACGGCGGCGGCCGACTTCGTGGAGGAGTACCGCGCGGTGCTCGATGCCCTACGGGCCGCGCACCGCGACGCCGCCGATCTGCTCAGCGAGGCAGCGGGGATCCTCCGCACGGCTGACAGCGCGACCCTCGGGCCGCTGTCGCCCCTGCGGGTGGTGCTCATCGACGACGCCCAGGAGCTGACGCGCGGAGGCATCGGCGTGGTGCAGGCGCTCCTCGACCGGGGCATCGCGGTCCACGCATTCGGCGACCCCGACATCTCCTCCGGTGCCTTCCGCGGAGCCAGCCCCGAGCTTTTCGCGCAACTCGCCGGCGCGCTCACCACCGTGCACGTGCTCGACGGCGCCCACCGTCAGCGCCCGCTGCTGACCGCGTTGACGCGCACGGTGACGCAGGCGATCGGCGTCTCGGGACGCGTCGAGCATCGGCGCGCCCCGGCGCCCACCGCGGGGGACGACAGCGCGGAGGTCTCGACCTTCCTCGCGCCGTCGCCCTACGAGGAGTTCGACCGCATCGCGGGAGTCATGCGCGACTGGCATCTGAGCGCCGGCATCCCGTGGGAGCGGATGGCGGTCATCGCCCACGACACCCGTCAGGTCACAGCCTTGGAGACCGAGCTGGCCGCGCGCGAGATCCCGACGAGGGCCGCCGGGGTGCAGCGCCCGCTCGGGAGCGAGGGGATCGTGCGCGACATCGTCGGCATCGTGCGGCTCGCGCTGACTCCGGACGAGGACCGCACCGTGCAGGCCTGGGAGGAGGCGCTGCGGACGCCGTTCGGTGGAATGGACGCGATCGCGCTCCGTCGGCTGCGCGCGCGGCTCCGCCACCTCGAACTCGGTCAGGGCGGGTCGACTCCCGCGCGCGAGCTGCTGCGCGCGGCGATGTCGGCGCCGGCCACCCTCACGCTCATCGATGCACCGGAGTCGCGGACCGCCGAGCGCTTCGCCGAGACGGTCGCCGGCGTCGCTCGTGCGGCGGCGGAAGGCGAGACGATCCACGACCTCCTGTGGCGCATCTGGGAGCAGGCCAGGGCCGTCGACGGGCGGCGGCTGCAGGTCGCGTGGCGGGAGATCTCGCTGCTGCCGACCGGAGCCGAGACGGCGCGATCGCTGGATGCTCTCGTGGCTCTGTTCGACGCGGCCAAGCGCTTCGTCGAGCGCACACCCGACGAGCGCCCCGAGGTCTTCGTGCGCGACATCCTCGACAGCGAGGTGCCGGAGGACACGCTGTCGTCGCCGGACCGGCCGGGGACGGTCACCCTGCTCACGCCGGCCACCGCGCTCGGCACGGAGTTCGACGCGGTGGTCGTCGCCGGTGTGCAGGACGGCGTCTGGCCCAACGTACGGCTGCGTGGCGGGCTGCTCCAGACCTGGCGGCTCGCCGACGCGCTGACCGCGGCGCGCTCCGGCCTCCCGGCGGAGGTCCCGGGCGTGCTCGACCGGCGTCGGGCGGCGCTCCATGACGAGTTGCGGCTGTTCGTGCGGGCACTCTCGCGGGCGCGCCATCGCCTCCTCATCACCGCGGTGGACGATGACGACCTGTCACCCAGCGCCTTCTTCGGATTCCTTCCCCCTCCGGAGCCGCCGGAGCGTCATGCCTCCGCGGAGCACCCGCTCACGCTGCGCGGGCTGGTCGCGCGGCACCGTCGGGTGCTCACCACGACACACGCCGAACCCGCGAGGCGCGAGGCGGCCGCCCAACTCGCCATCCTCGCCCGGGAGGGCGTGCCGGGAGCGCATCCGCACGACTGGTACGGCGTCACGGCGCCCTCGACGGCGGCGCCGCTGCGCGATCTCGCTGCGAGCGGAGCCCGGGTGTCGCCCTCGGCGGTGGAGTCGTACGAGGAATGCGGGCTCAACTGGGTCGTCTCGGCTCTCGGCGGCGACACCGTCATGCCGCCGACGGCGGGCATCGGCACGATCGTCCACGAGGCGATGGAGCGCGTGCCGGACGGCGACCTCGCGCGCATGCGGGAGATCGTCGAGGAGCATTGGCCGGAGCTCGACTTCGAGACGGCCTGGATCGGGCGCAAGGAGCGTCGTCGCGCCGACCTGTTCGTCGACCGGCTGCACAGCTACCTCGGTGAGGTGACGAGGGACGGCGGGCGCGTCCTCGGCAGCGAGGTGGAGTTCCGGTTCGCCGTCGACGTGTCCGGCGAGACCGCCGAGCCGAGCGTCTACCCGGTGGGGGAGGACCGCGGTCACCGCGCCATCGTGCACGGCTACATCGACCGGGTCGAGGCGTATCCGCCCGGCGCGGGCGAACACGGACCGGCGCGCGGTCGCGGCTGGCAGTCGATGGCCGGTGGGCCGGAGGGGACCACGGTGGTCGTCGACCTGAAGACCGGGAAGACCGATCCGGAGGCGGACGGCGGCGTCGTCGACCATGCCCAGCTCGCGGCCTATCAGATCGCTGTGCAGGAGGGGCTCGTGCCCGGTGCCGCGCCCGGTTCGCTCGGGGGCGCGCGTCTGGTGATCGTCTCGAAGACCCTGGCGAAGAGCGACTACCGCGTCGCGCACCAGCACGCCTTGGACGCCGAGGCCCGGTCGCAGTTCCTGCACCGGGTCGCCGAGGTCGCCCGCGGCATGTCGGCGGCGAGCTTCACGGCCCAGGTGGAGGCCCACTGCGCCGACACGCAGCGCCGGGTCCATCCCTGCCGCATCCACACCGTGCCGGCGGTGAGCGCATGACCGCAGGAACCCCGGACGCCGTGCTCTCGGCGACCGACATCGCCGCCGCGCTCGGACTGCCGACCCCGACGCCCGCCCAGCAGCAGGTGATCGAGGCGCCGCTGGAGCCGGCGCTCGTCGTCGCCGGGGCGGGCAGCGGCAAGACGGAAACCATGTCGGCCCGGGTGGTCTGGCTCGTCGCGAACGGGCTCGTCCGCCGGGACGAGGTCCTCGGCCTCACGTTCACCCGCAAGGCGGCGGGGGAGCTCGCGGAGCGCATCGGCGCCCGCCTCGCCGTCGTCGACGAATACGGTCGGCGGGGCCTGCTCCCGCATCTCCCGGAGATCGTCGCCGGAGGGGCACTGCGTCGAGTGGCGGAGGCCGCGCCGGGGCGGCAGCGCGAACTCGTGCGCAGCCATGTCCTCGACGAGCTCGCCCAGCACTACGGCACGGCCGGGGAGCCCGGGGCGCTCCGCACCGCCGACGACCTCCTCATCCGTCCCCGCGTCTCGACCTACAACGCCTTCGCCGACGGCATCGTGCGCGAGCACGCCGCACGCATCGGCCGGGATCCCGATGTGGCGATGCTCAGCCAGGCGGCGTCCTGGATGCTGGCGCGAGAGGTCGTGCTCCGCAGCGATCTGCCGGAGCTGGAGGAGGTCGACTACGCCCTCGGAACAGTCATCGACGCCGTGCAGCGGCTCGCCGGCGCGGCGCTCGACCATCGCGTCGACCTCGCCGAGGCCGAGCGTCTCGCGGCAGCACAGGCCGCGGCGTTCGAGCCCTACCGCTCCCATGCCGATGTCGAGAAGGCGGCGGTCAACCTGCGCACCCTCCCGACTCTGACCAGCCTCGTGCGCGACTACATCGCCGAGAAGGACCGGCGCGGCGTGCTCGACTTCGCCGACCAGGTGTCCGGAGCGTACGACATCGTCGAGTCCGCGCCGGACGTCCGCGCCGAGCTCCGGGAGCAGCACCGGGTCGTGCTGCTCGACGAGTACCAGGACACCTCGGTGATCCAGACGCGCTTCCTCGCGGAGCTGTTCCGCGACACGGCCGTGATGGCCGTCGGCGATCCGCACCAGTCGATCTACGGGTGGCGCGGAGCCAGCGCCGACAACCTTTACGCATTCCCCCGATCCTTCTCGAGCACGGGGGATGTGCGCACCTACAGCCTCATGACGAGCTGGCGCAACGACCGCCGGATCCTCGACGTCGCCAACCGGGTGTTGGAGCCTCTGCAGCGCCCCGGACTCGACGTGCCGCCGCTGGAGCCGCGGCCGGGCGCGGGGGAGGGCACGGTCGCCGTGCGCTACCCGTTCACCGTCGACGACGAGGCCGCCGAGGTCGCGGCCTGGTTCGCCGAACGTCGCGCCGCCCACGAGGAGGCCTCGACCTCCCCGCACACCGGCGCCATCCTGTTCCGGTCCAAACGCCACATGCAGACCTTCGCCGGCGCGCTCGCCGCGCGAGGCATCCCGCACCGCATCCTCGGTCTCGGGGGCCTGCTCGCCACGCCCGAGGTCGTCGACGTGGTCTCGACCCTGCGGGTGGTGCACGACCCGACGGCCGGTTCGGCGCTGATCCGGCTCCTGACGGGCCCGCGCTTCGGCGTCGGGGTGGCGGATATGGCGGCGCTGTACGAGCTGGGACGCGCGCTCGCGGAGCGCGACACCGCCCTCATGCCCCTGCCGGAAGAGGTGCGGGCGCGGCTGCGCTCCTCCCGCGGTGCCGACGAGGCCGTCTCCATCGTGGACGCGGTCGACATCGTGCGCGCGGTCCGCGACGACTATCGCCTGCTGGAGGGCATCACCCCGGAGGGCCGCTCACGGATCCGCGCCGCGGGGGAGATGCTGGAGCGCCTGCGTCGCGCGTCGTCCCAGCCGATCCCGGAACTCATCCGGCTCATCGAGCTGGAGCTGCGATTGGATATCGAGCTCGCCGCCAACGAGACCCGGGGACCCGCGCGGGTCGCAGCCACCCAGCTGCGGGCGTTCGCCGACGAGGTGCGCGCGTTCCTCGCCGCCGACGAGCGCGGCACGATCGGCAGCCTGCTGGCCTGGCTCGACAAGGCGGAGAGCACCGACGAACTCATGCCCCGACCGGAGCCCCCGGAGCCCGGGGTCGTGCAACTGCTCACGATCCACGGGTCGAAGGGCCTGGAGTGGGACGCCGTCGCGGTCGTGCGCCTCGTCGTCGACGAGCTGCCTGGGCGGGTGTCCGACACCTCGGGATGGTTCGGGTTCGGCGTCGTGCCGTTCGCGCTGCGCGGAGACCGCGACGCGCTCCCGCGTTTCGTCTGGGACCCGGAGGAGGCGATGGAGGGCGAGGCCGACCCCGGCAAGCGGCAGAAGCTCGCGCAGGCGTCGCTGTCGGGCGGGGCGACGAAAGCGAACCCCCACGGTGGCGCGCTCAAGCGCTTCAAGGACGCCTACCGGGAGTATCAGCGCCAGGAGGAGCGTCGCCTCGCCTACGTGGCGATCACCCGCGCCAAGAGCGACCTGCTGCTGAGCGGCGCCCACTGGGCGGGTCAGAAGGCGCCGCGCACGCCGAGTCCGTACCTCCTGGAGGCCATCGACGTCCTCGGGCTCGACGCGATCCCTCCGGTCGACCCGGACGAGAACCCGTACGACGGTCCCGGCGCCACGCTGCACTGGCCGCTCGACCCGCTCGGCGGACGGCGCCCCGTGGTGAGCGCCGCGGCGGCGGTCGTCGAGGAGGCCCTCCAGGGCGACACCCTCGAGCCGACCGAGGAGTTGCGCCGGCTCCTCGACGAGCGCGCCGCCCGCCAGCGCGGGACGGACGCGGAGGCACCCACGCGAGTGCCCGCCTCCCGGTTCAAGGACTACGTCACGGACTACACCGGGACCCTGTCCTCGCTCGTGCGCCCGATGCCCGAGCGCCCGTACCGCCAGACCCGTCTGGGGACCCTGTTCCACGCGTGGGTCGAGCAGCGCTCCGAGCTCGTCGGTGTCGGAACCCGGGTGGACGAGGCGCTCTGGGAGGTCGACGAGGACGAGCCCGAGGACGACGGTGCACCGGGTGCTCCGGCATCCGGTGCCGCTGCGGACGCCGCGGACCTCGCCGCACTGCAGGAGACCTTCGAGCGGAGCGAGTGGGGGCCGTTGCAGCCGCTCGCCGTGGAGATCGAGATCGACTTCGCGCTGGGAGCCGGCCTCCCGGGAGTGCGCCCCGACGCGACGGAAGCCCACATCGTCATCTGCAAGCTCGACGCGGTGTACCGACGCGCCGACCGCGGCGGACGTATCGAGATCGTCGACTGGAAGACCGGGCGGGCGCCACGCACACCGCAGGAGCGCGAGGAGCGCATGCTGCAGCTGGCCCTCTACCGGCTCGCGTACCACCGGCGTTTCGGCGTCCCGCTCGAGGAGATCGACGTGGCGCTGTACTACGTGGCCGACGACCTCGTCATCCGCGGGGACCGCGTCTACTCCGAGGAGGAGCTCTTCCAGCGCTGGAGCGCCGCCCGCGCCGCGCGCTGAGCCTCTTCGGAATCGTCGTCGTCCGTCGTGGGGGAGGAGGGGAAGGAAGTCTCGACCCGTCCGCTTCCGCGCGTCTCGGCGAACGCGTGCGCGACGCCGGAGAGGTCCTCGGTCTCGATGCTCGCCACGGCGGCACGATGTTCCGCGTCGGACTGCGACGGCGCGCCCGCGGGCTCGCCCGCCTCCGCCACCGACGACACGGTGCGCGCGGCGTCGAGATCCACGTCGTCCGCCTCCGCCGCCCAGAGCTCTTCCGGGTTGTAGGCATCGGTCTGCATCGAGGTGTCCACCTCGGGAGCGGCCGCCACCGGCACGCGGTCGAGCGCGTCCATCGCCGAGTCCACGTCCGAGCGGCGATCACCGGGCACGCCGAGATCGTCGTGGCGCAGGCCGTCGGCGAGAGCCTCCAGCAGCGCGGCCGCGTCCTCCACGATGTCCTCGCGCCGCAGCGCGTCCCCGTGGACGAGCCAGCGGGCGAACTCCAGCTCGGCGAGCAGCCGCGCACGGATCTCGAGACCGGCGTCGGGAGTTCGATCCATCGCACGGGCGTACGCGCCGTGCACGTCGGCCGCGGCGTCGGGCGCGGCCGACAGCCAGGACAGGTCGAGCGCCGGATCGCCGACCGCGAGACCGTGCCAGCCGATCACGCCGGTGACCTCGGGGCCGCGCTCGGGATGATCGTCGAAGAGGAACGACGTGGCCTGCGCGCCGCCGAGCACGACCGTCGACTCGAAGCGCCAGAGGTCGTCGTCGGCGACGGCCTCCCGCCACCGCACCGTGAGGCGGGCGGGGACGCGTCCCGTGGCTGCGGCGGTGTCGACGAGCCGCTCCAGCTCGGCGCGGCTCTCCTCCGCACTGCGCATCACGAGTCCGGCACCGCGGACGACCGACGTCGGCAGCGCGTGCACGGCGGCGATCGCGGCCCCCATGGACTCCGCGGCGCCGCGTCCGGCGGGAACCATCGACGCCTCGATCTGGAAGCCGGGGAGCAGTTCGGTCACGAGCGCTCGGCCCTCGCCCACCCTCGTCTCGCCGATGTATCCGGGAGCGCGGAACGGGAGCATGGCGCGCGCGCCGTCGGTGAGGGCGCGGAGCGCGAGGGCTTCGGCCGCCAGCTCGCGCGCGGCGTCATCATCGTCCGCCACGCGGATCGCGAGCTCCCGGCCGTCGGCGAGGGAGGCGACGGCGGAGTCGAAGCGCCCGTCGCCGTTCGCGGTGAGCGCCCGGGTGCCCGTGACCTCCGCGCCGGGAAGTGCGGCCGTCACCGCCGCGGCTAGAGTGAATGGAGAGCGTCCCATGCCCCCAGGGTAGGTCGGCTCAGGGGCGGTCCCGCCTCCGCCACGCCCGTGAGAGAGGGAGTCGATGAGCATTCCGCGCCCGTTCTTCGACCGCGCCGCCGAACTCCGCGAGGAGGAGGGCGTGATCGAGCGTCTCAGCGGCCTCGCGGCCTCGCGCGTCATCGTCGTCCGGGAGGGGCGTGTGCGCGTCGCGGCCTCGGCGCTGCTGCGCGTCTCGGCGGACGACGTCACGGACGGGACATGGGCGCTGCTCGGTCGGGAAGCCGACGGCTCCGCGCTCCTGCTCGCCGCGCTCCCGCCGGAGACCGATGCTCTGGACACGGCGCCGGACGAGATCTGGCTCGGCCTCCGCGACCTCGGCGGGCGCCTGGACGCCGGGGAGTCCGAGGTGCTCGTCGCCGCGGTCGCACTGGCCGGCTGGCTCCGCGACGCCCCGTTCTGCCCCACCTGCGGCGGAGGGACGGAGCTGCGCAACGCGGGCTGGTCGCGGCGGTGCCTGGTCTGCGGCCGCGAGCACTTCCCGCGGACCGACCCCGCGGTGATCGTCGCCGTCGAGAGCGCGGACGGCGAGCGGTTGCTGCTCGGTGCCAATGCGAACTGGGGCGGTCGCATGTACTCCTGCTTCGCCGGCTTCACGGAGGCGGGCGAATCCCTCGAGGCCACCGTGCACCGGGAGATCGAGGAGGAGTCCGGCGTGCGCCTCTCGACGCTGCGCTACATCTCCTCGCAGGCGTGGCCCTTCCCCCGCTCGCTCATGGTCGGGTTCCGCGCCGCGGTCGAAGACGAAGCCGCGGCTAGACCCGACGGCGAGGAGATCATCGACGTGCGCTGGTTCACGCGGGAGGAGATCGGCTCCGCGCTCGCCGGGGACGGTCCCGTCGGGTTGCCGGGACCCGCCTCGATCGCGCGCGCTCTCATCGTCGACTGGTTCGAGGAGCGCCCGTGAGCGCACTCGATGCCCTCGACGAGCGGCAGCGAGCGGCGGCTTCGGTCCTGCGGGGGCCGGTGGCGGTGCTCGCGGGGGCCGGAACCGGGAAGACCAGGGTCATCACGCACCGCATCGCGCACGGGGTGGACACCGGTGCCTACTCGCCGTCCCGGGTGATGGCGGTGACGTTCACCGCGAAGGCCGCCGGTGAGCTCCGCGGACGCCTCCGTGCGCTGGGCGTCGAAGGCGTCGCCGCCCGCACCTTCCACGCGGCCGCGCTCGCCCAGCTCAACTTCTTCTGGCCCACGCTGGCGGGGGCCCCCGCGCCGTCGATCATCGACAACAAGGTGCGCATGCTCGGTCAGGCCGCCGATGCCCTCCGCCTGCGTCCCCGCACGGCGACCCTGCGCGACATCGCCTCGGAGATCGAGTGGCGGAAGGTGTCGATGATCTCGATCGACCGGTACGCCGAGCTGGGCCGTCCGATCACCGGGATCGACCCCACCCAGCTCGTGGAGCTGATGCGCGGCTACGAGGCGCTGAAGGACGAGCGTCATCAGCTCGACTTCGAGGACGTGCTGCTCGCCTGTGCGGGGATGCTGGAGACCGAGCCACGGGTCGCAGCCGCCGTTCACGAGCAGTACCGGCACTTCACCGTGGACGAGTTCCAGGACGTGTCGCCGCTCCAGAACCGGCTCCTGGAGCTGTGGCTGGGCGATCGGCACGACATCTGCGTGGTGGGCGACGCCAGCCAGACGATCTACTCGTTCGCGGGGGCGGAGCAGCGGTTCCTCCTCGAGTTCGAAAGGCGGCACCCCGACGCGACGGTCATCCGGCTGGAGACGAACTACCGGTCCCAGGCCCCCATCCTGACGGCGGCGAACGCGCTGATGCACGGTCGCCCCGGGGCGCTGGAGCTGGTCCCCGCGCGGGAGCACTTCACCGCCGAGCCGCCGACGGTCACGGCGTACGACTCGGAGTCGGAGGAGGCCGCGGGGATCGCGGCCGGTGTCGCGGCCCGTATCGCCGACGGCGCCTCCCCGTCCGAGATCGCCGTGCTGTATCGGGCCCATGCGCAGTCCGCGGTGCTCCAGCAGGCGCTCGCCGCCGAGGGGATCGCCACCTCGGTGCTCGGCGGCACGCGATTCTTCGCCATGCCGGAGGTACGCCAGGCGATCCTCGCGCTCCGTGCGGCGGCGGTCGCGCCGACCGAGCACGGATTCCTGCCAGGGGTGCGGCGGGTGCTTCGCGAGCTGGGACTCACCGAGGAGCCGCCGGCCGCCGGGGGAGCTCAGCGCGACGGCTGGGAGGCGCGACGGGCCATCCTGCGGCTCGCGGAGGATGCCGGTCCGGAAGCGACCCTGCGATCGTTCAGCGACGAGCTCATGGCCCGCGCGAAGGATCAGCACGAGCCGACGATGCGGACGGTGACACTGTCGACGCTGCATGCGGCCAAGGGCCTCGAATGGCCGCACGTCTACCTCGCGGGGTGGGCGGAGGGGTCGCTGCCCATCTCGTATGCCACGACGTTCGAGGCCGTGGACGAGGAGCGTCGCCTCGCCTACGTGGGGGTCACGCGGGCTGCGCGCACGCTGGAGCTGTCCTGGGCACGATCGGCGGGGCGCGGCGAACGGGCGCCCTCGCGGTTCCTGGCGGAGATGGGGACGACGGGTCGCGGCACAGGCATTCTGCGCGAAATCGCACCGAACGCCACCCGATCACGCCGTCCGCGCTGATCCGGGCGATGCGGGCGGCATCGGGGTCCGCGAGGAGACGCGCAGCGACCGCTCCGGCCGCAGCCACCCTGGCGAGTGTGATGCGCCCGGGGTCGCGGCCGACGAGCTGACCGTGGAGCAGCGGCCAGGCAGGGTCCCGAGCGGTGTCCTCGGCATCCCGGCAGGTCAGACACGGCGTGAGCCCCGGCACGACCAGCGGTCCCACGGTGATGCGCGCCGGCTCGACGGCGATCGGCAGGTGCGGGGAGTCCGTGCGCAGGAACGGCGCGAACTGCACGGCGGCCGCCGCACCGGGAACGAGGACGACGGCGACCACCGTCGATGCCGGCGCCGAGGTCGTCGCGAGCGACACCCCTTCGTCGGCGAGCGCCTCGCACAGCCGCCCTTCGGCGCGGGTGTCGGTGAGCCCGAGCGTGGACACCCGGGCGGCGAGCGGGCGGGCGGGCTCGTCCTGCAGTGCCGGTTCGACGATGGCCAGCAGCCGTCTGGCCTCCTCCCGCGGCGCTCCCGCGCGGTGCGCGATGACATCGAAGGCGCTGCGTCGGAACCCTCGGCGCATGCGGCTGAGGAGCCGTTCGACCCAGGGCTCGGACGCCGGGACCCGGATGGCGGGATCGTCGCCGACCTGGAGGGTCATCCCGTCGCGCCAGAGCAGCGGGAATGCGGGGTCGAGACGGGTCAGGGTCGTCGGGGTGAGCGGCACCCCTCGATTCTGCGGAGCATCGTGGAGCCGCAGGCCGATTCGGGGGATCGGTGGAGAAGTCGGCGGTCCGTCCGTGGTCGGGGAGGGAGAGTGATCGTCCGTCCCCGACCCGGATGGCCGGACTCAGACCGGGCGCTCGCCCTCCGGAGTGTCGTCGTCGCCGTCGGTGCGCGGATCCGTGTCGCCGTCCTCGGCGGGCGCCTCCGCGGAGAAGTCGTCGCCGTCCAGCAGGCGGGCGAGCGCCTCATCGAATTCGTCGGCCTCGGGCTGCTCCCCGCGCTCCGCGGCCTGCAGACGCGCGATCAGGGCCGTCGGGTCGTCGATGTCCTCGGCGGTGGGCATGAGGTCCGGGTAGTCCCAGAGGGAGTCCCGGGCGGCGACGCCGACCGCGTCCGTGACCGCCCGCCACATGGCCGAGGCCTCGCGGATGCGTCGCGGTCGGAGCTTGAGCCCGACCAGCGCACCCAGAGCGTCCTCCGCGGGGCCGCCGACGGCACGGCGACGACGGGCCGCCTCGGCGATCCGGCCGCCGTCCGGCAGTCGGGAGGTGGCCTCCGCCGTGACGACGTCGACCCACCCGTCGATCGTCGCGATGAGGTTCTCCAGGCGGGCGAGGGCCTCGCGCTGCGCCTCGGTCTGGGTCGGGAGCAAGGCTCCGCCCTCGATCGCCGCGCGCAGCTCCTCGGGGTTCGAGGGGTCGAGGCGGCTCGCCACGTCCTCCAGGGCATCGACGTCCACCGTCACGCCGCGGGCGAAGTCGGTGATCTGCGCCATCACGTGCAGGTGCAGCCACTTGGCGTGCCGATACAGGCGGGCGTAGGCGAGCTCGCGCGTCGCGACGTAGAGGGCGATCTGGTCTGCCGGGATCTCGAGCCCCTCGCCGAACGCGGTGAGGTTCTGCGGGATCACGGCGGCCGTACCCGCGGGGAGCACCGGGATGCCCACGTCGCCTCCGGAGACGACCTCGAGGGAGAGGTTGCCGAGGACCTGACCGAACTGGGCGGCGAACACCGATCCGCCGAGGCCCCGCATCAAGCGTCCCGCGCCCTGCACCACGCCGCGCATCTCCTCGGGCACCTGGGTGTCGAGGGCGGACGTCAGCGCGTCGGCGATGCTCGTCGAGACGGGGCCGGCGATCTCCTTCCACACCGGAAGGGTCCTCTCGACCCACTCGCCGCGGGTCATCGCCACCGGCGGCTCTGCGAGCTCGGAGATGGTGGTCGCTTCGCTCAGCCAGAGACCTGCGAGTGCGAACGAGTCGGCGAGGGAGGAGCGGGAGCCGTCGCCGATGCCCTGACCCTCGCGGTTGGCGATGTGCAGGGCCTGCCGGAGCGAGTTCTCCCAGGGATCACCGCCGAAGGCGCCCTGGAGCTGCGACATGATCGTCTGCATCATCGCCGGGTCGAAGGCGAAGCCGTCCATCCCCTGGAAGGCGCCGCGCAGCGCCTCGGGGTCGATGTCTCCACCGCCCTGGTTCGAGAGCATCCGTCGCAGGAACTCCTGGAAGTCCTCCGGGTTCGGTTCGTTGTCTGCCATGTCGCTCGCCCTCTCAGCACGTCTGAAGCCGTGGCATCTACGCTAGTCACAGGTTTCAGTGCGCGTCCCCGAAGCGGGCAGATCGCTGTACGCCGCTCGCGAACGACGGAGGATTGCTGTGGAACGACCGCGTGCAGGGAAGCTCGGACTCGGGGTCTGGGCGCTGGTGGTCGCGCTCGCCGCGCTCGCCGTCCTCACCTTCCTGCCCTCGCCGTACGTGATCCAGCGTCCGGGCCCCGTGTACGACACCCTCGGTACCGCGAAGAACGCGGACGGCGATCAGGTCCCGCTCATCAGCGTCGAGGGGACCGAGACGTACGAGACGGGCGGCACGCTCGACCTGACGACCGTCCAGGTCGTCGGCAACAGGGAGCGCACGCCGAGCTGGTTCGAGCTCGCGCTCGCCTGGACGGACGCCTCGCGCGCCGTCGTGCCGCTGGACGCGGTGTTCCCCGAGGGCGTCACGACCGAGCAGCGCGACGAGCGGAACGCGATGCTCATGGTCGACTCGCAGCACGAGGCGACGGCCGCCGCGCTGAACGAGCTCGGCTACGACACCGGAGCCGAGGTCGTGGTGGTCGACGCGGTCGAGGGCTCTCCTGCCGACGGCCTGCTCGAGGCGGACGACGTGATCACGGCGATCGACGGCACGCCCGTGACCTCAGCGACCGCGCTGCGCGAGGCCATCCAGGAGGCGGGCGGGGATCCGGTCGCGCTCACGGTGCGCCGCGACGGCTCGGAGCAGACGGTCGAGATCACGCCGGAGGAGCAGGCCCAGGACGGCACGACGACGTGGCTGATCGGCATCACGCTGCGCACCGACTACGACTTCGAGGTCGACGTCACGATCCAGCTCGACAACGTCGGCGGCCCCAGCGCGGGCATGATGTTCGCCCTCGGGATCATCGACACCCTGACCCCGGGCGAGCTGAACGGCGGCAAGGAGGTCGCGGGCACCGGGACGATCGACGCCGAGGGGACCGTCGGACCGATCGGCGGCATCCGCCAGAAGCTCTACGGCGCCCGTGACGCCGGCGCGGACTACTTCCTCGCACCGGAGGCGAACTGCGACGAGGTCGTGGGGCATGTGCCGGACGGCCTGCAGGTCATCCGCACCGCGACCCTCGACGAATCCCTCGCGGCGCTCGACGTCATCGCGGAGGACGGCGACGTCGACGCGCTGCCGACCTGCGACGTCCCCGCCACCTGAGCCCGCACGGTCGTGACCCCGCCGTGACCGGTGTGACAGCCCGCCCACAGCGAGCGGTGCCTAGGATGGAGGGGTGACCTCGACCCCAGCCCAGCCCCCGGCCACGCCTCGAACCTCCCGACGCATCCTCGGCATCTCCCTGGTGATCATCGCCGCGCTCATCGCGGCGTTCTTCGTCTTCGCGTCGCTCTACACCGAATTCCTCTGGTTCGACCAGGTCGGGTTCACCGGCGTGCTCACCACGCAGTGGATCGCGACGGCGGTGATGTTCGTCATCGGCTTCCTCGGCATGGCGGTTCCGCTGTTCGTCGTCATCCAGCTCGCCTACCGGCTCCGTCCGGTCTACGTGCGGCTGAGCTCCCAGCTCGACCGCTACCAGGAGGTCATCGAGCCGCTGCGGCGCCTCGCGATGTGGGGCATGCCCATCTTCTTCGGCCTCTTCGCGGGATTCGCGGCGGCCGGCAACTGGAAGACCGTGTGGCTGTGGGCCAACGGCGTCGCCACCGGTGAGGTCGACCCGCAGTTCGGCGTCGACACCGGTTTCTACATGTTCGCGATGCCGTTCTACTCGATCCTCCTCGCGTTCGTCTCGGCGGTCCTGCTGCTGAGCCTTCTCGTCACCGCGCTCGTGTCCTACCTCTACGGCTCCGTGCGCATCGGCCAGGGCGAGCTGCGCATCTCGAAGCCGGCCCGCATCCAGCTCGCGGTCATCGCAGGGCTGTACCTGCTCGTGCAGGCGGCGAGCCTGTGGCTGGACCGCTACAAGACCCTCGTCGAACCGGACGACCGGATCACCGGTGCCGCCTACACGGGCGCCAACGCGACCATCCCCGGCCTCGGCATCCTCGCGATCATCGCCGCCGTCGTCGCCATCCTGTTCTTCATCACGGCCGTCATCGGCCGCTGGCGCTTCCCCCTCGCGGCGACCGCGCTGCTGATCGTGGCCTCGCTGGTCATCGGCATCGGCTACCCGTGGGTGGTCACGACCTTCCAGGTGAAGCCGAACCAGAACGCCTATCAGGCCGAGTACTACCAGCGGAACATCGACGGCACGAAGGAGGCCTACGGCGTCGCCGACCTGGAGACCACGGCCTTCGAGGCTGAGACGGACGCCGAGGCCGGTCAGCTCCGCGCCGACGCGGAGACCACCGCGTCGATCCGCATCATGGACCCGAAGGTCATCCCGCCGACGGTCCGCCAGCTCGAGCAGTACCGCGGCTACTACCAGTTCCAGACGACCATGGACGTCGACCGCTACGAGATCGACGGCGTGAAGCAGGACACGGTCGTCTCCGTCCGTGACCTCGACATGTCGGGTCTGGGCGACGGTGACAACTGGAACAACCGCGTCGCGGTCTACACGCACGGCTACGGTCTCGTCGCCGCGGCCGGCAACCAGCGCACGACGGACGGCGAGCCCGTCTTCCTCGAGCGCGGCATCCCGACCTCGGGCTTCCTGTCCGAGCAGGGCGACTTCGAGCCGCGGGTCTACTTCGGCGAGAATTCCCCGGAGTACTCCATCGTGGGCGCCCCCGAGGGGGCCGACCCGGTCGAGATCGACTACCCGCGGGGCAAGGACGGTTCGAGCGAGACGAAGACCACGTTCTCCGGGAACGGCGGACCGAAGATCGGCGACAGCTTCACCAAGCTGCTCTACGCGCTGAAGTTCCAGTCGGAGCAGATCCTCTTCTCCAACCTCGTCAACGACGACTCGCAGATCCTCTACGACCGCGACCCGAAGACCCGCGTGCAGAAGGTCGCGCCGTACCTCGAGCTCGACAGCGACCCGTACCCCAGCGTCGTGGACGGCCGCATCGTCTGGATCGTGGACGGGTACACGACCAGCTCGACGTACCCGTACTCGACGAGCGTGAGCCTGTCCGACGCGATCGCCGACTCGAACGTGCCGACGCCGTCGCTCGCGATCGACGACATCAACTACATCCGCAACTCGGTCAAGGCCACGGTCGACGCCTACGACGGCTCGGTCACGCTGTACGCCTGGGACGAGGAGGACCCGGTCCTGAAGACCTGGCAGAAGGTCTACCCGTCGACCCTCAAGCCGATCAGCGAGATGTCCGGCGAGCTCATGAGCCACGTCCGGTACCCGACCGACCTGTTCAAGGTGCAGCGCGACATCCTCGGCATCTACCACGTCGACAAGGCCGGCTCGTTCGCCCAGCAGGACAACCGCTGGCAGACGCCGAACGACCCGCGCAGCGACGCGATGCTGCAGCCGCCGTACTACTTGACCATGCAGATGCCAGGGCAGGAGGAACCGCGGTTCTCGATGTTCTCGACGTTCATCCCCGCCTCCCAGGGCGCGGGCGGCAGCCGCGACGTGCTGATGGGCTACCTGGCCGTCGACTCGGATGCGGGCGCCGAGAAGGGCGTCAAGGCCGAAGGCTACGGGCAGCTGCGCATGCTGGAGATCGACACCGATACCACGGTGCCCGGTCCCGGCCAGGTGCAGAACACCTACAACTCGGACACGGCCGTGGTGCCGCAGCTCAACCTGCTCCAGCAGGGGGAGTCCGAGGTCATCTACGGCAACCTGCTGACCCTGCCCGTCGGTGGCGGTCTGCTCTACGTCCAGCCGGTCTACGTGCAGTCGTCCGAGGGGACGCAGTTGCCGCGTCTGCAGAAGGTGCTCGTCGCCTTCGGTGACCGGGTGGCCTTCGAGAACACCCTCACCGAGGCGCTGGACACGCTGTTCGGCGGCGACTCCGGCGCGACCGGTGGCGATGACGAGGTCGAACCCACCGACCCGGAGGCGACCGATCCCGACACGGGGGAGACGCCGACCACGCCGACGCCGACGGATGAGCAGGCCGACGCCCTGGCGAAGGCGCAGCAGGCGCTCCTCGACCGCCAGGCGGCCCTCACCGAGGGTGACCTGGAGAAGTTCGGTGAGGCGGACAAGCGGCTCACCGCGGCCGTCGAGAAGCTCCTGGAGCTGGAGGCCGCCGCAGAGTAATCTTCCTGCGCACACGAAAGGGCACCCCCACGGGGTGCCCTTTCGCATTCCCCGCCACTCCCGCGTCCCTGACGCGTGTCCGCCGCATCAGGCGCTCGCGCCGTTTCAGGCGACATCCTGCAGGCCTGCCTGCTGTCGCGCGGGTGCCTGCGTGCGCGCGTGGCGCGCCGGGACAGGCGTTCTCGCGGCAGCAGGCGGGCGCGCGAGGTCAGGCGCCCTCCTGGTAGGAAGCCTGATCTGGCGCGAGTGCCTGAGCGGCGGAGGGTTTTGTCCGGGACGAACCGTCGCGCGAGGAGGGGATGGCATGGGAGGGTGGAGGCGAACAGGGAGGTCGCCGTGGCTGAGCGCATCGTTGTAGGAGTGGTGGACACGTCGGCGGGACGACGAGCACTGGAGTGGGCCGCGCATCGCGCACGGTCGCGGAAGGCCACTCTGCTCCTCGCGAGCGTCGTCGGGGGAGCGGTCGGTGCCGTCGGGGAGGGCGCTGTGGTGGACGCGGCGATCGCGGCTGCCCGGAGTCTGCTGGAGGAGCACGCGGAGACGCTGAAGGCCCAGGGCCTGGACGTCGACATCGTCGTGCTCCGCGGCGACCCGGTCCGCCAGCTCGTCTCGGCCACCGCGGGCGCGAACCTCCTGGTGATCGGAAGCGACTTCCGACCCGATGACGCGGACAGCCCGCGGCGCGGGGCGCACGGGCTGCGCATCGTCGCCGACTCGTCCTGCCCCGTCGTGGTGATCCCGGACATCGAGGCGGGAGACCGCCGCGGTGTCGTCGTCGGAGTGGACGGGTCGCCGATCTCGGAAGCCGCCGTCGCCTTCGCCGCTGCCGAAGCCGACCGCCTCGGCGAGCCCCTCATCGCGGTGACGGTATGGACGCCCGTGCCCCTTCCGCGCGGAGCGAGGTCGTATCCCGAGCAGTACCTCTCCTCCATGCAGGAGCTGGCCGAAGAGACTCTCGCCGTCGCTCTCGCCGGGCTGCGCCAGACGTATCCGGATCTCGAGCTGCAGCCCCGGGTCGAGCGCGGGTACCCGTCCGAGGTCATCAACCGGGCGGCCGCCACCGCGAGCCTCGCCGTGGTGGGCTCACATGGGCGGGGGGCCGTCGCCCGGTTCCTGCTCGGGTCGATCAGCCACGAGGTCCTCGCGGCGCTCGTCGCGCCCACCGCCGTCGTCCGCTGACCGGCGGGACGGCATCCGCGGCCTAGAGCGGGCTGGTCAGCACCTCGTGAAGCACGCGTCGGCTGTCGTCTCCGCCCGGTCCTGACCCGCTCGAGAGCGTCACCAGGGCTTTCCAGAGCGCCCAGCCGCGAGCCCGTCGCCACGTCGCGTCGTCGAGTCCGACAGCGTCGCGGAACGCGTCACGCGCGTCCCCCTCGAAGTACGTCCACGCCATGACGAGGTCGCAGGCAGGATCGCCGACGCCGCAGGTGCCGAAATCGATGATCGCCGACAGGCTGCCGTCGCTGATGAGGAGGTTCCCGACGGCGACATCGCCGTGGAACCAGACGGGCGAGGACTCCCAGACGCTGCTCGTCGCCGCGAGCCAGACGCTCCGGCAGTTCTCCGTGTCCACGGTGTCGTCCAGCCGCTGCAGCGCGGCGTGGACGTCATCGCTGTAGACGCTCGGATGCGAACCGCGCAAGAACGAGTGCCGGCCGGCGGCCTGCCCCGCGTGCACGGGAAGAGACCTCAGGACGCGGAGGGGGCCCCCGAGATCGACGGCGAGGCGGACACGATCGAGCCCCGCGACGCGGTCGACCGTGTCGCCGTCGAGCCACCGGCGGATGGACCACGGAAACGGATAGCCGCGGCCGGGTTCGCCGAGCGCAACGACGGAGGGAACGGCGACCGGGAGCCGTCCGGCGAGGAACTCGAGCGCTCTGCTCTCCTTCTGCACGGCCGTCGCGTAGGACTCGGCAACGGGAAGGCGAACCGACAGATCCTCACCCAGGCGGAAAGTCCTGTTGTCCCACCCCTGACGCGCCACGGCGCGGACGGGCAGGTGCGCCCAGCGGGGGAACTGCTCTTCGACGAGCTCAGCTACCACGGCTGCATCGATGTCGACCGGTCGGCTCACCCCTCGATACTCCCAGAGGTCGGCTCCCGCCACATGCGAAAGGCCCTCTGGCTTGGGATTTCTCCCGGCCAGAGGGCCTTCCATTTGTTGCGGGGACAGGATTTGAACCTGCGACCTCCGGGTTATGAGCCCGGCGAGCTACCGAACTGCTCCACCCCGCGGCACAAGAGATAACTTATCACGGATCTGGAAAGGCGTCGAATCGAGCGCGGCAGCGACGGGTGCGAGAGGATGGCGTCATGCCTGAGAACGCCGCCGTCCCCGTCGCCGTGTGCCAGTTCGCTCCCACCGATTCGCGCGAGGCCAACAGGGAGCGGATCGCCGAGCTCGCGACGGACGCCGCCCGACTGGGGGCGAAGCTCATCGTGTTCCCGGAGTACTCGAGCTTCTTCGTCGATCCGATGGACGAACGCCTCGCGGCGAATGCGGAGGGTCTCGACGGTGAGTTCGTGACCGGACTGATCGGCCTGGCCTCGGAGCTCGCCGTCGTCATCGTCGCGGGCGTCACGGAGAAGGCCTCGGACGAGGGGCGCGTGCGCAACACGGTCGTCGCCGTGCGCGGCGACGGCATCCTCGCGGTCTACCGCAAGCAGCACCTGTACGACGCGTTCGGGCAGAGCGAGTCGGACTGGGTGGAGCCGGGGGAGATCGGCGAGCCCGCGGTCTTCGAGCTCGGAGGTCTGCGCTTCGGGCTGATGACCTGTTACGACCTGCGGTTCCCCGAGCTGTCGCGGCGCCTCGCGGTCGCCGGTGCCGACGCGCTCGTGGTGCCGGCGGAATGGGTGCGCGGGCCGCTCAAGGAGCACCACTGGACCACGCTGCTCGCCGCGCGGGCCATCGAGAACACGGTGTTCGTCATCGCCGCCGACCACCCGGCGCCGATCGGCGTGGGGCACTCGCGCATCGTGGACCCGCAGGGCGTCGTCCGCGCGGGGGTCGGGCCCGAGCCGGGGGTGGCACTCGGAGTGGTCGACGGAGCGGCGATCACCAGGGTCCGGGAGACGAACCCCTCGCTGCGTGCACGGCGTTACGACGTGGTCCCGCGCTGACCGACCCGCTTCAGGCGCGCAGACCGGAGAGACGGGCGGCCGCCTCCTCCAGCACATCGACGCGTTTGCACGCCGCGAAGCGGACGAGGCCCGCGTACGCCGGGCGTCGCGCGGGGGACACGAAGGCGGTGAGGGGGATCGCCACGACCCCGGCCCGTTCCGGAAGCGCGCGGCAGAAGGCCGCCGCATCGGCGCCGCCGAGAGCCGTCGCGTCGGCCACCGTGAAGTAGCCGCCCTGTGGGGCATGGACGGTGAAGCCGGCCGCGCGCAGACCGTCGCCGAGGATCGCGTGCTTGCGGGCGAGCAGGGCGGCGGCATCGGCGAAGAACGCATCGTCGAGGCGCAGGCCCACGGCCACGGCGGGCTGGAAAGGCGCGCCGTTGACGTAGGTGAGGTACTGCTTCACCGTCAGCACGGCCGTGATGAGCGCGGCGGGGCCGTGCACCCAGCCGATCTTCCACCCCGTGGTCGAGAAGGTCTTCCCGGCCGAGGAGATGGTCAGCGTCCGCTCCGCAGCGCCGGGCAGCGTGGCGATGGGCACGTGCGGGCCGCGGAAGGTGAGGTGCTCGTAGACCTCGTCGGTGACGATCACGGCATCGTGCTTCTCGGCCAGACGCACGACCTCCCGGCGGACCTCCTCGTCGAAGACCGCTCCCGTGGGGTTGTGCGGGTCGTTGACGAGGATGATCCGCGTCCGATCCGTGACCGCCTCCGCGAGCTGCTGCAGGTCGGGCTGGAAGTCCGGCGCCCGCAGCGGCACGGTCCGGAGCCGAGCGCCCGCGAGCGCGACCGCCGCGGCGTACGAGTCGTAGTAGGGCTCGAAGACGACGACCTCGTCCTCCGGCCCGTCGATGAGCGCGAGCAGGGTCGCCGTCAGCGCCTCGGTCGCCCCGGCCGTCACGATGACCTCGGTGCCCGGGTCGACGGCGAGCCCGTAGAACCGCTGCTGATGCTCGGCGATCGCCTGCAGGAGATCGGGGGAGCCGCGCCCCGGCGGGTACTGGTTGACGCCCTCGGCGATCGCGGCGCGTGCGGCGGCGAGGACCACCTCCGGGCCGTCCTCGTCCGGGAAGCCCTGCCCCAGATTGATGGAGCCGGTTCTGACCGCCGCGGCGGACATCTCTGCGAAGATGGTGGGCGCGACGGTACCGTCCGCGTCGAGCAGACCGGCGCCGGCCGCCGTGCGACGCCATGCGCCGGGGATGACACTCATGAAGAACAGGCTAAGGCCATAGCTGAAACTCAAGCTCGGCATAAGGAACGCACAGGGATGCGGGGCATCCTGGAGGAGCGTTGAAGGAGCACACCATGAACCAGGACAACCCGCAGGACCGCCCGGCACCGGCGTCGGACGACGCCGTGTCGGCCGGACACACCCCCCAGACCCCCCAGACCCCTCAGACCCCCGAGGCCGCGCCGAGCGCGCCGTCTCCGGCCGCCGACGGCACCCTCACGGGCACCCCGGCCGCTTCCGCCCCGGTCGCCCCGCAGGGCCACCACATGCCGCCGACGTTCGCGTCGCACGCCGCCGGTGCCCCGACCGTGGCACCCGTGCCGCACGGGCTGGCCGCGCCCGGTCCCGCCGCGGCGGGCGTCCCCGGCGCCGCATTCGGCGTCCCGGCGCACGACACCCGGCCGCTCGACGGCACGGTGCCGCCGGCCGAGGGCACCCCGACCGCGACGAAGGAGAAGTCGCGCGGCGGCACCCGCGTCGCGGCGTTCATCGTCGCAGCCGCCCTCGTCGGCGGCGTCGCCGGCTTCGGCGGAGGCGCGTTGCTCACCGGGCTGCAGGACTCCCCGTCCTCCGGCACGGCGCAGGGACCGCAGACCGTCACGGTCAACAACCCCGGCTCGGTCAACGAGACCACCGCGGTCGCGACCGAGGCGCTTCCCTCCGTCGTCACCATCGAGGTGGCCGGGTCGCAGGAGGCCGGCAGCGGCTCCGGCGTCATCATCAGCAAGGACGGCTACGTCCTCACCAACACCCACGTCGTGACCCTCGGCGGCGCGGCGGCTGATCCGACGATCCGCGTCACGACCTCCGACGGCCGCATCTACGAGGCGACCGTGGTCGGCACCGACCCGATCTACGACCTCGCGGTGATCAAGCTCACGGACGCCGAGGGCCTGACTCCGATCGAGTTCGCCGACTCGTCGAAGCTCAACGTCGGCGATACCGCCGTGGCGCTCGGCGCCCCGCTGGGCCTGGCCAACTCGGTCACCACCGGCATCGTGAGCGCGCTGAACCGCAGCATCCAGATCGCCTCCTCCGCGCTGCCCGACTCCTCTTCCGAGGACGCCCCGCAGGAGCAGGCACCGGAGGACGGCCAGGGCGAGGGGCCCTTCCAGTTCGATCTGCCCGGCAACAGCGGGCAGCAGGCCACCGAGTCGATCTCGATCGCCGTGATCCAGACCGACGCGGCGATCAACCACGGCAATTCCGGCGGTGCCCTCGTCAACAGCAAGGGCGAGCTGATCGGCATCAACGTCGCGATCGCGAGCTCGGGCAACTCGGAGGAGTCGGGTTCGATCGGCATCGGCTTCGCGATCCCGTCCAATATCGCCCAGCGCGTCGCTGATGAGATCATCGCCGATGGCGCGGCCACGCACGGCCTCCTGGGCGCCTCGGTCCGCGATGCCTCCGGCGTCGAGGGCGCAACGGTGGCCGGCGCCTACATCGCCGAGGTCACCGACGGGGGCGCCGCCGAGGCCGCCGGTCTCCAGGCCGGTGACGTCGTGACGCGTTTCAACGGCGTCCCGATCACGAGCGCGACCGATCTCACGGCGCAGGTGCGCGCAGCGGCCGCCGACAGCAAGGCCGACGTGACCTACGTCCGCGACGGCAAGGAGAGCGACATCGAGGTGACGCTCGGCACGCTCGCCGGCTGATCCCCACGTCAGAGAAGGACGCCACCTGCGCGATAGGCTCGCCGGGTGGCGTCCTTCTCTTTCGGCACCGGCAACGCGGCCAAGCTGCTCCGGATCCCGCTGTACGCCCTCGGCCGTCTCGGCACCCTTCTCGTGCCGCGCGGTCCGCGCTGGGTCTTCGGATGCGGCGCCGGCGTCGGGGACGGCGCCCTCGCCCTGCAGCGGTACGCAGCGGAGGCGGGCCATGACACCCTGTGGCTGGCCGGGTCCCCGCGCGAAGCGGCGGACGCCGCGGCCCTCGGTCTGCGGAGTGTGCCACGGGGCGGTCTGCGCGGCTGGTGGGCGACCGCGCGCGCCGGGGTGCTGATCGTGACCCACGGCCTCGGCGACGTGAACCGCTACGGCAACGGCGGCGCGTTCGTGGTGCAACTCTGGCACGGCATCCCGCTCAAACGCATCGGCCTCGACTCTCCCGCCACGACCCAGGTGCCGGCCGTGCCCGGTGCGCCGGTCCTGCGTCGGCTCGTCGGTTGGATGTACCGGGGTGCCGCGCAGCGCATCCGGGTCCTCCCTGCCGCCTCGCACCGCGCCAGAGCACGCCTCGAGTCCGCGTTCGGGCTGGGCGATGATCGCGTGGTGGTGACCGGGGAGCCGCGCGTCGACGTGCTCTCGAGCGGTTCGCCCGAGGAACGCCGCGCCCATGCACGGCGGCTGCTCGCCGAGGCCGTGGGCGCGATCGGCGACACCGACCGGATCGTCCTCTACGCGCCGACCTGGCGCGACGGCGCTCCCGACCCCTCCGTCCCGACGGCCGAGGAATGGGTGCGGATCATCCGGGTGCTCGAAGACCACGATGCCGCTCTCCTCGTGCGCTCCCACCCCCTCGGCGACGGCAGCTACGCGCCGCCGGTGCCGACGACGCGGGTGCGGGCGCTGCCCAGCACGGTCGTCAGCGATGTGACGCCGGTGCTGCCCGCCGTCGACATCCTCATCACGGACTACTCGTCGCTCGCGTACGACGTGGGGCTCCTCGCCCTGCCGGTCGTCTTCCTCGCACCGGATGTCGCCGAGTACGCCCGCACCCGCGGCTTCTACGGCCGCTTCGAGGAGGTCGCCGCGTCCGGCGTCGCCACGGGGTGGGAAGACGCCCTCGTCCGGCTGGCGTCGCTGCTCGGCGATGCGGCCGCGTTCGACGAGGCCGCCGGGCGTTCCGCTACGCTCAGCGCGGAGATGCACGCGTTCCGTGACGGTCAGAACACTCGTCGGGTATACCGGGCGATCCGTGCGCGGGGGGTCCCCGCGCCGAAGGGAGCAGCATGACGACGGCCCGCATCGATGACACGGCACAGGCGCTGGTCATCGCAGGGACCGGGCAGCGTCCGGAGAGCGCCGAGCTCACCGGACCGCGGGCGCGGGTGAAGGCCCGCCTCACCGGTGGGGGGAAGACCTGGAAGGCGACGTTCGCGCTCCGCGCGTCGCGATGGGGCGGTCCGGAGCTGCCTCTGCCGTCCGGGGAGTACGACCTGCGGATCGACGGCGTCGATCCGGCCGAGCTGCGTCTCGCGCCGGTGCTCCTCCCGGGGGTGCGGATCGCCGTCGACGGTGCCGTCGTCCACATCGCGGCGCCCGTGGACCCCGTGTACGACACCGCCGAGGGGCGTTCCACGCTCGAGGAGCGCTACGTGGCGCAGGCAGGCGGCACCGAGAACGCCGTGTTCTTCGAGAGCTTCTACGGCCGGAGCGTCGGCTGCAACCCGCGCGCCATCGATCGGGAGCTCGCACGGCGCGCGCCGGGAGTGCGCCGGTACTGGAGCGTCGCCGACCTGTCGGTCGAGGTGCCGGACGGAGCGATCGCCGTGATCGAGGGCAGCCCGGAATGGTGGCACGCCCGCGGGGCCGCGCGCCTGCTCGTCGTGAACGACTGGCTGCGACGGCGCTTCGCGCGGAAGCCCGGGCAGAAGGTGCTGCAGACCTGGCACGGCACGCCCCTCAAGCGTCTGGCGCTGCACCGCCCCGGGTTCGATCCCCGGCGGATGGCGGCGGTGGTCAAGGAGTCCCGGCGGTGGGACGTGCTGCTCGCGCAGAACACGTACGCCGCGCGGATCCTGCGCAAGGCTTATGCGTTCTTCGGGCGGCCGATCTGGGTCGACGGCTATCCGCGCAACGATGCGCTGCGTACCGGGGACCCGGTCGCCGTCCGCGCGGCGCTCGGCATCGGGGCCGACGAGCGCGTCCTCCTCTACGCCCCGACCTGGCGCGACGACCGGGCGGAGATGGTCGACTTCGTCGATCCCGAACTCCTCGCGCGGCAGACGAACGCCGTCGTGCTGGTGCGCGGCCACTCGCGCACGCTGGGCGAGGGCAGGGATCGCGCCGGCGCCCGGGTGATCGATGTGACGGGCTACCCCGAGACGTCGCAGCTCCTGCTCGCCGCCGACGCCCTCGTCACGGACTACTCCTCCGTCATGTTCGACTTCTCGGTGACCGGCAAGCCGATGTACTTCCTCGTGCCCGACCTCGACCACTACCGCGGTCAGCTCCGCGGCTTCTACTTCGATCTGGCGGAGCGGGCGCCGGGGCCCTTGCTCCGTACGCAGGACGAACTCGTGGCCGCGCTGGAGGATGCGGGGCACCGGGAGAGGTACGCCGAGCGCTATGCCGCCTGGCAGCGGCAGTTCAACACCCTCGACGACGGTCGGGCCGCGCAGCGGGTGGTCGACCGGATCCTCGACCTCGGATTCGTCACGCCGTAGTCGTCGGACGTCAGGGCAGGGGGGTGTTCCGCGTGCCGAGCCGGGACGCGTCCACCGTGTCGCCGGCTCCGCGCAGCACGCCGCCGAGGAAGCCGAGACCCCACGAGAGGTGCATCGTGGGCAGCACGAGGAGCGTCCACAGGCGTTGCCGCACGCCGCCCCCGCCGGGAGCGAGGGCCACGCCGACCACGAGTAGCACGTAGAGCGCGAGCGGGACGTAGACCAGGCACGAGGCGATGAGGGAGGCGGTTCCCGACACCGCACCGGAGAGCTGCAAGGCCCCGAGGACCACGGCGAGCGCGACGAACAGCAGCAGGACCGGCGGCGCGAAGTAACGAAGACCGTTGCGACGACCGAAGCGCCGCACTAGCTCCCCTCGCCAGGCGCCGGTCGCGCGGAACTGCCTGGCCAGGCGCAGCCAGCTCTCGCGGGGCCAGTAGGTCACCGACAGCTCGGGGTCGAACCACACGCGGTGCCCGGCCTGGCGGATGCGCAGGTTCAGCTCCCAGTCCTCGCCGCGGCGGATCGTCTCGTCGAACAGACCGACCTCGTCGAGGACGTCCCGACGGATCACGCCGAGGTAGGCGGACTCCGCCTCTCCTTCCACGCGTCCGCCGTGATACGCCCCGCCGCCGAGGCCGACGGGGGAGTTGTACAGCCGGGCGACGGCCTTCTGGAAGGGCGTCCGGCCCTCGGCGTGCATGACGCCGCCGACGTTGGCGGCCCCCGTGCGCTGCAGGGTCTGCAGGGCCCTGGCCGCGTAGCCGGGAGCGAGCTCGGAGTGGGCATCGACCCGGATGACCGTGGGGTAGCGGCTGGCCCGGATCGCGGCGTTGAGGCCGACCGGGATGTGCGCGGCCGGGTTGTCGACGAGACGGATCCGGTCGTCGGCCGCGGCCAGTCGGCGGGCGAGGGCGGTGGTGCCGTCCGATGACGGTCCCAGCGCGAGGATGAGCTCGGCGGGGACGCCGACCTCCTGGGCGAGCACCGATGCGACGGCGTGCTCCAGGTAGGCGCGTTCGTTGAGCACCGGCATCACGAAGGACACCCCGGTGACGGGGGTGGGGGATCCGTTGGCTGGCACACGTCGATCATGTCACGCCGCTCCTGCCGCTCTCTCTCAGGCGGCGTCCGCCTGTCCGCCGCCGCGGATGCCGGGACAGGACGAACTATCCTGGAGGGATGGGTGCACTGTCTGACGCGAAGAAGGCCTACCGTCTCCTGCAGCGGGCGCTCGCTTCGCGCTCGGCGGTGCAGCGCGTCCGCCGCCGGCTGGCGGATCAGGTGCCGTACCCGGCCGAGCACTTCCAGGTCGCGGTGTACTTCGCGGACGGCGCCGTGAACATGTACCAGATGCGGCAGTGGTACCGCCCGCTGGCCGCGCTCGCCGAGCGGTGGCCCGTCGTGGTGCTGGCACGCCAGGCGACCGGCGCGGAGAAGCTCCTCGAGGAGGACGGCCCGCCCGTCGCCTTCGTGCCGAAGGTGCGCGATCTCGAGCGCTTCCTGGCCACGCAGGACATCCGCGTGGTGCTGTACGTGAACCAGAACACCCGCAACTTCCAGATGTTCCGGTACGGCCGCCGGTGGCACGTGTTCATCAACCACGGCGAGTC
This sequence comes from Microbacterium sp. Nx66, assembly GCF_904066215.1. Classification (NCBI taxonomy): domain Bacteria; kingdom Bacillati; phylum Actinomycetota; class Actinomycetes; order Micrococcales; family Microbacteriaceae; genus Microbacterium; species Microbacterium sp. Nx66. Next base: position 1,242,404 of record NZ_LR880474.1, read on the forward strand.
CGACAAGATGTACATGACCACGAATCAGTACAAGGCCTACGATTACGCCTTCGTCGCCGGTCAGGCGGCGAGGGACCGGCTGTCGCGGACGCTGTGGGACTACGACGTGGAGAGCCGGACGATCGAGATCGGACGCCCCCAGGCGGACCACTACTCCGGCTCGCTCCCGTACACACCGGACGACCGTCTCGTCGTGCTGTACGCGCCGACCTGGGAGGGAGACCGGCCCAGCGCGCACTACGGCTCCATCGCCTCGCACGGCGAGCGCCTCGTGGCGCGACTCCTCGCGACGGGGGAGCACCGTGTCATCTACCGTCCGCACCCGCGAAGCGGTGTCGTCGACGAGGCCTACGGGGCGGCGCACAGGCGCATCATCGCGGCCATCGCCGCCGCGAACGCGGCCGATCCGACCGCCCAGCACGTGTATGACGACGGTCCAGAGCTCGGATGGCAGCTGGCCGCCGCCGACGTCGCCGTCGTGGACATCTCGGCCATGGTGTACGACCGCCTCGCGGCGGGAAAGCCGCTCATGATCACGCGACCGGTCGACGAGGAGGCCGCCGTCGACACCACCGGCTACCTCTCGGACTGCGAGTGGCTGTCCGCGGAGGCGGCGGACGACATCGTCGCCGAGGTGGAGCGCGTGCGGCAGGACGAGGCGGCCGTCGCGCGGCTGCAGATGTGGGTGCGCCACTACTTCGGCGACACCACCCCCGGTGTCGCGACGCAGAAGTTCCACGCGGCCGTCGACCGTCTCATGGGCGAGTGGGAGCGGTGGCGCGACCGCGAGATCGGCGCCGTCCGCGGTGACGCGGACGATGACGACGACGAAGCCGACGACGAGGACGTATGAGCGGCGACTTCCCGCGCTCCGCCGCGCTCGCACCGCGTCTCGAGGTCGTCGACGCGGCGGGGTCGACCAACGCCGACCTCCGTGGGCATGCGGACGACGCCGACGGCTGGCCGCACTTCTCGGTCCTCCTGACCCGGCACCAGACCGCCGGACGGGGGCGACTGGATCGCCGGTGGGTGGCCCCGGCGGGGTCGGCGCTTGCGGTGAGCGTCCTCCTCCGCGATCTGCCCGCCGAACCCGCGGCGCGAGGCTGGATCCCGCTCGCCGCCGGAGCGGCCATGACCGAGGCCGTCGCCGCGCAGCTGCCCGCCGCCACCGTGGCCCTCAAGTGGCCGAACGACGTCCTCGTCGACGGCCGCAAGATCTGCGGCATCCTCGCCGAGGCGACCCCGCACGCTGTCATCGTCGGCGCGGGGGTCAACACGTCCATGACCGCGACGCAGCTTCCGGTGCCCACGGCCACCTCGTTCGCGGTGCACGGCGTGGTCGTCGACGAGGACGAGCTGCTCCGCTCCTACCTCTCGGCGCTCGACGGTCACCTGACCGCGCTCACCGCGGCGGACGACGCGATCGCGAGCGGTCTCCATGCGGCGGTCGCCGCACGGTGCGCGACGGTGGGACAGGCCGTGCGGGTCTCGCTCCCCGGCGGCTCCCTGCTCGACGGCACGGCCGTCGGCATCGACCCCGAGGGACGCCTGCGCGTCGAGGCGGAGGGCACCGTGCACGCGGTCTCGGCCGGCGACGTCGTGCACGTCCGCCCCGCGTGAGGCGGGGACACGCCGCCGCACGGACGATGTTGTCGGCGATCCCGGGCACAATGGGGGTGTGACCCAGCCCGTGACGCTCGGCGGACGCCCGCTGATGCCGCCGCCCGGCACTCCCGCCGAGGAGTTGCTGATCGCGCGCTTCCGTGGCCACGCGCGTCGGCTCTTCTGGTCGGCGCTCGTGCTCATCGCCGTCTTCGGGGCCACCGCCTACTTCTACGGCAACCTGCTGGCCGGCTTCGAGGACTGGATGCTGCTCGCGGCTGCGGGGACCGTCGTCCTCGTCGCCGTCGTGATCCCCTTCATCGTCTGGTACTCCCGTACGACGACGATCACGACGCGTCGCGTCATCGCCGCCCAGGGCCTGGGTGCGCGCAACCGCCGCGAGATGTCGCACGCACGCGGTTACACGATCGGCGTCCGTCGCGGCCCGCTGCAGCGGATGTGGGGCTGCGGGACCATCACGCTCTCGAACGGCGTGGACGCGCCTCTGCGTCTGGTGAACGTGCCGAACGTCACCCTCGTGCACGAGACCCTCGCCGACCAGATCGAGGTCGGTCAGATCCTCGCCCACCGCGACGCCCAGGCGAGCGGCGACGACTTCGCCTGAGCTCGGCCGACGTGCCCGGTCCGTCCGGGGCGCACCTGCGTTCCCCGGGCGCTCGCGCGTGCGGAAGAATGGGCATGACGAATGGAGGCGGCACATGGCGCTGCGCGTGGGCGTGATCGGCGGAGGACAGCTGGCACGGATGATGATCGCTCCGGCGGTCGAGCTCGGTCTCGATCTGCGGGTGCTCGCCGAAGAGGAGGGTATGGCCGCGGGCCTCGCCGCCACAGCGGTGGGTGACTACCGGGACCTCGAGACCGTGCGTGCCTTCGCCGCCGACGTCGACGTCATCACGTTCGACCACGAGCATGTGCCGCAGGACGTGCTCCGCGCTCTCGTCGCCGAGGGCGTCGCCGTGCACCCCGGCCCGGATGCGCTCCAGTTCGCCCAGGACAAGCTCGTCATGCGCTCCCGGCTGGCGGAGCTCGGCGTGCCGCAGCCCGAGTGGGCTCCGGTCCGCTCCGCTGACGACCTGCAACGCTTCCTCGACGAGCACGACGGTGCCGCGGTGGTCAAGACGCCGCGGGGCGGGTACGACGGCAAGGGTGTGCGGGTGGTGCGCTCGGGCGCCGAAGCGCAGGACTGGCTCGATACGCTGCAGGGCTCTGACGCCCTGCTCGTCGAGGAGCTCGTCCCCTTCGTCCGTGAGCTCGCCCAGCAGGTCGCACGCCGACCCGGGGGAGAGATGATCCCGTATCCGGTCGTCGAGACGGTGCAGCGCGACGGCGTCTGCGCCGAGGTGATCGCCCCGGCGCCCGCGGCGACCGAGCGTCTCGCCGAGGTCGCTGAGGACATCGGCCGTCGTATCGCGGAGGGCCTGGGCGTGACCGGGATGCTCGCGGTCGAGCTCTTCGAGACGGACGACGAGCGCATCCTCGTGAACGAGCTCGCCATGCGACCGCACAACAGCGGACATTGGAGCCAGGACGGAGCCGTCACCGGACAGTTCGAGCAGCATCTGCGTGCCGTGGCGGATCTGCCCCTGGGGAACACCCAGCCCCGCGCGGCATGGTCGGTCATGGTGAACATCCTCGGCGGCCCGACGGACGGCACTCTCGGAGACCGTTTCGAGGCGGCGATGACCGCGCACCCCGATGCCAAGATCCACACGTACGGCAAGGCGCCGCGGCCCGGCCGCAAGGTGGGGCACGTGAACGTCGCCGGGGACGACCTCGACGACGCGGTGTACGAGGCCAGGGCCGCCGCAGCGGCCTTCGCCTGAGGATTCCCGCGGCGGCACACGGAAAAGACGTGTGCCGCTCGGGGGTTCTCCCAGCGCGAGACCGTAGCCTGATCTGGTGACCGAGCCACTGCACTCCTCCGCCGCTCCTCTGGTCGGCGTCGTCATGGGATCCGACTCCGACTGGCGCGTCATGAGCGACGCGTCCCAAGCGCTCACCGACTTCGGGATCCCTCACGAGGTCGAGGTGGTCTCGGCCCACCGCACGCCGGACAAGCTCATGTCGTACGCGCGTGAGGCGCGGTCTCGTGGCCTGCGCGTCATCATCGCGGGCGCCGGCGGTGCCGCCCACCTGCCCGGCATGCTCGCATCGATGACGGCGCTCCCGGTCATCGGCGTCCCCGTGCCGCTCGCGTACCTGGACGGCATGGACTCCCTGCTGTCGATCGTGCAGATGCCCGCGGGTATCCCGGTCGCGACGGTGTCGATCGGCGGCGCGCGCAACGCCGGCCTGCTCGCGGCCCGGATCCTCGCTGCCGCGGACGACGATCTGGCGGACCGCGTCGAGGCCTACGCCGCCGACCTCGAGGCGCAGGTCGAGGAGAAGAACGATCGGCTGAAGGGCTCGCTGTGACCCTTGCGCCCCCGCGCGCGACACGACGTCCGCTCATCGAGACGCGGCCGCTGCGACACCCGGACCCGGCCGATCCGGGCCTCATGTCGAAGCGTGCCTGGTGGCTCGTCGGGCTCAACCTCCTCATCCCGGGCTCCGCGCAGGTGCTCGCGGGCAATCGCCGCCTGGGCAGGTTCGGACTCGGCGTCACGCTGACGACGTGGGTCCTGGCCGTCCTCGCCCTCGCCCTCGCCCTGTTCGCGCGCCCCGTCTTCCTCTGGCTCACGATCGGCGGCGGCTTCGTCTCGGCGGTACTGCTCACCCTCGTGCAGGTGCTGCTCGTGGGTGTCGTGGTGCTCTGGATCGTCCTCACCTTCGACACGCTCCGGCTCGTCCGTCTGGTCAAGGTCCCCGCGCCGTCGCGCTTCGTCCTCCCGGTCGTCGCCCTCCTCCTGTTGGGGCTGGTCGGCGGCATGACCGGGTACGCGGCCACGGCGGTGGGCTCGGTGCGGGGCAGCGTCGGGGCCATCTTCGGGCAGAGTGGGCCGAGCCTGCCACCCAGCGACGGCTACTACAACATCCTGCTGCTCGGCGCGGACAGTGGAGACGGTCGCGACTCGATGCGGTTCGACAGCATCTCCGTCGTCTCCGTCAATGCCGAGACCGGCGCGGTCACCATCACCGGCATCCCCCGTGAGCTCCCGCATGCGCCGTTCAGCGACGGCAGCCCGATGCAGGAGCTGTATCCCGACGGCTTCCAGGGACAGGGCTCGTCCACCTGCGGCTGGAACGGCTGGATGAACCATGTGCGCAACGCCGCGGAGGTGTGCCGGGAGGACAAGGGGACCGGGCTCTATCCGGACGCGGACGCCACGGGCTCGGCACCGGGCATCGAGGCGACCAAGGACGCCGCGGAGGGCGTGCTCGGCATCGAGATCCCGTACTACGTGTTCGTCGACATGCACGGCTTCGCCGACCTCGTGGACGCCCTCGGCGGCGTGGACATCGCCGTCACCGAGCGCCTCCCCAAGGGCGGTCCGCCCGAGGGGTGGTCCGGGACCGACGTGAACGAGTGGGCGATCGGGTGGATCGAGCCCGGGCAGCAGCACATGGATGGCGACACCGCGCAGTGGTACGCCCGCTCGCGGTACACGACCAGCGACTGGGACCGCATGAAGCGGCAGCGCGAGCTGCAGGAGGCGATCCTCGCCCAGTTCACGCCGCAGACCGTGCTCACGCGTTTCAACGAGGTGGCTGCCGCGGGCACGGCGCTCATCGACACGGATCTTCCGCAGGGCAAGCTGCCGGAGTTCTTCGATCTCATGCTCAAGGCCAAGGAGCAGCCGGTCCAGACGGTCGAACTGACGCCGGAGAACGGTGTCGACGAGTTCGACCCGAACTACGACTTCATCCACGAGCTCATGCAGCAGAAACTGCATCCGCCGACGGAGACCCCTACCCCCGCCCCGTGAGTCCGCGGGGGACGACGCAGCCCACGGGCGATGTTCCCGGGAACATCGCCCGTGGGCCGTCCGGTGCATGACCGGATTCGCCAGACGACGGTGATCGGAGGGGGAGGGATCACCGTCGTCCAGCCGGCCACCGCACAAGGCGGCGACCTGGCTCAGGCGCGCGTGCGGCGCGCGACTCAGGCGCGCTTGCGGCGCGCGGCTCCGACGGCGACGAGGCCACCACCGGCGACCAGAGCGACTGCGGCGCCGCCGACGATCCACGGCGACACCGATCCGCCGGTGAGGGCGAGCTCCGTGCCGCCCGTGAGCGGCAGCTCGGTCCCGGCGGGAGCAGCGGTGCCGGGGTCGTGGTCGCAGCTGGAAGCGGCGGCGTTCCCGTGCGAGACCGTCACCGTGGCGGTGTATGCCCGAGAACCGGCGAAGTCGAGGGCGTAGGCCCCCTGCCCGTCGGAGGGCGGGCGGAACGTGACCCTCAGGCTGCCGTCGGATGCGGCGGTGTTGCCCGAGATGGCGGCGGCGCCGGCGTTCTGCCCCGAGACGGACACTCCGACGGTCTCCGAGGGCTCGAAGTACCCGGCGCCGAAGGCGACGGTCGAGACCTCACAGGTGTCGATGATCGCGTCGCCCACCTTCGCGCCCGGAGGCGAGGGGTAGGAGTCGCTCGGTGCCGCAGAGGCGACGGTCGGCGCGGCCAAGATGAGCGCGCCAGCGGTAAGGCTGATGGCAGCCAGTTTCTTCAGCATGATTTCTCCCCAGAATTTCACGCGGAATCGCCTCCGGACACACCCCTGCGTCCGACTGCGCGAGATCCTCTGCCCCCACGGCAGGTTCACGGACCCCGGTTATTCCCCAGTGAGATGACAGTACCTCATCCGTCGGCGATTGTCACGAGCCGCACTGCAGGGTGTCGCGGGTCAGCTTCGGACCCACGATCAGCGGGGTGTGCTCGACCTCGGTGAGACGTGCTCCGGCGCCGTCGCCCTGGAACTCCACGGTGATCGTCGTGGAGGCGCCGGGGGCGAGGAGCACCTCGTGCTGCACGACGGAGCGATCGCCGATGGTCGTCGTCTGCACGCCCTCTTCCGAGCCGTCCCGGTCGATGTGCGAAGGCAGGGCGCCTTCCGGACCGTAGACGGCGATCAGAGTGCGCACGCTGCCGGCCGGCACGCCGTACACGCCGTCGCCGGTGACGTACGGGGGCAGGGAGGTGGCGGCGTCGGCGGGGGCCGTGTTCGACCACGTGACGCGCACCTGGGTCGTCGGCACCCCTGCGCAGGTGCCCACCGCCGTCGCGATGGACGCGCGGGTGTAATAGTCCATCTTCCCGCCGGTGCCGTCGTTCATCAGGACGCCGACCACCGCGGCGTCCTCGTCATCCTGCGGCATGGCGCCGCCGAGCGCGCTGGCGGCGAGGAGCGACTCCTCCGCCTCATGCGCGCTCCAGATCCGGATGCGGCCTTCGCCGGCGGCGTCGGCGAGCGCGCGGACGAGGGCCTGCGGCTCGGCATGGGACAGAGCAGCCGAGAACAGTCCGCCGGCGGCCTGAGCGAAGATCGCGTCCTGAGCCGCGGGATCGGGGATCGCTGCGTAGATCTCGGAGAGGAGCAGGTCGGTCACGGTCTCCGCGGTCGCCGTGAACGGCCCGAAGGACAGGTCTCCGGTGGCCCGCATGAGGTGCGCGGCCACCACGGCGTCCACCGCGATCACCCCGTCGACCTTTCCCCCGTACCGCCCTTCCCACCGGGCGGCGATGGTCTGCCCGGCCTCCCGGAAATCGGGGATGCTGGTGATGTTCTGCAGATAGCGGCCGGGGCGGTCCTCGAAGAGCGCGACGGTGCTGTCGCTGAGCGGGAGCGCCGTGTCCAGCGGGGGGAAGTCGCGCGTCGACGCCTGCCGCTGCAGCGTGACCTTGCCGTTCTCCGCGCGCAGGAGCGCGATCGATCCGATGATGCCGCCCGATGACCGCAGCTCGGCGTTGTTCTGCATCGCGAGCACGTAGGTGCGCGGGCCCTCACCCCCGAGCATGGTCGGCAGCAGGACGGAGGCGCCGTGCAGCGCGCCGACGGCCGTCGCAGCCTGGGTGACGGCTCCGCGCATCTCCCGGACGGCGTCGGCCAGAGGGGGGAGGGTGGCGTCGGCATCGATGCGCCGCGCCCGCTCCTCCGCGGCAGCCAAGGCCGAGCTCGCGGTGCCGAGTGGCTTCTCGACGGTCGCGAAAGGGGCGAGGTCGATCGCCCCGCCCGAGAAGCCGAGGCTCGTGATGTCGACGTCGGCGGCGACGTCGAGCAGCGGACCGAGCGCGTCCGTGGAGACGTCGTCGGCGATCTCGGCGACATCGCTCACCGCGCGGAAGTTGGGCCCGATCCAGGGCAGCACCCCGAAGGCCTGCCAGACCGGGTCCCCGGTCAGCGACCGGGCCGACTCCGCGTTGCGGGAGATGCGGTCGGCGATCGGGGCCGCCCCGTCGAGATCTCCGTCGGCGATGGACTGCTTGAGCTGACTGGTCGCCTTCGCGATCTGCTGCAGGTTGTCGACCGCGCCGATGCCGCGCACCGTGACCCAGCCCAGTGCGAGGACGAGGAGCACGAGGACGAGGCCGACGGTCCACCCGACCCATCGGCGGCGGACGGGAAGGCGACCATCGCTCACCCTGGCATTCAAGCACGGCGAAGCTGCCGGGCGCGCTCCCGATGCTGTGGGAACGCTGAGTAGCGGTGCGGACAGGTGATGCGCTCCCGGGGTCGTCGGCATCCCGCGGCTAGCCTGATCGCATGGGTGCTCGACTGCGTGTTGTTCTGGATCAGCTCGTGCACGTCGTCGACCCCGATCAGGCGGCGGCATCGCGAGATCTCGCCGCCGGGCTCGTCCAGACGGCGCCGCCGAACTGCACGGTCGATGCGATCGTGCCCTCGGGGGCAGAGGTGCCGCTCCGCGGGATCGGAGAAGTGCGCACGCTCGCGGTCGGACGGCGCGAGCTCGCCGCGTCCTGGCAACTCGGTATCGCCCCTGGCGTCGGCGGCGGCCTCATCCACGCGCCGACGCTGCTCGCCCCACTGATCCGCCACGACCGGGTGCACGACAACGATCAGACCACCGTCACGCTGTGGGACCTGCGGGCCTGGGAGGCGCCGTCTCAGCTGTCGCGCGGCGCCGTCGCCTGGCAACGAGGCATGCTCCGACGTGCCGTGAAACACGCAGATGCCGTGGTCGTTCCGTCCCACTCCATGGCGGAGCGCCTGTCCGGTCTCGCGAAGCTCGGTGACCGCATCCGCGTCATCGCCGGCGCGCCACCTCAGGACCTCCTGCGTCCCGCGGACGTCGCCTCGCGTCGGGACGACCTCGGTGTCCCCGCGGACTACCTCGTCCTCTCCGGGCCGGAGGACGCGCTGGCCGCCGGTTTCCGCGGCGCCGTCGCGGCGAACCTCGACGCCGTGGTGATCGGAGCGGCCGAGGGGGCGGAACCGCGAATCGCCGAGATCGCCGCCGCCGCCGGGCTGCCCGAGCGGCGCGCGCACATCCGGGGGACGCTCGAGGTCTCGGATCGCGCCGCCGTCGTCGCCGGGGCGCGCGTCTTCGTGTCGACCGATGCCGTCTCCGGGTGGCCGTGGCGCGCTGTGGAGGCGATGTCGCTCGGCGTGCCCGTGGTCGCCGTGGAGTCCGGGTGTCATCACGACGTCCTCGCCGACGGGGGAGCGGTGGTCAGCGAGAGTGCTCTGCCGGAGGCCGTGGAGGACGCGGCGACGACAGGGAGGGAGCGCCTGCGCGTGCTCGCCGCCGACCGGTCGCGGGCGTTCTCCTGGGCGAGTGCGGCGGAGCGCGTGTGGAGTCTGCACGCAGACCTCTGAACACCTGAACGCCAGCTTCGCATCCACGCGACACGCCGAGGGCTGATCGCATTTCCGTGGCAACAGTGGCATCATCCCGCAACTTCCGTCACACTGGTCACATGTCTCGACGTGCCCCACGCTCTCGAAACACCACGAAGGTCACCCGCCTTCTCACCTGTTTCCTCGCTGCCTCCGCCCTGGTGATCGGCACGGTGGTCCCCGCCACCGCCGCCTCCGCCGCGACCTCCGTCGCACCGACCGTCGCACGTACCGCCGCCGATCCCGCGCAGACCGGGCTGGCCAAGACCACTCTGGTCGGGTTCACGCCGGGCAACATCATCAGCGACGCCGTGTTCACCAACAAGAGCACGATGACCGAAGCGCAGATCCAGACCTTCTTCAACAGCAAGGTCTCCCGCTGCCTCGGCGGACGGGACGAGAACAACGAGCCGATCGTCTGTCTCAAGGACTTCCGCATGAACACGGTCACCCGTCCGGGGGACCAGTACTGCAGCGGATACTCCGGTGCTGCGAACGAGTCCGCTGCGCGCATCATCTATCGCGTGGCCCAGGCCTGCAACATCAACCCGCAGGTGCTCATCGTCATGCTCCAGAAGGAGCAGGGGCTCGTGACCCACACCTGGCCGAGCGCCTGGCGGTACCGGATCGCGCTCGGGCAGGGCTGCCCGGACACCGCGCCGTGCGACCCGAACTACATCGGCTTCTTCCACCAGATCTACGGCGCCGCGCGCCAGATGCAGATCTACATGGAGGGCAAGTGGTTCCAGTGGTACGCGCCGGGGCGCACCTGGAACATCCTCTACAACCCGAACAGCTCCTGCGGATCCTCGCCGGTCTACGTCGCGAACAAGGCGACGTCCGCGCTGTACTACTACACGCCGTACCAGCCGAACGCCGCAGCGCTGCGGGCCGGCTACGGAAAGGGTGACGGGTGCTCCGCGTACGGTAACCGGAACTTCTACAACTACTTCACGGACTGGTTCGGCTCGACCCAGAAGCCGGTGGTGGACCCGCTCGGCGACATCCGTCGCCTGCACACCTCGCTCGGCGGGGCGACCGGCGTTCTCGGCGCCGCGAAGACGACTCCGGCCTGTACGGCAACGACCGCGCGGTGCACCGTGACGTACGTCAACGGCATCATCACCTGGACGAAGGCGCTCGGCGCGCGACAGGTCTACGGTGAGGTGTATAAGGAGTACACGGCTCAGGGCGGTCTCGGGGGAAAGCTCGGATACCCGAAGACCACGCCCACGGCCGTCACGGACCCGAACGGCAACGGGACCGCGCAGCAGTTCGACGCCGGGTGGGTTCATTCGTCGGTGGCGGGGACGTTCGCGTCGTCGAACACGATCATGACCGCGTACAGCAAGGCGGGATGGTTGCGTGGAAAGCTCGGGTGGCCGGCGGGTGTGGAGACGTGCTCGGCGACGTCGTGTGTGCAGGCGTTCCAGGGCGGCTCGATCGGTTATCAGAAGGGGAAGGCGGCGGTTCCGCTGGTGGGCGTCGAGGCGGACGCGATCGATGTGGTGTTCGCGGCGCAGGGCGGCAGCTCGGGGGCGCTGGGTGCGCCGGTCGGGCAGTTGACGGTGGTGTCGGATCCGCAGGGCAATGGTCTCGTCCGTCAGTTCGCGAACGGGTGGATTCACGCGTCGGCGGCCGGGGCGTTCGTGACGTCGAACGCGTCGATGAAGGAGTACAGCGCGTCGGGGTGGCTGCGGGGAAGCTGGGATGGCCCACGAGTGCGGAGTCCAAGGTGACGGATCCGAACGGCGACGGGGTCGCGCAGAGCTTCCGGGGTGGGTGGATCCACTCTTCTGCAAAGGGTGCGTTCGCGACCTCGACGCGGATGATGTCGGGATACAGCAAGGCCGGTTGGGTGAGGGGTTCACTCGGATGGCCGGTGAGCGCTGAGGTGTGCACGGGCGCTTCGTGTACCCAGGCGTTCGCCGGGGGTGTCCTCTCGTTCACGGGCACCGCTGAGCCGACGAGTGCGGTGGGTGTCTCGGCCGCGGCCATCGCGAAGGTTCGCGCTGATCCAACCAGCAGTGCGGTCGCGCTCGGCGGAGCTGTCGATCCCGTACCTTCGCTCGTGGCGGACCCGAACGGTGGCGGTATGGCGCAGAAGTTCTCCGGTGGGTGGGTCCATTCGTCGGTGGCGGGGACGTTCGCGTCGTCGAACACGATCATGACCGCGTACAGCAAGGCGGGATGGTTGCGTGGAAAGCTCGGGTGGCCGGCGGGTGTGGAGACGTGCTCGGCGACGTCGTGTGTGCAGGCGTTCCAGGGCGGCTCGATCGGTTATCAGAAGGGGAAGGCGGCGGTTCCGCTGGTGGGCGTCGAGGCGGACGCGATCGATGTGGTGTTCGCGGCGCAGGGCGGCAGCTCGGGGGCGCTGGGTGCGCCGGTCGGGCAGTTGACGGTGGTGTCGGATCCGCAGGGCAATGGTCTCGTCCGTCAGTTCGCGAACGGGTGGATTCACGCGTCGGCGGCCGGGGCGTTCGTGACGTCGAACGCGTCGATGAAGGAGTACAGCGCGTCGGGGTGGCTGCGGGGGAAGCTGGGATGGCCCACGAGTGCGGAGTCCAAGGTGACGGATCCGAACGGCGACGGGGTCGCGCAGAGCTTCCGGGGTGGGTGGATCCACTCTTCTGCAAAGGGTGCGTTCGCGACCTCGACGCGGATGATGTCGGGATACAGCAAGGCCGGTTGGGTGAGGGGTTCACTCGGATGGCCGGTGAGCGCTGAGGTGTGCACGGGCGCTTCGTGTACCCAGGCGTTCGCCGGGGGTGTCCTCTCGTTCACGGGCACCGCTGAGCCGACGAGTGCGGTGGGTGTCTCGGCCGCGGCCATCGCGAAGGTTCGCGCTGATCCAACCAGCAGTGCGGTCGCGCTCGGCGGAGCTGTCGATCCCGTACCTTCGCTCGTGGCGGACCCGAACGGTGGCGGTATGGCGCAGAAGTTCTCCGGTGGGTGGGTCCATTCGTCGGTGGCGGGGACGTTCGCGTCGTCGAACACGATCATGACCGCGTACAGCAAGGCGGGATGGTTGCGTGGAAAGCTCGGGTGGCCGGCGGGTGTGGAGACGTGCTCGGCGACGTCGTGTGTGCAGGCGTTCCAGGGCGGCTCGATCAGCTATGTGAAAGGCAAGGCGGCGACGGTCGCCTATCGCTGAGGCGCGGCCGTCGCCTCGGGCAGTTCGCGGGGATCGGATAGACTCGAACGCATGAAGGTACTGCTCACAGGAGCTGACGGATTCATCGGATCGCACCTCGCGGAGCAGCTCGTCAGAGATGGTCACGACGTCCGAGCCCTGGTGCTGTACAACTCGTTCGACTCGCGCGGTTGGCTCGATGGCATCGCGGACGAGGTCGCCCAAGAGATCGAGTTCCTGCCTGGTGACGTCCGTGATCCTGCGCTGATGATGTCGGCGGTGAGTGACCGTGATGCGGTCCTGCACCTCGCCGCACTCATCGCCATCCCCTACTCGTACGCGGCTCCTGACCTGTATGTGCAGACGAACATCCAGGGCACGCTCAACCTGCTCAATGCAGCGCGTGCCGCCGACGTGAGCCGCTTCATCCACACGTCGACCAGCGAGGTCTACGGCACCGCCCGGTACGTGCCGATGGATGAGGGGCACCCGCTGCAGGGGCAGTCGCCGTACTCCGCATCCAAAATCGCGGCGGACCAGATGGTGAACGCGTACCACTCGTCGTTCGGGCTCCCCGCGGTGACGATCCGCCCGTTCAACACCTTCGGGCCGCGGCAGTCCGCCCGCGCCGTGATCCCCACGATCATCAGCCAGCTCGCCGCCGGCAAGCGGGAGGTCCAGCTCGGGGCACTCACTCCGACCCGCGACTTCACCTATGTCCCGGACACGGTCGCCGGATTCACGACGGCGCTGACCAGCACCGCCGGCGTCGGAGAGGTGATCAACCTCGGTGTCGGCTTCGAGGTATCCATCGGGCAGACGTTCGATCTCATCGCCGAGGTGATGGGCGTCGATGCTGTGGCCACCGAGGATCCCGCGCGGCTGCGCCCGGCGAACTCGGAGGTGGAGCGGCTTTTCTCCGACAACGCGAAGGCGCGCGAGATCCTGGGGTGGGCGCCCCGGTACGACGGTGTGGACGGCTTCCGCGAGGGCCTGCGCGCCACCGCCGAGTGGTTCACCGACCCGGGCAACCTGGCGCGCTACCGCACCGACGCGTACGTCGTATGATCACCCCCGCAGATTTCGTCCGCACGATCCGCCGCGTGGTGGGCGATGAGCCTTTCGTCGGCCTGCACGTCCCCGACATCACCGAGGTCGAGAAGGTACGGGTGCAGGAATGCCTCGACTCGACCTTCGTCTCGAGTGTCGGCGCTTTCGTGACCGAGTTCGAGCGGGGCATCGCCGAGTTCACCGGTGCCCGTCACGCGATCGCGGTGTCCAACGGAACGTCGGCCTTGCAGGTCGCGCTCGAACTGGTCGGAGTCGGCGCGGGCGACGACGTGATCGTCCCGACCCTGTCCTTCGTGGCCACCGCGAACGCGGTCTCGCATGCGGGCGCCCAGCCGTACTTCGTCGACAGCGATGAGATGTCCGCTGGGTTGTCTGTCGATGCCGTCTCGGACGTGCTCCGCTCCGCGCGATCCACGTCCGAGGGCCTGGTGAACGCCGTCACCGGACGACGCATCGCCGCCATCGTGCCGATGCACACGCTCGGCCACCCGATGCGCATCGTCGAGCTCGTCGCGCTCGCGACCGAGTACGGCGTTCCCGTGGTCGAGGATGCCGCCGAGTCGCTCGGCAGCCGGGTCGACGGCGTCCACACAGGCAGGTTCGGCCGGATGGGCATTCTCAGTTTCAACGGGAACAAGATCCTCACGACCGGTGGCGGCGGGATGATCCTCACCGACGACGACGAGCTCGCCCACAGGGCGCGCCACCTCACCACGACGGCGAAGCTGCCGCACCGCTGGGAGTTCGAGCACGACGAGGTCGCGTACAACTACCGGATGCCCAACCTCAACGCCGCCCTCGGCGTCGCGCAGCTCGAACGCCTGCCTCGCTTCCTCGCCGACAAACGCCGGCTGGCGGCTCGCTACCGCTCCGCCTTCGCCGACGTCGATGGCATCGAGTTCCTCGACGAGCCGGAGGGGACCGTGAGCAACTACTGGCTGTGCGCGGTTCGCGTGGACGGCGACATCGCGCGCCGCGATGAGTTCCTCGAGGCGACCAACGACGCCGGCCTGCAGTGCCGGCCGTTCTGGAATCTGCTGCACGCCCAGGCGCCCTATCGTCAGCTGCCCCACGCCCGGGTGCCCGTGGCTGAAGCCCTGCACGCGTCCGTCGTGTGCATTCCGAGTTCGCCGGCGCTGGCAGCGGCATGAGGACGATCGCCGTCGTCACCGGCACCCGTGCGGACTACGGGCTGCTGCGCGGATTGCTCCGGGCGATCGATGACGACCCGCAGCTCGACCTGCGGATCATCGTCACGGGCACTCATCTCACGGATTCCTTCGGGAGGACGGTGTCCGAGATCGAGCGGGACGGGTTCACCGTCGCCGCGGCGGTTCCGATCTGGTCGGGCGACGATAGCGCTCTCGCCGCCGCCGCGGACGTCGGCCGCGCCCTGCCCGAGTATGCGCGGGCGCTGGCGGATATCGGCCCCGACGTGGTCGTGGTGCTGGGGGATCGTCTGGAGGCCTACGCCGTCGCGACGGCCGCGACGATCCTCTCGGTTCCGGTCGCGCACATCCATGGCGGGGAGCTCACCGAGGGGGCGATGGACGACGCACTCCGCCACTCGATCACCAAGATGTCGTACCTGCACTTCACCTCGACACCTGAGCACCGCACGCGGGTCATCCAGCTGGGGGAGGACCCGCGACGGGTCTTCTTCTTCGGCGCGCCGATCGTCGACATCCTGGAGACCTTCGAGCCGATGCCGCGCCGTGACGTCGAGGAACGGTTCGGCATCCGGCTGCCCGAGCCGACGGCGCTCGTCACCTTCCATCCGGCGATCATGGACGTGGCACCGGCCGAGCACCTCGTCGAGGAGCTCCTCGACGGATTGCTCGCGGTGGACGAGCTCCACATCGTCATCACGGGGTCAAACTCGGACATCGGCACGGATGCGGTCCGGGAACGGATCGCGCGCTTCGTGTCCGAACACCCCGAGCGCGTCGACTATGTCGAATCGTTCGGACAGCGCGGCTATCTCAGCGCCATGAGGGCGGCTGCCGTCGTCGCGGGGAACTCGTCCAGCACCGTCTTGGAGGCGCCGGTCCTCGGGACCCCCTCTGTGCTGATCGGCGATCGCCAGAAGGGCCGACCGATCGCCGCGAGCGTGGAGGTGCCAGAGCCCACCGCCGCGGCGATCGCCGCCGCCATCCGCCGGCAGCTCGCCGCCCCGCCTCTCGCCGATCCGGAGAGTCCGTTCGGTCGGCCGGGCTTCGCCGCCCGCACGGCGGCGACGTTGCGAGACGCGGAGATCCCCCGCCCGCCGAAGAAGTCCTTCCACGATCTCGAACAGGGAGATGACCATGGCCGCTGATGTGTTCGTGATCGCAGAGGCGGGGGTGAACCACAACGGTTCGCTCGACGTCGCCAAGGAGCTCGTGGACCTCGCCGCCGACGCGGGGGCGGACGCGGTGAAGTTCCAGACCTTCTCCGCCGATGCGCTCGCGCTCGAGACGGCAGAGCTCGCGGACTATCAGCGGGTGTCCGACCAAGACGCGCGCAGCCAGCATGACCTCCTCCGCGGGCTGGAGCTGAGCCGTGAGGAGTTCCGAGCCCTGCGGACGCACTGTGACGAGCGCGGAATCCGGTTCCTGTCCACGGCCTTCGATCTCGACGGTCTCGACTTCCTCATCGACGAGCTCGGCATCCCTCTCGTGAAGATCGCGTCGGGTGATCTCACCTTCGCCCCGCTCCTGGTCAAAGCGGGCCGAAGCGGGCTGCCGGTGATCCTATCCACGGGGATGGCCGATCTGGAGGAGATCGCCAGGGCGCTGCGCTTCCTCGCCGCGGGACTGGGGCAGCGTCACGGTGTGCTTGAGCCCTCGGAGCGCCTCACCGAGAGCGCGCTCGCCAGGGCGTGGGAGGCACGGAACGAGCGCATCCGGTTCGACGAGCACGTGACGATCCTGCACTGCACGACTGAGTACCCGGCAGCGGACGAGCACCTGAACCTGAGAGCGATGCCGACGATCGCGAGCACGTTCGGGCACAGGGTCGGCTACTCCGATCATTCGCTCGGCTCGCTGGCCTCCGTGCTCGCCGTCGGGCTCGGCGCGACCGTCCTCGAGAAGCACTTCACATTCGACGTCGCCGCGGAGGGACCTGATCACGCGGCCTCGCTGGATCCCGACGGCCTGCGCGACTACGTCGCGGCGGTCCGCCGCGTGCCGGCGATGCTCGGATCGCCGGAGAAGCGGGCGCAGAGCGTCGAGGAGGGGAACCGCGCGGTCGTGCGGCGCAGTCTGGTGGCCGCGCGGGACATCCCCTCCGGCGCCGTGATCAGGGAGCAGGACCTCGCGTGCTTCCGCCCCGCGACGGGTCGCACCTCCTTCGACTTCTGGGAAGTCGTCGGCGGCTTGGCGTCCCGGGCATACCGACGCGGTGAGCTCATCGATGAGTGAGCTGGTCCTGCTGGGCGGCGGGGGACACGCGAAGTCCGTGCTGGCGGCCGCACGCGCTCTGGGGCTCGGAGTGCGCGGGTATCTCGCGCCGGAGGCCGGAGATCTGGGCGAGGACTGTCCGTACCTCGGCGACGACGACCTGCTCTCGTCGCTCCGCGCGGATGACGTGCTCTTCGTCAACGGGCTGGGCTCGACAGCGTCGACGCGGGCCCGGCGCGCTCTGTATGAGCGGGCCGTCGCATACGGTTTGCGGGCGGCGCAGATCGTCCATCCTCGAGGTTTCGTCGACCCGGGGGCCCGCCTGGCGGCGGGGGTTCAGGTGCTCGCCGCGGCGCTCGTGAACAGCGGGGCCGTCATCGGGGAGAACGTGCTGATCAATTCCGGGGCGATCATCGAGCACGACGTCCTGGTGGACGCCCACGCGCACGTCTCTCCCGGTGCGGTGATCGCCGGCGGTGTCCGGATCGGCGAGGGCGCCCACGTCGGTCTCGGTGCCCGTGTCAGCCAGGGACTCACGCTGGGACCCGGGAGCGTCATCGGTGCCGGCGCCGTCGTGATCAGGGACGTCCCGGCGGGGGCTGTGGTCGCGGGCGTGCCGGCCAGGGTCATCGAATCCGAGAGAAGGGAACCGGCATGAGCTCGAACGCCGACCTGTCCGTGCACCCGGAGACGAGCATCCGCGACGCGCTCTCCCAACTCGACCGGAGCCGACGCCAGGTCGTCTTCGTCGAAGATGACGGAGGGCGACTGGTCGGAGCGGTGAGCGACGGCGACATCCGTCGTGGCCTCCTCGCCGGAGCATCGCTCGAGGACCGTGTCGATCGGGTGATGAACGCGAGCCCGGGCACGGTACCTCCGACGGCGACTCAGGACGCCGTCGACGAGCTGAAGGCGAGACGCGGCATCCGCGTCGTCGCGGTGGTCGACGACGGGCGCATCGTCGACGTCGTCGGCGAGGGCGAGCGCATCGCCACGCCGCTTCCGACGTCCGTGGTACTCATGGCCGGCGGCCGGGGGCAGCGGCTCTACCCGATCACGAAGGACATTCCGAAGCCTCTCGTCCCCCTGGGCGACAGTCCGATGATCGACATCATCCTCGGCAGGCTCCGCAGTCAGGGGTTCCGCCGCGTGCACGTGTCCGTCAACCACCTCGGGCATCTCATCGAGGAGCATCTCGGCGACGGCAGCGCGCACGGGTTGGACGTCACGTACCTGCACGAGCCGATGCCGCTCGGCACAGCCGGCGCGATCGCCCAGCTGCGCGGCGAGATCACCTCGCCCTTCGTGGTGATGAACTCGGACCTGCTCACCGACGTCGATCTCCGGCGCATGCTCGGCTTCCATCGCGATGCGCGGGCGACCGCCACGATCGGAGCGCGCGAGTACGGCTTCGAGATCCCGTACGGCGTCATCCGCCGTGACGGCCACCGTGTCACCGGGCTCGCCGAGAAGCCGTATCACAGCGAGCTCGTCAGCGCCGGGATCTATGTTCTCGATCCGGACGCCCTGCAACTGCTCGAACAGGACGAGTACTGCGACATGCCGACGCTGTTGTCGCGCCTCATGGACGCCGATCGTTCGGTCGCCGCCTATGAGATCCGCGAAGAGTGGATCGATGTGGGCAGACCGGAAGATCTCGAACGCGCCAGGGTGGCGTGGGAACGGAGAACCAGATGAGGATCTGCACGATCACTGTGCGCGCCGGTTCGAAGGGAGTCCCGGGGAAGAACCTCCGCATGGTCGCGGGGCGGCCGATGTTCGCTCATTCGGTGGCGCAAGCTGCGGCGACAGGACTCTTCGACGAGGTCGTCGTCTCCAGCGACTCGGAGGAGATCCTTGCTCTCGCCCCGCAGTACGGCGCGACGGGCGTCGTGCGCCGACCCCCGGAGATGGCTACCGACACGGCGGGCAAGGTCCCCGCCATCGCCCACGCCGTGCGCACCACGGAGCAGCGCACCGGTAGGACCTACGACGTGTGCGTGGACCTCGACGCGACCAGTCCGCTCCGCACCTTGGACGACATCCGCACGGCCGTGCGGATGTTCGAGGAATCGGAGGCCGCGTCACTGATCACGGGTGCGGAAGCGCGGCGCAATCCGTACTTCAACCTCGTCGAGGAGCAGCCGGACGGCACCGTCGCCGTGAGCAAGCAGCCCGACGACGCGGTGCTCCGGCGGCAGGACGCGCCGCGGTGCTTCGACATGAACGGCTCCATCTACGTGTGGAAGCGGCAGGCGCTGGTGGAGGACCAGGTCGTCTTCCTGCCGTCGACCATCCTGTACGAGATGCCCGCTGAACGTTCCGTCGACGTGGACAGCGAGTTCGACTTCCGCATCGTCGAGTGGCTGATGGAGCAACGGGAGGATCTGTGACCGCCGATTCGCGCAGCCTCGACGCGCGGACGTCCGATGCGGTACGCCGGTTGCTCGACCTCGAGGACGATGCCCCCGACGTAGTGCGGGAGACGCTGCCCGGAGCATCGGTGCCCTTCTGGGCCCAGGTCCGCATGCGGGTGGCCTGGGCGCTCTCCGCACAGCAGACCGGCAGTGTCGATGTGACACCCGGTACGTGGAACCGATGGAAGCAGGCCCGGCGCATCGCGAGGGCCCAGCTTCCGGACCGCTGGGATGCGCCGCGGCGCGCTCGACGCCACGATGTCTGCTTCTACGTCGGAGGCGGCACGCTGGCCGCCTCGGACGGCACAGCGCTGAACTGGCTCGTCGACGATTTCGCCGGGGCGGCCGGGGATGCGGTGGTGGTGCAGCAGCAACCTCTGCCGTCCCCTCTGGGACGGCCGTCGTTCCGTCCGACGCTGACCATGGATGCCGCGAACGCGCGGGTGACCATGCGGGTGCGCGGCGCGCATCCGTCCGATGCGGTAGGGCGGTCGATAGAGTCGCTGCTCGCCGATTTCGCCCGACGGCTGGGGCAAGAGCCCGGTGCGTTCGCGAAGATCGCGCAACGCGCGGTCCGGGATGAGAACTATCGCCGACCGCAGCTCGACGAACTTCGCCGCCTGATCGACAGGGTCCGTCCGCGCGTCGTCCTCTTCGACAACGGCTCGTACACGTATCACGGCGAATCGGTGGGATTGTTCAAAGACGCGGGCGCGTACGTCGCCGAGCCGCAACACGGCTGGATCGGCCCGTCCCACGCCGCATACAACTACGGGCGGTTGTTCCGGGAGCCTGCGCTCCGCCGAGCGCTGCCGGACGAGGTGCTGACGTTCGGCGATTTCTGGTCCGACTCGATCCGTCATCCCGGGCGGGTGACGGCGATCGGAAAGCCGCATCTCGAGCGGCAGGCCGCATCCGCGCCGGCGTCCCGACGCCCGCAGGTCCTCGTGGTCTCCTCTCGCACTGACCCTGAGCGGACCGATGCGCTCGTCATCGAGCTGCGGGGGCTGCTCGATGACAGCTGGTCGGTCGTCTTCCGTCCGCATCCGGGCGAGCGCTACGAGACCGGGGGGAGGTACCCGCGGCTCTCTGCGCACCCGGGAGTGACGGTTGACGAGCAACCGGACGTCTACGAATCGTTGAAGCAGACGACGGTGGTGGTCGGTGAGGCGAGCACGGTGCTGTTCGAGGCCCGGGCCTTCGGGTGCGAGGTGATCCCGCGGGACAGTGCGTTCGCGGCCGCAGTAATCGGCGATGCGTTCGGGGATCGGGTGCAGGACGCGCGACAGATCGCAGATCGCATCCGCAGCAGTGCGGGGCATCGGACGGCGGCGAGGGTCGACGACAGCATCTGGGCAACGCACGCAGTCCAGAACTTCCGAGACTGGCTGGCCGCAAGCCTCGACTCGGAGGACAGTCCGCGTGCAGGAAGCTCCGAACCCGCCTGATCTAGAATGATGGAGTCGCGGCACAGGCCGCCGTGCGTCGAATGAGTGGACTGTGACTGAAACCCGAGATCTCTTCGCTGCCATCCCACGCACCGAGTTCGACACCCCCGGCACGAGCCACGGGCTGATCGATGTGGTGCGCTGGCGGTATCTGCTGAGCCTCCTCGTCCGTACCGGCGTGACGACCCGGTACCGCAACTCCGTGCTGGGCTGGGTGTGGTCGTATGTCCGCCCAGCGGCGCAGTTCCTGGTCTTCTGGGTCGTCCTCGGGATATTCATGAACCTGGACCGTGTCCCGAACTACGCCGTGTACCTCTTCTCCGGCATCGTCGTCATCAACCTCTTCTCCGAGGGGTTCAAGAACGCGACGGGGTCGATCGTCGGGAATGCGGCGCTGGTGCGGAAGGTGTTCCTGCCGAGGCAGCTCTTCGCGGTCTCGGCGGTGCTGGTGTCTTTCGTGCACTTTCTCCCTCAGGTCGGGCTCCTCCTGCTGGTGTGCGCGCTCATGGGCGGATTCGCGCACATGACGGTGCTCGGCGTGCTCGCGGCGATCGCCGGAATGCTCATCGTGATGGTCTTCGCGCTCGGCACCGGTCTCTTCTTCGGAGCAGTGAACGTGAGGTTCCGTGACGCGGAGAACATCGTCGAACTGCTTCTCCTGCTGGCGACGTGGGCGTCGCCAGTGCTCTATGCCTGGACCATGGTGTACGAGGCGGTGGTCGACAAGCTGGGCTGGCCGTCCTGGCTCGTCGAGGCCTACATGCTCAATCCGATCACCCAGGGCGTGGAACTCTTCCACTACGCGTTCTGGCGCCCCGCGAGTCAAGACCTCGTCCAGTCCGCCGGGTACGCCGGTGAGGCGCTGACCCCGATCCCGCCCGACCTCGGCATGAATACGCTGTGGACCGCGCTCATCGCCGTCGGCGCGCTGCTGCTCGGGCAGCTCGTGTTCCGACGCCTGGAAGGAAAGTTCGCACAGGACCTATGAGTGATACCGCGCTCCGTCCGAGCATCATCGTCGAGGGTGTTCGCAAGACGTTCACGCTGAACCATGCGTTCTCGCTGAAGGACACCGTGGTGTCCTGGATCCGGCGCCGGAAGCTGACGTCGACGTTCGAGGCTCTCCAGGGTGTCGACCTCGTTATCCAGGAAGGTGAGTCGGTCGCCATCCTCGGGATGAACGGCTCGGGGAAGTCGACACTGCTCAAGATGATTTCCGGCGTCATGGACCCGGACGCCGGTGAGGTGCTCACCCGAGGACGCGTGGCGGGGCTCATCGAGGTCGGGGCGGGCTTCCATCCCGAGCTCTCCGGCCGAGAGAACGTGTTCTTGAACGCTGCGATCCTCGGGATGAAGAAGCACCAGATAGAGGAGCGCTACGACGAGATCGTGGCGTTCAGCGAGATCGAGGAGTTCATCGATCAGGAGGTCAAGCATTATTCGTCAGGGATGTTCCTCCGCCTGGCGTTCGCCGTGGCGATCCACGTGGAATTGGACGTGCTCCTGATGGATGAGATCCTCTCGGTCGGCGATGTGCCGTTCCGGGAGAAGTGCCGACAGAAGTTCGAAGAGCTTGTGGCTGCAGGCAAGACCCTCGTCGTGGTGAGTCACGACATGGAGATGGTCCGCCAGCTGTGCACGCGGGGCGTGGTCATCAGCAAGGGCAGGGTCGTCTACGACGGCGAGCTCGAGGGCGCCATCGCGCTGGTGGACGCGTGAGCGCCGACTGGCTCGGGCAGATCCCGGCCTTTCTCGTCGCATGCGCGCTGCTGACCCTCCCCGGTCTTCCCTCCGCGTTGCTGCTTCGTCTCCGAGGTGTGACGGCTCTCGGAGGCGCGATCGTCCTGTCGTTGGCGAGCGTCGGTGCGGCCACGCTGTTGGCACCCGTCCTCGGTCTGCGCTGGTCGCTTTTGCCCGTGCTCATCGCGGCGGCAGCAATCACGGTGGTGGCCGCTGCGCTCTGGTTCGTCCGGCGATCGGCCGTCCAGCCGTTGGGTGGGGGTGCCGGCCGGAGTGTATGGCTGGGGGTCGGCGTCGGCGCACTCGGCTGGATACTGATCTTGATCGTGGGCATGTCGGGTGCGGGACATCCGAGTCAGCTCTTCGACGGCCTGTTCCATCTCAACGCCGTCGAGTTCGTCATGGAGAACGGCGATGCATCGCCGTTCCACATGACCATGGTGATGCCGGGCGTCGCGAGCACGTTCTACCCGACCCTGTGGCATGCGCTGGTCTCTCTGGTCGTACCCTTCAGCTCTGGAATCGTCCCCGCGACGAACGTCATGACGATCGCGGCGATCGCCGTCGTGTGGCCGGTCGCCCTCGCCACCCTGACGAACGTTCTCTTCGCGCGCTATCGCGCCGCGGCGGCGTGGGCTCCGCTGGTCGCATTCGGCTTCAGCGTCTTCCCCCTCGGTTTCCTGAACTGGGGAGTGCTGTATCCCAACCTGATCGGGACGCTTCAGATCCCGCTGTTGCTCGCGTTCGTCGTCCTGGCCTGCCGTCCCGGCCTGACGTGGGGCCAGCGCACCGGTCTCGTCCTGACCGCCATCGCCGCGATGGGCGCGACCGCCCTCGGCCACCCTTCCGCGCTGCTCGGGGCGATCGCTCTGCTGGTGCCGTTCGCCGTATGGGGCGCTTGGAGGGTGGCGAAGGCGGGGAGCACCCGTACGAGGGTGCTCGTCGTGATCGCGGTCGCCGTCGCAACGGTGGCACTGGTTGCCGTGTGGAGACTCGCCAACGTGACGACTCACGAATGGCTCCCGGGCTCGACCCTCGGCGCGGCCCTCGGCGAGGTCGCCTTCCTCAGCCCCGTCGGTCGGGCGACCGGTCTGCTCGTGGGACCGCTGGCATTCGTCGGGATCTGGACCGTCGCGAAGAGCCGTCGATGGTGGATCCTGGGGAGTTATGGGGTCGCGATCATCCTGTTCCTCGTGTCGACCTCGCTCTCGATTCTCGGGCTCCGAAGCGCGTTGGTGGGAATCTGGTACGACGACACGACTCGTGTGGCAGCGCTTCTCGGAGTGCTGGGCGTGCCGCTGGCAGCACTCGGGGCAGCCGTGGTCTGGAGCTGGATCCGGACACAGTGGAAGCAGAGGCGCAGCGTGCGCGCTGTTGCGGTGGTCGTCCTCGGTGTGCTGCTCGCCGCCACACACCTGAGCGCGCTGGTCAACGATCTGCGGTACATGCGCAATGTGAGTTTCCGCTTCGACGCTCATTCGCAGGGGCTCTCCGCGGACGAGGCCGAGCTCTTCGCCGAAGCATCCTCTCTGCTCGGACCGGACGCTCTCGTGCTCGGTGATCCGCTCACCGGCGCGGCACTGCTCTATGCGTACACAGGCCACGACGTCGTGTTCCCGCACGTCACCGGGCGATACGACGCCGACGCGTTGCTGCTGGCTCGATCGTTGAACACCGCCTCGACCGAGGTCTGTTCATCGATCGACCGCCTGGGGGTCACGCACGTGCTCGATTTCGGGGACAGGCAGCTCTATGAGAACCACTACGTCACGTACAACGGTCTGCACGACCTCGCCGGGTCCCCGATCCTGACCGAGGTCGCCAGCGTCGGCGACAGTGCTGCGCTCTATCAGGTCACCGGCTGCCCGTAGACCTCAGGGGCGATCGCCCTCGACCGGGTGCTCTCGTGACTCGTGTTCCTCGGCCTCCAGCAGAGCGATCTTGCGCGAGAGTCGTGTCAGCTGACGCTGCTGTTGGGCGTTTCGCCGATACTGCGTGTATACGAATGCGAGGAACATCACGATGAGTCCGTACAGCACGAGATCGGTGCCGCGTCCGACGCCGACGAGCTGAGCGAGCCACGAGAGCCACTGGGGGAAGAGTACCGAGAGCACCGCGACGACAACGAACAGGCCCATCAGGATGCGGCGGATGGCCAGATGGCTGTCGGCGCCGGTGCGCCGCATCATGAAGGCGGCGAGCACGACGATCGCCGCGATGAGAAGGAACTGGATCCACATGGGTCACCTCACCACCAGATCGACGAGGATGTTGACCGAGTTCAGCACACTCTGTCCTTTGGCTTTCGAGTAGTCGGTGTAGAGCAGCTCGACCGGATACTCCCGCCAGGGCAGGCCGGTGCGGCCGAGCTCGAGCACGATCTCTGTGGCGTGCGCCATGCGGTCCTGCTTCAGATCGATCTGCTCGGCGGCGTCGCGGCGGATCACCCGGAGGCCGTTGTGCGCGTCGGTGAGCTTCAGACTGGTGGTGAGGTTCGTCACCCACACTGCGGTCTTCAGCATGACCTTCTTGATCCAGCCGGGGTTGGTCCGGTCGTCGAGGAAGCGCGAGCCGAAGACGATCGCGAGGTCCTCCGCACGCGCTAGCTCGAGCATCCCGAGGGCATCTTCGATACGGTGCTGGCCATCGGCGTCGAAGGTGACGATGTACTCGCACTCCGAGTGGCTGAGCGCGTAGGTGATGCCGGTCTGCAGTGCGGCACCCTGACCCAGGTTGACGGGGTGCTGGACGAGCATCGCTCCGGCCTCCGTGGCGATCCGTGCGGAAGCGTCGCTGGAGCCGTCGTCGACGCAGATGACGTGGGCGAACTCCTGACGCAACTGGGTGATCACACTGCCGATGACGCTGGCTTCGTTGTACAGGGGGATGACGATCCAGGCTCGCCGATCGGGCGTTCGAGGTGAGGGGACGCTCGGGGACATGATTCCATTGTGTCAGGTGTCTTTCCGGTCACCGTGAACCCCGAGCCCGTTGGACGAGATGACGAAACGAAACAGAGTGATCGTCGCGACCCGGCTGTACACCCCGGAGGTGACCGCCGCGAGCTTCCGGATGGAGGCGCTCGTGCAGGCCATGACGACGAGCGCGGACGTGACCGTGCTCACCACCCGGCCGCCAGCCGGCAGCGTCGCGCGCGCTGAGGACACCGCAGCCAGGATCAAACGGATGCCCGTGCTGCGTGACCGCTCCGGCGCGATCCGCGGGTACGTGCAGTACCTGTCGTTCGATATCCCTCTGTTCTTCCGTCTGCTCGTGAACCGTGCCGACGTTATCGTCGCGGAGGCGCCACCTACCACGGGGTTGGTGGCTGCCGTCGCCGGCATGCTCACCAGGCGACCGGTTGTGTACTACCCGGGGGACGTGTGGTCGGATGCCGTGGCCTCGACGGAGGCGCCAGGACTGGTGGTGCGACTGATGACAGCGGTCGAGCGCTTCGTGCTCCGGCGTTCCGCGCGGTCGATCGCCGTGTCGGCGGAGGTCGCCGAACGTCTGGTCGCGGTCGGTGCGCTGCCCGAGCGCGTCGTCGAGGTGGGCAACGGCATCGACACGGATGTGTTCCGCCCCGATGTGTCACCCGCCGCCGCCGAGCGTCCGTACTTCGTGTACACGGGAACGATGTCGGAGTGGCAGCAGCCCGACGTGTTCGTGCGCGCATTGGCCGAGCTGGACGACGTCGACGTCGATATCCGGTTCTTCGGCCAGGGATCCGTGGAGGCGGAACTGAAGGCGCTGGCGGACACGCTGGTGCCCGGCCGCGTGCACTTCGGTGGGCTCGTGCCGCCTGCAGGCTCGGCGTCCTGGATCAGGGGAGCGGTGGGTGCGCTCGTGAGCATCGTGCCCGGGATCGGCTACGATTTCGCACGACCGACGAAGACGTACGCTGCGGCCGCCGTCGGCACCCCCGTGCTCTTCGCGGGGGCGCAGACGGGCGCCGAGGTCGTTCGGGCCGCGGGTCTCGGTGAGGCCAGCGACTTCACGGTCTCCGAGGTCGCGCAGGCGATGCGACGACTCGTCGCCCAGGCACAGGACGGGACGACGGAGCGCGAGCGTCCGCGTCGAGCGCAATGGGCCGTCGACACGGTGTCCTGGAGCACGGTCGGTGGGAAGGCCGCCGATGTCGTGCGGAGCGTGCTTGACGGTCTGCGCGGCCGACGCCGGTAGAATCGCCTGTGGTGCCGCCACGTCCTGGCATCATGCAAGGAGCGCTGTGACCGAATCATCCCGCGTGCGGATCGTCGAATCCGCTGATGTCTCCTCGGATGCCTCCATCGGCGACGGCTCCTCGATCTGGCATCTCGCACAGGTGCGGGAGCAGGCGCAGCTCGGCGAGAACTGCATCATCGGGCGGGGGGCCTACGTCGGCACCGGCGTCGTCATGGGCGACAACTGCAAGGTGCAGAACTACGCGCTCGTCTACGAGCCGGCGCGGCTCGGCGACGGTGTCTTCATCGGGCCGGCCGTGGTCCTCACCAATGACACGTATCCGCGGGCCATCAACCCGGACGGCTCGATCAAGAGCGCGCACGACTGGGAGCCCGTCGGCGTCACGATCGAGACGGGCGCGGCGATCGGTGCCCGGGCGACGTGCGTCGCCCCGGTCACCATCGGCGCGTGGGCGACGGTCGCCGCGGGAGCGGTGGTCGTCAAGGACGTCCCGGCGTATGCACTCGTGGCGGGTGTGCCCGCCAAGCGGATCGGCTGGGTCGGCGAGTCCGGCGTACCGTTGACCGCCGGCGCCGAGGCCGGTGTATGGATTTGCCCGCAGAGCGGCGAACGCTATGCGGAGAACGATGGAACCCTGACCAAGGAGGCAGTGTGAGCGAGTTCATCCCCCCGGCGAAGCCGATCATCGGCGACGAGGAGCGCGAGGCCGTCGACCGGGTGCTCCGCAGCGGCATGGTCGCCCAGGGGCCGGAGGTCGCTGCCTTCGAGGCGGAGTTCGCCGATCACTTCGTGCAGGGGCGTCCGTCCGTCGCCGTCAACAGCGGCACCGCCGGCCTGCACCTCGGGCTGCTGGCTGCGGGCGTCGGTGCGGGCGATGAGGTCATCGTTCCGTCGTTCACATTTGCCGCGACCGGCAACTCCGTCGCACTCACCGGCGGCACGCCGGTCTTCGTCGACATCGAGCCGGAGACCTTCTCCCTCGATCCGGCCGCCGTCGCCGCCGCCATCACCCCGAACACCAAGGGCATCCTGCCCGTGCATCTTTACGGGCACCCGGCCCGCATGCGCGAGCTCGAGGCGCTGGCCGCTGACCGCGGTGTCGCGCTGTATGAAGACGCCGCGCAGGCGCACGGCGCTTCGCTGGACGGCCGCCCTGTCGGCACGTTCGGACAGTTCGCCATGTTCAGCCTCTACCCGACGAAGAACATGACCAGTGGTGAAGGTGGCATGGTCACGGCGGAGAACGCCGGGATCGCCCGGATGCTGAAACTGCTCCGCAACCAGGGCATGGAGCGTCAGTACGAGAACGAGATCGTCGGCTTCAACGCCCGTATGACCGACATCCACGCCGCCATCGGGCGTGTGCAGCTGACGAAGGTCGACGCGTGGACGGCTCAGCGCCAGGCGAACGCCGCGTTCCTGGATGCCGAGCTGCGAGGCGTCATGACGCCTCCGGTCGCCGAGGGCGCCGTGCACGTCTACCACCAGTACACGATCCGCGTCCCCGAGGACCGTGACGGCTTCGTCGCGGCTCTCAAGGCGGAGCACAATGTGGGCTCGGGCGTCTACTATCCGATACCGAATCACCGCCTGCCGTCGCTCGCACCCTACGCACCGGATCTGGACCTGCCCGAGACCGAGCGCGCCGCCCGCGAGGTGGTGTCGCTGCCGGTGCACCCGTCGCTGTCGCAGGACGACCTCGATCGCATCGTCACCGCAGTGAACACCCTCGCGGGAGCGGGCGCCTGATGGTGTTGCGGGCGGGTCTGCTCGGCGTTGGGATGATGGGACGCCATCACGCGCGCGTCCTGCGTGAGGTGGACGGCGTCGACCTGGTCGCTATCGCCGACCCCGGAGGAGACCCGCACGGTGTCGCCGGCGACCTCAGCATCCTGCCCGACATCGAAGCCCTCATCGATGCGGGCATCGATCTCGCCGTCGTCGCCGTGCCGACGCGTTTCCACGAGGACGCGGCGCTCAAACTGGCCGCCGCCGGAGTGCACACGCTGGTGGAGAAGCCCATCGCGCACAGCATCGAGGCCGGACAGCGCATGGTGGACGCGTTCGAGAGCGCGGGCCTGGTCGGCGCGGTCGGTCACATCGAGCGCTTCAACCCCGCGCTGCAGGAGCTGCGCCGTCGGATCGAGGCCGGTGAGCTCGGTGCGGTCTACCAGGTGGCGACGCGCCGGCAGGGGCCGTTCCCGTCCCGCATCGCCGACGTCGGAGTGGCGAAGGACCTCGCCTCGCACGACGTCGACCTCACGGCCTGGGTCGTGCAGTCCGACTACGAACGCGTGTTCGCGCAGACGGCGTTCAAGAGCGGCAGAGAGCATGAGGACATGATCACGATCACCGGGCGCACCATGTCGGGTGTCATCGTGAATAACATCGTCAATTGGCTCTCGCCCATGAAGGAGCGGTTGACCGTGGTCACAGGCGAGAAGGGCGCGTTCGTCGCCGACACCTCGACCGGCGATCTCACGTTCTACGCGAATGGCACCATTCCGCTGGAGTGGGAGTCCGTGTCGACGTTCCGTGGCGTGTCCGAGGGCGACGTCACCCGCTACGCCTTCGCGAAGCGGGAACCCCTGCGTGTCGAGCACGAGGCGTTCCGCGACGCGGTCCTGGGAGCCGACAGCGACGTGGTGACGATGGCCCAGGGCTTGCGCACGCTCGCAGTCGTCGAGGCCGCGCTGGAGTCCGCGCGCACGGGCAGCTCGATCACGATCTGAGGCCCGAGGGGTCCGGAGGGATGACTCAGCACGAGCTCCTTCCGGATCTCGGGCTCAGACGATCGCTTCCAGAGCGTCCAGGAACACCCGGCTCTGGGCGTCACGCGTGAACTGCGTGCCCTCGGCGAGCGATGGGGCCTGTACGCGTCCGGTGCGCGACTTCTCCTCGGCCATCGCGTATAGAGCGTCCGCGATCGCCGCGGGGTCATTGCTGACGACGCCGAGCCCGTTGTCGCGTATCAGGTCGCCGGCGGCGCTGTCCTCGAGCCCGGTCATGATGATCGGGCGCGCAGCTCCGATGTACTCGAAGACCTTGCCGCTCAGCACGCCCTTCTCGCCGGGGTCGTTCCACAGCAGAAGCAGCAGCGCGTCGGAGTCGGCTTGGATCTGCAGCGACTCCGCGTGGCTCACCTTCCCGTGCTGGCGGACGGCGGCATCGAGCCCCAGCGACTCGATGGCGGCAGCGACCTCGGCCGAATGCGGACCGTAGAAGTCGACGGAAATGCGGGTGTCCGGGTGCGCACGCAGCAGCTCCGCAACGCCGCTGAGGAACGGCAGGGGATCGCGTCTTTTAGGGATCACCCAGCCGCAGTAGGCGATGCGCAGTTCGGAAGAGGACGGGTGGTACTCGAGATGCGCGAAGTCCTGGGGGTCGTAGCCGTTGGTGACCACGACCGTGGGGACCCCATACGCAGCTTCGAGTTCGTCCGCGAGGGGGGCGCTGACCGTGGTGAGCAAGGCAGCGTCCGACACGTGCCGACGCTCGACAGACGAGTCCAGGCGACGTCGGAGCGCGCCGTACGGGTAGTAGGTGCTGTTGGAGAGCAGGTCACGGTAGTCGACGGCGAGCTCGGCCTCGAAGTGCTTCGCCAGTCTGGAACCGAGCATCAGGGCGCTGAACGGGCCGACGCTGGTCACGACCACGTCAGGGCGCCAGTCCCATGCGGCGGCGTGGCGCCCTGCGGCTTTCGCCCACCGGCCGTAGATGTCCGGCCAGACGAACTTCATCGCGATGGCGTAAGCGACCGACGCGGCACGGTGCCACGGCCGCGGCTTCTTCGGTTTGAGGCTCTGCACGCCGGAGACGGCCTTCATCATCGGGTCCGCCACGCGGTGGATGGTCAGCCCGGCGTGCTCGGGGACGATGAGACCCTCGTCCGCGCCGTCGCGGGTGAGCACACGCACCTCGTGCCCCGCGGAGGCCCAGAACGAGGCGAGCTTCGAGATCCGCACGGCGGCGATCTTGTTCTCGGGCGGGAAGAACGGGCAGATGAGCAGGATTCGCATGTTCCGGGTCTCCTGGGAAGGGCGGACGGGGGAGGGAGCGGACGAAGCTACGGCACAAGTCCGGCGAGCGACGCTTGGAACCGGAAGTCGGGTACCTGCGCGACGACTTCGTCGAAGGTGCCGAAGCCCAGGACGCGACCCTGATCGAGGTAGCAGACCTGGTCGTAGTGCCGGATGGTGGCGAGACGGTGCGCCACGGTGATGAAGGTCACCTTGCCGTGCAGCTCGTTCATCGATTCGACGACTCGGTTCTCGGTGGCCGTGTCGAGCGAGCTCGTTGCTTCGTCCATGACCATCACCAAGGGATCGGTGTAAAGCGCCCTGGCGATCCCGAGTCGCTGTTGCTGCCCTCCGGATACCGAGGAGCCGCGTTCGCCGAGACGCTCCTCGAGTCCGCCGGGACGCTCGGCAATCTCGCTGATGTGCGCTCGTCGAAGAGCCTGGACGACACGGTCGGGATCGTAGTCCTGCTCCCACGTCAGCGCGACGTTCTGCGCCACGGAGCCGTCGAACAGCGCCACCCGCTGCGGCACATACCCCACGCGCTGACGCCACTGATGCAGGACACGGTCCACGGGGTGCCCGTCGATCTCGAGAGTTCCCGACGTCGGTACGCTGAGGCCGAGGATGATGTCGATCAGCGTGGACTTCCCGGCGCCCGAAGGACCGACGATAGCGAGGCTGGATCCGAACGGGACGCTCAGATCGAGGTCCTTCAAGACCGGTCCGCGGTCACCGTCGTAGCTGAAGGAGACGTTCCGCAACCGCAGCTCGCGGGGGTGCAGGGGCAGGCTCTCGGAGTCGCTCGGCTCGGTCTGCACGGCCGTGTTCGTCTGCGTGAGCTGTCGGATCACGTCCCTCGCGTAGACCTCGTTCGAGGATGCGGCTGTGAGGCTGGCCTGCACAGCGTTCATCGAGGGGATCATCCGGAATCCGGACGCGGCGAACAGCGATATGGCCACGACAGCCTCCGCGGCGCCGCCGGTCAGGAATGCCGAGGCGCCGATGAGGACGAATCCGCCGATCAGGGCGGCCTCGAAGGCGTAGCGCGGGACGATGGTCATGAAGGCGAGGTTCGCCCGCGATCGGGTCGCAACCGCTCGGTTCTTCGAGATGACGCGCCCGGCCTCGTCAAGCTTGCCCCGCAACGTGACCTCTTTCAGCGCCTCCACCATCTCCGTCATCACAGTCGCGACCCGATAGGAGTAGTCACGACTGCGTTGGCCTTCGGATTTCGAACGACGGGAGAGCGTGAGCGAGATGGTTCCGGACACGATCGAGAGGTAGACGAAGGCGATCAGTGCCGTCAGCGGCTGAGCGATCACGAGGATGAGCAGTGCCGCGAGGAACGTGAACAGGTTGCCGGGCACTTGGGAGAGCGCGAGAAGGAATCCGCGGTTCGCGCTGCCCACCGAGGAATCGACCACGCGCGTGAGCTCCGCAGTGCTGATCCGCGAACGGTCCTCCCAGCTTGAGTGGGTGTACGCGGCGAACAACCTGTCGCCGAGGTCCAGCTCGTACCTGGCGAACCGGCGCGTGGCGCGCCAGTGCAGCGTCGCCGCGAGCACTCCCTTGAGGATGAACAGCGCGGCGACGGCGACCACGACCCAGGCCGTGGCCGACTCGGGGAGCGGGCCGAAGAACGGGATCTCGATCGGTTTGTCGGTGACGAAGGTGTTCACCGCGAGGACAATCAGAGCCAGCGCCGCGGTGTCGAGGATCGCGAGCAGGCCTGTGGCGATCGAATACCAGAGATAGAACGGGCGGGCATCGCGCGGAAGCACGCGGAACAGATCGAGCAGTGTCCGCCAGATGCTTCTCATCGGGGTGAGTCTCCTTGCTGTTTCACAGGGCTACGCCGACGCGGGAAACCCTCATGGATCCTACCCGTTGGCATTCGGGCGGATCTGTGGGCGTGCGCAGAGACGCGGAGGCGTCGCTCTTCACCCGTGTGCGAGGATGGACGGCAGCTGAACCGACGGGAGTCCGATGCGCCACGCCGCCGCCAGAGAGCAGGCTTCGGAGACCTGCCTGATCCTCCTCACGAACTGCTTCCCGTTCGCCCCCGGCGAGGAGTTCCTCGAATCGGAGATCGGCCACCTCGCGGCGGCATTCGATCGTGTGCTCCTCATCCCGGTCGTCCGCAGCGTCGGACAGACACGGAGACGGGCGACTCCCGAGAACGTCGAGGTGATCCTCCCCGAAGCCGTCAGCACGGCGAAGGCCGGCATCCGGAGAGCTCTTCGCTATGTGGTCCGGCACCCCGTCAGAGCCGCGGCGGCTTTCGGGCGCGCATTGCGATCCTTCCCCCATCCGCGGCGGATCTTCGTCGACCTCCGTCTCGATCTGCTCGCCTGCACGGTCGCCGACGAGGTGGCAGCACCGGTCCGCGCGCGGCTCGCTCCGGGAACGCGCGCCGTGTTGTACAGCTACTGGATGATGGTGCCGGCGCGGACGGCGGTGCGACTGGCTGACCGGTTGGGCAGTCGGACGGTGCCGGTGATCAGCCGCGCACACGGCTACGACGTGTTCTCCGAGCGTAGCCCTGGCGACTTCCTGCCTCAGCGCGAGCTGCTCCTCTCCCGCGTCTCGGAGGTCTTCACCGCTTCAGAGCACGGGGCGGACTACCTCCGGACGAAGTACCCGGA
The DNA here is from genome assembly GCF_904066215.1 of Microbacterium sp. Nx66. Lineage (NCBI taxonomy): Bacteria > Bacillati > Actinomycetota > Actinomycetes > Micrococcales > Microbacteriaceae > Microbacterium > Microbacterium sp. Nx66. The sequence goes on from NZ_LR880474.1 coordinate 1,275,803, forward strand.
CTACGCCGACCGCATCAAGACTGGCCATCTCGGTGTCGCACCGGCGAGGTCGGCAGGCAACGTGGTGCAACACCCGCTGAAGGTGTACACCTGCGCCTACCTGGTGCCGGTGAAGCGCATCCCGCTGCTCATACAGGCGCTTGCCGTCGCGCAGCGTCGGGGGCTGAAGGTCACCTGGACCCACATCGGCTCAGGGGGTGGGGAGTATGCCGCTGCTGTCGAGAGACAGGCGGGCGAACACCTGGAGTCCGGAACCTTCGAGTTCCTCGGCGACCTCACCAACGACGAAGTCCGCGCGCAGTACACAGCACAGCCGGGCGGTGTGTTCGTCAACGTTTCCGAATCGGAGGGGGTTCCCGTGTCGATCATGGAGGCACTCGCACAGGGGTTCCCCGTGATCGCCACGGACGTCGGGGGCAACAGCGAACTGATCGACGTCGATGGCGGGATGTTCGACGGACTGCTCCCGGCTACGCCGACCGCCGAGGAGATCGCCGACCGACTCGAGCTGCTGACCGCTGCGGAGACGGATGACTACCGACGGTACGTGGAGGCGAGCATCGCGCACTGGAAGCGGGCATGGTCGAGCGACGCGAACTACTCCGCGTTCAGCGCACACCTGCTCGGCGCGGCGCGCGCAATCTGACAGCCTGTCCAAGCGCATCGCCCCGCAGCGGCTTGCCTAGGATGGGTGTCGTGAAGATCATGAGTGTCGTGGGCGCGCGCCCGCAGTTCGTCAAGCTCGCCCCCATCGCCCACGCCATGCAGGCTGCCGGCCACGAGCACGTCATCGTGCACACCGGCCAGCACTACGACCCGATGCTCTCGGACGTTTTCTTCCGCGACCTCGGCATCCCCGAGCCGGACGCGCACCTGGGTGTCGGTTCCGCTTCACACGGTGTTCAGACGGGCGCGATGCTCGCCCAGATGGATGAGGTGCTTGCGCGTTTCGAGCCGGACAGTGTCCTCGTCTACGGCGACACGAATTCCACGCTCGCGGCCGCCATCAGCGCGGTGAAGCTGCACTACCCCGTGGCCCATCTGGAGGCAGGGTTGCGGTCCTTCAACAGGGCGATGCCCGAGGAACACAACCGTGTACTCACCGACCATTCCGCCGATCTCTGCCTCGCACCCACTGAAGTGGCGATGGGGCACCTCGCAGAGGAGGGACTCTCCGCGCGGTCGGTCTTGGTTGGCGACGTCATGACCGACGTGCTGTTCCAGGTTCGTGATGCTGTGATCCGCGAGGGCTCGACCGACGCTGCAGGCATCAGTGGTCCGGGGGAGTACTACGTGGCCACCATTCACCGCGCCGAGAACACGGATAGCCCTGAGCGGCTGCGCGAAGTCGTTGCGGCCTTGGCTGCCGCGGACAAGCCGGTGATCCTGCTGGCGCATCCGCGCGTGCGCGCCAAAGCGGCCGAGCACGGCATCGCGCTCGACGCGGGCGCGTTGCGAACGCGGGATCCACTCGCGTACCCGGAGCTGATCGCCGCGGTTCTCTCGAGCGCCGGCGTCGTGACTGATTCCGGAGGCCTGCAGAAGGAGGCCTTCCTGCTGAGGGTGCCGTGCACCACAGTCCGGCGTGAGACCGAGTGGGTGGAGACGGTCGATCTCGGATGGAATGTGCTGGCGAACTCCGCGGAGGAGATCACCGCCGCACTGACGAGGCCGGCGCCCGAAGCGACCGAGGCGGCCCCGTACGGCGACGGGCATGCCGCGACACGCGCGGTGAACGCGATCGTCGCGGCTTTCGGCGGCTGAGCACTCGGCGCAGGGCGCCAGCGTGGCCATGTGGTTCTGCGATACGATTCGGCCGTGCTTCTGACTATCGGGATCCCCACCTACAACCGCGCCGAGGACGTCAGGAAGACCGTGACGGAGATCCTGGCGCACGAGGATTCTGAACTGGTCGACATCGTCGTCATCGACGACGGGGGAACCGACGACGCCGCTGAGCGCCTGCGCGCAGATCCGGCGGTCGTCGACAGGGTCCGCGTGCTGCGGAACCCGGAGAATCTGGGTTACGCAGGCACCTTTGCGAGGTTGTTCCGCGAGTGCGAGACCGAGTACCTCATGCTCACGGCCGATGACGACCGTGTCCTGATGGAGAACATCCGAGCCCTTGTGGAATACCTGAGCGACCACGCCCCCGTTTTCGTCTCTCCCCAGTTCCTCAGAGATGGGCGAGTTTCCCGGGGACGCTCGTTCACCGGGGCGATCGCCCCCAGGGACTTCCTCGCGGCATCCGCGCACGCGCCGGGCCTGGTGTATCGCGTGGAGGACTGCCTGCCCGCGCTGGGGGAGCTCGCGGAGCGAGCGGAGGCCGAGGAGGTCGACGCCCTCGTATACCCGCAGGTGCACATCGCCATGCGCCTGATGCTGGCTGGCGAACGCTGCACCTGGCTCGCGCTGCCCACCGTCGCCGAAGGTGCGTACCGGCCATCGGGTATCCGGGATGCGGCAGGGGGCCAGTACTGGTCGGTCGAGTCGCGTTGGAAACAGCTGCAGGCATACGACGCTCTTCTCTCCCGGTGGACCGCCGACGATGCGAGCGGGCGGGCGCAGGAGATGCTCACAGCGCAGCGGGACCGCGCCTTCCATGCGATCGCGAGCGCTATCCGCATGGAGCACCCTGACCTCGGCGCCGCGTTCGACGAGGGTGCTCGTCGGCGTTATCAGAGAACCCTGCGAAGCCGCATCCTTGCCGTGCCGATCGTCGGGTGGGTGGTGCGCCAGCGCCGGTCTTTCGCACGCCGATCATGACGGTGCTCCCCCTTCCGAGGGGTCTGTCGCGCGCGGGCATCATCCGCCGAATCGCCCCATAGACTGGACCCCATGCGTATCGCCGTCGTGGCCCTCGGAAAGATCGGGCTTCCCCTCGCCGTCCAGTTCGCCTCCTCCGGTCACGATGTGATCGGCGTCGATGTCAACCAGAAGGCGGTCGACATCATCAACGCCGGGCAGGAGCCGTTCCCCGGTGAGGCCCACCTGGCGGAGAAGCTGCAGGAGCTCGTCCCCTCCGGCCGTCTGCGCGCCACGACCGATTACGCCGAGGCGATCCCGGGAGCCGACGCCGTCGTGCTCGTCGCACCCGTGTTCGTGAACGACGAGACATGGGAGCCGGACTTCCAGTACATGGACTCGGCGACGCGATCGCTCGCCGAGCACCTCACGCCCGGCACCCTGGTGTCGTACGAGACGACGCTGCCCGTGGGGACGACGCGGAACCGGTGGAAGCCCATGATCGAAGGGGGCTCCGGCCTGACGGAGGGCACGGACTTCTTCCTCGCTTACTCGCCGGAGCGCGTGCTCACCGGGCGGGTCTTCGCGGACCTGCGCAAGTACCCGAAGCTCATCGGCGCGCTGTCCGACGAGGGAAACCGTCGCGCCCGCGAGTTCTACGAGTCCGTCCTGCAGTTCGACGAGCGTCCCGACCTCCCTCGCCCCAACGGTGTGTGGGACCTGGGAACGACGGAGGCCTCGGAGATGGCGAAGCTCGCCGAGACGACGTACCGCGACGTGAACATCGGTCTGGCCAACCAGTTCGGTCTGTTCGCCGCTGCACACGGCATCGACGTCTACAAGGTGATCGAGGCCTGCAACTCGCAGCCGTACAGCCACATCCACCGCCCCGGCATCGCCGTCGGCGGACACTGCATCCCGGTCTACCCCCGCCTGTACCTGTCCACCGACCCCGACGCCGACATCGTGCGCGTCGCGCGCCAGCTCAACGCCTCCATGCCGGAGCGCCTGGTGGCGCAGGCGGAAGGCATCCTCGGCGACCTGAGCGGTCTGCGGGCGGTCGTGCTCGGGGCCGCCTATCGCGGCGGCGTCAAGGAGACGGCGTTCTCCGGCGTGTTCCCGACGGTGAAGGCTCTCCAGGACCGCGGCGCGCAGGTCGTGGTGCACGATCCGCTGTACAGCGACGAGGAGCTCGGACGCCTCGGCTTCGACGCGTACGAGTTCGGCGGCGAGGCGGACCTCGTGATCCTGCAGACGGATCACGCCGACTACCGCGAAGTGTCGCCGGCGGACCTGCCGGGGGTCCGGCTGCTCGTCGACGGGCGCAACGCCACGGATGCGGCTCGCTGGGCGGGGACCCCGCGGATCGTGGTGGGCGCTGCGGCCTGATCGGCCCGGTGACCCGACCTCCCAGGCGCGCCCCGATACGATGGGGAACATGGATCTTCTCGTCGTCGGGTCGGGTTTCTTCGGCCTCACCATCGCCGAGCGCGCCGCGGAAGCGGGCCGCACGGTGACCGTCATCGACCGCCGCTCGCACATCGGCGGCAACGCCTACAGCGAGGCGGAGCCCGAGACCGGGATCGAGGTGCATCGCTACGGTGCGCACCTGTTCCACACGTCGAACGCGACGGTGTGGGAGTACGTCAACCGCTTCACGTCGTTCACGAACTACGTGCACCGCGTCTACACGACCCACAAGGGCGTCGTCTTCCCGATGCCGGTGAACCTGGGGACGATCAACCAGTTCTTCCAGGCCGCGTACACGCCGGACCAGGCTCGCGCTCTCGTCAAGGAGCAGGCGGGCGAGTTCGATGCGAAGTCCGCGACGAACTTCGAGGAGAAGGGCATCGCCCTCGTCGGCCGCCCGCTGTTCGAGGCGTTCTTCCGCGACTACACCGCGAAGCAGTGGCAGACGGACCCGCAGAAGCTCTCCGGCGACATCATCAGCCGGCTCCCGGTGCGCTACACCTACGACAACCGGTACTTCAACGACACCTGGGAGGGCCTGCCCACGGACGGCTACACGGCGTGGCTCGAGCGGATGGCCGACCACCCCCGCATCGAGGTGAAGCTGGACGTCGACTACTTCGACGAGTCCCAGCCGCTGAACAAGAAGGCGACCGTCGGTCAGGTCCCGGTGGTCTACACCGGTCCCGTCGACCGCTACTTCGACTACGCCGAGGGGGCGCTGAGCTGGCGCACGCTCGACTTCGAGCAGGAGGTGCTGGACGTCCGCGACTTCCAGGGCACCAGCGTCATGAACTACCCGGACATGGACGTGCCGTACACGCGCATCCACGAGTTCAAGCACTTCCATCCGGAGCGCAAGGACGTCTACGAGTCCGAGAAGACCGTGATCATGCGGGAGTTCTCCCGGTTCGCCGAGCGCGCCGACGAGCCGTACTACCCGGTGAACACCCCGGCCGACCGCGAGGGCCTGCTGGCGTACCGCGAGCTCGCGAAGGGGGAGAAGGACGTCCACTTCGGCGGTCGCCTCGGCACGTACCAGTACCTCGACATGCATATGGCCATCGGGTCGGCGCTGTCGCTCTGGAACAACACTCTCTCCTAGACTCGGAATCGTGAGTCACGCTGCTGTCGGGGCGCCCGGGACGCCCCGGCGCTATCTGCATTCGCTGTGGCTGCTGTCCGCGCGCGACCTCAAGGTCCGGTATGCGACCAGCTTCCTCGGTTACGTGTGGTCGGTTCTCGACCCGCTGGTGATGAGCGCGATCTACTGGTTCGTGTTCACGCAGGTGTTCAGCCGCGACGTCGGCGAGCAGCCGTACATCATCTTCCTCATCAGTGCGCTGCTGCCGTGGGTGTGGTTCAACAGCTCGGTGTCGGACTTCACCCGGGCGTTCAAGAAGGACGCCCGCCTCGTCCGCTCGACGTCGATCCCTCGTTCCATCTGGGTGAACCGCATCGTCCTCAGCAAGGGCATGGAGTTCCTGTTCTCCCTGCCGGTGCTGGTGCTGTTCATCGTCATCAACCTCCTGTTCGAGAGTCATGCCGACCAGGTCGTGCAGATCGGCTGGGGCGTGCTGTGGGTGCCGGTGGCCATCCTCATGCAGACCGTGCTGCTCGTCGGGCTCGGCTTGCTCGTCGCTCCGCTGTGCGTGCTCTACACCGACCTCGAGCGCACCACCGCCCTCATCCTGCGTGCGATGTTCTACGCGACACCGATCATCTACAACGTCACGGACCTGCCCGGCATCTTCCAGACCCTCGGCGCCTTCAATCCGCTCGCGGGGATCTTCATGCTGTACCGCATGCCGTTCTTCCCCGATCAGTGGAACCCGTTCACGCTCACCGTCAGCGCCGTGATGTGCCTGGTCATCCTCGCGCTCGGCGTCTGGGCGTTCCGACGTCTCGAGCGCCCCGTCCTGAAGGAGCTGTGATGGACGCCGCTATCGTCGTGCAGAACCTCGGCGTCCGCTTCCGCCGCAACCGTCGCGGGCAGCGGAACTTCAAGGACCTCTTCGCAGGAGCGTCCCGGCGCTCGCGTCCCGGCGAGTTCTGGGCGCTGCGCGACGTCTCCTTCACCGTGCAGCCGGGTGAGTCGATCGGCGTGGTCGGTCGGAACGGGCAGGGCAAGTCGACGCTGCTCCGCCTCGTGGCCGGCGTCCTCCTGCCCGATGAGGGCACGGTGAGTGTGAACGGCGGCGTCGCCCCGCTCATCGAGATCACCGGCGGATTCGTCGGCGACCTCACGGTCCGGGAGAACGTCCGCCTGACCGCCGGACTGCACGGCATGTCGAAGGACGAGGTCGCCCGTCGGTACGACGACATCATCGCCTTCGCCGAACTCGCCGGATTCGAGGAGACGCCCTACAAGCACCTCTCGAACGGCATGAAGGTGCGTCTGGCGTTCTCCGTCGTCTCGCAGCTCGACGAACCCATCCTGCTCGTCGACGAGGTGCTCGCGGTCGGCGACAAGGCCTTCAGGGAGAAGTGCTACAAGCGCATCGACGAACTGCTCTCGGACGGCCGCACGCTGTTCTTCGTCAGTCACAACGAGCGCGACCTGCGCCGGTTCTGCACCAGGGGGCTGTACCTGGATCGCGGCACGCTCGCCATGGACGCCCCGATCAAGGACGTCCTGGACCGCTACAACGCGGACTACTCCGTCTGAGGCGACGCACCGACCCGGAGTGTCAGAGGCCGACGAGGCCGCGCAGATCTGCCGCGGCGGAGCGTGCATCGGCGATCGCCCCTGACACTCCGGAGCCGCTCTCGATCGCCGCTCGCAGTGCTGCGAGGCGCTGCGCGTAGGTCTCCACGCCGGAGCGCCAGGGGTCCTGGATGGACGACGGCGGCAGTGCGTCGCCCAGGCGCTGCGCGTCCTGCTGGAGCGAATCCACGACAGGAAGCGCGTCCTGGCCGCTCGCTCCCGCGATGATGTCGAGTCCCCGGTCAGCGGAGTTCAGCCACCCGGACACCTTGTCGCGGAAGACCTCGACCGTCGGGTCGCCGACCGGGGGCGCGGTCGTGATCGGAGTCGGGTCCGGGGTCGCGGACGGGGCCGACGTGGCGGTCGGCGTGGGAGCGGACGTCTCGGACGGGCTTGCCGTCGGAGACGGACTCGCGCTGCCGGCGGGCTCGGGGCCACCATCGCGCGGCAACAGGAAGAACAGCAGGACCCCGACGATCGCGAGCACCGCAACGCTCAGCCCGACGATCAGCCACACCCGGCCGGTGCGCTTCGGCGCGGGGGGAAGCGGGGCCCACCGTACCTCGGGCTGCGGCTCGTCCATGTCAGGCCTCCAGAGGGCTCATCGGCTCCCAGGTGCGATCGCGACCGATGCGGCCGCCGTCCCTGAGCCCGCGGAACAGGTTGCTCGTGCCGCGGACGGTGCGCTCCACGAAGACGAGCCGGATCAGCTCCTTGAAGAACGTCGCGGTCGTCCCGAGACCGAACAGCACGGGGTTGTAGACGCCGTGCACGCGATAGTACTGCTTGATGAAGGCCCGGTTGCGCATGATGTAGTAACGGTAGGCGTTGCTCGAGGCGTTCATGTGCCGGATGCCCATGTCCCACTGCCGGATCTCGCGGGTGCGGCGCAGCACGAACTCGTCGACGATGACCGCGGTGGTCAGGCGCGAGGCCAGCCACCCGTACATCTGGTCGTCCCAGTAGATGAAGAAGCGGGGGTCGGGGAGGCCGATCTGCTTCACGATCGAGCGGTGGATGAACATCCCCTCGAAGCAGCCGCTGTTCATCTCCTTGTAGCCGGAGGAATCGAAGCCTGCAGGGGCGAAGGGGATCGGGATGCCCATGCGCTCCGCGATGCGGTACTGCCAGTAGAACTCGCTGCCGTCGTAGTCGTAGCGCCGTCCCTGGATGCTCTTGAAGCGCGGTGCCCAGGCGCCCATTCGGGCGAGACCGTCCGGGAGCACTTCGACGTCGTCGTCCATCATCCAGATCCACTGCGCGCCGAGGTCGTACGCCGTGCGCATGCCCTCGCTGAATCCGCCGGACCCGCCGGTGTTGACGTCGAGACGGCGATACACGAGGTCGGTGCCGATGTCGTCTCGGAAGGACTCGACGACGTCGGTCGTATCGTCCGAGGAGGCGTTGTCGATCACGATCACGTGGCCCGGCTTCGGATCCATCGCGGTGATGCTCGTGAGCAGGCCGGTCAGCAGATGCGAGCGGTTGTACGTGACGATGACGATCGCGGCGGAAGAGGGATCGAAGGCAGGAGCCTCGGTGGTCATGCCTTCTCCTCGAAGACCTGCTGCCAGGATTCGGGCGAGACGAGCTCCGGCAGTGCTTCCCGGTACTGACGCTGCAGTTCGGGCCATCGACGTCGCAGCTGAGCGTGCAGACGCACGGTGTCTCGGAGCATGCGGCGGTACTTGGCACGGTCGCGCGTGTAGATGTTCTTCCCGGACCCGTCGGCGGCGCTCACGAGCGCGCTGTCGTACAGCGGGACGCGCCACCAGTGTGCGTCACCCTTCCCGAACTCCACCTCCGGCCGAGCGATGTTCGCCGGGTCAGGGCGGTGCACCCAGTGCGAGAGCAGCGTCTTCAGTGTGAAGATCCGCAGTCGCAAGCCGGTCGGGCTGTCGAACTCGTTCTTCGGCAGCCGCTTGTAGACCTGTCGTCCGCGGCGCGAGTGCAGCACGCGCGCAGGATCGCGATGGACCACCGTCTCCGGGTATTCCGCGGCCAGGGCGCGTGCGGCCGGCATCGCCGTGGCCAGGTTGCGGCGCATGTGGTCGGGTCCGGAGAGCACGTCGCGGAGGGCGCGATTGCGCAGCGCCACCGGGTAGTACTGCATCATCATGAGGTGCTTCAGATCCACGCGCCGGCTGTGCACGATGAGGCGGCCGCCTCGAGGTGCTCCGGAGTGCAGGAGCCCGGCGACGATCCGGTTGCGGGCGTGGAAGTAGGCCTGCCAGTCGATCGAGTCGTCCTTGTTCACCCAGGAGACGTGCCAGAGCGCGACGCCGGGCATCGACACGGTCGGGAAGCCCGCCTCGCCGGCACGCAGGCAGAACTCGGCGTCGTCCCACTTGATGAAGGCGGGAAGGGACAGCCCGACCTTGCGCACCGCGTCGAGCGGGATGAGGCACATCCACCAGCCGTTGTAGTCGGCGTCCATCCGCATGTGCAGCAGCGGCGACTGGCGCAGGTTGGCGACGCCGAAGTCGTGCGGCATCTTCTCCTGGTAGAGGTTGCGCCACATGAACGGCCCCTCGTCGACGACCTCCGCCCAGCCGTGCAGCTTCGGGCGGTCGAGGAGGTCGAACATGTGTCCGCCGACGAGCACGGGCGTCGTCGCGAACTGACCGAAGACGATGGAGCGCCGCAGGGACTCCGGCTCGATGCGGACGTCGTCGTCCAGCAACTGCACGAAGTCGCTCTCCGGGCGCTGCAGGGACTCGTGCATCGCTCGGGCGAAGCCGCCCGATCCGCCGAGGTTGCCCTGGCGGATGACCTGCAGCGTCTCGCCCAGGCGCTCGGCGACCTCGGCGTAGCCGTCCTGGTCCGCGACGAGCTGCGTGCCCTGGTCGACGAGGAAGATGCGGTCGACGAACTCCAGCGCATCGGGGGAGGAGGCGAGCGCCCTCAGGGTCTCCACGCAGTAGTCGGGCTTGTTGTACGTCGTGATGCCGAGGGAGGCCTTCCCGGTGCGGGCAGGCTCCTGCTCAGTGGTCCACTCCGCGCCCTCGAGCACGGCGGGCTTCTCGTCGGCGACGATGTCGAACCAGATCCAGCCGCCGTCGCTGTACTGGGTGAGGTCGAGGTCGAACGAGGTCGTCGCCTCGCCGGTGACCTCCCGAGTGGCCACGCGCTGGCGGACTCCGCCGCCGTTGGAGCGGTAGACGAGGATGGTCGCCGGCCCCGTGGTCCGTACCGTGAGCTGCACCTCGCGGACGCTCGTCCAGTGCTGCCAGTACGACGCGGGGAAGGCGTTGAAGTAGGTACCGAGGGAGACGCGCCGACCGGCCACGATGCGGGCGCGGTGCCGTCCCAGGATGTTGCCCAGGTGCGCGCGGCTGGAGACCCGGACCGGTTCCTCCTCGATCACCGACCACGTTTCCGGATCCGCGTACAGCGGGAGAAGATCGGGGTCGCGATCGAGCGGGAAGACGACGTTCTGAAGGACGTGGGCCACAGGGAGGTTCTCCGTTGTTGGTGCCGCGGTTGCTGCCGGAGGGGCAGCGCGCGACTCGACGAGCAGTGAGTAGCCTACCGGTGGTCGCCTTCGGATCTGCGGAGAGCCGACCCCCTGCGCTCGGCGCGTCTGGCTAGACTGGCCGCGATGAAGGTACTGATCACCGGCGGGGCCGGCTACATCGGATCGACCGTGGCGACGGCGTGCATCGAGGCCGGGATCGAGGTCGTGGTGCTCGACGATCTGTCCACCGGGCTGGCGGCCTTCGGGGAGGGACGCCACCTCTACGTCGGCGACATCGCCGACGCCGCCGTCCTCGACCGGCTGCTGAGCGAGCACCCCGACATCGACGCGGTCGTGCACTGCGCCGCGCGCATCGTCGTGCCGGAGTCCGTGGCCGATCCGCTCGGCTACTACGACAGCAACGTCGGCAAGACGATCACGCTCCTCCGGCGCCTCCGCGATGCGGGCATCCCGCGCATCGTGTTCAGCTCCTCCGCCTCGATCTACGCGGGGGAGACGGGCGACGGGGTCGACGAGAGCGGGCGTCTCGCCCCCTCGAGCCCCTACGCGACCACGAAGGCCATGGTCGAGCAGATCCTCTCCGATGCCGCCGCCGCCGGGGACTTCCGGGCCATCGCGCTCCGCTACTTCAACCCGATCGGTGCCGACCCGAAGCTCCGGACCGGACTGCAGAACCCCACGCCGTCGCACGCGCTCGGCAAGATCATGCAGGCGCGCGCGGCCGGTGAGCCTTTCACGATCACCGGCACGGACTGGGCCACCCGTGACGGGTCGGGCCTGCGGGACTACATCCACGTCTGGGATCTCGCGCTCGCACACGTCGCGGCGGTGACCCGTTTCGACGACGTCGCGACGCCGGAGCAGCCGTATCAGGTGATCAACCTCGGCACCGGAGACGGTGTCACGGTCCGGGAACTCGTGCAGGCGTTCGAGCGCGTGACCGGGGCACCGCTGCCTGTGGTCGAGACCGATCGCCGGCCCGGCGACCAGGCCGGGGCCTTCGCGATCGTGGATCGGGCGCGCGAGGTGCTGGGGTGGCGTGCGGAGCGCTCTGTCGACGACGGCGTGCGCGACGCGCTCGCCTGGGCGGAGAAGCTCCCCACCGTCCGCTGACCGCCCGCCGAGCTCACTCCTGTGGGCGCAGGGTGGGAATGGTCCCCGTGTGCGCCGCGTCGATGTTCTCGCGCCACGACCGGGACTGACCGGCGCGCAGGGCGCACAGCGCGAGCATGAACCACCCGGCGCCGACGAGGGTGAAGCTCTCGAACATCGAGTCCACCGCGAGGGTCACGAGCGTGATCGGGGTCCAGGCGTAGACGACCGAGCGGCGGACGCTCGCGACCAGCCAGGAGCGGATCAACGCGATCCCACCGAGCAGCAGGAACAGCACCAGCCCCGCCGCGCCGAGTTGCAGCAGCACGTCGAAGAAGGCGTTCAGCGCGCTCTGGTGCCGGTCGTCGAGCTGGAAGTTGATGAACGTGAAGGGGTATTCGCCTCGAGCCCAGTCGCCGAACCACCCCCACCCGGTGATGGGCTTCACGGCGACGAAGTCGAGGATCATGTTCCACAGCTCGGCCCGCATGGAGAAGTCGGAGCCGGCGTCGAGCAGCGCGATGATCTGGTGACGAAGCGCGAACGCGACGGTGAGGGCGAGCGCGACCAGGACGCCCAGCGCCCATTGCACCAGGTTCCGACGCGCCGGAGCGGTGTGGCGGACGATGGTGAGCGCGACGGTCACGATCCCCACGGCGACCGCCAGCACGAGCACCGTCGGTGAGGACGACAGGAAGGCCAGGCCGCCGGCCAGGGCGACGGAGACCACGGCGAGCGGGGGGTCGACGGACTGGGTGCGCCACTCGATGACGAACGTGATCAGGGCGAGCACCGCGATGAAGCCGAGCATGTTGCGGCTGCCGAACAGCCCCTGGACCGGACCGCCGGCGGCGAGGTTGCCCTGGATGTCCAGGAACGCGAACGGGAGGTCGAGGAGCACCCCGGAGAGGATCTCCACGCCGAGGGAGACGCCGAGGAGCACGCGCAGGGTGTCGCCGAGTGCACGGACGGTCTGGAGCGTGTCGCGGATGTGCCCGATGGTGATGGCAAGGAAGGCGTACCCGAAGAGCGACAGCCAGCCCAGCACGGTGTCGGAGCGGTCGGTCGTCCACACCAGGCTCACGAGCGCCCACGCGAGGAACGCCAGGAGGGAGGAGGGCGCGATGCGCAGCGGGGACAGCTCCTCCCTGCGCACCCAGAGGATCGCGGCTCCCAGGAGGCACAGGGCGGTGATGACGGTGGCGAGGGTGACCGGCGACGTCATCCGTCCGATGGCGAACGAGCCGAACACGGCGGTCAGTGCCGCGAGCGTGAAGGCCCTGGCCATCTCGGCTGAGCCGAGGAGACGGACGAGCGGATGCACCGTCACGGCACCCGCCGCGTCGCCGTGCCGCGCTCGAACACGAGGTCGCGCTCGCCGACGCCCACCAGCGGCACCGACTTGAGCTTGAACGACAGCAGCACCAGGAGCAGCCAGCCCCACAGCATGATCGGCGTGGACTCGGTGAGCCCCTGCACCAGGAGGACGACGGTGTACAGGCTCGGCAGCAGGGTCAGCGGGGAGTACGGGCGGTGGGCATCGAGGTCCCACCGCGGGCGATCGACGGCGAAGAACCAGGAGCGCCACAGCAGGCTGCCGTACGCCACGGCCATCAGCACGAGTCCGAGGACGCCGAGCTGCAGCAGCACGTCCAGCCACATGTTGTGGGCGTGGAACACGGTGATCCCGTGGTCGACGATCCAGCCGTCGAAGGCAGGGTCCGTGGGGACCCACGGGCTGGAGAAGCCGTTGCCGATGACCGGGTGCTCCCCGACGCGTCCCAGGACCGCCGCCCAGATCTTGTTCGAGCGGCCGGTGAGATCGGCGCTGCGGCCGAGGAGACCGAGGAGGGGCTCGCGCAGCAGCCACAGGGCGAGGGCGAGGACTGCGGTGGACCCGATCGCGACGACGTAGATCCGGGTGCGGGCGGTCGGCGACGCTGCACGGCGCATCAGCAGGGCGACGACGAGGACCACGGCGGCTGCACCGGCGCACGCGAGCGCGGTCGCGGACGCGGTGCGGAAGAGGAAGTACGCCGCGAGGATCATCCACAGCGCGAGTGTCGTCCGCCAGCGGGCCTTCGCCGCGAACAGCACGCCGAACGTGATCAGCGCGAACAGCGAGACGATGCCGAGCAGATTCGCGTTGCCGAGGATGCCCTGGATGCGTCCCCCGTCGAACAGGTTGTCGCGGACCCAGTACCACTGGGGATCGATCTTCCCTGTGGGGATGTCCGCGAAGTTCGGCAGGAGAGGGCCGTGCAGGACCAACGACACCCACAGCTCGAGTGCGAGGGAGAGCCCGAGGATCCACTTGAAGGCGGACGACAGGGCGCGCACGATCTCGTGCCAGGTGAGCACGTGCGCGATGAACAGGCCGTTCACCGTGACGGCGGCCAGGAGCATGCCCGTGGCGACGGTGGGAACCCGCCACTGGGACCAGGCGACGGAGAGGAGGGCGAGCGCGGTGTAGCCGACGGCCGCCCAGGGGAGCCGGCGCCAGCGGAAGGGCTGCGGGCGGTTCCTCGCGAGCATCGGGACGCCGATCGCGAGGGTGGCCGCGCTGAAGAGCGCGAGCACGATCGCGGCGCCGATCTCGCCGAGCAGGTTGTACACCGCCGAGTGCGCGAACGCCACGAAGAGGACGGCGATGACGTATCCGCGCAGCAGGAGGTGCCCCGTGGACTCGCGCTCGGGCGCGGTGGGCAGGGCTGCCACCGGGTGCTTGGTGTACTGGGCCATCGCGACTCAGGCTACCGCGACGTGCCCGGATCCGACCTGTCCGTCGCACCGGGCTCTACGCTGGGGGCATGCTGCGCAGCCTCACCAACGTGCCCCGCGACTATGCCTGGGGATCGCCGTCCCTCCTCGCCGAGCTCGAAGGCCGCACCCCGACGGGTGCGCCGGAGGCCGAGGTCTGGTTCGGCGACCACCCGGGAGATCCCGCCGACCTCGCGGACGGGGGGACGTTGGACACGGTGACGGGCGGCACGCTGCCGTACCTGCTCAAGCTCCTCGCCGCCGCGCGGCCGTTGTCGATCCAGGTGCACCCGACCAGGGAACAGGCCCAGGACGGCTGGGCCAGGGAGAGCGCGCTGCCGCTGGACGACCCGCGGCGGAACTACCGCGACGCCAACCACAAGCCGGAGCTGATCGTCGCCCTGAGCGACCGCTTCGAGTCGCTCAGCGGCCTGCGTCCGATAGCGGACACGCTGCGCCTGCTCGAGGCCCTCGAGGACGGTCCGGGGGTGCGGGCCCTGCGGGAGCGGCTCTCGGGTGACGGCGACCCGCTCGGCGACGCGATCGGCTGGCTGCTCGGTGGAGGAGCGCAGGAGGAGGTCGAGGAGATCATCGCCGCCGTCGTCGCCGCCGCCGGCGCCGCAGGGGAGGAGTTCCCGGCCCTGCGTGCGGTGGCCGCGATCGCCGAGAGCTCGCCGGGTGATCCCGGGGTCGTCGTCGCCCTGCTCATGAACCACCTCGTGCTGCGCCGCGGCGAGGGCGTCTTCCTTCGGGCGGGGCTGCTGCACGCCTATCTCTCCGGCCTCGGTGTCGAGATCATGGCCGCGAGCGACAACGTGCTCCGGGGCGGTCTGACCCCCAAGCGCATCGATGTGCCCGAACTGCTCGCCGTGCTGGACACCACGCCCGGCGAGGTCCCGGTCCTGCGGCCCGCGGGCGACGAAGCCGTGACGACGTACCCGGTGCCCGTGCCCGACTTCGCCCTCCGACGGGTCAGGATCGACGACACGGCGGTCACCCTGGACGTGTCCGGCCCGACCATGGTGCTGGCGACAGCCGGCTCCGTCCGGGTGACGGCGGAGTCCGGAGCGGAAGTCTCCGTCCCGATCGGCACGGTGGCGTTCGCCGACGCCGATGAGCGCTCCCTCACGCTCTCCGGGGCGGGCGAGGTCTTCGTCGCGACCCCCGGACGCTGAGGGGTCGAGCGCAGGCGCGCGACACGCCGGTGGAAGCTCATGAACCTTCAAGAAACGCTTGAGGGTTTACGATCCGCGACTTGACCCGAGCGAATGACACGGGTGTAATTAGGTGAGCACGGCCCGCCAGGGGGGCGGTTTCTGAAGGGTTGGAGGTCGAGATGACGGGTTACCGTTCCGATGTGCCGGAGAACTGGTTCGTCGATCCGGTCAACCTCGGTGTTCCCGGGGTCCGCCGGTCCGACCCGGACGACGACAACGCCCTTGCCTGGCAGAGCGACGCGCTCTGCTCGCAGACCGACCCCGAGGCCTTCTTCCCGGAGAAGGGCGGCTCCACGCGGGATGCCAAGCGCATCTGCACGGCGTGCGACGTGCGTGGCGAGTGCCTCGAATACGCGCTGGCCAACGATGAGCGCTTCGGCATCTGGGGCGGGCTCTCCGAGCGCGAGCGGCGCAAGCTCAAGCGGCGCGCCAGCTGACGCCTCCACGGCGCGGCTTCGTGGGCGCGCCGGGAGCGGTGCGCTTCCTGGACTGACGCCCCGCATAGGCTGACCACGTCATGCCAGCCCGAGTTCATGCCCTCATCGTCGCGCGCCCCGGCCCCTCCGCCCGCGCCCAGCTCCTCCGCACGCTCGACGCCGTCCGTTCCCAGACGCTCCCGCCCGCGGCCGTCACGCTGATCATCTGCGGCGACGCCACCACAGCACGGGAGAGCGACGCCGTCGCCGCCACCGTCGAGGGCATCATCGAGGCGCGGTCGTCGACCTCGTTCGCCGAGGCCCTCGAGCTGGCGCGTCCACGCGTCCTCGACGGATCGGCGATCTGGATCCTCGCGCAGGACACCGCGCCGCACCCGCGGGCGCTGGAACGGCTCACGGGCATGTTGGAGCGTTCCCCGTCCGCGGCGATCGTCGCTCCGAAGCTCGTGGCCACCGACAACGAGCGCGAGATCGTCTCCCTCGGCGTGAGCATGACCACCTTCGGCCGCTCGGTCGAGCTGGCCGCCGGGGAGCTGGACCAGGGACAGCACGACCGGATGGACGACGCCCTCGGGGCGGACATCCGCGGCCTGCTCATCCGCGGCGAGGTGCGCGACGCGCTGCGGCCGGACCCCGCCCTCGGCGGTGCCGACGAGGGCCTCGACCTCGGCGTCCGCGCGCGGCTCGGAGGCGGGCGTGTGGTCCTCGCCCCGGCTGCGAGGGTCTCCGCGGCCCCGGATGGTCCGGCGGCGCTACCGGCAGGACGAGCCCGGAGGGCATTCGTCACCCGTCTCGCCCAGCTCCATCGGCGCCTCGCCTATGCGCCCGCGGCCGCCGTGCCGCTGCACTGGCTGACCTTCCTGCCGCTCGCGCTGTGGCGTTCCCTCACCCATCTCATCGGCAAGCGGCCCGAGGCGGTGTTCCCGGAGTGGGGCGCGGCTCTCCTCGCGATGATCCGCTTCGGCGCCGTGGCGCGATCGCGCGCCCGTATCCGCTCGTTCCGATCCTCCACCTGGGCGAGCATCGCCCCGTTGCGGGTCACCCCCGCGCAGCTGCGGCGCCGGCTCGACGACGGTCATGGCAGCGAACACGGTGCCGTCAGCGAGCTCCGCTTCTTCTCCGGGGGTGGGGCGTGGGCGGTGCTGGCCGCGCTCGTCGTGAGCATCGCCTCCTTCACCAGCCTCCTCGCCTGGCCGGCGCTGGGGGGCGGGGGCCTCCTGCCCCTGCGCGAGACCGTCGCCGCGCTGTGGCAGGATGCGGCGTGGGGGAGGCGCGGGCTCGGCATCGACCTCGTCGGCCCTGCGGACCCGTTCGCCGCGGTCGTCGCGGTGCTGGGCTCGCTGTGGCCCGGGGCGCCGTCCTTCGCGATGGTGCTGCTGTGGATCCTCGCACTGCCGCTCGCCGTCCTCGGGGGATGGTTCGCCGCGACCCGCGTCACCGACCGAGCCGGCCTGCGCATCTTCGCCGGCATCGCGTGGGCGCTCGCGCCGACGTTCCTCACCGCACTCGTGGACGGTCGGCCTTCCGCCGTGCTCGTCCACCTGCTGCTCCCGTGGCTGTTCCACTCGGCGGTGGTCGCCCACCGTTCCTGGGGCGCGGCCGGAAGCGCGTCCCTGCTCCTGGCGGCGGTTGTCGCCTGCGCGCCGGTCCTCGCTCCGGCGCTCGCGGTGCTGTGGGTCGTGGCTCTGGGGATCGTGCTGGGAACTGCGCAGTTCCGCGGGGCCGGCCGCCTGCTCTGGCTCCCGCTGCCGACCGCGGCGCTGTTCGCTCCTCTGATCTTCTGGCAGTTCGCCCACGGCACGGCCCTCGGTCTGCTCGCCGATCCCGGACGGACGTGGCTCGGGCCGCAGGCGGCCGCCGACGCCGCCGGTCGCCTGGCGATCGCCGGTGGCTTCCCCACGAGCGATCTGGCAGGGTGGGCGACCGTCCTTCCCGGCACCTGGGCGGCGCTGCTGTGCGCGCCGCTCGCGCTGCTCGCACTGGGATCCGCCGTCTCGCCCCGGTGGCGTGCGGGGATCACCATGCTGGTCGTCGCGCTCAGCGGACTCGCCACGGCGTTCCTCGCCGTCGGTGTCAGCGTCGCCTCCGCAGGAGCGACCGCGGTCCCGCTCTGGCCGGGCACCGGTCTGAGCCTCGCCTGGATCGGCGTCGTCGGCGCGGCGACGATCACGCTGGACACGGCGCTCACGCTTCCCCGACTGCGCGTGGCCGCCACGGGACTGGCCGCCCTCGCGCTGGTGGTGTGCGCGGTCCCCGCCCTCACCGCGTTCCACGGCGACCGTTCCGCGCTGACCAACGGCCCCGAATCCACGCTGCCCGCCTACGTGCGTGCGCAGGCGGCCGGGGACCGTCCGATCTCCACTCTCATCCTCACGCCGCAGAACGACGGCGGTCTCGCCGTCGAGGTGGTGCGCGGCGCGAGCGAGACCCTGGGAGCGCAGACGACGATGCTCTCCACGGCGGTCGAACCGCAGGGGACGGACCTCGCCGTCCTCGCCGTCGATCTCATCTCCGCCCGCGACTTCGACGCGCCGGCGCAGCTCCTCGCGCAGGGGATCAGCTACGTCCTCCTCGCCGAGGTACCGGGCGAAGGGGATCGCGCACGCACCCTGCGCACGGCCTCCGTCGCCGCGATCGACCAGCGGGCGGGCCTCGTGCAGGCCGGTTCGACGGACCGCGGGGTCCTCTGGCGCCTCGAGGGCGAGCCGGCGGAGCCGGCAGCGCTGAGCGCGACGCAGGAGGGGACCGCCAGGGTCGTCGTGACGCTGCAGCTCCTCGTCGTGCTCGCCGCGCTGCTCCTGTCCATCCCGACGCGCGCGTCGCGTCGGGCCGCCAGAGCGCAGTCGAGGATCGTCGGCAGGGCGCCGGAGGAACCTCTGGTCCTGCCACGCCACGCGGAGGACTCGGTGCCGGACGCGGCCGTCGTGCCGCCGGTCGGTACCGTCGAGGACCCGCAGGACGAACCCGCGCTCGCCGACGAGGCACTCGCCCCGATCGCCGACGCCGAACCCGCTGACGACGGTGCAGACCCCCGCCCGACGGCGGACGGCGAGGAGGACCGGCCGGATGTCTCGTCCGCCGACCACCAGGGAAGCACCAGCTCCGAGGAGGACCACCGATGACGGGCACTCGCGCGTTCCGCGTCGCTGCGACCAGCGCACGGGTCGTCACCGGCGTCGTGGTCGCCGCCGCCTGTGTGCTGGGCGTCGCGACCGCCGTGCACGCCCCCTGGCCGACCGTCACGCACGAGCCGGCGCAGGAGCGGGTGACCCCGCTCCCCGGAGACAGCGTCCTGGTGTGCGCCGGCGACTTCCGCGCGCTCGGTCGCAACACGGCCGCGCCGTCGGAGATGCGCCGGGCGGCGACCCCCGAGCTCACAGCGGGAGGCACGAACGGCGTCCCGTCGCAGACGGGGCTCGCGGTGCCGGACCTCGTGGACGGGCAGGAGGTGCCGGTGCTCACCGGAGCCGTCGAGGGGCGGTCAGCACCGCTCATCGCCGGCGCCGAGTCGTCGACTCTCGCCGCGGAGGACCTCGCCGGCTTCGCCGCCTCTCCCTGCGGAGTGCCTCGGCTCGAGTCGTGGCTCGTCGGCGGGTACGTGGGCACCGGAGCCGAGGACGTCGTCCTCCTCGCGAACACAGCCGACGTCCCCGCGACCGTGACGCTCGCGGTCTACGGAACGGCCCGCGGCGGACGGACGGTCATCGTCCCGCCGCGCACGCAGACGGCACTGCCGCTGACGTCCATCGCTGCGGGCAACGACGTCCCCGTCGTCAAGGTGAGTGCGGTCGGAGCGCCCGTCCGCGCCGTCCTGCAGTCGGCGCTGATGCAGGTGCTCGACCCGGCCGGGGCCGACCAGCAGGAAGCGGTGTCGGGCCCGCAGCAGCACGTCGTGCTCCCCGGTGTGCAGGCCTTCGCGGCAGCAGGGGACCAGGGCGACATGACGGTGCTGCGTCTGCTCGCGCCCGGAACGGACGCGCTCGCCGAGGTCCATGTGACCGCCGAGGGCGGTGGCGCCGGTCTGGACGCGTTCACGGTGCCGCTCACCGCCGACGAGCCCGCGCAGGTCTCGCTCAGCGGTCTCGAGCCGGGGACCTACACCGTGGAGATCGAGGCCGATGCCCCCGTCGTCGCCGGGGTGCGGCAGCAGGACGGCTTCGGAGCGGACTCCGATTTCGCGTGGGTCACCCCCGCACCGGAGATAGACGCGGAGGTCGCCTTCGCCGTGCCGTCCGGTCCATCCCCGCGGCTGCAGCTGGCCAACACGTCCGATGAGGAGACCACCGTCTCCCTCTCGACCATCGACGGGGGCTCGCCGCAGGAGATCGTCATCCCGGCGGGGGAGACCCGTGGCCTCGACGTCGCAGCGGACACGACCTATGTGCTCCGTCCGGAGGGAGAGGTGCACGCCGCCGTCGCGATGACGGCGCCCGGCGCCCTCGCCGTGCTTCCGGTCCCGCCGTCGCCGGGGGTCGAGGCGTCGATCACCGTCTACCCCTGACGGGCGGGGTCAGCGGCCGTGGCCGAGATCCCACGGTTCCCGGCCGACGTACTCCGCCGCCGCACGGAAGACGGCACTCTCGATCGCCATCCGTCGATGCGCGGCGTCGTCGTGTCCCGGCGGGAGCAGCCGCTCGATCGGGATCCGGAAGAGGACGATCCTCCGCTGATCGCGGTCGAGGTGCCAACGCGGCACCTCGCCGTCGGCGTCGTACGTCGGCAGCGCACCGATCTCGAATCGGACGTCCTGGAGTTCCGGCCACGTCCCGCGCAGGAACTCGACCGCTGTGCCCACGGTGAGGTCGAAGCGATCGATGCGGCCGTCCAACGGGGCAAGCGGCGGCTTCACGACTTCGCTGCGTCCGAGACGACCGTGCCGGCCGTGCCTGGCACCGCGGCGAGCGGCGGCGGCGGGGACGGAACGGCGACGGGGCATGCCGAAAAGTCTAGGCGCTGTGGCGGCTCCCGGCGCGGCAGCCCCGCCGCCGCCGGGAGGCGCCGTACGCTGACGGAGATGGACGGACGACTGTGCTCGAAGGTCGGCTGCGCGCGCGAGGCCGTGGCCACCCTCACGTATGACTACGGGGATCAGATGGCCGCGCTCGGGCCGCTCGGTGCGGCGAACGATCCGCAGGCGCACGA
Organism: Microbacterium sp. Nx66; assembly: GCF_904066215.1. Classification (NCBI taxonomy): domain Bacteria; kingdom Bacillati; phylum Actinomycetota; class Actinomycetes; order Micrococcales; family Microbacteriaceae; genus Microbacterium; species Microbacterium sp. Nx66. The sequence continues at coordinate 1,296,851 of NZ_LR880474.1, forward strand.
CCTCTGTGCGCCGCATGCGGACCGCCTCTCCGTCCCTGCGGGATGGCTGGTCGTCCGCCACGAGGCCCTGCGCGCCTGACCGACGCGACCGGCGAGGTGGTCAGGCGCCCAGACGGCGACCCGTCAGTCGCTCCGCACGTCGATCCGCGTTGTCCAGCGCGCGGCGTTCGCGCTCGCGGCGGAGGACGGTGACGCCGACCAGCACGAGCTCGGGCGGCGCCGCCGGTACGGGGGAGATGAAGGGTGCGGCCTCGGCGAGCAGGTCGCGGGCCACGCGTTCCCGAGCAGCCGGGAGCATGCGCGGGGCGCTCACGAGGAATTGGGAGATGCGGCGGGCGAGCCGATCAGGAAGCCGCGCCACGTCGGCGACCTGCGCCCATGCCGTCAGCGCCGGAGGCAGCGTCGGCGCGAGCGTGACCAGCTGCGGGGTGCGTACCCGCTGGCTGTACGTGCCGGCGACCAGGTCGCCGAGGCGCTGGGAACGCGCCGTGAAGGCCCCGACCAGGACGGCGAGGCCGCCGAAGGTGAGATAGATCTCGAGGACGCCGAGCAGGGCGCGGATGAACGCGTGGCGGAACCCGGCCGCTCCGCCGTCCATCCGTACGATCCTGCCGCCGACGGCGAGCTTTCCGAGGCTGCGTCCCTTCAGCGCCACCTCCATCGTGATCGGCAGGATCACGAAGCTGATGACGAGGGAGGCCACGAGGGCGATGCGGTCGGTGGCGGTGTCGAGCACGCCGATGTCGAGAAGCCAGATGCGAAGGAAGATCGACCCGACGAAGACGGCGTAGCCCAGCAGCATGTCGATGACGGCGCCGGCCGCCCGGAGGAGGAACCCCACCGGCTGGACGTCGATCGCGACCGCCTCGCCGGAGAGCACCTCGTCGGAGACGTCGATCTGCGCGGACATGAGTACAGTAAATCAGGTGGATGCCGATGCCCTCACCGATGCGCGCCGGTCCGAATGGGAACGGCTGGACACCCTCAGCCGTGCCCGCCTGGACGGTGCCGGTGTCGACGAGCTCATCGTGCGCTACCGTGCCGCATCGGCCGACCTCGCGGAACTGAAGACGTCGGTCGGGGAGTCCCCGCAGGGCGCCTACCTCTCCACGATCCTCGTGCGTGCGCGGCTCCGGCTCACGGGGGCCGCGGACAGCATCCTCACCCAGACGTCGCGGTTCTTCCGCCTCCAGCTCCCCGCGGCGCTCTACCGCCTGCGTCGGACGACCCTGGTCATCGCGCTCGCCTTCGTGGCGGTCGCCGTCGGCACGGCCGCGTGGATCGCCGGTGACCCGGCGCTCGTCGCCACGCTCGGTCCACCGGACGCCTTGGAGCAGTACGCCGACGAGAGCTTCACCGGCTACTACACCGAGAACCCCGCAGCGGTGTTCATAGGGATGGTCTGGACGAACAATGCCTGGATAGCGATGCAGTGCGTGCTGTTCGGGGTGACCGGCATCTGGCCCGTCTACATGCTCGTGCAGAACGCCATGGGGCTGGGCACGTCGGGGGCGGTCATGGCGATCCACGACAAGGCCGACCTCATGGTCCTGTACATCCTTCCCCACGGCATGCTGGAGATGACGTGCATCTTCGTCGCCGCGGCCGCCGGCCTGCGCATGTTCTGGGCCTGGGTCGCGCCGGGCCACCGCACCCGCGGCGAGGCGCTCGCGGAGGAGGGCAGGGCGCTGGCCACCGTCGCCCTCGGGCTCGTGTTCGCGCTCTTCCTCTCCGGGCTGGTCGAGGGGTTCGTCACCGGATGGGCACTGCCCTGGCCGGTCAAGATCGGCATCGGTGCCGCGGCCCTCGCGGTCTTCCTCATCTACATGCTCGTGATCGGCAGGCGCGCCTATCGCCGCGGCGAGACCGGTGACCTCGTCGAGTACGAGTCCGGCACGCCGCGGCTCGTGGCGGGCTGAGGAACGGCGACCGCCGTCAGAGCCGCCCCGCCGCCTTGAGCTCGAGGTAGCGGTCGGCGATCCGCGGCGGGAGGTCCTCGGGGTCCGCGGCGATGGCTTCGCCACCGGCGCGGCGGATCGCGTCCGCGACGTTCTCGGCGTCCCGGAGCGTGCGCTCGGCGGCGGCGGCGAGATAGACGTCCTCCCGGGACTCCCGCGCGCGGGTGAGGGCGGCGATGCCGTCGTCCGTGACCGAACCGACCAGCACCGTCATGGCCCGTGAGGCGTCGGGGAAGGCACCGAGGAAGCCCCGTGCCGACTCGGCGGCGTCCTGCGCCGTGAGCACGACGAGAAGAGAGGGACGCGTGGTCAGCGTCCGCACCGACGCGAAGGCCCCATGCCAATCGGTGTCGACGAGGCGGGCGTGCACCGGAGCCATGGCGTCGGTGAGAGCCGGCAGGAGCGCCGCGCCGTCCACCCCGGTCACCCGTGCCCTGGTCACCCTGTCGTGCATGAGCAGGTGCACGTGGTCGCCTGCCCGTGCCGCGAGCGCGGAGAGCAGGAGCGCGGCCTCCAGCGCCGCATCGAGTCGTGTGCCGTCGCCCACCCGGGCTGCGGCCGTGCGCCCGGTGTCGACGATGAGGACCACATGCCGGTCGCGCTCGGGGCGCCAGGTGCGCAGCATCGTCGTCCCCGCTCGTGCCGTCGCCCGCCAGTCTATGGAGCGGACGTCGTCCCCTCGCACGTACTCGCGCAGGGAGTCGAACTCGGTGCCCTGTCCCCGGACCTGGATGCTGGTGTTCCCATCGAGCTCCCGCAGCCGCGCCAGCCGCGAAGGCAGATGCTTGCGCGAGGAGAAGGCGGGCAGCACACGGATCGCGCCGCGGACGGGGTGCAGTGCCTGTCGGCCGGCGAGCCCCAGGGGACCGCGGGAACGAAGCACGACGAAGGCGCTGACGAGCTCGCCACGGCGTCTCGGGCGGAGGGGGATCTCCACGCGCCGCCGTTCCCCGGGCGGAATGCGCAGGTGCTGCCGTTCCGACGGCGCTCCCGCGGTGGGCTGCCACGCGTCGCGGAGCAGGACGTCGAGCGTCCGCGTCCCCCGGTTCTGCACCGCCACGCTGACCGGCACCTGCTCGCCGAGCCGGGCGCGCGACGGGACGCGACGGGTGACGGTCGCCGCGCGCGGGTCGCCGCCCAGGACGACGTCGACGGCCACGAGGAGGAGGCACAGCCCGATCCACCCGCCCAGCACCGCATACGGCGGAAACCCCGCCAGCCCGGTGAGGACCAGCGGCACGATGCCGACGGCGAGGGCGACGGCGAGACGGCCCGAGACGAACACCTAGATCGGCACCCGGGTCTGCTGCACCACCGATGTCAGCACGGCGTCCGCGGACACGCCCTCCATCTGCGCGTCAGGACGGAGCTGGAGACGATGCCGCCAGACCGGGACGAGCATCGTCTGCACGTGGTCCGGCGTCACGGCGGTGGAGGCGTTGAGCCAGGCCCAGGCCTTGGCCGCGGCGAGCAGTCCCGTCGAGGCGCGGGGGCTGGCACCGAGCTCGACGGAGGGGGAGTGGCGGGTCGCGCGGGCCAGGTCGACCACGTAGCCGAGTACGTCGTCGGTCACCTCGACCCGGGCCGCGGCCCGCTGGGCGGCGCGGATCTCGTCGGCGCCGATCACGGCGTCGACGCCCGTGAGCTCGCGCGGCGAGAAGCCCTGTGCATGGCGCCGGAGCACGGACACCTCGGCGTCGCGTTCCGGCATGCCGACGACGAGCTTCATCAGGAAGCGGTCGAGTTGGGCTTCGGGCAGAGAGTAGGTCCCCTCGTGCTCGACGGGGTTCTGCGTCGCGGCGACGAGGAACGGGTCGGGCAGCGCGCGGCTCACGCCGTCCGCGGAGACCTGACGCTCCTCCATCGCCTCCAGGAGCGCCGCCTGGGTCTTCGGGGGCGTGCGGTTGATCTCGTCCGCGAGCAGGATGTGCGTGAACACGGGGCCCGCGCGGAAGTCGAACTCCCCGGTCCTGGCGTCGTAGACGAGGGACCCCGTGACGTCGCCGGGCATCAGGTCGGGCGTGAACTGGACGCGTTTGGTGTCGAGCCCGAGAGCCCGGGCGAACGACCGCACGACCAGGGTCTTCGCCACGCCGGGAACACCCTCCAGCAGCACATGGCCGCGCGCCAGGAGCGACACGAGCAGGCCGGTGACCGTGCCGGCCTGGCCGACCACCGCCTTGTCGACCTCGGTGCGGACGCGGTGCATGGCCTGTCGCAGCGCGGCGTCGTCGGCGGGACTGTTCTCGTCGGTCACGGGGTCTCCTCGGCTTCGGTCGGGAAAGGGGTGTGGGGCGGACGGATGTTCATGTGCCGCTCCGCGGGGACTGCGCGCTCGTCTCCACGGCGGTCTCGAGCTCGTCGAGCCGACGGGCGAGCGCGACGAGGGCGGCGTCGTCGGTGGGCGGAGGTCCCGCCAGCAGGCTCTGCAGCGTGCCGCGCGGGATCCGGAGACGGTCGGCGGCGGCGTCGGCGATCTCGTCCGCGTCCGCATGCACAGCCAACCCGAGTCGTCGGGCCAGTCGCCTACGAGTGCCCTCCCGCAGTGCGTCCGCGGCGTGTGGGGCGTCCGCGGCCCTGGCCGTCAGCCGCGCGCGTCCGTGCATCGTCTCCGACGCGCGGACGGTCACCGGAAGGGTCTCCGCCACGAGCGGGCCGAAACGTCGGCCGCGGGCGAGGGCGACGGCCAGGCCCGCGGCGAGGAGCAGCAGGATCGCCGGGGTGACCCAGTCCGGGGTGAGGCTCCCGAGCGTGTCGGGGGTGGTGCCCTCGATGTCGGTGTCCTCGAACGACGGGACGTACCAGACGACCCGGTCGGTCTGCCCGAGCAGGGCGAGTCCGAGCGCGGCGTTGCCGTCCTCGGCGAGGGCCGCGTTGCTGAACAGCTTCACGCCCTCGACCACCGCGCGGTATCCGTCCCTCTCGTCGACGAGCACGGCCGCGGCATCGTCCTCGCCGAAGCACCCGGTCACGTCGTCTGCGGGGGAGAAGAGCCGATCAGGGCGGATGGCGCCGACTTCGGCGAACTCGGGGACTGCGCAGGTGGCTGTTCTCGGCGCGGCCGAACCCGACGCGTTCTCGCCGATCGCGAGTTCGGCCAGCAGATGCGTGCCTGTGGAGAGGAAGACGACGCGGTCGGCCGGCGCGAGGAGATCCGCCAGCGCGTCGTCGGAGAGCGTGTAGGGGTTGGTCAGGGCCAGCGTGGTGTCCTCGTCGAGGGCGGCGGCTGCCGCGGCCCGCGAGCGGACGACCTCGACCTCGACTCCCTGGTCCCGCAGCAGCTCGGCCAGGGCCAGGGCGCCGGTGCCGGACCGGCTCTCCGGATCGAGGGTGCCCCGCGCGCCGGGGCCGCTCGCCGCGAGTTGGGAGGCTGCGAGGGCGACCGCGACCACGAGCGCCGCGACGAGGAGCCACCCGAGGAGAGAGGCGGTCCGACGCCGCGGGCGCTCGGCGGTGGTGTCGACGGCGATCTCGTCCGATGCGATCGTCGTCACGCGGGCACCCCCTCGGGGCGGTGGGCGCGGAGGCGCTCGTCCGTCGCGGCGAGGTGCCGGTAGTCGTCCTCCGTGGCGGGATGCCGTAGGTAGCGCACGTCGTCGAAGGACGCGGCGGCCCGCCGCAGGGCGTCCGCCTCGTCGGTGAAGACCGCGCTCGCCGAGCGGGCGAGGGACTGCGCCGTCGCTCCGGGCGCCGGATCGATGAGGTCGCGCTCGAGCAGGCTGCGGGCGATCGCGCGGTAGCGGAGCACGACCGCGGCGTCCCAGTCGCTCTGGCGTGCGCTGCGCTCGGCGTCGGCGCGGAGCTGTTCCGCGCTGCGGTCGTCGGCGGCGCCGAGGAGGTCGCCGTGCGCGCGCCGGATCGCTCTCGAGCGTCGGGGGCGCCCCCACACGATCAGCGCGGTGACCAGAGCCGCGGCGATGAGCACCGTGACCACGATGAGTGCGGTCGGGCCGACGCTCGCCCCGTTCTCCCCGCTGAAGAGATCGGCGAGGAAGCGCATCACGTCGCGGGCGAGGAGGTCGAACCACGTGGGCTTCGCGTCCGCGTACCGCGGATTGGACAGCTCCTCCTCGGCCCAGCGTCGCGCTTCGTCCCCGTCCGGGACGAAGACGTCGTCGAACCGTCGCATCATGACGGCGGGGTGCTGCCCGGCGCCGTCCATCCGGCTGCGTCCTCGGCGGACGGCGGGGCGGGAGGGGCCGGTGCGGGCGGCGGCGGAGGGGCGAACGCGGTCGGCGCGGGAGAGGTCGGGAGAGGACCCGCCGCCCCCGGGAACGGCATCGGCGCCACGGGGGGCCCGCCGTACGCCGGGGAGCCGTAGCCCTGGGACATCATCACGTGCTCCGGCACCTGCCGGGGCGGGGGAGCGCTGGTGACCGCACGGGCGGGATCGATCGCGAACGGGTCGCCGAGCTGGTCTTCCGGCACACCGAGGTCGCGGCGCTCCACGTGGGAGAGGAGCGTCTGGTCGAGCCCCTCGTAGCGCATCCGGCAGTCGAGGTAGACGAGCACGCCGCCGGTGCTCTGCACGACGATGGTGATCGCCTGCAGGATCAGCAGCAGCACCTGCGGGGCGAGGAGGGCGAAGACGTACGCGATGACGGCGCTCGGCTCGCTGGACCCGGTCGGGGCGATGACCGTCCCGAGGAACGAGGAGAACATGGCGGTCGGGATGCTGACCACCTGCATCGCCAGGCCCATGATGAGGCTGATGAGGAAGGTCACGCCGAACGCGACCCAGAACCGGCCGCGGGTCAGGCGCCACGACCGCACGAACGCCTCCCGGAAGCGGGCCCGCTCCAGCACGAGGATCGACGGGACGAGCAGCAGCTTGGTCGACAGCCAGACCGTGAGCGGGATCGCCGCCAGGGCCAGGAGCACCACGACGAGCACGACGATGCCGATCATCTCCGGGGTGCCCCCGAGACCGCCGGCGATGAGAGCGGCGATGACGACCGCGACGATCGCGAGCCCGCCGAAGAGCGCGAGCACGGAGAGGGACGCGAAGCCGGCGAGCCGCCAGAAGGCCGGGGCCATGCGGCGCCACAGCATCCGCAGCGTGGCCTTGACGCCGACCGTCGCGTAGCCGACCTCGGCGGCCACCACCCCCTGCATGATCGCGGTGAACGCGACGGAGGCGAGCCCCACGACGAGGCCGGCGATGAGGTTGATGGCGATCGTGCCGGCGAACACGGCCTCGAAGTCGGGGGAGGAGGGGGAGACCGTCTCCAGCCGGGAGAACGTCGAGAACAGGACGAGCCCCATCACCCCGGCGGTGGCGACGACGACGATGAGCTGGATGACGACGGCGAACCCGAACAGGACCTTCGGGTTGTGCCGCAGCGCCGCGAAGGCCTTGCCCAGCAGCATGCCGAACGTCAGCGGATGAAGGGGGATGATGCCCTTCCGGGGAGCTGGGGTCCACGTCTGGCCGCTCACGGGCCTCCCTCCGTCGTGCGCTCCCATCGTGTCATATCCGGGCACTGAGGCGCAGACCTGCGGAGGGCGGGACTCGGTGCCATAAGGTAACAGTTATGACCTCACGCATCCTTGTGGTCGACGACGACACCGCGCTCGCCGAGATGATCGGCATCGTGCTGCGCACCGAGGGATTCGAGCCGGTGTTCTGCGCGGACGGTGCGCGCGCGGTCGACGAGTGGCGCGCGCAGCGCCCCGACCTGGTGCTCCTGGACCTGATGCTCCCCGGAATGGACGGCATCGAGATCTGCACGCGCATCCGCGCCGAGTCGGGTGTGCCGATCATCATGCTGACGGCGCGCAGCGACACGGCGGACGTCGTCCGCGGCCTCGAGGTCGGCGCCGACGACTACATGGTCAAGCCGTTCAACCCGAAGGAGCTCGTGGCCCGCATCCGCACCCGGCTGCGCCCGACGCCGCAGGCCTCCAGCGAGCAGCTGCGGATCGGCGACCTCACCGTCGACGTGGACGCGCACGAGGTGCGCCGCGGGACGACCCCGATCGCCCTCACGCCGCTCGAGTTCCAGCTTCTCGTGGCCCTCGCCTCCAAGCCGCAGCAGGTGTTCTCCCGCGAGATGCTCCTCGAACAGGTCTGGGGCTACCACTACAAGGCGGACACCCGGCTCGTGAACGTGCACGTGCAGCGGCTGCGGGCGAAGGTCGAGCTCGACCCGGACAACCCCAAGATCGTCATGACGGTCCGCGGCGTCGGCTACCGCGCCGGCAGCGTCACCTAGGGACCCCATGGCCGCGACGACTGCGACCACGGCCGTCGCCGTCCTCCGCGACTGGCGCGGCTGGCCGGACGTGCTGGCGGCGCTGTGGCGGCGCTCACTCCGGTTCCGCACCCTCGCGATCACCCTCGTCGCCACGTCGCTGGCGATCCTCATCACGTGCGTCACGATGGCGCTGGTCATCCAGAACGACCTCTTCGTGTCGCGGAAGAACGTCGCGCTGGAGGATGCCCGCCGAGCGGTGGACCAGGCGCAGTCCCTGCTGGACGTGGCGGAGGTGGGCGATGACCCCGCCGCGCTCACCGATCTGTGGAACGGCATCCCCGACACCCTCTCGCGCACGTCGAGCGCCGACCTGCTCGCCGGCTTCAAGATCCAGGACGGCTCGGGGACGGTCCGGCTCAACGGCTTCACCGCCGGGCTCACGCCGGATCTGCTGAGCCCCGAGCTGCAGGCCAGGGTCCGCGAGTTCGACGACCGGCAGGCCTGGCAGTCCGTCGCCCTGCCCACGGAGGACGGCGGCGTCGTGCCGGGCATCGTCGTGGGGCAGCAGCTCCAGGTGCCGCAGGCCGGGACCTTCGAGATCTACTTCGCCTACGACCTCGCCGACGCCGACCAGACCCTCGTGTTCGTGCAGCGCACCCTCTGGATCGCCGGCATCGGGCTGGTGGCCATCGTCGCGGCCATCTCCTGGATCGTGCTGCGGACCGTGTCCACCCCGATCGTCCAGGCGGCCGAGACGAGTGCGCGGCTCGCGGCGGGCGATCTCGGCGTGCGGCTGGAGGTGCACGGCGAGGACGAGCTCGCGACGCTGGGGCGCTCCTTCAATGCCATGGCCGACAGCATCGAGGCGCAGATCAAGGAGCTCGGCGAGCTCTCCATGGTGCAGCAGCGCTTCGTGTCCGACGTCTCGCACGAGCTCAGGACCCCGCTGACGACGATCCGCCTCGCCGCCGACATGCTCAACGACCAGCGCGACGAGTTCGACCCCACGACCGCCCGCACCGCCGAGCTCCTGCACGCGCAGGTGCAGCGGTTCGACACGCTGCTGGCCGACCTGTTGGAGATCAGTCGGTACGACGCGGGGTCCGTGCAGCTCGAGCTGGAGGCGACGAGTCTCGCCCAACTCGCAGAGGACATCATCGAGCAGATGCGACCTCTTGCGGAAGGGCATGGCACGGAGATCCGCTTGGTGGCGCCCGGCGGCTATTCGCCGGTGGATATGGACCCGCGTCGTGTGCGGCGCGTGCTGCGGAACCTGATCGGCAACGCGATCGAGCATGGAGAAGGGCGTCCGGTCGTCGTCACGGTCGACAGCAACCAGCACGCGGTGGCCGCGGGCGTGCGCGACTTCGGGCTCGGGATGGACCCCGGAGACGCGGAACGTGTGTTCGATCGCTTCTGGCGCGCCGACCCGTCGCGGCAGCGCACCATCGGGGGCACGGGGCTCGGCCTGTCGATCGCCCTCGGCGACGCCACCCTGCACGGCGGCACCCTCGCCGTGTGGTCGGAGCTGGGGGTGGGCTCGCACTTCGTGCTGACCATTCCCCGCCACGACCGGGTGCTGGACGGCCCGAGCCCGATCCCGGTGGAGCCGCAGGAGCCCCTCACAGAACTCGGCGACGCGACGCAGCCGATCTCGATCGCCGAGACCTATTCCGATCTGCTCGACGGGAAGGACCAGTCATGAGCCCGCGCGCGAGGAGCCGATTCGTCCGTGGCGCCGCACTGGCGCTGGTCGCGCTGCTGCTTCCCGCGTGCGCCGGTCTGCCGACGAGCGGCGACGTCGCGGTCGGTCTCCAGCTGGGGGAGTCCCCGGACGACGTCGACGTGCTCCCCGTGGCTTCCGGTCCCGTTGCGGGGGCGGGCCCCGAGGAGATCGTCGAGGGGTTCCTCGAAGCCGGCATCACGACATCGGACAACTGGGCGACGGCTCGGGAGTTCCTGGCGCCTTCTCTGCAGCGCAGCTGGCGACCATCGGCGGGGGTCTCCATCGACGCTGGTCCCGAGGCCCGCACCCTCAGCTCGAACGTCCCCGACGACCAGGTGGAGGACGCTGAGGAGGCCGAGGTGCAGGTCCTCCTCGAGCTGGTCGCCAGCGTGGACGACTCCGGGGCGTACAGCGGTGCCCCCGGCGACTCGAGCGTGCCGTTCGCGCTCGCGAGGGGGGAGGACGGCGAGTGGCGGATCACCGAGGCGCCCGACGGCGTGGTGATCGACCAGAGCCGGTTCCCGAATGTGTTCGAGGGGTACTCGCTGCAGTGGTTCGACGCGCGCTGGTCCCGACTCGTCCCGGATATGCGGTGGTTCCCGCGACGCCAGAGCCCGGCGACGACCGTGACGCAGGCCCTCGTCAGCGGTACTCCGGCGGAGTGGCTCGATCCGGCCGTGCAGACGGCGTTCCCCGCCGACGTCCAACTGGCACAGGACGCGGTGCTCATCACGGGGCAGGCGGCCGAGGTGGCGCTGACCCGACCCGCGGCGAGCCTGGACGAGACCACGCTGGCCCGGATGCGCACCCAGCTGCAGGCCACGCTGAAGGCCGCGGGCGTGAACGTCACGCAGGTGCGTTTCAGCGTCGACGGCCGCGCGCTCGACGCGGGGGTCGTCGATGTCATCAGCACCCCGTCGGAGCCGGGGACGCTCGTGCTGAAGGACGGCAGGTTCGGTCGCATCGTCGGTGACGAGATCGCGTCGATCCCCGGGATCAGCGCGCAGATCCAGGCGGTCACGCAGCCGATCGAGGCGATCGACGTGGCCGCGGACGACGCGACCGCAGCGCTGCAGCTCGACGACGGCCACGTGTACCTCGCGACCGAGAACGGACGCAACGAGCTGGATGCCCGGTCCGGCCTCGTGCAGCCGTCCCTCGACCCCTACGGCTACGTGTGGTCGGTGCCCGCGTCAGCCCCGCAGGCGGTGCTCGCCGTCGGCCCCGATGTGGTCGGACACGAGGTCGCCGGCGCGTGGCCGAACGCCTCGTCCATCTCCGATCTGCGGGTCGCCGCCGACGGCGCCAGGCTCGCGGCTGTCGTCCGGGTCGGCGGCCAGCTCTGGGTGGTCGTCGCGGCGGTCGTCCGGGACGGCGCCGGTGTGCCCACAGAGCTCGGTGAGGTGCGACAGCTGCTCCAGCTCACCGAGCCGTCGACGGGGCTCGTCTGGCTGGGGCCCGATCGGCTGGCCGTGCTCACAGACTCCACGACGCCCCGTCTGATCGTGCAGCCGGTCGGCGGACCGGGCTCGGCCGAGAGTGCACCCAGCAATGCGGCGTCGATCGCCGGTGCCCGCACTCCGGCGGGTGTGCGCATCCTGGACACCTCGGGGCAGCTGTTCGCGCACGCGGGATCGGCGTGGCGGGAGGTGACGGAAGGCGTCTCCGTCCTGGCCACACGAACCGGCGAATGACCTCTCCTGCACGGAACGGCCTCGGCGCCGATCGAGTCCCGCCACAAGGGGATGGCTCTCGGGGGCACGCGCCTGACGGCAGGATCTCGACATGGGGTTCACGACACGGGTGGGCGCGCTCGCCGCGGAGACCGGGGGGCTGCTGCTCGCGGCGAGTTGTGCCGGATGCGACCGGCCCGGCATCGTGCTCTGCGACAGCTGCCGGGTCGCGCTCACCGCGAGGCCGCGCGACGTGCGGACCCCGGGCGGGTTGCGGGTCCGCGCCGCCCTCGACCTGGACGGTCCGGCCGCTTCCTGCATCCGGCGTCTGAAAGGAGCGGGGCAGACCGCGTTGGGACGACCGCTGGGCGCCGCCCTCTCCGCCGTCCTCCTCCCTGCTGTCGGACCGGGAGTCTGGGTGATCCCCGTCCCTACCTCGCGGGCAGCCTTCCGTCGGCGCGGCTACCGCGTGCCTGAGCTCCTCGTCCGGTCCGCCGGTGCGGAGCCGCAGCGCGTCCTCGCTCTCACCCGTCAGGTGCGGGACCAGCGCGAGCTGTCTGCCGTCGCGAGGGCCGACAATCTCCGGGGCGCGATGCGCGCACGCCGACGAGGGCTCGGCGCACCCGCGATCGTGGTGGACGACGTCGTGACCACGGGGGCCACGCTCGACGAGGCCAGCCGCGCCCTCGTCGCCGCCGGATTCGTCGTCGCCGGGGTCGTCGCGCTCGCCGCCACGCCGATGTCGGCCCGATCCGGATGAGGTTCATTGCAGACTCACCGGAGACACAGGGCCTCGGGCCGTGACATCGGCCGCGGGTCGGACTACGGTGGGGTGTCACAAGGCGACCACGGTCCGCCCTTGGCCGGGTGGACCGGGACAAGGAGGCAGCAATGGAAACGAGCATCGTGGGCGTCGGAGTGGGCATCACCGATCGCTTCCGCACCGTCGTCGAAGAGAAGATCGCCAAGATCCAGACACTCGCCGCCAAGGCGCAACGCCTGGACGTGAAGGTCACGCACCGGGTCTACCGCAACGGTCGGGTCCCGGACGAGACGGTCGAGTTGACGCTCGTCGGGAAGGGCCCCGTGGTCCGTGCCGAAGCGGTCGACGGCGACAAGTTCGTGGCGCTCGACCTCGCGATCGACAAGATGACCGAGCAGCTGCGCCGCGCGAAGGAGAAGCGCGTCGACGGACGACAGCATCCGCGAGGCCCGCACTTCGAGAAGGGCAGCGGTTCGCTCGAGGGCATCGACGTGCAGCCCGCCTCCGCCGAGGTGCTGCACGCCGTGGCGACGGGGAGCATCCCCGTGCAGAGCGAGGAGGAGGAGGACTACTCCCCGGTCGTCATCCGCACGAAGAGCTTCGAGGCGGAGTGGATGACGGTGGAGGAGGCCGTCGACCGGATGGAGCTCGTCGGGCACGACTTCTTCCTCTTCGTCGATGCGCGCACCGACCACCCGAGCGTGGTCTACCGCCGCAAGGGCTGGGACTACGGTGTCATCGCCCTCAGCACGCAGGCTCCGCCCGCTGAGGCGCTCGCCTCCTGACAGGACCGAGAACGGCCCGATCCCTGCGGGGATCGGGCCGTTCCCGTGTGAAGCTCGGGGGGGGGGGGGGGGGGCGTCAGTCGAAGATGCCGTCCAGGAGGCTGCCGATGACGAGCCCGCCGAGGATACCGGAGGCGAGGTCGCCACCGCCCATGCCGCCGCCGCGACGGGGGCCGCCGCCCCAGCCCCCGCCCCAGTCCTGGTCCTGCGGGCGCGAGGAGTCGATGTCCCGCTGTGCGAGCTGGAGAGCTTCCGCGGCGAGGTGGGCCACCCTGCGGGCCTGCGCCAGGGCCGCCTCGCGCGTCTCCTCGGCGGGCAGGAGAGCCGGCAGGTCGACCCGGAGCCGCTCGGCCTCGGCCAGACGGGTGCGGGCGTCGGCGCCGATCCATCCGCGGTGGCCGGCGATGAGGCCGCGAGCGACGCCGAGCTGCCGGTCGGCGTCGTCCATCGCGTGCTGCACCTGTGCGATGGACGGCAGGGGGTTCTCGGCCCGGTGTCGCGCCGTGGCGATGGCCTGGTCGAGGCCCGCGTTCGCTTCGCGCAGCTGGGAGAGCTCGGCGAACGGGTCGTTGGGCTGCCCGGAGGGGGTGAGCGCGGCCAGAGCCGCCTGCAGCCGCGCGACGGCTTCCGCCACGGCGGGCGTGGAAGGAGCGGTCCGCGCGGCGATGAGGTCGTTGCGGGAGTCGGCGATGACCTCGGCCAGCGTCGACTCGGCGCGCAGCGCCTCGATCTCGAAGTCCTCGACGGCATCGAGCAGGGCGCCGGCGCGGCGCGTCGCCTCGGTGGCCGTCTCCAGTGCGAGGTTCGCCTCCTCGTTCTGCTTCGCGGCACGGCGGCGCTCCGAGATGTCGGCGCTGTGGGTGGCGAAGCGGATCAGCTGCTCCGCCTCGGCGGCGCTCGCAGTGATCTGATGCATGGCGGAGTCGGAGTAGCGGGCGGACAGCCGGGACACGGTCTCGTCCGTCTGCGGGATGCGGGCGCTCAGAGCCTCCGCGTCGGCGCGCACCTGCGCGATGATCTCGGGCGCTCGCCGCACCTTCGCGACCGACTCCGCGAGCACGGTGGTCTTCTCGTCGAGCAGGTCCTGGGCCCAGTCGCAGAGCTGCAGGATCCGCGCGTTCCGCGTGCGCAGTTCCTCATCGGTGTCCGGGATCTCGTCGTGGTTGAGCTGGTGGAGCTGGAACGCCTCCCGCAGGTGCGTCCGGACCGACAGCAGCGCGGCCTTGAGGTCGGACGTCAGGGACTCGCCGAGCTCGGCCTCCGCGAAGACGAGCTCGTCGGAGGTGGTGCGGATCCGCTCGTCGGCGGCGACGAGTGCCTGCTCCGCGCGTCGGGCGAGGTCCGCGTCCTGCGCGGCGAGTTCTTCCTGTTCGCGTTTGCGTCTACCCCAAAATCCAGCCATGTGCCGATCCTAGTTTCCCCGGCACCCGCGCGGGCTGAGCATCCGCTCCAGGCGAACGGCCCGCCGCGGAGCTCAGGCGGGCACCGCGACGGTGTCCTCGCCGCCGACGGCCAACGGCGTCGCCTTCGCCGGACGTCCCCTCTTGGGCCGTTCGGTGGTCAGTTCCAGCGCCATCTCGGGGTGCGGGTGCTGCGCGAGCCGCGCCTCCGCCTGATCGAGCCAGCGGAGCTCGGCTTCCGCCGCGCAGATGAGGGAGTCGAGGACGAGCGACCACGCGAGGTCCTCGGGGCTGCCCGCCGCGAGCCCGGGGGAGGGCGTGCGGCGCAGCTCGTCCAGCCGCTGCTGTGAGGCGTCCCGCTGGCTGCGGAGGATGGTCGCGGCATCCACTCCGGGCAGCGTGGCGGCGACCGCGAGTTTCACGGCGAGCTCCTCGCGCGTCGCCGGAGCGCGGAGCACCGGGGCGGCGAGCCAGCGCGCCGCCTCGGCCGAGCCCGCTGCGGTGATGTGCCAGTAGACATGGCCGTGGTCGTCGGCCTCCCCGCGCTGGACGAGGCCGTCGCGCTCGAGTCGCTCCAGGGTGTTGTAGATCTGGCCGACGTTGAGGGGCCAGGTCGACCCGGTCCGGCGGTCGAACTCGTGGCGCAGCTGGTAGCCGTAACAGGGGCCCTGATCGAGGATGGCGAGCAGGCTCTGGCGTACGGACATGGCCGGTCTCCCGAGGATGGTGGATGGAAAGCAGTGCCGAGTATATGCATACCCGGCAATTTCACTGACGCGGCGCGGCGGCCGCCCTTGCAGGCGACGTGGAGGTCACAGCCCGGTAACATGGCAAAGCATGCCTGTCGCTCGCCTCGCGACGACCGGCGAATGACCCAATGACAGGGAGATGACATCCGTGGCGAATCCTCTTGAGAAGCTGCTGCGTGCAGGTGAGGGGCGGATCATCCGCCGTCTGAACCAGGTGGTGAAGGCGGTGAACGCCCTCGAGGAGGACATCTCCCAGCTCACGGACGACGAGCTGCGCAACGAGACCGCCGAGCTGCGCGCCCGGTACGAGAAGGGCGAGACGCTCGACCAGCTCATGCCGGAGGCGTTCGCCGCGGTGCGCGAAGCCGCGAAGCGGACGCTCGGCATGCGCGCGTACGACGTGCAGATCATGGGTGGCGCGGCCCTGCACCTCGGCAACATCGCGGAGATGAAGACCGGTGAGGGCAAGACCCTCGTCGCGACCTTCCCCGCCTACCTGAACGCGATCGCGGGCGAGGGCGTGCACGTCATCACCGTGAACGACTTCCTCGCGAGCTACCAGGCGGAGCTCATGGGTCGTGTCTACCGCGCGCTCGGCATGACGACGGGCATCATCGTGTCCGGGCAGACACCCGCCGTGCGCCGCGAGCAGTACGCCGCCGACATCACCTACGGGACGAACAACGAGTTCGGCTTCGACTACCTCCGCGACAACATGGCCTGGCGCAAGGAGGACCTCGTCCAGCGCGAGCACTTCTTCGCGATCGTCGACGAGGTGGACTCCATCCTCATCGACGAGGCACGCACGCCTCTGATCATCTCCGGGCCGTCGTCCGGTGAGGCGAACCGCTGGTTCGCCGAGTTCGCCAAGATCGCGCGCACGCTCGTCGCCGGTGAGGACTACGAGGTCGACGAGAAGAAGCGCACCGTCGGCGTCCTGGAGCCCGGCATCGAGAAGGTCGAGGACTACCTCGGCATCGACAACCTCTACGAGTCGGCCAACACGCCGCTGATCTCGTTCCTGAACAACTCCATCAAGGCGCTCGCGCTCTTCAAGAAGGACACCGACTACGTCGTCATGAACGACGAGGTCATGATCGTCGACGAGCACACCGGCCGTATCCTCGTCGGCCGCCGCTACAACGAGGGCATCCACCAGGCGATCGAGGCGAAGGAGGGCGTGCCGGTCAAGGCCGAGAACCAGACCCTCGCCACCGTCACGCTGCAGAACTACTTCCGCCTCTACGACAAGCTCGCCGGCATGACCGGTACGGCCGAGACCGAGGCCGCCGAGTTCATGTCGACGTACAAGCTCGGCGTCATCCCGATCCCCACGAACAGGCCGATGATCCGCAAGGACCAGCCGGATCTCGTGTACAAGAACGAGGCGGCGAAGTTCGCGCAGGTCGTCGAGGACATCGCGGAGCGCCACGCGAGCGGTCAGCCCGTGCTCGTGGGCACCACCAGCGTCGAGAAGAGCGAATACCTGTCGCGGCTGCTCGCGAAGAAGGGCGTCAAGCACGAGGTCCTCAACGCGAAGAACCACGCGCGCGAGGCGGAGATCGTCGCCCGCGCCGGTCGGCTCGGTGCCGTGACGGTCGCGACGAACATGGCCGGTCGAGGCACGGACATCATGCTCGGTGGTAACGCCGAGTTCCTCGCGGTGCAGGAGCTGAAGGCGAAGGGGCTCGACCCGGTGGAGACGCCGGAGGAGTACGAGGTCGCCTGGGACGAGACCTACGAGGCGATGAAGAAGGTCGTCGAGGAGGAGGCCGAGAAGGTCATCGAGGCCGGTGGCCTCTATGTGCTCGGCACCGAGCGCCACGAGTCGCGCCGCATCGACAACCAGCTGCGCGGTCGTTCCGGCCGTCAGGGCGACCCGGGCGAGAGCCGCTTCTACCTGAGCCTCACCGACGACCTCATGCGGCTGTTCCAGTCGGGTGCCGCCGAGGCGATCCTGGCCCGCACGAACTTCCCGGACGATGTGCCGATCGAGTCGGGCCTCGTGTCCCGCGCGATCCGCAGCGCGCAGTCGCAGGTCGAGGCCCGCAACGCCGAGATGCGCAAGAACGTCCTCAAGTACGACGACGTCCTCAACCGTCAGCGTGAGGCGATCTACGCCGACCGTCGTCAGATCCTCCAGGGCGACGACATCGCCGACCGGGTGCAGCACTTCATCGAGGACGCGATCAGCGGCGTCGTGCGCGACCACACCGGCGAGGGACACAACGAGAGCTGGGACTTTGACGCCCTCTGGACCGAGCTGAAGACGCTCTACCCGGTGAGCGTCACGATCGACGAGGTTGTCTCCGAGGCCGCAGGTCGCAAGGGCGGCATCACCGCCGAGGGTCTCACGCGCGAGCTGCTCTCGGACGCGAAGATCGCGTATGAGAAGCGCGAGGAGTCGCTGGGCGAGGCCGCGACCCGCGAGCTGGAGCGTCGCGTGGTCCTGCAGGTGCTCGACCGCCGCTGGCGCGACCACCTGTACGAGATGGACTACCTCAAGGACGGCATCGGCCTGCGGGCGATGGCGCAGCGTGACCCGCTCATCGAGTACCAGCGCGAGGGCTACGCGATGTTCCAGTCGATGATGGGCCAGATCAAGGAGGAGTCGGTCGGCTACCTCTACAACCTCGAGGTCGAGGTCCGTCGCGCGGGCGACGCCGAGACCGCGGAGGTCGAGGCGAAGGGCCTCGCCAACGACGGCGGAGAGCAGCGGCTGGAGTACTCGGCCGCCAACGACGCCGGAGAGGTCGAGGTCCGCAACGACCGGGGCCAGGTGCAGCAGGCCGCGACCGACCGGATGCGTCAGGCCGCCGCGCGCGCTCAGGCACCGCAGGCGGCCGAGCCCGAGGAGGCTCCGCGCGGGGCCTTCGGGCAGCGCACGGAGCAGAGCGCCCCGGCCGCGGGCAACCGCGAGCAGCGCCGCGCGCAGAGCAAGAAGAAGAAGTAGCCCCCGGGTGAGAAGGAGGGCCAGTCCGTGCGGATTGGCCCTCCTTTCGTCCCTGTAGGCTTGATCGATGACACCATCGCGCACCTTCGACCAGTCGTCGAAGCTCAAGAACGTCCTGTACGAGATCCGCGGAAACGCCCTCGTCGAGGCGGCGCGACTGGAAGCAGAGGGCCACCGGATCCTCAAGCTGAACACCGGCAATCCGGCGATCTTCGGGTTCGACGCCCCGCATCAGATCGTGCACGACATGCTCGCCGCGCTCCCCACGGCCCACGGCTACAGCGACAGCAAGGGCATCATCTCGGCTCGCCGCGCCGTCGTGAGCCGGTACGAGGAGATCGACGGGTTCCCGCGTTTCGATCCGGACGACGTCTACCTCGGCAACGGCGTCTCCGAGCTGATCACCATGACCATGCAGGCGCTGCTGGACGAAGGGGACGAGGTCCTCATCCCCGCTCCCGACTACCCGCTCTGGACGGCAATGACGAGCCTCGCCGGCGGCACCCCCGTGCACTACCTCTGCGACGAGGACGACGACTGGCAGCCCGACCTCGAAGACATCCGGTCGAAGATCACCCCGCGCACCAAGGCGCTCGTGATCATCAACCCGAACAACCCCACCGGTGTGGTCTACTCGCGGCAGGTGCTGGAGGGACTCGTGCAGATCGCGCGGGAGCACCAGCTCCTCATCCTCTCCGACGAGATCTACGACCGGATCCTCTTCGACGACGCGGTGCACATCCCGACGGCGACTCTCGCCCCTGATCTGCTCTGCCTCACCTTCAACGGACTGTCCAAGACCTACCGCGTCGCCGGCTACCGCTCCGGGTGGATGGTCGTCACGGGTCCCCAAGACCATGCCAAGGGGTTCATCGAGGGGATCACCCTGCTGGCGTCGACCCGGCTCTGCCCGAACGTCCCTGCCCAGCATGCCGTGCAGGCGGCGCTGTCCGGAGTCCAGTCGATCGACGCCCTCATCGCCCCGACGGGGCGTCTTCACGAGCAGCGCGACATCGCCTGGGAAGGGTTGGAGGCCATTCCCGGCGTCTCCTGCGTGAAGCCCCAGGGCGCTCTCTACGCGTTCCCCCGACTGGACCCGAACGTGCACGAGATCCGCGATGACGCCAAACTCGTCTACGACCTGCTCGTCTCGGAGCACATCCTCCTCGTGCAGGGCACCGGGTTCAACTGGCCGACGCCTGATCACCTGCGGCTCGTGACCCTGCCAGAGCCGCGAGTGCTGAGCGAAGCCGTCGAGCGCCTCGGGAACTTCCTGTCGAGCTACCGCCAGTAGTCGCCGGAGGAGCGGACGGCTCGAGACCGGCCGCGAGCCGACGGACGGCAGCGACGAGCGCCGACCGCGGCGCGACGTCCGAGATCGGCCGGGCATGGAGGAGAGCCGCGTCGACGGCGCGACGATCCAGGGGAAGGAAGACGATGTCGGTGAGCCCGGCGAAGCGCTCCAGCGTGCGACGGATCTGACTCCGGGCATCGAGGCCGAGGGGGCCGGGACGGACCTGGTTCACGACCACCGTCACCGGCGTCTGGCCCACGAGGCGCCGGAGCTCGGCGTGGTCGCGGAGGAATCGGCTGATCCCCAACGGATCCGCTGCCGCCACCGCCACGACCCGGTCCGCCTCGCTCAGTGCTGCGACGGTCGCCGCGTGCCGCCGCGGGCCGACCACGTCGTAGGTCGCCTCCTCGTCCGCGTCGACGGCGGCCGCGACGTCCACGACGGTCTCCTCCGTCCATGTCCGGCAGAGGGAGAGCGTCGCCCGGACCCGCGCATCGGACAGCTCCGGCCAGCGGTTGGGGCGGTTGAGCCCGGCCAGCACATCGACCTCGGCACCTCCGGCTGCGAGGCGGGTGGAGAGGCGGGTCAGTTCCGCCGGATCGAGCGCGCCGGCCTCGGCGCGACGGCAGGCGGCGGCGAGGCCCGGGGCGTCATCGTCCATCCCGAGGAGCAGCGCGAGAGCGGGGGCCACGGTGTCCGCATCGACCAGCGCCGTCCGGCGTCCGCGGCGCGCCAGCTCCACGGCGAGCTGGACGGCGACCGTCGACCGCCCCGGCGCCCCGTGCGGACCCCAGACGGCGATGACCCGGGGTCGAGCCGACGGAGCCGGGGCGACGGGCTGAAGGTCGGCGGACAGTGCCGCCGCGATCTCCCACCCCGCTGCGTCCGCGCGCAGGGGAGGGGCGAGGCCCATCCGTATCGCGGCGCGACCGTCAGCGCCTCCGAGTGTGAGGACGCGGATGCCGGCGCGGTCGCACGTGGACAGCAAGTCGGTGGTCAGCACAGCCCTGCTCGCGGGAACGACGACGGCCTCCACCTCCGGATGCAGACGAGACGTGATCATCGCCGCGGAGGCGGAGGGGATGCTGGCGGCCGAGACGCCCTCCCACTCCAGCTCGGCGACCAGCTCGTCGGCCCGCGGCGCGGCCACCGCGATGAGGACGACGCTCACGACCCTGCCCCGACCGGGACCACGGAGAGTGCCGCACCGCCGGTGACCGCGGCGAGGACCGCAGCGACATCGCTCCGGTCGATCACGATCTCCAGCTCCGCGGTGGTGTCCGCCAGGAGCCCCTCCCGCTCGAGGACGGCACGCACGACGACGTCTCCGACGAGGATGCGGGGCTCGTCATAGGAACGCCCGTCCTCGCGCAGGGGCGCCTGCCAGATCTCGACCTCGGTTCCGGCCTCCACGTCTTCGGGAAGGCCCACGCTGCTCGCGACGACGACCGTCGTCGTGCGGCTGTCCACTGCCGTCGTCGTCGCCGTCCTGGGCACCAGCTCGCCCTCCGACAGCGTCCGGGCCGCGACCTGGCCCGTATCGAGCTGACCTGGCCGGAGGTACTCGTCGGACACGGCCCCGAGTGCCACATCGACGGTCGCGAAGTCGGAGGCGCGGAGGACTTCTCCGCGGACGATCGTGCGCTGCGCCTGGAGCACCGGCGTCGCCTGATCGGATGAGGTGAGCACGAACCAGACGCCGGCCATCGACGCCAGGACGAGCACGATGCCCACCGCGAAGCGGGCATCTCCGCGGAAGCGACGAGGGGAACGGGAGAGCGGGGCCATGGCGTTATGGTCACAGAAGCGGCCACCAGGGCCGTCGAGTTATCCACAAGCTCTCGCCACCCCGCACCTCCTCCGCCCTGCGCGCCCAGAATGAGGGCATGACACCCCCACACCCGCACACCCCCCGTTTCCTCGCGCCTGCGCAGGTGGCAGAGCTGCTGAGCATCGATCTGGACGAGGTGATCGCGCTCGTCCATGCCGGAGACCTTCGCGGCGCCCCCCTCGGTGCGCCCGCGCGCTGGCGCATCGAGGAGTCGAGCATCGAGGAGTACCTGGCCGCGCAGGTGGAGGAGGCGCGGCGGATGGCCCTGTGGCGGCAGTCGCAGGCCGCGAGCTTCCCCGAGCTGTGGGGACCCGCCGCGTCCCGGCATCCCTGAGCGTCAGAGAGTCGGAGCTCCCTGCACGCGGATCGCGGCGAGGGCGGCGTACGGCACGATCCGGAAGCCCCGTACCGCGTCGGCCCGGCGGGTGGCGCCGCTGTCGTGCTCGGCGAGATCGAGGTGGTCGGCGGCGGCGCGATCGATGGTCCCGTGGAGATCGTCGCCGACGAGGAGGCGGAGCTGCACCGGAAGACGGCGACGCGCGAGGTCGCGGAGGGCGAACCCCAAGGTCATCCGTTCGCGGAGCGTGGTCGCTCCACCGTTCGTGTCGTCGGCGAGGCTGCCCAGCATCGATCCGTGGTCGAGCGTGAGTCCGAGCACGGATGTCATCGGGATCAGCAGCATGGAGCTCGGCACGCGCGCGCCCTGCGGCACGCGCGAGACGGCGGCGAGCCAGTCCACGCCCAGGGACCGCAGGCCGACGGGCAGGTGAGCCCCGTCGACGAGGTGGAGTGTCGCTTCGATGTTCGCGGCGCACAGATGGCGCAATCGAGCGCGCAGGTCGAGTCGAGCGATGCGGAGTCGCTCGGACTCGGCGTCGCGGGCGGCGCGTTCCGCCTCCCACTCCGCGGCGAGCTGTCCTTCCAGGTCGTCGAAGAGGGAATCCCAGTGCACCCGACCGAGCGTAGGGGCGGACATCGTGTCGTCCGAGTTATCCACATCCGCGCGGACGGTCGCCCCGGCCCTCGCCCGAAGCGCGGAATCTACGGGTTGTCCACAGACCTCCTCCTGCGCCGACCGTGCCGTACCGGGAACGTGTTCTACTGACGGCTCGCCGACGCCTCCGAGGGGAGATCGAGATGATGCTGGCCGAGTACTTCGGACCGCAGCCCACTCCGGCCGATGAGCTTCCGGACCCCGTGCTCCTCGTGCGGAGCCTCACCCAGGGGGCTCTCGAGGCCCTCGCCGGAGTGCGGGAGGTGGATCAGCTCGCCCGCTGGTTCAGCGAGGAGGCGTACCGCAGCGTCGTCACCAGGGCCAACCTCGCCGCCCGTGCGCGCAGTGCTCGCGGTGTCGCGCCGACCCGACCCACCTTCGTCATCCGGACGGTGCGGGTGACGCACCCACGGGACGGCATCGTCGAGGCGGTCGTCGTGGTCGCGGGCCCGGGGCGCACCCGTGCCGTGGCCATCCGACTCGAGGGACTGGACCGACGGTGGCGCGCGACGTCGCTCGCCATCCTCTGAGGCGGGGGAGCCTAGGCTGGTGAGGTGTCAACCCTCAGTGATCTCGCCCAGGCCCAGGGCCTTCTGACCGACGACGACGTGGAGTGGCTGCACCGGCTCGCCGGTGACGGACAGCTCCTCGCGGACCTCGCCTCCGCCGATATCGTCCTGTGGATCCAGACGGACGACGGCTCTTTCGTCGCCGTCGCTCACGCGCGACCGAGCGGTGCGGCGACGCTCTTCTACCGGGACATCGTCGGGGAGCGGGTGCGCCCGCAGTGGCGCACGCAGGTGCACGGCGCTTTCGAGTCGGCGGAGATCGTCGACTCGTCCTCGCCCGACTGGTTCGAGGAGACACCGACCAGGGTGCGCGCGGTCCCGATCGTGATCGAGCGGCGCGGCGAGGACAAGGCTCCGCGCGTGATCGGGGTGGTGACGCGGCACACCAACCTCGGGGAGGTCCGCACGCCGTCGCGTCAGCAGATCACCTTCGACGAGTGTGCCAACGACCTGTTCCGCATGATCGCGGACGGCAGCTTCCCCGACCCTGCAGCGCCGACATCGCCGCGCCGCGGTGCGCCTCGGGCATCGGACGGTCTCATCCGGATCGACGTGGACGGCATCACGACCTTCGCCAGCCCCAACGCCCTGTCCGCGTTCAATCGGATGGGCTTCGACGACGAGCTGGAGGGCGAGTCCCTGGCCGAGGTGACCACCCGGCTCGTCCCGCCGTCCCGCCAGGTGGACGAGTCGCTGCCCGTGGTGGTCACGGGGCGGGCGCCCTGGCGGACCGACATCGAGGCGCGGGGGGTGACGGTCTCCCTCCGTGCCATCCCCCTGAAGGATCACGGCACCCGCATCGGGGCGATCGTGCTCTGCCGCGACGTCTCGGAGCTGCGTCACCAGGAGCAGGAGCTCATCACCAAGGACGCGACGATCCGCGAGATCCACCACCGGGTCAAGAACAATCTGCAGACGGTGGCGTCCCTGCTCCGGATCCAGGCGCGACGCACGCACTCCGACGAGGCGCGGGATGCTCTCACGCAGGCCATGCGCCGCGTCGATGCGATCGCGGTCGTCCACGACACCCTCGCTCAGGGCCTCACGCAGAAGGTCGACTTCGACGAGGTCTTCCATCGTGTCCTCAAGCTCGTCGCCGAGGTGGCGTCGGCTCCCAACACGCGGGCCCGCACGCAGTCGACGGGACACTTCGGCGTGCTCCCGAGCGAATACGCCACGCCGCTCGCCCTCGCCCTGACGGAGGTGGTCACGAACGCGGTGGAGCATGGCCTCGCCGGGCAGGAGGGCGTCGTCACGATCGACGCGAAGCGCACCGAGGACAACCTCCGGGTGACGGTTCGCGATACCGGCCACGGGCTCCCGGAGGGCCGGATCGGTCAGGGCCTCGGCACGCAGATCATCCGCACGCTGATCCAGGGCGAGCTCGGCGGCACGATCGACTGGCGGGGGAGCGAGGGTGAGGGGACCGAGGTGGTCATCGACATCCCGCTGCGCTGGCTCGAGCGCTGACGCCTCGTCGGAACACGCAGAAGCGGCCTGAGACGGTGTCTCAGGCCGCTTCTCGGATCTCAGGAGGCGCGGCGGGCGCGGGCGGCGCGGCGCTTGAGCGCGCGGCGCTCGTCCTCGGACAGGCCGCCCCAGACGCCCGAGTCCTGGCTCGTCTCCAGGGCGTACTGCAGGCAGATCTCGGTGACCGTGCACGTCGCGCAGACGGTCTTCGCCTTCTCGATCTGGTCGACGGCCGGGCCGGTGTTGCCGACCGGGAAGAACAGTTCGGGGTCGACGGTCAGGCAGGCGGCCTTGTCACGCCAGTCCATGGGGGCTCCTCGGTGTGGATTTCATGAGATGTCGCGATGCGACCTCTCGATTCGGGCGACGGTTCGGGTTCCGCTACCCTGTTGAGATACGGGCGGATGCCCGCTGATTGTGATGCGAACGCGAACGTTCGCCCCACGCCGCTGTGGGAGCACATGACTTTCTCTATTCTGTTACATGAATACCCTGAAATCAAGGGTTTTCTCGTCATTCGATCCCCGGGAGGACCACGTGCGCGCACCGGGAATCGCCCGCGCCGCCGCCGCCGTCCTGGCCGTCGAAGCGGTCGCCCTGCTCGTCTTCGCGGCCATCGAGATGGCGGGACTCGGGGCAGGGGACGCCGCATCGCTGCCGACGGCCATCGCTCTCATCGTCCTGACCCTGATCGGTGCCGCGGCACTGGGAGCCTTCGCCTTCGGCACCCGCGCCGGGCGCTCCTGGGCGCGATCGGGCGGGGTGGTGTTCCAGGTCCTCGCGATCGCCCTGGCGCTCGGCGCCCTCACGCTGCCGCCGATCCCGTGGGTGTTCGTGCTCGGCCTCGGGGTTCCCGCCGTCGCCGGCTTCGCCCTCCTCATCGCGAGCGCACGCCGTGAGGGGACGAGGCGCGAAGCGGAGTGACTCCGCCGCGACGCGTCAGGCGTCGATGCCGAGCTGCTTGCGCAGACGCGCGACGTGGCCGGTGGCCTTCACGTTGTACTGGGCACTCGTGATGATGCCGTCCTCGTCGAGGACGAAGGTCGAGCGGATGACGCCTTCGACGACCTTGCCGTAGTTCATCTTCTCGCCCCAGGCGCCGTACGCCTCGTGCACTGCGTGGTCGGGGTCGCTGAGCAGCGGGAAGGTGAGACCGTCGCGGTCGCGGAAGGCGGCCAGCTTCGCAGGCTCGTCCCTCGAGACGCCGACGACCTGGTACCCGGCGCCCTGGAGCGAAGAGATGCTGTCGCGGAAGTCGCAGGCCTCGGTGGTGCACCCCGGGGTCATCGCCGCGGGGTAGAAGTACAGCACGGTCTTCGTGCCGCGCAGATCGGCCAGCCGGACGGTGTTCCCGTCCTGGTCGAGCAGCGAGAAGTCGGGGGCGGCGGTTCCGGTTTCCAGGCGTTCGGTCACGCCCCCAGCCTACCGTCCGGGCGGCTGCTCCGCCTTGTCGGCGAAGGTCTGCAGCAGCCGCTGCAGCGAGTCCAGCCGCGCCCGCCCCGTCTCGCTCAGCTCGCCGCGCTCCGCTGCCTCGATGAGGGCGCAGTCCGGCGCGTCCGGCAGGTGCGTGCAGCCGCGCGGGCAGTCCTCCGCGATGATGGCGAGCTCGGTGAAGGCGGCGAGGATGTTCGCGGGCTCGACGTGCCCCAGCCCGAAGGAGCGCACGCCGGGGGTGTCGATGACCCAGCCCGTGCCGCCTGGGCCCTCGTAGCGGAGGGACACGGTGGAGGAGGAGGTGTGGCGTCCCCGGCCGGTGACCTGGTTCACGTGTCCGGTGGCGCGGCCCGCGGTCGGGACCAAGGCGTTCACGAGGGTCGACTTGCCCACGCCGGAGTGCCCGACGAAGACGGTCGAGTGGCCGATGAGCGCCGCGCCGATCTCGTCGACGGGCATCTCGTCCTGTGCGCTCGTGAAGACGCGGAGGTCGAGGCCGTCGAAGTGCGCGAGGAAGGGCGCCGGGTCGGCGAGATCGGTCTTCGTCACCACGAGGAGGGGGCGGATCCCGGCGTCGAGGGCCGCCACGAGGTAGCGGTCGACCAGGCGGGCACGCGGCTCGGGATCGGCCGCGGCGACGACGATGAGCATCTGGTCCGCGTTCGCCACGATCACCCGTTCGACCTCGTCGGTGTCGTCGGCGCTGCGACGCAGGAGCGAGGTCCGCTCGACGATCCCCACGATCCGCCCGAGCGTGCCCTCGTCTCCCGAGGTGTCGCCGACGACGCGGGCCTGGTCGCCCGTGACGATCGGCGTGCGCCGCAGCTCGCGGGCGCGGGCGGCGGTGATCGTGCGCTCCTGCGGGGTGTCCTCGTCGAGGAGCACGGAGTACCGGCCCCGGTCCACACCCAGGACGCGGCCGACCTGCGCGTCCTCGTGCGCGGGGCGCCGCTTGGTGCGCGGTCGGTTGGCCTTCGGGTTCGGGCGGGTCCGGATGCTGCTCTCGTCGTAGTCCTCGAAGTCGTCCTCGAGGTCGTCGGCGTCGTCCAGCCAGCTCACCCGTCAGCCTCGCAGCATCCGCTCCCAGAGCGTGGTGAACTCCGGGAGGGTCTTGGCGGTGGTGCCGATGTCGTCGATCACGACGTCGGGGACGCGGAGGCCGATGAGCGCGCCGGTCGTCGCCATCCGGTGGTCGTGGTGCGCCGCCCAGGAGCCACCGCGGAGCGGGCTCGGCACGATGCGGATGCCGTCGGGGAGCTCTTCGGCGGTCCCGCCCAGAGCGCGCAGGTTGCCGACGAGCGCCGCGATGCGATCGGTTTCGTGGAGGCGGATGTGGCCGATGCCCCGGATCGTCGTGGGGCCGTCGGCGAAGGCCGCGAGACCCACGAGGGTCGGCGTCAGCTCGCTGGCGGCGGAGAGGTCGAGATCGAGCCCGCGGATGCCGGAACCGGCGCGCACGGTGAGGACCCCGCCGTGACGGCTGACGTGGGCGCCTGCAGCCTGCAGGATCTCGGGCAGCAGCGCCCCGGGCTGGGTCGAGTGCGCCGGCCAGCCGGTGATCGCGACGGAGCCGCCGGTGACGAGCGCGGCCGCGAGGAACGGTGCCGCATTGGAGAGATCCGGCTCGATGGGGATCTCCTTGGCGCGGGGGACCCCGGCCTCCACCAGCCACTCGCCGACCGCGGGGCGCTCGATGCGGATGCCACGGCGGCTGAGGGCCTCGATGGTCATGTCGATGTGCGGCAGGCTCGGCAGCCGCTCGCCGGTGTGCACGAGGTGCAGGCCGACGTCGAAGCGTGGAGCGGCCAGAAGCAGCCCGGACACGAACTGGCTGGAGGCCGACGCGTCGATCTCCACGCGACCGCCGCGGATGTGACCGTGGCCGCGGATGGTGAACGGGAGGGCCCAGGTTCCCTCGTCGTCGATGTCGACGCCGAGGTCGCGCAGGGCGCTGATGAGCCCGCCCATGGGTCGGTGCAGAGCCGTCTCGTGCGCGGTGAGGTGGACGTCCTGCTCGGCGAGGCCGGCCAGCGGCGCGATGAAGCGCATGACGGTCCCGGCCTGGCCGCAGTCGATCGTCGTGCCGCCGCGGAGCTTGCCGGGCGTGATCACGAGGTCGGGACCGAACTCGTGGCCGGCGTCGACCTCCTCGATGCCGACGCCGAGCGCGCGGAGGGCCTCCACCATGCGCTGCGAATCGTCAGAGTGCAGCGGCGCGATCAGGCGGCCGGGGCCGTCCGCGATGGCCGCGATGAGGAGCTCGCGGTTGGTGAGGGACTTGGACCCGGGGATCGTGAGCTCGGCGTGGACCGGGCCGTCGATCGTGGGCGCGGGGTAGGCGCCCTGCACACGGGTGGGGGAATACCTTTTGGCGCTCATCGGTTCTCACCTTAGTAAACGCAACGCCGTCCTCGTGAGAGGCAGCTTCGGTGCGAAGGGAAGAGGATGCCTGCGACGCTGGAACGCGAGGTGATCGACCTCAGCCGCCTAGACTGGCCGGTGATGGACGACACCGCAACCGCAGCCACCGTCGGCGACCCTCGGCGCGAGTTCGAGGAGCAGGCGCTCCCCTTCATGGACCAGCTCTACGCCGCCGCGATGCGCATGACGCGCAATCCCGCGGACGCCGCCGATCTCGTGCAGGAGACCTTCGTCAAGGCCTACGGGTCGTGGTCGACCTTCGCGCAGGGAACGAACCTGAAGGCGTGGCTGTACCGGATCCTCACCAACACGTACATCAACATCTACCGGAAGCGGCAGCGCGAACCGTTCCAGGGCACCATCGACGAGCTCGAGGACTGGCAGCTCGGCGGCGCCGAGTCGACGACGGCCTCGCACAGCCGGTCGGCCGAAGCCGAGGCCATCGACCGCATGCCGGCGTCGGTCGTCAAGGACGCGCTGCAGGCGGTCCCGGAGGACTTCCGTCTCGCGGTGTACCTCGCCGACGTCGAGGGCTTCGCGTACCAGGAGATCGCCGACATCATGAAGACCCCCATCGGCACCGTCATGAGCCGTCTGCACCGTGGCAGGCGGATGCTGCGGGAGCTGCTGGCCGACTACGCCGCGGAGCGGGGAATCGCCGCGGCTGACCCGAGGAGCAAGAAATGAGCGACTGCGGCTGCGACAAGGCCCGTCAGGATCTGGAGGAGTACCTCCGCAATGAGGTGTGCAAGACGGAGCACGCCGAGATCCGCGAGCACCTGGAGAACTGCCCGGCGTGCCGGGACGAGGCTCTGGTGGCGACGACCCTCACCGAGGTCATCGCCCGTGCCTGCAAGGAGACCGCTCCCGAGGAGCTGCGCGACCAGGTGTTCGCCCGGCTGCGCGAGGTCCAGGCCGCACAGCACTGAGGCGCTGCGAGCGCGTGCGGGGCGTCGGAGACCGCCCGTAGGCTGTGTGCATGGCCCTCATCGATGCGCGCGGGATCCCCGCTGACCAGACCTCCGTCGACCGCCTCGCGGCACAGGACCTCGACTACCGGGTCCTCGATACGACGGACTCGGCGCGGGTGGCCGCCTTCCAGCGAGCGATGGCGCGCGGGTTCCTCGGCGCCGACCCCTCGGAGGCGGCTCGCGAGGAAGGCGTCGGCACCCTGAGGAGCCGGCGCAACATCGGCGTGTACGAGCCCGACACCCCGGCCGACCGTTTCCCCGTGGCGACCATCGACTCCTGGGTGACTCCGCTGACGATCCCCGGCGGTGAGATCGGCATGTGGGCGATCAGCGGAGTCACTGTGGCCGGCACCCATCGTCGTCGTGGCATCGCGCGGGCGCTGCTGGAGGGGGAGCTGCGCGCCGCCTCCGACGCCGGTCTCCCGGTCGCCGGGCTCACGGTGTCCGAGGCGACGATCTACGGACGGTACGGCTTCGGCTCTGCCGTCCCGGTGTCGCGGTTCACCGTCGACGTCCGCCGCGCGGGATGGGCGGGGCCCGGTCCCGCGGGCGGCGTCGAGTACCTCGAGCGCGAAGAGCTCGCGGCCGCGCTGGCGGAGGCGCACGAGCGGGCGCGTATCGCCCGATCGGGGCAGGTCCCCGGATGGCCGGCCCGCTGGGCGGGCATCAGCGGGCTCGCGAGCACAGACACCGACCGGGACCGGGTGCGCGGTATCCGCTATCGCGACGAGTCCGGGCAGGTGCGCGGCGTGATGGCGTTCCACCTCGCCGAGCGCGGGGGCACTTTCCGGTTCGCGCTGCACGTGCGTCTGCTCGTCGGCGAGACGGCGGAGGCGACGGCCGCATTGTGGCGATTCGCGCTGCAGCACGATCTCGTGGACGAAGTGACCGCCGACCTCCGTCCTCTCGACGACCCGCTGCCGTGGCTCGTCGGAGACCCGCGCGGGGTCACCCAGGAGGTGCACGACCACGGTTGGCTCCGCGTCCTGGACGTCCCCGCCGCGCTCACGGCCCGGTCCTACGCCGCGCCCCTGGACACGGTGCTCCGCATCGAGGACGCGCTCGGTTTCGCGGCGGGCACCTGGCGTCTGCGCATCGACGCCGAGGGGCAGGCGCGCGTCGAGGCGGCTCCGGATACCGGGGCGGACCTCGTCCTCGACGTCTCCGCGCTCTCGTCGATCTACGCAGGCAGTATCCGTGTCGCCGCGCTGCACGGTGCGGGCCGGATCGCCGGCGCGCCCGCGGCCGTCGAGGCCCTGGACCGCGCGTTCGTCGCCTTCCCGGCTCCGTCCCTCGACATCTGGTACTGATCCCCGGACGACGAGAAGGGCGCCCCGGCCGAAGCCGGGGCGCCCTTCTCGTCGTCCGAGAGCGGATCAGCCGAGGGTGACCGCCGCGCGGATCAGAGCGGCCTGCTCGGTGGCGTGCACCTTGGACGAGCCCGTCGCCGGAGACGCCGAAGCCGGACGCGACACGGGGCGGAAGGAGCGGTCGCCGGGGACATCCGCGAACGCGAGGGCCAGGAACGGCCACGCGCCCTGGTTCTCCGGCTCCTCCTGCACCCATACGAGCTCGGCGTTCGGGTACGAGTCTGTGATCTTCTTCAGCTCGTCGATGGGTGTCGGGTAGAGCTGCTCCAGACGCACCAGGGCGATCTCCGGGTTCGGGTTCTTCTCCAGCTCGGCGCGGAGGTCCCAGTGCACCTTGCCGCTGTGCACGAGGACGCGCTTCACGGCGGAACGATCGAGACCGCGGTCGTCGTCGATGACCGGCTCGAACCGACCGCCGGTGAACGCCTCGACCGGGCTCGTCGCTCCCCGCAGGCGCAGCATCGCCTTCGGGGTGAACACGATCAGCGGCTTGCGCGGGCGCGCATAGGCCTGACGGCGCAGTAGGTGGAAGTGCGACGCCGGCGTCGACGGACGCGCCACGATCATGTTGTCCTGTGCGCACAGCTGCAGGAACCGCTCGATGCGTGCGGAGGAGTGGTCCGGCCCCTGACCCTCGTAGCCGTGGGGGAGCAGGAGGGTGACGCTGGACTGCTGACCCCACTTCTGCTCCGCGGCGGAGATGTACTCGTCGATGACCGACTGCGCGCCGTTGACGAAGTCGCCGAACTGCGCCTCCCAGAGCACCAGGGCTTCGGGAGCCTCCACGGAATAGCCGTACTCGAAGCCGAGTGCGGCGTACTCGCTGAGGAGGGAGTCGTAGACGAAGAAGCGGCCCTGGGCGTCGGACAGATTCGACAGCGGCAGCCACTCCTGGCCGTTCGCCCGGTCATGGAGCGCGGCGTGACGCTGTACGAACGTCCCGCGGCGCGAGTCCTGGCCGGCGAGGCGCACCGGAGTGCCCTCGACGAGAAGCGACCCGAAGGCGAGCAGCTCGCCGAAGCCCCAGTCGATGTTCCCGTTGCGGCTCATGTCGAGACGCTTCTCCAGCAGCTGCTGGATCTTCGGGTGCACGGTGAAGCCCTCGGGCTTGTTCACGAATGCATCGCCGATGAGGCGGATGACCTCCGCGGGGACACCGGTGACCTCGGGGGCTCCGACCTGGTCCTCGACCTGCGGGGCCTCCTCCGGGGCGATCGGGGTGGCTCCGGTCTCGGCGGCGTGCGTCTCGGCGAAGGCGATCTCCAGGCGGTTCTGGAAGTCGGCCTTGGCCTCGTCGTACTCCTCCTCGGTGATGTCACCGCGACCGACGAGCGACTCCGTGTAGAGGCGGCGGACGGAGCGCTTCGCCTGGATGAGGTCTGTCATCAGCGGCTGCGTCATCGAGGGGTCGTCGCCCTCGTTGTGACCGCGTCGGCGGTAGCAGACGAGGTCGATCACGACGTCGCGGTGGAAGCGCTCACGGTACTCGAACGCGAGCTGGGCCACGTGGATGACCGCCTCGGGGTCGTCGCCGTTCACGTGGAACACGGGTGCCTGGATCGTCTTGGCGACGTCGGTGGCGTAGACCGAGGTGCGGGCGTCGCTCGGCGTCGTGGTGAAGCCGACCTGGTTGTTGACGACCACGTGGATCGTGCCGCCGGTGCGGTAGCCGCGCAGCTGCGACATCTGCAGCGTCTCGACGACGACGCCCTGGCCGGCGAAGGCCGCGTCGCCGTGGACGAGGATCGGCAGCCAGGCGAAGGTGCCGATGGGCTTGCGGTCCTGCTTGGCGCGGACGATGCCCTCGAGCACGCCGTCGACCGTCTCCAGGTGCGAGGGGTTGGCGGCCAGGTACACGGGGAGCGAGGAGCCGTCGTCGGCGACGAAGGTGCCCTCGGTGCCGAGGTGGTACTTCACGTCGCCGGAGCCGCGCTGGTTGCCGGGGGTCTGCGTGCCCTCGAACTCGCGGAAGACCTGGCCGTAGGTCTTCCCGGCGATGTTGGTGAGCACGTTCAGGCGACCGCGGTGGGCCATGCCGATCGCGGCCCCCTCGAGACCGGCGGTGGCCGCGCCCTGGAGGATCTCGTCGAGGAGCGGGATCAGCGACTCGCCGCCCTCGAGGGAGAAGCGCTTCTGACCGACGAACTTCGTCTGCAGGAAGGTCTCGAAGGCCTCGGCCTCGTTGAGCTTGCGCAGCACGCGCAGCTGCTCGTCATGGCCGGGCTTCTGGTACTTGACCTCGACCTTGTCCTGGAACCAGCGGCGCTGCTCCGGGTCCTGGATGTGCATGTACTCGATGCCGAGCGTGCGGCAGTACGAGTCGCGCAGCACGCCGAGGATGTCGCGGAGCTTCGCGACGCGGCGCCCGCCGAAGCCGCCGGTGACGAATTCGCGGTCGAGGTCCCAGAACGTCAGCCCGTGACTCTCGATCTCGAGGTCCGGGTGCGAGCGCTGCCGGTACTCGAGCGGATCGATGTCGGCCATGAGGTGACCGCGCACGCGGAAGGAGTTGATGAGCTCCTGCACGCGCGACTGCTTGTCGACGCGCTCGGCGAGGTCGACCGCGATGTCGGGGTTCCAGCGGATGGGCGCGTACGGGATGCGCAGCGCGGCGAAGATGTCGTCGTAGAAGCCGCGCTGGCCGATCAGCAGCTCGTGCACCTTCTTGAGGAACTCGCCGGAGCCGGCGCCCTGGATGACGCGGTGGTCGTAGGTGCTGGTGAGCGTGATCGTCTTGCCGATCGCGAGCTCGTTGAGCGTCTTGTCGCTCGCGCCCTGGAACTCGGCCGGGTACTCGAGGGCACCGGCGCCGATGATGCAGCCCTGGCCCTTCATGAGACGCGGGACCGAGTGGACCGTGCCGATGCCGCCGGGGTTGGTCAGCGAGACCGTGGTGCCCTGGAAGTCGGCGGCGGTGAGCTTGTTGGAGCGTGCGCGGGTGACGAGGTCCTCGTAGGCGGCGAGGTACTCGGTGAAGGTCATGGTGTCGGCGCGCTTGATGCTCGGGACCATGAGGGCGCGGGTGCCATCGGGCTTGGGCAGGTCGATCGCGATGCCGAGGTTGACGTGCGCGGGGGCGACGACGGACGGCTTGCCGTCGATCTCAGCGTAGAAGACGTTCTGGCTGCGGAACTCGTCGAGGGTGCGGATGAGCGCCCAGCCGATGAGGTGGGTGAAGCTGACCTTGCCGCCGCGGGTGCGGGCCATGTGGTTGTTGATGACGATGCGGTTGTCGATCATCAGCTTGGCGGGGACCGTGCGCACGCTCGTCGCGGTGGGGACGGTGAGGGACTCGTCCATGTTCGCGGCGAGGGTCTTCGGCAGACCGCGCAGCGGGGTGACCTTGTCCTCCTCGGAGGGCGGCTGCGCCTCCTTGGATTCCTGCTTCGGCTTCGGCGCCTGGGCGGGGATCGGGGCGGAGGCCGCGGGCTTCGCCGTGGTGCGGGCGACGGGCTGCGAGCCGATCACCGGGATGGGCGCGGTCACGGGGTGTGCCGGGGCCGTCGTCGCGGTGGGAGCAGCAGCGCCTCCGCCTGCGGTGGTCTCGGAGTGGTACTTCTCCAGGATGGGCCACCACTCCTTGTCGACCGAGTCGCGGTTCTCCTTGAACTGCTCGTAGAGCTCTTCGACGAGCCAGGAATTGGCTCCGAACCCCCCGTCGCCACCGACGCCGGTCACCTGGTTCGACACGCTCTATCGCCCTCTTTCATCGCTGAAGATCTCCGATGCGGACGCACGACGCAGGATGCGCTCGGGCCCGCACACTCTCGACCACCAAGCCTAACCTGTTTCGACCGGGGAGACGTCGAAGAGAGCGACCCGCGCCGCGCCGATCTGGGTACCGTGGAGGCATGGAGTTCTCAGGTGCGCAGCCGACCGTCGATCTGACCTACTCGGATGTCTTCCTGGTGCCGCGCCGTTCGGCCGTCACCAGTCGGTTGCAGGTCGATCTCGCCCCGCACGACGGCACGCCCGCGACGCTGCCGCTCGTCGCCGCGAACATGAACTCGGTGACAGGGCCGCGTATCGCCGCCGTGCTCGCACGCCGCGGGGCGCTGGGCGTGCTCCCGCAGGACCTGCCGCTCCAGGAGCTCGACGCCGCGATCCGCGACGTGAAGGGGCAGCCGGTGCTCTGGGACACGCCGCTCGTGCTGCCCCCGGAGGCGACCGTCGCCGACGCGCTCCGCCTGCTTCCGGCCGCCGTGGGACACGGGATCGTCGTGGCCTACGGGGCGGCGCCGATCGCTGTGGACCGCATCGTCGGCGTCCTTCCGGCGACGCGTCTGGCGACCGCGTTGCCCGATGCACAGCTCGGCGACCTCGTGCACCGGGGGACGCCGTCCATCGACGCGGACGACATCGGCTCCGAGCGTCACGCCTTCGACGTCATCACCGAGGCGGACGTCGAGATCGTCACCGTCGTGCACCACGGCCACCTCGTCGGGACGCTGAGCGCGCGCAGCGCCTTGCGCGCCACCCTGTACCGCCCGGCCGTGGACGCCGACGGCCGCCTCGCGGTGGCCGCGGCGGTCGGCATCAACGGCGATGTGGCGGCCAAGGCGAAGGCGCTCGCGGCCGCCGGCGTGGACGTGCTCGTCGTCGACACCGCGCACGGTCACCAGGAGGGCATGCTCCGGGCGCTGCAGGAGGTCGCGTCCCTCGGCCTCGGGCTCCCGATCGTCGCGGGGAACATCGTCACCGCGGACGGCGTCCGAGATCTCGTCGACGCGGGCGCCTCGATCCTCAAGGTCGGCGTCGGCCCAGGGGCGATGTGCACGACCCGGATGATGACGGCGGTCGGTCGTCCGCAGTTCTCCGCGGTGCTGGAGACCGCCGCGGCCGCCGCCGAGGCCGGAGCGCACGTCTGGGCCGACGGCGGGGTGCGCTACCCC
Organism: Microbacterium sp. Nx66; assembly: GCF_904066215.1. Taxonomy (NCBI): domain Bacteria; kingdom Bacillati; phylum Actinomycetota; class Actinomycetes; order Micrococcales; family Microbacteriaceae; genus Microbacterium; species Microbacterium sp. Nx66. Next base: position 1,332,301 of record NZ_LR880474.1, read on the forward strand.
CGCGACGTCGCCCTCGCGCTCGCGGCCGGTGCCGCCTCCGTCATGGTCGGCTCCTGGTTCGCCGGGACGATCGAGGCCCCGGGGGAGCTCCAGCGCGACGCGGACGGGCGGCTGTTCAAGGAGTCGTGGGGGATGGCGTCCACGAAGGCCGTGCAGGCGCGGTTCGGTCGGCTCGACGCGTACGAGCGGGCGCGCAAGGAGCTGTTCGCCGAAGGCATCTCCTCCTCGAAGATCTATCTCGACCCGCTGCGGCCGGGAGTGGAGGACCTGCTCGACATGATCACCTCGGGCGTGCGGTCGTCCTTCACGTACGCCGGTGCTGCGACCGTGCCGGAGTTCCACGAGCGCGCCCTCGTCGGACTGCAGTCCGCGGCGGGATACGAGGAGGGCAAGGCGCTGCCGGTCAGTTGGTGATCGCCTGCCGCGTCCACAGTCCGCTTCTGTAGAATCGAGCGCACTATGGACGACCCTCCCAGTTGCCGAACATCGCCCCACCGTCCCGTTCTCTCCCCGGAGAGGAAGATCTGATGGACTACATCATGTTGGGCGTGGGGCTTCTGCTCACGGTCGGCACCGGCCTCTTCGTGGCGAGCGAGTTCGCCCTCGTGAACCTCGACCGCGCGGATCTGGAGGCGCGGCAGGCGCGCGGGGAGTCCCGCCTCTCCCTGACGATCAGCGCTCTCCGGCACACGTCGACGCATCTCTCGTCTGCACAGCTCGGCATCACGCTGACCACGCTGCTGACCGGATACACGATGGAGCCGGCGCTGTCGAACCTCCTGCGTCCCACGCTGGTCGCCTGGAACATCCCGGAAGCCGCCGTCGCCCCCATCGCGACCGTGGTGGCGATGTTCGTCGCGACGGTGCTCTCGATGATCCTCGGCGAGCTCGTCCCGAAGAACTTCGCGCTGGCGCTGCCCCTGGCCACGGCCAAGCTCGTCGTGCCCTTCCAGATCGCCTTCACGACGGTGTTCAAGCCGGCGGTGGTCGTGCTGAACGGCAGCGCCAACGGCGTGCTGCGCAGCATGGGCATCGAGCCCAAGGAGGAGCTCTCCGGCGCCCGCAGCGCGGAGGAGCTGTCGTCGCTCGTGCGACGGTCGGCGAGCGCCGGAGTTCTGGAGGCCGACACCGCCACGCTGCTGGACCGCACGCTCACCTTCTCCCGGCTCACGGCGGCGGACGTCATGACGGCGCGCCCGAGCATGCACGCGATCGCCGCCGGCGACTCCGTGGACGACGTGATCCAGCTCGCCCGGCGCACGGGCCACAGCCGCTTCCCGGTGTTCGACGAGGACCTCGACGACATCACCGGCGTCGTGCACCTCAAGGCCGCCATCTCGGTGCCGCGGGAGCGTCGCGCCGAGGTGCCCGTCGGCGCTCTCGCGACCGATCCGCTCCGCGTGCCGGAGACCGCCCATGTCGACGCGCTCATCTCGGACCTCCGCGGCCGGGGTTACCAGCTCGCGGTCGTCGTCGACGAGTACGGCGGGACCGCCGGCATCGTGACCCTGGAGGACCTCGTGGAGGAGCTCGTCGGCGAGGTCTCCGACGAGCACGATCGGACGAGGGCCGGGATCATCCGCAACCGCGACGGGGTGACCTTCCCCGGCGAGCTGCGCCCGGACGAGCTGCGCAGCCGCGCGGGCGTCGAGGTGCCGGAGGGCGATGTGTACGACACGGTCGGCGGCTACGTCATGAGCGTTCTGGAGCGGGTGCCTGTCGTCGGCGACGAGGTGCCCCTGGAGAGCGGCACCCTGCAGGTGGTCCGCATGGACGGACGCCGGGTGGATCGGGTGCGCTACGTCCCGAGACCGGATGCCGTCATCATCGAGGGGGTGTCCCTGTGAGCGATTGGGGAGGCCTCGCCTGGCTCGTCGTCCTGCTGGCGGCGAACGCGTTCTTCGTCGGCGCCGAGTTCGCGGTGATCTCCGCGCGGCGCTCGCAGATCGAGCCGAAGGCGGAGCGCGGCTCGCGTCCCGCCAAGACGGCGCTGTACGCCATGGAGCACGCGACGCTCATGCTCGCGACCTCGCAGCTCGGCATCACGATCTGCTCGCTGCTCATCCTGAACGTCTCCGAGCCGGCCATCCACCACCTGCTCGCCGTGCCGCTGCACGCCGTGGGCTGGTCGGATGGTGCGGTGGACGTCGTGTCGTTCACGATCGCGCTGCTCATCGTGTCGTTCCTGCACGTCGTGTTCGGCGAGATGGTGCCGAAGAACCTCGCGTTCTCGATTCCGGACCGGGCCGTGCTGCTCCTGGCGACGCCGCTGGTGTGGGTGTCGAAGGTGTTCATGCCGGTGATCTGGCTGCTGAACGCGGCGGCGAACGGTGTGCTGCGCCTGTTCCGGGTGGAGCCGAAGAACGAGGCGGCGTCGACCTTCACGCTCGATGAGGTGGCGACGATCGTCAGTCAGTCGCGCCGGGAGGGCGTGCTCATGGACACCGCGGGCACGGTGACGGCCGCGGTGGAGTTCACCGACAAGAAGGCCCGCGACGTGGCCGTGCCGCTGAGCGACCTGGTCACACTGCCGCAGACGACCACGCCGGACGACATCGAGAAGGCGGTGGCCCGCTACGGGTTCTCGCGCTACGTGATCGTCGACGACGAGGACGTCCCGATCGGCTACGTCCACCTCAAGGACATCCTGCGGGCCTCCGAGGGGCCGGACGCCGAAGCCAAGGTGCTCGAGCCGATCCCCGGCAAGCGCATCCATCACATGGTGCCCGTGCAGGAGGACACCGACCTGGAGGACGCCCTCGCCGTCATGCGACGTGCGGGCCGTCACCTGGCCAAGGTCCGCGACGCGCGGGGGGAGACAACCGCCGTGCTGTTCCTGGAGGACATCCTCGAGGAGCTCGTCGGCGAGGTGCAGGACGCGACCCGTCGCGTCCGCGGTCACTGACGTCGCGACACGCGAAGGCCGCCGGCTCCCACGGGAACCGGCGGCCTTCGTCGTGGGCGTCAGCGCCAGTGCGCCCGCTCGTACTGCGGCGGCCAGGCGACCTCGGCCCCCAGCTCGTGCGCGGCGCGGAGCGCGAAGTGCGGGTCGCGCAGCCACTCCCGTCCGGCGAAGATCGCGTCGGCCGCGCCGTCGGCGAGCACCTGTTCGGCCTGCGCGGCCGCGGTGATGAGGCCGACGGCCGACACCGGGATCCGCCCGCCCTGGCGGACGGTCTCGGCCAGCGGGACCTGGTAGCCGGGGGAGACGCTGATGCGCTGGTGCGCGACGAGGCCGCCGCTGGAGACGTCGATGAGGTCGGCGCCGTGCGCGGTCGCCCAGGTGCCGACCGTCGCGGCCTCCTCGGGCGTGAACCCGCCCTCGGCGTGATCGGTCGCCGAGATGCGGACGAACAGCGGCACGTCGTCGCCGGCCGTCTCGCGCACCGCGTCCACGACGCGCAGCAGCAGCCGGGCCCGGTTCTCCAGCGAGCCGCCGTACTCGTCCTCACGGAGGTTGGACAGCGGCGACAGGAACTGGTGCAGGAGGTAGCCGTGGGCGCCGTGGATCTCGATGACGTCGAATCCGGCCTCCCGCGCCCGCCGGGTCGCGGCGGCGAACCCGTCGACCACGCGGTCGATGCCCGCCGCGTCCAGCGCGACCGGCGCGGCGAACCCCTCGTAGGCCACGGCCGACGGTGCGGTGGTCGTCCATCCGCCCTCGGCGGCGGGGACCGTGCCGCGCTCGTCCGCCCACGGCCACCAGGTCGAGGCCTTCCGCCCGGCGTGCGCGAGCTGGATGCCCGCTGCCGCCCCTCGGTCGTGGATCGCCCGGACGATCGGGGCCAGGGCGTCGCGCTGCGCGTCGTCCCACAGCCCGAGGTCGCGGGGAGAGATGCGCCCCTCCGGCACGACGGCCGTGGCTTCGGCCACGATGAGTCCGGCGCCCCCCGAAGCGAACTGCGCGAGGTGGGTGTGGTGCCACTCCTGCGCGACGCCGTCGATGGCGCTGTACATGCACATGGGGGACACCCAGAGGCGGTTGCGGAACGTGGTGGACCGGATGGTCAGCGGGGAGAAGAGAAGACTCACCGTTCGACGGTACCGCCGACGCGGACGGGACAGGGCCGTCGGGCTAACGTGGAGTCATGAGCGACGTGCGCGAGTGGTCCCGCAACGACGCGGCGCGGTTCTTCCGCGCTCCGACCGTCGAGGACGACAAGTACTCGCGGGGCGTCGTGGGGGTGCGCACGGGATCGGCCGCCTACCCCGGCGCCGCGGTGCTCGGCGTCGAAGCCGCCTGGCGCACCGGTGCCGGGTTCGTCCGCTACGTGGGCGCGCCGTCGGCGGTCGCGGCGGTGCTCTCGCGGCGCCCGGAGACCGTCGGCGGGCCGGATGCCGGACGCACGCGGATCGGTGCCTGGGTGATCGGCTCCGGGACCAACCCGGACGACCGGAGCGCGACGGAGGCGCAGGCACTGCGGGAGATCGTCGGCGGCGACGTCCCCGTGGTCATCGACGCCGGAGCGCTCGATCTGGCGCCGACCGCACGCGTCCCGTTCGTCGCCACGCCGCACGGCCGGGAGTTCGCGCGGCTGCGGGAGCGCATCGGCATCGACGGGGCCTCGGACGATCTCGCAGATGTCCGCGCCGTGTCCGCCGCGATCGACGGCGTGGTGCTGCGCAAGGGCGCGCGCACCGTGCTCGCCGCACCCGACGGCACGCTGATCGCCGTCGAGGCGGGAACGGGCTGGCTCGCGACGGCGGGCACGGGCGACGTGCTCGGCGGGATCGTCGCCGCCGTGATCGCCGCGAATCCGGACAGCCCGCTCGTCGAGTCCGCTGCGGCGGCCGTCTGGCTGCACGGGCACGCCGCCCGCATCGCCGCCGCGGCGACAGCGGGCGCGAGCGGCCATCCGATCGTCGCGCTCGACGTCGCGGAGACGCTGCCCCGCGCGGTCGCGGACCTCCTGTCGTGAGGACCTCGACCCGGAGGAGCGCGCTCGCCCTGTGGATCGCCTTCCTCCTCGTCCACCTCGTGACCGCGTGGCTGGGCTGGGTCTACCCGAGCCAGCCCATGGGGGACGTCGTGCTCGTGTACGAGCCCTGGGCCACCGCGGCGTGGAGCGGCGGGGAGGTCGTGGGCGTCACGGAGTCCTGGGTGTATCCGCAGCTCGCGCTCCTGCCGATGATGCTCGCCGCCGGGCTCGCCGCACCGTTCCTCCCGCTGCTCGGCGTCTCCGGCGCCTACCTCATCGGCTGGGCACTGCTGGTGACGGCGCTCGACGCCCTGGCGTTCGCCGTCCTCGTCGGGTGCGGACGCGTACGGGCGCGTCGGACAGCCGCGTGGTTCTGGTGTGCGGCGCTGCTGCTCCTCGGACCCATCGCGCTGTACAGGATCGATGCCGTGACCGTGCCCCTCGCCGTCGTCGCCGGTCTGTGGTTGGTCACCCGCCCCACCATCGCCGCGGCGCTGCTGACCATCGGCGCCTGGATCAAGATCTGGCCCGGTGCGCTCCTCCTCGCGGCGGTCGTGGCCGGGAGGGCGCGGCTGCGGATGCTCCTGACCGCCGCGGGGGTCACCGCCGGTGTGGTGGTGGCGCTCCTGCTGCTCGGCGCCGACACCGAGATCCTCGGCTTCCTCACCGCACAGACCGGCCGGGGGCTCCAGATCGAGGCGGTCGCCGCGACGCCGTTCCTCTGGATGGCCGTGACGGGGGCCGCCCGCATCGAGTACAGCTACGACATCCTCACCTTCCAGATCGTCGCGCCGGGAGCGGAGGTCGTCTCCACGGTCCTCACCCCGCTCCTCGCCCTCGCCGTGGTCGTCGTCGCGCTCGCCGGCGGGGTCAAGGCCGCCCGCGGCGCGTCGTTCGCGCGACTCTTCCCGCCGCTGGCCCTGCTCCTGGTGACGGTGCTCATCGCTCTGAACAAGGTCGGCTCGCCGCAGTTCCAGACCTGGCTGCTGGCGCCCGTGATCCTGTGGCTCGTGCTCGACCGCCGCCGCGCGCGGGCCGCCGCGGCGCTCGTGCTCGCGCTGTGCCTGCTCACCTGTCTCGTGTATCCGCTGAGCTACGACGGGCTGCTGCGGGCCGAAGCCGCCCCCGTCCTGCTGCTCACGATGCGGAACGTCCTGCTCGTCATCCTCGCCGTCGTGAGCGCCGTCGCGCTCGCGCGTGTCCCCGTCGTCCGCCGTCCCCGAACCCAGGAGTGAACCCATGTTGATCGCCTTCTCCGTCGCCCCCAGCGGCACGCCCGCCGATGGCGCCGACCGCAGCGATGCCTCCGTGCACGATGCGGTGGCCGCCGCGGTGCGCGTCGTCCGTGCTTCCGGGCTCCCGCACCGCACGACGAGCATGTTCACCGAGATCGAGGGGCCCGACTGGGACACCGTGATGGACGTGGTCAAGCGGGCGACCGAGGCGGTCATGCCGTACGGATCGCGGGTGTCCCTCGTCCTCAAGGCGGACATCCGTCCCGGCTACACCGGGGAGCTCGACGCCAAGGTCGAGCGCCTGGAGGCGGCGATCGAGGAGTCCGACGACCGGTAAGCTGAACCGGTGAATCCCTCGACACCTTCGAGGGGTGCGGCGAAGTGGGCGCTCCTCTCCCTCGCCATCGGCAGCTTCGGCATCGGCATGACCGAGTTCGTCGTCATGGGCCTGTTGCCGAACATCGCCGCCGACCTCCTCCCGTCCGTCTGGGCGTCGAGCCAGGAGGAGGCGCTGAGCCAGGCCGGCTGGCTGATCTCGCTGTACGCGCTCGGCGTGGTCATCGGCGCCCCGACCATCGCCGGCTTCGTCGCCCGCTATCCGCGGCACCGGGTGATGATCGTGCTCGCCCTGGCGTTGACGGTGTTCAACGCGCTCACCGTGGTGCTGCCGACGTTCGAGCTCGTGGGGGTGTCTCGCTTCCTCGCCGGGCTCCCGCACGGTGCGTATTTCGGCATCGGTGCGCTCGTCGCCGCCGACGTGATGGGACCGGGCAACCGTGCCAAGGGCGTCGCGTTCATCCTCACCGGACTCACGGTCGCTAACGTCATCGGGGTGCCGCTGGGTACCTTCCTCGGTCAGGCATGGGGCTGGCGCGCGGCCTTCGCCGTCGTCGCGCTCGTGTTCGCGCTCGCCACCGTCTTCATCGCGCTGTTCGTACCCGCACACCCGGGGAACCCCGGACGCACGATGCGGGCCGAGCTCGGAGTGTTCCGCATCGGTCAGGTGTGGTTCACGCTCGGCGTCGGGGCGATCGGGTTCGGCGGGTTCTTCGCCGTCTACAGCTACATCGCCCCGCTCGTGACGGAGGTCGCCGGATCGCCGGACTGGGTCGTGCCGATCGTGCTCGTGCTCATGGGGCTCGGCATGACCGGCGGGAACCTCGTCGGCGGTCACCTCGCCGACATCGACCTCCGCCGCACGCTGCTGCTCGGTCTCGCCGCGATGGCGGTCGTGTTCGCTCTGCTCGCCGTGCTCTCGTTCTGGATCGTGAGCCTGAGCCTCGTCGTCGTGCTCGTCGGGTTCGTCTCGTCCGTGCTGAGCCCGACGATCCAGACCCGGCTGATGGACGTGGCCGGCGACAACCAGTCCATCGCGGCGGCCATGAACCACTCCGCCCTGAACATCGGCAACAGCCTCGGCGCCTTCCTCGGCGGCATCGTGATCGCGGTCGGCTGGGGCTTCACGGCGCCGGCGTGGACCGGCGCCGTGCTCGCAGTGGCCGGTCTCCTCATCGCACTGGTGTCCTACCGCGTGGAGGCGCGGCGGGTCGCGCAGACGCCGGTCCTCGCATCGTAGAGTGACGGGGTGACCACCCCCGACGAGGACCTCCCGCTCGCCGGCACCGTCGTGCTGCTGCGGCCCGCCGCCGACGGCTTCCAGGTGCTGCTGCTGCGCCGTCCGTCGCGAGGCTCGTTCGCAGACGCCTGGGTCTTCCCCGGCGGGAAGGTCGAGCAGGGGGACCGTCAGCCGGGCGCTGCAGAGGTCGACGACGCGCGTCGCGCCGCCGCCAGGGAGACCGCGGAGGAGGTCGGACTGACGGCGCGCGATCTGGTGCCGCTGTCGGAGTGGCGTCCGCCGGCGGAGGCGCCGGTCCGGATCCGCACCTGGTTCTTCCTCGCCCTCGCGCCGGACGCCGAACCGTCGCCGTCCGCCGACGAGGTCGTCGAGCTCGCCTGGGTGTCACCCGCCGAGGCTCTCGCCCGTCACGCGTCAGGAGAGTGGCGACTCTTCCCGCCGACTTGGCTCACATTGCACCGACTCTCCACCTTCGCCGATGTCGATGCGGCGCTGGCCTCCGGCGGGGCTGTCGAGCTGTTCCAGACACAGGTGCTCGATGAGGGCCGGGCGTTCGGCTGGGCACAGGGGACCCTCCACGCCCACACCCTGCCGTGGCGGTTCGATCCGGTGTGACGCGGCTCAGGCGTCGAGTAGACGCCGTAGGTGCGCGCCGACGGCCTCGGTCTCGATGAGGAAGCCGTCGTGGCCGAAGTCGCTCGTGAGCACCACCGCTTCGCCGTCGAGCACGTTCGCGATGCTCCGCGCGATCCGCTGCTGCCCGTCGACGGGGAAGAGGCGGTCGCTGTCGATGCCGAGGACGAGGGTCTTCGCGGTCACCGCCTTCAGGGCCTCCTCGACGCCGCCGCGGCCGCGACCGACGTCATGCGAGTTCATCGCCTCGACGAGGGTGACGTAGCTGTTCGCATCGAAGCGCCGCGTGAACTTGTTGCCATGGAAGTCGAGGTACGACTCCACCGCGAAGCGCCCGCCGTGGCCGAGCGGCGACACGTCGGACTGCCAGGAGCGCTGGAACCGCTGGTTGAGCTCGATCGGGCTGCGGTAGTTCAGCAGAGCCATGCGGCGGGCGAGGGCGAGGCCGCGATGCGGACCGTCGCCGTCCGCGAGGTCGTAGTACTCGCCGCCCTGGTAGCGCGGGTCCATGCGGATGGTCTCCAGCTGCACGGTGTTGAGCGCGATCTGGTCGGCGGTGGTGACCGGGGGAGAGGAGAGCACCGCGAGCCGCTGCACCCGGTCGGGCTGCGACACGCCCCACTCGAGCGCATGCATGCCGCCCATCGAGCCGCCGATCACCGCCGCCCAGCTGTCGATGCCGAGCGCGTCGGCCAGGCGCACCTGCGCGGCGACCTGGTCGCGGATGGTGAGGTAGGGGAAGCGCGACGCCCACTCGTAGCCGTCCGGGGCGATGCTTGCCGGCCCCGTCGATCCCTGGCAGCCGCCGAGCATGTTCGGCGCGATCACGAACCACTCGTCGGTGTCGAGCGGCGCACCGGGGCCGACGACGTCCTCCCACCAGCCGGCGGTCGGGTGGCCGGCGCCGGCCTCGCCGCGCACATGGCTGTCGCCGGTGAGAGCGTGCAGGACGAGCACCGCGTTATCGCGGGCGGCGTTCAACTCGCCCCAGCTCTCGTAGGCGAGGCGGATGCCGGGAAGCTGTGCTCCGCTCTCCGCGGTGAAGGCGCCGAACGCGGCGAAGCGGCGGCCGCCGACGGGATCGCCGTCCCGCCAGGCGCCGGTGGCCGGCGGGCGGGCACGGAGCAGCCGGACGTCGGCCTCCGTCACCGGTGCCGACGGCACCGTGTCCTCGGAGGTCGTCTGCCAGTCCATGTCTCCATTCTCGCCTGGCCGGTGGGTCTCGGCCCGCAGGTTACGACACGGGCACGACGAAGGCCCCGAGCCGTGCGGTCCGGGGCCTTCGTGGAGGGCGTGCGGGTCAGGCGCGCGCGGCCTCCGAGACGGCACGCGCGGCGGCGAGCGCCTGGTCCAGATCCGCCTTGAGGTCCTCGATGTTCTCGAGGCCCACGGACAGGCGCACGAGGCCGGGGGTCACACCCGCGGTGAGCTGCTGCTCAGGCGTGAGCTGGGCGTGCGTCGTGGAGGCCGGGTGGATGACGAGCGAGCGCACGTCGCCGATGTTGGCGAGGTGGCTGAACAGGGAGAGGCTGTTGACGAACTCCCGTCCGGCCTCGACACCGCCCTTGAGCTCGAACGACAGCACGGCGCCGACACCCTTCGGGGCGTACTCGTTCGCCGTGGCGTACCAGGGCGAGGAGGGAAGGCCGGAGTAGTTGACCCCGGCCACGTCGTCGCGGCTGTCCAGCCACTCGGCGATCTCCTGGGCGTTCTGCACGTGGCGCTCGATGCGCAGCGACAGCGTCTCGACACCCTGGATGAGGTTCCACGCGCTCTGCGGGGCGATGGCCGAGCCGAGGTCGCGGAGCAGCTGCACGCGGGCCTTGATGATGTAGGCGAGCGGGTCGCCGACCGCGGCCGTGTAGCTGGCGCCGTGGTACGACGGGTCCGGCTCGGTGAGGCCGGGGAACTTCTCGACGTTCTCCGACCATGCGAAGGAGCCGCCGTCGATCACGACGCCGCCGATCGTGGTGCCGTGGCCGCCGAGGAACTTCGTGATCGAGTGGACGACGATGTCGGCGCCGTGCTCGAACGGACGGATCAGGTACGGCGTCGCGATCGTGTTGTCCACGATCAGCGGGACGCCGCTCTCGTGGGCGATGTCGGCGACCGTGCGGATGTCGAGCACGTTGATCTGCGGGTTGCCGATCGTCTCCGCGAAGAAGAGCTTCGTGTTCGGGCGGACGGCGCGGCGCCACTCCTCCGGGTCGTCCTGGTTCTCGACGAAGGTGACCTCGATGCCGAGCTTGGCCAGGGTGTACTTGAACAGGTTGTAGGTGCCGCCGTAGATCGAGCTCGACGCGACGAAGTGGTCGCCGGCCTGCGCGATGTTGAGGATCGCGAAGGTCGAGGCGGCCTGGCCGCTGGAGAGGACGAGGGCGCCGGTGCCCCCTTCGAGCGCGGCGAGGCGCTGCTCCAGGACGTCCTGGGTCGGGTTCTGGATGCGGGTGTAGATGTTGCCGAACTCGGCGAGCGCGAAGAGGTTCGCGGCGTGGTCGGCGCTGTCGAACACGTAGGACGTGGTCTGGTAGATCGGTGTCGCCCTGGCCTTGGTGACGGGGTCGGGGGCGGCGCCCGAGTGGATCTGCTTGGTCTCGAAACGCCAGGTCTCGGGTGCGGACATGTGTTCCCCCTGGAACGGTCGGAAGGTCGGATGGGCTGGTGCCCTTGCAGCGAGAGTACGGAATATCGCGCCGTGTCAACAGCAACCGGGAAATGTGACGTAACACGGCGTGCGGCCCGGAACGGGCGGAACCCGCGCGGACATCGTACGGTGGAGGACATGGCCAACAGACGTGCAGTGGTGACAGGTGCGAGTTCCGGGATCGGTCAGGCGACGGTGCGGGTGCTGCGGGCGCGGGGGTGGGACGTCGTCGGCGTCGCGCGCCGTGCGGACCGCCTCGCCGCTCTCTCCGCCGAGACGGGGGCGTCGACCATCGCCTGCGACCTGACCGACGACGCCGCGGTGACGGCGCTCGTCGGAGAGCTGGAGCGCACGGGCCCGGTCCACGCCCTCGTCCAGGTCGCCGGCGGCGCGCGGGGGACCGACCGCGTCGAGGACGCCGCGCTCGCCGACTGGCAGTGGATGTACGACGCGAACGTGCTCGCCACGCAGCGCCTTGTGGCGGGGCTGCTGCCGCTGCTGCGTCGCACCGCGGACGCGGACGGTCACGCCGACCTCCTCTTCGTGACCTCGACGGCTGCGCAGACCGCCTACCCGGGTGGTGCGGGGTATAACGCGGCGAAGGCTGCGGAGGCGATGCTCGTCCGGGCGCTGCGCCAGGAGCTGAACGGCGAGCCGCTCCGCGTGGCCGAGGTCGCTCCGGGCATGGTGCACACCGAGGAGTTCACGCTGAACCGGCTCGGGGGCGACGCCGTCGCGGCGGAGGCCGTGTACTCCGGCGTCGAGGCGCCCCTCCGCGCCGAGGATGTCGCGGACGTCATCGCCTATGCCCTGGAGGCCCCCGCTCACGTGAACCTCGACCTCATCACGATGCGGCCGGTCGCTCAGTCGGCGCAGCACCTGCTCGCGCGGGGTCCGCTGCGGGTCCGGCCCGTCGAGTGACCGGAGGACGCACCCTCGCCGAGCTCGCGGACGAGGGACTGATCGACGCGGGGTGGGCGGCGGCGCTGGCCCCGGTGCAGGACACCATCACGGCGCTCGGGGAGCGGCTGCGCGCCGAGCAGGCCGCGGGTCACGGGTACCTTCCCGCGGGACCGAACGTGCTGCGGGCCTTCCAGCGACCGCTCGCCGATGTCCGGGTGCTCATCACGGGTCAGGACCCCTACCCGACCCCCGGCCACCCGATCGGGCTGTCGTTCGCCGTCGACCGCGACGTGCGCCCCTTGCCGCGGAGCCTGATGAACATCTACAAGGAGCGCGAAGCGGACCTCGGGCTGTCCCCCGCGCCGCACGGCGACCTCACGGCGTGGAGCGATCAGGGCGTGCTGCTGCTGAACCGCGTCCTGACGGTCCGCCCCGGAGCCGCGGCCTCCCACCGCGGCTGGGGGTGGGAGCAGGTGACGGAGCTCGCGATCCGCACCCTCGTCGCGCGCGACCAGCCGCTCGTCGCGATCCTCTGGGGGCGCGACGCGGCGAATCTCCAGCCTCTCCTCGGCGACACCCCGGTGATCGCCTCGGCGCATCCGTCCCCGCTCTCGGCCAGCCGCGGCTTCTTCGGCTCCCGCCCCTTCTCCCGCGCGAACGCGCTCCTGGAAGAGCTCGGCAGCGCTCCGGTGGACTGGAGGGTGGAGGGTGAGGGGCACGGCTCCCTAAGCTGAGCCCATGCAGTTCGAGCCCGGGGACCGTCGTCGCGTTCTCCCGCGTCATCTGCGACCGGCCTCCGCACCGGACACGTTCTCGTACGCGATCCGCCCCGCTAGGGCCGCAGATCTCCCGCACGTGCGCGAGATCTACAACCACTTCGTCAGCAACTCGGCCGTCACTCTGGACGAGCGCCGCAGCAGCATCCCGTACTGGAGAGACAAGTTCGCGCTCCTGGAGCGGCTCGGGCTGCCTTTCCTCGTGGCGGTGTCGCCCTCCGGCGCGATCCTCGGCTATGCCCTCGCGCAGCCGTGGGCCGGGAAGAACGCCTACCGGTACACGGTGGAGGACTCCATCTACCTCGGGCCGGGCGCGGCGGGGAAGGGACTCGGCTCCGCTCTCCTGCAGGCCCTGATCGACGCCTGCGAACAGCGCGGGCTGCGCGAGATGGTCGCCGTCGTCAGCGATCAAGGGGCGGACGCCTCGATCCGGCTGCACGAGAAGCTCGGCTTCGTGGAGGCCGGGCGCATGGGGCGGGTCGGCCGGAAGTTCGGTCGTGACCTGGGCACCGTCTACCTGCGCCGAGCCCTGCGCCCGTCCCGCCCCCGCCGTCGCCTCTCGCTCTTCCCGCGCTGACCCACCCCTTTGTGTGCGCCCCGGCCCCTTGCGGACGCGCGCAACGGGGTGGGAGGCACGCAAGGGGGTGGGTCGACGATCAGGCGTCGGGGATGACGGGGATCGCGGAGAGCAGCGTGCGGGTGTAGTCCGCCGACGGGTGGAGAAGGACGTCACGGGTCGGACCGCGCTCGACGATGCGGCCGTCCTTCATGACGACGACCGTGTCGCAGAGGTTCTGCACCACACCGATGTCATGGGACACGAGCAGCAGCGTGAACTCGTCCGCGACCCGCAGCTCCGCGAGGAGCTCGAGGATCTGCGCGCGCACCGTGACGTCCAGCGCCGACAGCGGTTCGTCGCCGACGAGGATCCGCGGACGATGGACGAGCGCGCGGGCGAGGGCGATCCGCTGCCGCTGCCCGCCGGAGAACTCGTGCGGGTAGCGGTCGCCCATCTCGGGGTCGAGGCCGACCTGGGCGATGACCTCTCGTACCCTGGCGCGATGATCTCCGTCGATGCCGAGCGCCCACAGCGGCTCCCGCACGATCTGCCCGGCCGTCATCCGGGGGTCGAGCGAGGCGTAGGGGTCCTGGAAGACGAGTCCCGTCTGCCGACGCAGCCAGTGCAGCGACCGCGCGGAGGCGGTGGCATCGACGGTCCGGCCGTTTACCGACACGCTCCCCGCGGTCGGACGGTCGAGCCCGAGCAGGAGCCGCACGAGGGTCGACTTCCCGGATCCGGACTCGCCGATGATCCCGACGGAGGCGCCCTCGGGGACGTCGAGGTCGGTCGGCTCCAGCGCCGTCTGCCGCCGCGTGCGCTCGAACGCCGTCCGCTTCGGCAGGACGAAGTCCCGCCGCAGCCCTCGTGCTTCGATCAGGCTCATGCCGTGCCTCCGTCGGGACGCCAGAGAGTCGCGGTCGCGTCCCGCAGCAGGCCCTGCGTGACCGGTGAGGAGGGCGCGGTCAGCAGCCGCGACACCGGGGCGCTCTCGACGACGCGACCGTGCTCCAGCACCACGCCCGCGGTCGCCACCTGGGACAGCACCGCGAGGTCGTGCGTGATGAACAGCAGCGACATGCCCTCGTCGGCCACGAGCCGGAGCAGCAGCGACAGGATCTCCGCCTGGATCGTCACGTCCAGGGCGGTCGTGGGTTCGTCCGCGATCAGCAGCCGCGGACGGCAGGCGAGGGCCATCGCGATCGCCACGCGCTGCCGCTGACCCCCGGAGAGCTGGTGCGGGTACCGGTCGACGATGGTCTCCGGGTCGGGAAGCCGCACGCGGGCGGCTTCGGCGATCGCCCGGTCGCGCGCCTCGCGCCGCCCGAGGCCCTCGTGGATGCGGATGGATTCCGCGATCTGGCGGCCGACGGTGCGGATCGGGTTGAGCGCGGTCCGCGGCTCCTGGAAGACGATGCCGATGTCGTCGCCGCGCAGCCGGGCGAGATCGCGGTCCGGCATCCCGATCAGCTCGGTGTCGTCCCACCGGATGCTCCCGTGCGCTGTCGCCCCGTCCGGCAGGAGCCCGAGGACGGCGAGCGCGGTGAGGGACTTGCCGGAGCCCGACTCGCCGATCACGCCGAGGCGCGCGCCGTCGGGCACCTGGAACGACACGCCGTCGACGACGCGCCGTCCGTCGATCTCGATGACGAGATCCTCGACTGTCAGACTCATGCGACCACCGCCGGTGTGTGCGTCTCGGCGGCGCGGTGCCGCAGCGTGGGATCCGTGGCCTCGCGGAGCCCGTCGCCGAGCAGATTGAGGGCGAGCACGGTGAGGGTGATGGTGAGTCCGGGCCAGATCACCGTGAGGGGGTGCACACCGATGTAACGCTGCAGATCGGCGAGCAGCAGCCCCCAGCTGGGCTCCACGACCGAAGCGCCGAACCCGAGGTAGGACAGGCCGGCCTCCGCGAGGACGGCCACGGCCATCGACCACGACAGCTGCACGATGAACACCGGCGCCACATTCGGGAGGAGGTGACGGACGAGGTTCTGCGCGGGGGTGAGGCCGGACGCGCGCGCCGCGAGCACGAAGTCGCTCTGCTGTACGCGGCGCAGCTCCGGACGCGTGACCCGCGCGATGTTCACGCCGAACCCGATCCCCACCGCCCAGATCACGACCCAGAGCGAACCGCCCCACACCGACGAGATCATCATCGCGATCAGCAGCACGGGGAAGGCGATGAGGATGTCGACGAGCACGGCCACCGTCTCCCGGACGAGGCGGGTGGTCAGGGCGCCGAGGGCGGCGAGGGCGATGCCCACGAGCGTCGCGACGAGTCCGGCACCCACACTGACGAACACAGTCGTCCGCGCCCCGGCCATGAGCAGGCTCAGGATGTCGCGACCGGTGTCGTCCGTGCCGAGCAGGTGCGGCCAGCTCGGCGGCAGCCAGCGGTCGCCGATGTTCGAGGCCCGCGGGTCGAACGGCGTCCAGAAGAGCGACACGACGGCCGCCAGCGCGACGATGGCGATGACGATCAGCCCGAAGCGACCGGTCGAGGTCCGCCACAGCCGGGGGAACCAGCGCGCGCTCATGCGGCCTCCCGCTGTCGAGGATCGATCGCCCGGTGCAGCAGATCCACGAGGAAGCCGACCACTAGCACGAAGCCGGTCAGCACGAGCAGCTCGCTCTGCACCTTGACGAGATCCCGGGTGCCGACGTCGGTCACGAGCATGCGGCCGATGCCCGGAAGCGTGAACAGCTGCTCGATAACGACCGAGCCGACGATGATCCCGGCGACCTGGAGGCCGAGGACCGTGATGATGGAGAGCCCGACCGCGGGGATGCCGTGCTGGATGAGGGCGCGGGTCTTGGTCAGTCCCTTGGCGGCCGCGGTGCGGACGAAGTCCTGCCCGGCCGCCTGCAGGGTCGCGCTGCGCACGAAGCGCATGAGCATGGCCCCCTCGACGATGCCGATGGTGAGGGCGGGCAGCAGCAGCGCCTCGATCGCCCTGCCCGGCGTGGACCATCCGGTGCGGGGGAAGCCCTGGGGCGGCAGCCAGCCGAGCCACACGGAGAACACCACGATCAGCATCATGCCCGCCCAGACGACGGGCACCGCCGCGAGCGCCTGCGCGCCGACGCTGAGCGCGGTACCGTCGCGATGGCCGCGCCGCAGGGCGGCGAGGATCCCGAAGGGGACGGCGATCAGCACGGCGATCGCCAGCGACATGATCCCGAGCGGGACGGTCACCTGCGCCTTCAGCAGGAGCTCCTCGCCGACGGACGCGCCGGACAGCAACGACGTGCCGAGGTCGCCGCGGAGGATGCCGGCGATCCAGTCGGTGTACTGCACGAGCAGGGGCTGGTTCAGGCCCAGTGACTCCCGCAGGGCCGCGACCTCGGCGGGCGAGGCCTGCGTGCCGGCGATCAGCTGCGCGACGTCGCCGGGGAAGACCCGCAGCGTGAGGAAGATGAGCGCGCTCGACACGAGGAGCCCCGCGATCAGCAGGGCCCCTCGGACGAGCGCGTAACGCAGCACGGGGAGTCGGCCGTCGTCAGCTCGCCGCGGAGACGGTCACACCCGCGAGGTCGATGCGCGAGTTGATCGAGTCCTCAGGGAAGCCGCTGACGAGCGGGCTCACGGCGGTGATCGTCTGGCCGTTGTAGAGCCAGTCGGCCGCGTGGTCCTCGGAGACGATGCGGGCCGCCTCGGCGAGGAGCTTCGCGGAGGCGTCCGCGTCGACCTCTGCCATCGCCTGCGCGTAGAGGTCCTGCACCTCGGCGTTGTCATAGCCGAAGTAGTAGTCCGGATTGGCGAAGTTGCCGAAGTCCCGCGGCTCGACGTGCAGGACGAAGCTGAGATCGTAGTCCTTGTTGGTGTAGACGTCCTCGAGCCAGGTCGGGAACTCCACGGAGTCGACCTCGAGGTTCACACCGACCTTGTCGAAGTCCGAGATGAGGACCTTCGGCACGGTGGTGCCGTAGAACGACGGGATCGTCAGAGTGAGGTCGAGATCCTCCTGGCCGGCCTCGGCGAGCAGCTCCTTCGCCCGGTCGGGGTCGTAGGAGATGACGTCGGAGAGGTCCTCGTAGCCGGGGTCGAGCTCGGGGATCGGACCGTACAGCGGGGTGCCGGCGCCGACGGCCTCGATGAGCGCGTCGTGGTCGATCGCCAGGCGCAGAGCCTCTCGCACCCGGACGTCGTCCAGCGGGGCTTTCTTGTTGTTGAAGGCGAGCGTGGCCTTGTCGGTCGTGCGGCCCGTCGTGAGTGTGAAGTCGCCCGAGTCCTCGAGCTGGGGAGCAAGGTTGGGGTCCACAGCGGTGAGCACGTCGACGTCGCCGGCGAGAGCGGCGTTCACTCCGGCCGTGAAGTCGGGGATGTACTGGAACTCGACCTCGGCGACGCCGGCCGGCTCGCCCCAGTACTCGTCGTTGCGGGCGAAGGTGATCGTGCTGCCCTTGTTCCAGCGCGTGAGCGTGAAGGGCCCGGTGCCGTTCTCCGCGGTCTTGAGGTCGGTGGTGTCGCCCTTCTTGAAGACGAGGCCGGCCGGGCCGGTGAGCGAGAAGAGGAAATTCTGGTTCGGCTCCGACAGCACGATCTGGACGGTCGTGGCGTCCGGGGCCGAGATCGAGGCGACGGACGCGAACTCCGCGTTGCCCTGCACCGTCGTGTCGGTGCGGACGGTCTCGTACGACGCCACGACGTCGGCGGAGGTGAGGGGCGAGCCGTCGTGGAAGGTGATGCCGTCGTTGAGGGTGAACGTGTAGGTGAGGCCGTCGTCGGACACCTCGTAGTCCGAGGCGAGCCGCTCGACGATCTCGTTCTCCTGCGTGCGGCTGACCAGTCCTTCGTAGATGTTGTCGATGAGGACCTGCTCGAGAGCGGCGCCGCTGGTGTGCCGGATGTCGAGGTTCGTGGGTTCGAGCACGAGACCGACGTGCAGGGTGGCGTCGGGGTCGGGCTCGCCGCCCGCGGACGGGGCGGGCTCGGCGGAGCCGGAGCAGGCGCTGAGGATCACGGCGGTGGCCGCGAGCGCGGAGATCAGCGCGAGGCGTCGATGACGTCGGAACATGGGTGTTTCCTCTCGGTGCGGCAGGTGCTGTGTGCCGGTGGGACGAGCCTAGGGTCGGGCAGAGGTATGCGGGGCGGGTGCGGAACGGAACGTCATATTCCGGCCGTGACCGCGGAGGCGACGAGTGCCGCGAGGTCACGAGGTGCCGTCTCCTGCACGTTGTGCGTGGCGTCCAGCACCACGACGCGGGCGTCGGGGAGCCGCTGCTGGAACTGCTCCGCATCGGCAGCGCTGACGAAGCCGCGCTCGGCGCGGACGAGCGTGACGGGCGCTGCCACGGCCGCCAGATCATCCCAGCCGGTCTCGTGCAGCACCGAGGGGGCCGCCGCGGTGCCGGGGTCGTGAGCGGCCAGCGCGGCCGCCGCGAGGCGCGCGAAATGGTGCTTCCACTCCACGCGCCCGTCTGCACGCACGCGCGTGTTGAGGAAGACGCCGCGCTCCGTCTCGGGGCGGGTGCCGCCGAATCCGAGGGCCATCGCCTTGTCGACGAGCTCCGCACGGCTGGCGAAGTCCGTCGGGCCGGCGTAGAACTCGCGCAGGGCGGCGGGGCCGGCGGAGACATCGATGCCGGGGGTGATGTCCACGACGACGAGCGCGGCCACCAGGTCGGGTCGGGCCGCGGCGACAGCGGCGCCGGTGAGACCGCCGAGAGACTGTCCGACGAGCACCTGCGGCCCGGACGTCCATGCGTCCAGCGCGGCGACCACGTCCGCGGCGAGGGTGCGGGGGGAGTAGTCCGCATCGTCACGCCAGGCGGAGTCGCCGTGGCCGGCGAGGTCGATCGCGAGGAGCGGCTGTCCGAGCGCCAGCGCCGTCGTGTCCCACGTGTGGGCGTTCAGCCCCGCGCCGTGCAGGAGCGTGATGCGCGGGGCGTCGGTGCCGAAGCGCAGCGCGCTGACGGACCGGCCGTCGGGAAGGGGGAGGGTCAGTCGCTGCACCGTCGGGAGCGGGACGCCGAGAGCATCGGCCTGTGCGGGAAGATAGGAGAACTCGCTGCTGTCGATCGCCACGCGGCTATTCTGCGCCCGAAATCGCCGCCACGGGAAATGCGAGAGCACATCGACAATTCAGCACCGGTATTCGGTGTGCGTTCAGCTCGGATTTTGCGCAGCATGCTTGTCGATCTGCATTTCGACCTCCCCTCGGGGTGCCGCTCTCCCGCGCACTCGCCGGAATATCATGGGGGGTATGAGCGAACAGCGCGTGCACCTGTCCAAGACGGAGCCTGCGGCCTATCAGGCCCTCGACGCCTTCTCGAAGACGGTCGGCAGCATCTGCGCGGCGAACGGGATCGATGATCGGCTGAAGGAGATCGTCATGATCCACTGCTCGCAGCTGAACGGGTGCAGCTACTGCACGCGGATCCACGTGGACCGCGCGGTCGCTGCCGGATTGGACGCCGACACGATCAGTCAGATCGCCGTGTGGCGTGAGAGCGGTGTGTTCAGCGATCGCGAGCGTGCCGCGCTCGAGCTGGCCGAGGCCTTCACCTTCATTGCGGAGGATGGCATCTCGGACGAGGTCTACGACCTGGTGGGGAGCGTCTTCACCGAGAAGGAGTACGCCGCGCTGAGCTGGGCGTGCGTGTCGATCAACGCCTTCAACCGCATCGTCATCGCCGGGCGCTACCCGGTGCCCCCGCGCGGCTCTCAGGCGGGCGCGTGACGGTCCTCGACGTCGAGGGCGTGACCAACGTCCGGGACGTCGGCGGGATCCCCGCGGCGGGTGGACGCATCCGCCACGGCGTTCTGCTGCGGTCCGGTCAGCTCTCCACGGCGACGACGAAGGGCGCCGCGCGCCTGCGGTCGGCGGTGCGCCACATCGTCGACCTCCGCGACGGCGAGGAGGTCGCCGCGGAACCGAGCGAGATCGAGGGCCCGGAGACGACCCACCTTCCGCTGTTCCTCGGGTCGGTGCGCTCCTTCTTCGAGTCCGACACGAGTCTCGACGACCTGTACCTGCATCTTCTGGAGGAGAGCGGCGAGCGGCTGGTCGCCGCCGTCCGGGTGATCGCCGCGGGGGAGCCGACGCTGGTCCACTGCACCGTGGGCAAGGACCGCACGGGGGTGACGGTGGCGCTGGCGCTCTCGGCGGTCGGCGCCGACAGGGAAGCCGTCATCGCCGATTACGCTCTCACCGAGTCGCAGCTGCCGGCCGAACGGTCACGGCGCATCGCCGCGTACCTGCGGTCGCAGCATCCCGAGGCGGTGCACGCCGTGGATCTCGCCACCCGCTCACCGGCCGAGGTGATGCGTCGGCTGCTCGCGGAAGTGGACGAACGGTGGGGGTCGGCCGCCGGCTATCTGCGCGCGAACGGCATGACCGATGACGAGCTCGCCGCTCTGCGCGATGCGCTCGTCGAGCCCGTGTCGGAGGATGCCGCCGCCGAAGGTTAGGCAAGCCTTCGCTTGGTGTACGATGGGATCACCATGGACACCACGCTCGACACCCGGAGCACGCGTGCGGCACGCCGCGCGGCGCGCCGTCGCGCACACCACCTGGTCACCGCCGACGAGCATTCGCTGCTCGACCTCGAGGCGTTCCTCGCGACCCTCCCGCTCTGTGCGTCCGGTCGCATCTTCATCGAGGTTCCCGATGCCTCCGACATCGGCGTGATCCACGCGCCGGGCCGCATGACCGTCACCTGGCTCGCGCGTTCCGCGCGCTCCGGAGCCCCGGGCACTGGACGCGGCTGCACCCCGGGTCAGGCGCTGGCCCGAGCCACGTGCGCATGGGCTGACGAGATGCTGCTGGATGACGAGGTCGAGACGCACGTCACACTGCTCGGCGGCTACCTCGGCACGGCCGACATCGTCGAGCACCTCACCGACCGCCTCGGCGTCGCCGCGCACCGCATCCGCGTGCCGGAGCGCTTCGGTCTGCTTCCCGTCGAGAACTGAGTCAGCGGGTGCGGCGCACGTAGTTGCCGTCTTCCAGTCCTGCTTCGATCTCGAAGCGGTTGCGCAGCGGGTCCCGTCCCGCGAACAGGTAGAGCACCGGCATCAGGAAGCCGTAGCGCAACCACTGCTGCTTGTGGACGGCCTCGTGGCGCAGCACCGCGTCGGTCGGCCGCGCGTCGCCGGTGAGGAAGCACCCGCCGACGCAGACGCCGCCGCGGTGGAAGGTCCACCGGGGCATGCCGCGGAAGACCCAGAGTCCGCCGCGCCGTTCGATCGGACCGGTGCTCCACAGCGTGCCCCAGATCCAGCCGACGGCCGTTCCCCAGAGGTAGCCCAGTCGGCTGATCGGCGAGCGCAGCAGGAACGAGGGGATGCGGCGATCCGCCCGGCGCCCGCGGGCGAGGCGTTCTGCCGCGATCGTCTCCCAGCCCGCCCTGGGACTCATGCGACGGCTCCGACGAGGCGCAGGATCGCGCCGAGATCGTCGACCGCGTCGGCGGGCGTACGGGGCGCGAAGCCCGCGATGGTCGCCCCCGCCAAGGGGACGCGGGCCCGCAGTTCTCTGATCGCCGTGCTCAGAGACGTCGGGGTGACGCCGAAGGGGACGGCAGCGGAGACCCCGGTGAAGGTCGCGGGATCGAGGACGTCGACGTCGATGTGGACCCAGACACGCTGGGCGCCCGTGGCCTGCACGGCGTCGGCGAGCGCCCCCGGGTCGTCCAGGTCGGCCACCCCGAGGTCCCGGAGGCGGTCCAGTTCGTCGGTCTCGGCGTCGTCCACGTTCCGGACGCCCACGGTGACGACGCGGTCCCGGCGGATGCCGGGGGAGAGGGCGAGCTGCGGTTCTCCCTCACCGAGGACGGCGCGCAGCGCCATGCCGGAGAACGCACCGGAGGGTGATGTGTCCGGAGTGTGCAGGTCGGCGTGCGCATCGCACCAGACCACCGCGAGGTCGTCAGTGCCTCCGGGGAGCGTGTCGAGTGCGGCGACGGTGATGCTGCAGTCGCCGCCGATCAGCACGGTTCCGGCTTCGAGATGCCCGGCCACGAGCTCCCGGGTCCGGGCGAGCGCGCTGAGTCGTCGGACGCCCGTACCCAGCGATTCCCCCGCCTCGACGGGGACGTCGAGGACGGTCGTCGCCGCACGCGGCAGATCGCCCGCGATGGCCGACGCGCCGTCGACGAGGAGCATCGCGCGGGCGGCGGGTGAACCCTGCCACTGCGGCACGACGAGGAAACGCACCATGGAGACCTCCCGGAGACGGAACGGCGGATGCCCGGGCGTGCGCCCGGGCATCCGCGACGGTGTCAGTTGCCTTCGAGCGCCTGCCGCGGCGCGCTGCCGCCGGCCTTCAGCTCGGCGAGGCGCGCCTCGACCTCGGTGAGCTCCCCGAGGTCCTCGAGGCTCTCGAACTGGGCGTCGAGGCTCGAAGCGGCCAGTTCCGCCTTGCCCTGGGCGAGAGCCTCCTGGCGGCGGACCTTGTCCTCGAACCGTCCCAGCTCGCTGGTGGGGTCGAGCACGTTGATCGAACTGACCGCGTCCTGCACCTTGGTCTGCGCCTCGGCGACCTTGGCGCGGGCGAGGAGCTCGCTGCGCTTGTTCTTCAGCTCGTTGAGCTTGTCCTTCATGCCGTTCAGGCCGCTCTTGAGCTTGTCGACGATCTCGGTCTGAGCCGCGATCTGCGGCTCGGCGCTCGTCGCCTCCCGCTCGGCGCTGATCTGGCGCTGCAGGGCGATCTTCGCGAGGTTGTCGAACTTGTCGGCGTCAGCGCTGTTGCCCGAGCCGCGCATCTCGTCGGCCTTGCGGCTGGCGGCGAGGGCCTTGTTGCCCCACTCGGTGGCCGCCTGCACGTCTTCCTCGTGGTCGCGCTCCAGCAGCCGCAGGTTGCCGATGGTCTCCGCGATGGCGGACTCGGCGTCGGCGATGCTGTTGGTGTAGTCGCGGACGAGCTGGTCGAGCATCTTCTGCGGGTCTTCCGCAGAGTCCAGGAGGGCGTTGATGTTCGCGCGGACGAGGGTGGAGATCCGTCCGAAGATGGACTGCTTGGTCATGCGTGGTTCCTTTCAGAGGGGCGTCTTCGAGAGCTTGGCGTATGTGTCTGTGCGAGGGATCAGAAGCGTCGACCTCCGGACCGTCCTCGTCCGCCACCGCGGGATCCGCCGCCGCCGAACCCGGAGCTGCGGAAGCCGCCCGAGGAGCGCCAGCCGCTGCTGCGCCGCGAGGAGCCGCCGCCCCCGCCGCCGGCGAGCAGTCCGCCGATGATCCCGCCGAGGATGTCCCCGCCGATGCCGGAGCCGGTGGAGCGGGACCCGGAGCCGCCGAAGACTCCGCCCCAGCCGTCGTCCGCGTAGGCGCCGGGGGAGTACGCGCGCAGGTCGGCCTCCGCCGCGGATGTGGCCTCGCGCGCGAGACCGAGGGCGCGCTGCGCCTCGGCGAGGGCGCGCTCCACCTCGGTCGTGCGCAGGGTGAGCGCCTGGGTGAGGGCGGCGTCCGCCGCAGCGAGCCGGGTGCGGGCGGTGGAACCCACCGTCCCCCGACGCGTTTCGATGAAGTCGCGCGCAGCGCGGATCTCCGACCCGGCCTGGGCGAGCGTCTGCTCGAGGAGCTGCTGTGCGCGACGCGCGCGGTCCACGGCTTCCCGCCCCTGGGCGATCGCGCCGTCGATCTGGGCGTTCGCAGCGGTGAGCGCGTCCAGGGCCCGCTGCGGGTTCCGCGGCGTGCCGAGGAGATCCTGGTGCGCCGCCCGCAACTGCGCGGTGACAGCGCCGGACGCGGCGGCCAGAGCGCCGGTCGGATCGGGGAGCTGCGATGCTGCGGTGACATCGGCCTCCAGCTCCGCCACGAGGGCCTGCGCCTGCGCTTCGATGGCGGACAGCTCGGCGCCGAGGGCGGTGATCGCCTGGACGAGCTGCTCGGCCTGTGCGACCGCCTGTTCGGCGGTGCGGATCGCGAAGGCGGCCTCTCCGCTGCGGCCGGCGGCCAGGGCCTGAGCCGCCGCATCGATCGAGCGATCCGTCAGTGCCGCACGTTCCTGAGCCTGCGCGGGGTTGTCCGCCACGGTGGCCAGCGTGCTCTGGTCGTACGTTCCGGAGAGAGCAGCGAGCGCGGGTGCGGCGGAGGCGAGGAGCGACATCAGTTCGTCCCGCTCTCGACGCACGCGCTCCAGCTCCTGCTGCGCGTTCTCCTGCAGCTTGCGCAGTTCATCGAAGGCCTCGGTGTTGTCGTCGAGGATGTCGTCGATCTCGTCCGCCAGCCGGATGATGCGGATGTGCCACGCGCGCCGGTCGTGGATGGAGTCCTCGATCTCGTCGTCGAGCTTCTGCCGCAGGTCGAACGCCTCGGCGATCTTCGCCTTCGCCTCGTCGACGGCGCGGGAGAACTCCGCGGTCGCGCCCTCGCCGTACTGCGCCACGGCGAATCCCAGCTCCTCCCGGCTCGAGGTGATGGCGTTGTCGGCGCGGACGAGCGCGGCGCCTGCCTGCTGCTCCACCTGCGCATCGGTGAGCGTGGAGAACGGATCGGCGGGGTCCGGGGTCTCCGGCATGGCGCCCCGCTCGCGGATGGCTGCGCTGCGGCGCGAGCGACGGACCAGGGCCACGACGAGCCAGATCAGCAGGGCGGCCGCGACCACCCCGACGATGATCAGCATGACGCGGAGCGCTCCGGCGCCGCCGTCCCCCTGGATCTCGTCCGCGGCCAGTGTGATGGCGCCGACCCAGTCGCCGCTGCCGGCGAGCGGGGCGATGGCGTCCTCGATGGTGGCGAGCTGCCCGTCGCTCAACGGTCCGGAGGAGTCCGCGGAGATGTAGAGGCTGCGGCCCTCGACGGCGATCGCCAGCAGGTACTGTTCGGGGCCGAGCCGGTTGTCGTTCGCGACCTGATCGGCCCAGTCGACGCTGTCGCTCGGGTCGGTGAAGTCGTCGACGAGGACGACGAAGAGGTCGGCGGAGGAGTTGTCGGTGAGCTCCTGCAGGCGCGACTCGACCTGTTCCTCCTCGGCGGGGGAGAGGACGTCGGCCTGATCGGTGACGTACCCGGAGTCGAGCGTGAGCGGATCGGTCGCGGACGCCGCCGAGGCGGACAGCGCACCCGTCGCGACCGCGAGGGCCAGAGCACCCAGCGTCAGCCACCGTTTCGTCATCGTGTTCCCTCCGACCGGCAGCCGAGCCCCATGTGTCGAGTCTATGCACTGGGTACGACACGCGACAGCACTCGCGCGCGTCTCGGCGTTCGCCCTCAGCGGAGGCACATACGCTGGAAGGCATGGACGACAGGTACGGATCGGACGTGCTGGCGGCGGGCTGGCGCGAGCGCGGCGCGAAGCCGGTGCCGCAGGTGCCCGCGGAGGTCGATCTCGTGGTCGAGGTCGCGGCGGACGGGTTCTGCGGGGCCGTGACGAAGGTGCAGGGCGGCACCGTGGAGCTCGAGGACCGGCTCGGCCGGCGGCGCCTGTTCCCCCTCGGCGGCGGCTTCCTCATCGACGGAGCTCCGGTCCGCCTCGCCGCCCCGGCGGCGTCCGCACAGGGACCCCGTCGCACGGCCTCCGGATCTTTCGCGGTGGCGGATCAGCGGGCGCGGACGGCGCTGCCCAGCCGCATCCTCGTCGAGGGGCGGCACGACGCCGAGCTCGTCGAGAAGGTGTGGGGCGCCGACCTGCGCGTCGAGGGCGTCGTCGTCGAGTACCTGCAGGGCGTGGATCTGCTCGACGAGCTCCTCGCCGCTGAGCCCCCGAGTGCGCGACGGCGGTACGGAGTCCTCGTCGACCACCTCGTGCCGGGGTCGAAGGAGTCCCGCATCGCCGAGGCGGTCGCCCGCGGCCCGCACGGCCGGCACGTCCGCATCGTGGGCCACCCGTTCGTGGACGTCTGGCAGTGCGTCACCCCTCGGGCACTCGGCATCGCGGCATGGCCCGAGATCCCGCGCGGCGTCGACTGGAAGACCGGCATCTGCCGCGCGTTCGGCTGGCCGCACGAGACCCAGGCCGACACGGCGAGGGCCTGGCAGCACATCCTGTCGAAGGTCACGACCTACCGCGACCTCGAGCCCGCGCTCCTCGGGCGGGTGGAGGAGTTGATCGACTTCGTCACCGCGCCCGCGGGGTGACCGCGTCCGGCCGCGGGACCGCCGGCGACTACCCTGGATCCATGCCCGAACCGCGTACCTTCCGCGACGAACCGGTGTCCTTCGTGCGTCGGAGCGGCCGGATGTCCGAGGCGCAGGAGCGCGCCTTCACCGATCTCGCCCCGCACTATCTGCTGGATGTCCCGCGCGCGGTGGCATGGACCTCCGTGCACCCCGAGGCGCGGCTGGACGTCGCCGCCGAGTACGGCCGGGAGGCCGATCTCTTCGTCGAGATCGGGTCCGGCCAGGGGCATGCCATCGTCGCCGCCGCGTCGAGCCGTCCGCACGACGACTTCCTCGCGGTGGAGGTCTTCCGTGCGGGGCTCGCCCGGACCATGCTCGACGCCGACCGCGCGGGTGCACAGAACCTCCGCGTCGTGGAGGCCAATGCGCCGGAGGTGCTCTCCTCGTACCTGCCGGAGGCAGCGGCGGCCGAGGTGTGGATCTTCTTCCCCGATCCCTGGCACAAGAAGCGCCACACGAAGCGTCGCCTGGTGCGCCCGGGATTCGGGGACACGGCCGCCAGGGCGCTGCGCGACGGCGGCCTCCTCCGGCTCGCGACCGACTGGGAGGACTACGCACTGCAGATGCGGGAGGTGCTCGACGCCGAGCCTCTGTTCGAGCGGGCCTTCGAGGGCGACTGGGCCGAGCGGTTCGACGGCCGCGTCATGACCGCTTTCGAGCGGAAGGGCCGCGCGAAGGGCCGCGACATCCGCGATCTCGTGTACCGCCGACGGGATCGTGCATGACGGAGGCCTCTCCGAGTGCGCCCATGGGGGTGCGCCTCGTCCCCGCGGCGCTGGTGTGCGCGGCCGCCCCGGCCTTCTTCGTCGTGGCGCTGCCCTGGCTCGGCTGGCTGCTGCTGGCGCTGGGCGTCGGTGCCGCCCTGCTCGTGGAGCGCCGCGGCGAGCCGCTGACCGGGGCCGACGGATCCCGGCGGCCCTCGCTCACCCGTGACCTCTCGCTGATCGCGCTCGGCATGCTCATCGTGAGCGTCATCCCGCTCGCGGCGGAGCTCGACAACCTGGCCATGCTGCGCTTCGCCCTCGCGCTCGGCGGTGCGGTGCTCGTGCCGTATCTGCTCTCGCGGTTCGCCTTCCGCGACCGGGCGATCCGGTTCCCCTGGCGGACCGGGCAGCGCTGGGGACTGCTCCACTGGGGCTGGCTCGTCGCGGTGCTGGTGCTCGGCTGGCTGATCCTGCCCTTCTACTTCATCACCAGCGGCGTCTATCAGAACTGGCCCGTGGTGGACACGCCCGATCTCATCGCGCGGCTGTTCGTCGGCGTCGGCGCGGTCGGCATCTGGGATGAGCTGTTCTTCATCTGCACCGTCTTCGCGCTGCTGCGTCGCCATTTCCCCGATGCGCTGGCGAACGTGCTGCAGGCCGTCGTCTTCGTCTCCTTCCTCTGGGAGCTCGGCTACCGGGAGTGGGGGCCGCTGCTGACCATCCCGTTCGCGCTGCTGCAGGGGTTCATCTTCCTCCGCACCCATTCGCTGGCCTACGTCGTCACGGTGCACCTCCTCTTCGATGCGGTGGTCTTCGCCGTCCTCGTCCACGCCCACAACCCCGGGCTCCTGCCGATCTTCCTGGTCTGACGGGGTGACTTCCCGGTCGTCAGCGGTCACACTCGATGCATGACCGAGTGGGTGCTGCACGTCGACATGGATCAGTTCATCGCGGCAGTCGAGGTGCGGCGCCGTCCGGAGCTGGCCGGCCGTCCTGTCATCGTCGGGGGACGCGGTGATCCGACCGAGCGGGCCGTCGTCTCGACGGCGTCGTACGAGGCCCGCGCGTTCGGCATCGGGTCGGGCATGCCGCTGAAGATCGCGGCGCGGAAGGCGCCGGAGGACGCGGTGTTCCTGCCCGTCGATCACGCGGAGTACGAGCGGGCATCGGACGAGGTGATGGCCGCGCTGCGTGCGCTGCCGGACGTGGTGCTCGAGGTGGTGGGGTGGGACGAGTGCTTCCTCGGAGTCGCGACCGATGATCCGGAGGGCGTCGCGCGGGCCGCCCAGCGGGCGGTGGAGGAGGCCACCGGCCTGCACTGCTCGGTGGGCATCGGCGACAACAAGGTGCGGGCGAAGATCGCGACCGAGTTCGGCAAACCGCGGGGGGTCTTCCGGCTGACCTCCGACAACTGGTTCGCGGTGATGGGCGACCGGCCGACGCGTGACCTGTGGGGCGTGGGGCCGAAGGTGCAGAAGCGGCTGGCGACCCACGGTATCGCGACGGTGCGCGAGCTCGCGGCCGCGGACGAGGAGACGCTGGTCGCGGAGTTCGGTCCGAAGATGGGGCGGTGGTATCTGGGTCTGGGCTCGGGGCTGGGGCCACGGATCGTCGACGACACCCCGTGGGTGGCCCGGAGCCACAGTCGAGAGACCACGTATCAGCAGAACCTCACGACACGCGACGCGGTACAGGATGCGCTGCGCGAGCTCGCGGGCCACGCGTTCGACGACTGCGCCGTCGAAGGGCGCCCGGTCACCCGGGTGCACCTCAAGGTGCGGTATGCGCCGTTCGAGACGAAGACCTTCGGCCGGAAGCTCCCGGACCCCACGACGGAACGAGAGGACGTGGTCGCGATGGCACTCGCTCTCGGCGAGACCCTCGACGCCGACCGGGAAGTGCGGCTGCTCGGTGTCCGTGCCGAGATGACCATGCCCGACGAGCCGGACGGCGCGGAACGCACCCCCGTGCGCGGTCGCATCTGACTCAGTCGCGGACCATTGCGGCGATCGCGCTCACCTCGATGAGTGCTCCGGGCACGCCGAGGCCCGCCACCCGTGCGGCGGTCACCAGGGGCGGGGCGCCCTCTCTGGCGAGCGTGGCGGCCACGGCGCCGTACGCCGCGCGCAGATCTGCCTCCTGATCGATGAGGACGGTCCAGCTCACGACGTCGTCGAGCGTCGCCCCCGCGGACTCCAGTGCGACTCGGGCGTTGTCGAGAGCGCGAAGGGACTGCGCGGCCACGTCGGGGGAGACGACGGCACCGGAGGCATCGACGCCGTTCTGCCCTCCGATGTAGACGGTGGTCGCCCCGGGCGGGACGACAGCGGCGTGACTGAAGGCAGGGCTGCGGACGAGGCCGTCCGGTTGCAGGAAGGTGATGTCCATGCGCAGATCATGCCCGAGGGCACCGACATCGCGCACCCCTGGTCTCACACGGGGTCGGACGGGACGAGCGGTGGTGGGGCCGGGACGCTGGTCACCGTGCCGGTCGTGCCGAGGTTGCCGAGGGCATCGAAGACCGCGATCACGACCGCGGCACTCGCCACGGCACCGTGCAGCGGGTGGTGCCAGAACTGCAGCCGCGCGGTCAGCCGGTCTGCGCTCACGCTGACCACGAGTGCCCGCACGCCCTCGTGCCGGTGCACGCCCTCCGCCGTCCTGGCCGCGTCGACGAGCGGCGCGAGCAGATCATCGATCCCGGTCGTCCCGTCCCGCCGGACCCGCACCTCCACCTCGCTGCGCCGGGCGCCATGGGTGGAGTCGTTGACGACGGGATCCGAGAGCAGGCGCGCATTGGGGATGTGGAGGGTGCGCCCGTCGACGGTGTGCAGGATCACCGCGCGGGCGTTGAGCTCGGTCACGGTCCCGGCGATGACCGAATCCAGGGCCTCCACGACGATCTCGTCGCCGATGCGGACCGTCTGCCGTGCCTGCAGCAGCACACCGGCCGCGAAGTTGTCGGCGACGCCGCGGAGGACGAGGATCGCCACGATGCCGAGGATGACGACGATCGCGAGCAGAGGCTGGACGTTGGCGCCGAGCATCGCGAGCGCGATGCCGAAGCCCAGCAGGAGGATGGCGTAGCCGACGAACTGCGCGATCGCCGTCCCGACGGCGGCGGAGATCCCGGGGGCACGCCGGAGCAGGGCTGTGGTGCCCCGGCGTGCGAACCGCGAGATGATCCAGGTCGCGAGGGCGACGAGCAGGGCGAGCAGCAGCTGCCACCAGTCGATGTCGGTGGGCAGCAGATCCTGCAGGTCCATGCCGCGGGCTCCTCGCGATGGTGGGGGCCGGCCGCGGCCTACTGCAGCGCCTTCGCCTTGATGAGGGAGTACTCGTCCGGCGTGATGGTGCCGGCGTCGAGGAGTGCCTTGGCCTTCGCGATCTCCTCGCTCGGACTGCTGCCGGCGACCTGCTGGATGTAGGCGTTCGCGGCCTCCTGCGCCCGACGCGCCTCGGCGCTGCTGCGTTCGGCCATGCCGTTGCCGCGGGCGATGAGGTAGACGAGGGCGGTGAGGAACGGCACGAAGATCAGGAAGAGGATCCACACGGCCTTCCACCAGCCGCTCAGCTTGTGGTCGCGGAACAGGTCTCCGATGATCGCGAACAGAGCGAAGAGGTACGCGGTGAAGGCGAAGATCCACAGGAACCACCAGATGATGTCCCAGAACGATGCCCAAAATCCCATGACTGCTCCTTTCTCGGTGCCGCCGTCGCCGGGGCACGCTCGGAACATACCGGCGGCCGTGACCCTCCGCACCGGTTCCGTGGGGAGTTCACCCGGGTGACTCGGGTCCGCGACGCGTCCTCGGCCGGACGCCGCCGGAGCGTCGGCAGTACGCTTCCCTCGACGGCGGAGGGAGCCCCGATGAGCGCAGTGCGCAGACCGTCCTGGCTGCTGAGCACTCTGGACGGCTACCAGCGCGGGTGGATCGTGCGGGACGTCCTCGCCGGCCTCTCCGCGGGTGCGGTGGTGGTGCCGCAGGCCATGGCCTACGCGACGATCGCCGACCTCCCGGTGCAGGTCGGCCTCTACACGTGCATCGTGCCGATGCTCGTCTACGCTCTTCTGGGCGGCAGCAGGGCGATGAGTGTCTCGACGACCTCGACCATCGCCACCCTCACCGCGACGACGCTGGTCTCGGCGGGCGTCGCTGCGGGGTCGGACGACGCTCTCGGCGCGCTCATGATGCTCACCCTCCTGGTGGGGGCGGTGCTGCTGCTCGCGCGGGCGTGCCGCCTGGGCTCGCTCGTCGAGAACATCAGCGGAGCCACCGTGCTCGGACTGAAGATCGGGGTCGGGGCGACGGTGGCCGTGGGCCAGCTGCCGAAGCTCCTCGGAGAGTCGTTCGACTTCTCCGGCCACGGCTTCCTCCGGTCCCTGGTCGCCGTGGGAGGGGCGTTCGACAGCGTCAACGTGCCCACGCTGCTCCTCTCGACCGGATCCATCGCCACCCTCCTGCTCCTCAAGCGCTTCGCTCCGCGGGTGCCGGGCACCCTCGTCGTCGTCGCGGCCGGCATGCTGCTCGTCGGGGTCGGCGGGATCGATGAACTCGGGGTCGACCTCATCGCCCCGGTGGCCGGTGGTCTGCCCGTTCCTGGCATCCCTGACCTGTCCGAGGCCGCGGCCCTCGTGCCGGGAGCGCTCGCCATCGCCGTCATGGCCTTCCTCGAGTCCGCTGCCGTCGCGCGCAGCCTGCGCCAGGCGACGGAGCCGCAGATCGACAGCGACCAGGAGCTCTTCGCGACCGGGGCGGCGAACACCGTCGGCGCATTCTTCGCGGCCATGCCCGCAGCAGGCGGATTCTCGCAGAGCGCGGTCAACCAGGGAGCCGGCGCCCGCTCCCAGCTGGCGACGCTGACGACGGTCGCGCTGGCCGTCCTGGTCGCGCTCTTCCTCGCTCCTGTGCTCAGCCTGCTGCCGGAGGCGACGCTGGCCGCCATGGTCTTCACGGCGGTGGCCGGACTCATCAACATCCCCGAGCTCGTGCGGTGGGCGCGCATCAGCAGAGTGGACTTCTGGGTCGCGACCGCGGTCGCGGCGATCGGCCTCACGGCGGGACTCCTTCCTGCGGTGGCCGTCGGGGTCGTGGTGACCCTCGTCCTCGTCTTGCGGGAGCTCAACATCCCCCGGGTCCGGGTCGTGGGGCGGAGGGGGAGTGCTCTCGGTCTGGAACCGGAACGGGGGCTGTACACCGCGAACGCGCTCGCCAACCAGCGGCTCATCGTCCAGACGGTCGCGGCTCAGGCCGAGCCGGTGCGGACGCTCGTGCTCGGGCTGCCGCAGCAGGTGGTGATGTCCATCACCGTGCTCGACACCCTGGAGGCGCTCGACCGGGAGCTGGCTCAACTCGGTGTGCAGCTCCACCTCGCGGCTCTGCCGGAGGAGGCGTCCGTCGTCGCGGCGCGGACCCCTTGGTACGCCGGGCTGGTGGAGGCGGGCCGCGTGCACCCTGCCGTCGATGTCGGGCTCCGGGCCGCGGCGGACCGGGAGGAGCGCGGGGGCGTTCACCCGGGTGAAGTGCCCGACGAGCGGTGACGCGCGGTCATCGCCTGCCTAGGCTGACGGCACGAGGGATCCGTGGGGCGATCGATACCGGGGAGAGCATGCCCGACCGCAGCCGGAACCGGAGAGCGAGACGATGATGGCGGCGCGCGGGGGACTGACGTGGCGGTGGTCGCGGTTCGGTCTCGGCGTCCTGTACGCCGTGCCTCCGATCGCGGTCGCACCGTTCGACCCCGCTCTCGCGCTGGCGCTGAGCATCGGGGTCCTGCCCGCGGCCGTCATCGGACTGCCCCCGCGGCGGCGGGCCCGCTCGGCGATCCCGGTGCTGGGGGCGCTGGTGGCGCTGGGGCTCCTGCTCGGCGCCACCCTCTCCCTCGTACCGATCTTCGCCGTGCTCGCCCTGGCCGTGCTGGCGGTGCTGGCCAGCATGCTCGCCGCGCGGGAGCGCGCCGGACAGCTCGCTCTGACCCTTGTCCTGCCCATGGTCGGGATCGGTCTGAGCTTCCCCCTGTCTTCGACGACGCTCCTTCTGGCGGGCGCGATCGTCACGGGTTCGATCTACGCGTGGCTCATCGCGCTTCTGTGGCCGGAGCACGGGGCGGGTGCGCGGGCCCCGGCGGCCATGCCCAAGGGGCGAGCCCTGCTGATCTACGGGATTCTCCTGGGCGCCGCCGCGGGGACGGCGGCCGCCATCGGCTTCGCGACCGGGGTCGAGCACGTGGGCTGGGCGACGGGCGCCGTGCTGCTCGTGATGCGTCCCGTGCGCGGGCAGCTCGTCCTCCGCAGCGTCGGTCGGGCGGCGTCGGTGCTCATCGGAGCGCTGGCGGCCGCCGGTTTCGCGTTGCTGTCTCCGAGTGGTGCGGTGATCGGCCTCGCGATCGGCGTCGTGCTGGGGTGTCTCGGCGCGGTGCAGGAGAGCCGGTGGTATGTCGCCCCCGCCTTCACGACCTTCCTCGTCCTCACCCTGCTGCTGTCGACATCGGTCGAGTCGCCGACCGCGCGCTTCCTGGAGCGGACCCTCGAGACGTTCCTGGGCGTGGCCCTCGCGCTGTTCTTCGGGGCGCTGGTGCCGGCGTTGTTGGCGATCCGACGGCCGGTGCGCGCCGGCGTCACCGAGTGAGCCCGGTCCGCGATACCTCTTGCGGGACCGCTCCCACCTTGCAATAGACTGCCCGCGAGGGGGAGCAAGATCGAAATCGGGGGGTTTCGAGTGCTGCACGATGTACGGAGGGCGGGAACGGACGAGAGTCCCCTACCTGCTGCGGTGAAGGGCGAGGTCCGTCGAGAGCGCCTGCTCTCGCGATTGACGGCCGCGATGGACGGGCCGTGGACGCTCACGCTCGTGAGCGCGCCGGCAGGATCAGGGAAGACCAGGCTGCTGTTGCAGTGGGCGCAGGATCTCCGCGCCGATGCGGAGATCGCGCTCGTGTGGGTGGCGCTGGAGCGCGGGGAGGCGGACCTGCCGCTCGTGCGTGCGGCCCTCGAGCGGATCGACGATCCCGGCTTGCAGGACGCGCTGTCCCAGGTGTCCTCCCTGCGGTCCGCGGCCACGGCGCGGGCGCTCGCCCGGGCCCTCAGCGAGGCGAGGGGGCGCATCGTCGTCGTCGTCGACGACGTGCACCGTGTGGAGGACGAGGAGACCGCGCAGCTGATCTCGACGTTCGTGCAGAACGCCCCGGGCAACGTGCACGTGGTGCTCTCCGGACGAGGGACGAGAGCCATCCCTCTGGCGCGTCGACGCATCGCGGGGGTGGCGCTCGAACTGGACGCCCGCGCGCTCGCGTTCGACCCGACCGAGGTCAGGGCGTTCTTCCGCACGCGGGGTATCCGGCTCTCCCAGGGGGAGATCAGCTCCGTGCTCTCCCGAACCGAGGGATGGGCGACCGGCCTGCAGCTCATGATGCTCGACGCCGCGGGGGCGCAGACCGTGCTCTCCCGTCCGCTCCGCGGAGACGCCCCCGAAGTCGCAGACTACTTCGTCGAGGAGGTCCTCGGCGACCTGGACGGCGAGCTCCGGTCTTTCCTGGAGGCGACGGCGGTCGTGGAGACCTTCACCGCCGAACTCGCCGCAGTGCTCTCGGAAGCCGGGGCCGTGACGGCCCTGATCGACCGGCTGCTCCGCCTCACCGTGCTCGCGGGACCCGACGCCGCGGACCCGCCCCGCTACCACTATCCGCCACTGCTGCGGGAGTTCCTCCTCGGCCGGCTGCGGGAAGGCGGCCCCGACCGAGAGGAGCAGCTCCACCGTCGGGCGGCGGACTGGTTCGCCGCCCGACAGGAGCCTCTCCTCGCGTTGCGGCACGCGGTCCGCGGTGGGGAGACGGCCTGCACGACCGGCGTCCTGCGGCGCTGTGGGATGCAGCTCGTGCTGGACGGCCGCGCGGACGCGGTGCGGCAGGTGATGGGGGAGCTGCCGGCTGCCCTGCGATCGGTGCCGACGGTGCGGATGCTGATCGCCGCGGCGGAGTTGTCCTGCGGGGACCCGTCGGCCGCCGTGATCGTGCCGTCCGTCGACGCGGGGGAGTCCGACGTCGACCGTCGGTGGCGGCACGGGATCGAACTCCACACCGCGTTGCGCCGGGGCGGGATCGCCGAGGCGCTCGACGGGGCGGGCGCCGCCCTCCGCGGCCTCAGCGAAGAGGAGCAGCTCGACACCTACGCCCTCCTGGAGGCCGCGACGGCGGAGCTCTACATCGGACGGCTGGATCAGGCGGAGGCGACCGCGCGACTCGCGGGGGATCTCGCGCGAGCGATCGGGGCGCGCGCGGCGGAGCTGCAGGCCGAAGCTGTCCTCGCCACCAGCGTGCTGTTCCGCGGGAGGCTCCGCGACGCCATCGTCGCGGGAGCCGCTCTCGAGCACCGCTGGCACGAGTTCGACGAGCCGGACAATCCCTTCTTCGAGGTGACGCGGGTCTGGCGTTTCTGGGCACCCTACGAGGGCATGCAGACCATCGACGAGGCGCAGACCCTGCACACGGCGGCGCGGGTGATCGCCGACGGCGGAGAGACCGCGATCGCGCGGGGCCTGCAGGGGATGCGCGGGCTGCTCGAGGCGGACCGGTCCGCGGATCCCCGCGAGGCGGCCGTGCGGCTCCTGGACACCCTGACCCCCCGTGATGATCTGCCGCTTCCGCCGCACTGGTACGCCATGATGGCGCCCTTCGCCGTCCATGCCTTCGACCGGCTGGGGGAGCCGACGCTCCGCGACCGTTTCATCACCGACATGGAGGACGCGCTCGGGGATACGGGGGATGTGCTCGTGCTCCGCGCGATCGCCGCCGTGCACGACCGCCGGGACGGCATCGCCCGGGGTGCGCTGGCGTCGGTGCTGGAGGGGGCGACCCCGTGTCTGCTTCCTGCGTCGATGATCGACGCGTGGCTGGTGGAAGCCGAGCTCGACGTGCACGACGGGGAGCCGGATCGGGCGCAGTTGGCGCTCGCGACCGCCCTCGCCCTCGCGGAGCCGGAGGATCATGTGCGCCGCATCGCAGAAGCGGGACCCGTCGTGTCGCGGCTGCTCGCGGCCCGGGCGACGGTCGGGGCGCGCACGCACTTCGCCGATCGGGTGCGGGAGCGGCTCGCCGCCGCCGGGGTCCTCGTCGAGGAGGAGCTGACGCAGCGCGAGCGCATCGTGCTGAGCGCCTTGAGTCGCAACGCCACGCTGCGCCAGATCGCACAGCAGGAGTACATCTCGCCGAACACGGTGAAGACGCACGTGCGCAACATCTATCGCAAGCTGGGCGTCTCGGACCGCGACGGGGTGACGGCGGCCGCCCAGGCCCTCGGACTGCTCTGAGGGCCTGGGCGGCCGCCGGGCCGTCAGTCGCGGGCCATGGCGGCCGCCAGGTGCGCCTCCAGGTCGAGATAGGCGTCGTCGGCGATGTCGAACACGACCTGGGCGATGTTCCCGCCGCGGAAGTCGAATCCGTATCCGTACAGGGACGACACGGGGTCGGCGCTGTCCCGTCCGATCGTCAGGCCCTCCCCGCAGAGCGAGAAGTGACCGAGGACCGTGCGGATCTGCTTCTCGTCGACCTTCTCCTCGTCGATGTAGAGCCGCGCGGGCCCGACGCCCTCCCGGTACTCGCCCATGCCCTCCTTGACGAAATCGACCCCGATGATGTGCTTCCCGGAAGTGGGGGCGGGGCCGGAGATGCGGTCCTCCGGCGGGATACCGAGGAAGTTGTAGACGTAATGGATCTGACCGTCCTTGACCACCAGAGCGTGGCCGCCGAACCGGGAGCCGTGCGCGAAGATGACGCCCTCGGTGTCGGGCGTGAACTCGACCTCCGCCGCGATCTTGAAGGAGACGCCGTGGGTGTTC